>CANRIW010000011.1 GCA_947630785.1 uncultured Oscillospiraceae bacterium | reverse complement strand
TCTCTCACCTCATTCCCATTTTACCTCATCTATGCAAAAAAGTCTGCCTCTAGGCAGACTTTTTCGACAGACTGAGGGGCCGGCTCACGCCGGCCCCTCTATATAGTAAGCGCGTATTTATGTGGTCAACATCAGAAGATAGTCCCTTATAGTGTCTTGTCAAACCACCGGTCCAACCGGTGGTTTTGATTCCCCTCTCACGGAATGAAATTCTCAAAGATGATGAGGCTGCCCTCTCGCTCCAGCCGCTCCATGGTCTCCCGGTCCCGGACGGTCCAGCTCACCTCCTGGACCCCCCAGAGGCTCCGGGCCAGCCGGGGGGACAGTCCCTCCCGGCCATGCCAGTCGTAGGCGATGAAGTCGGGCCGGGTGACGCAGTCCAGCAGCAGATGGGTCATGGCAAAGTCGGCGAAGGGGCCCATGTTGGTGCCGCCGCTCTTCAAAAAGTCCTCGCTGAGCTGGCCCCGGCAGATGTCGGGCCGGTGCTCTTTCAGCCAGCGCACCGCACCGGGGTGGAAGGACTCGACGCAGTAGTCCACCTGGAAGCGGTCCAGCATATCGACCGCGGTCTGACAGAGGGCGTCGTTGTTGCCGTCCACCTTCAGCTCCACGATGAGGGGGGCCCTGCCCTCGAAGATGGGCAGCACCTCCTCCAGGAAGGGGATCTTCTCCTCCGTCCCCTCCAGGCGGTACTGGGACAGTTCCTCCGCCGTGGACTCCGACGCCTTCACGTCTGCCCCGGCGGTGCGAAGCAGGGAGTTGTCGTGGATGACCGCCAGCCGGCCGTCCCTCGTCAGGTGGACGTCCAGTTCCGCGCCGAAGCCGTGCTCCACCGCCCGGCGAAAGGCGGCCAGGGAGTTCTCCGGGACGCCCAGCTCCCTGTCGTGGAGCCCCCGGTGGGCATAGCGGTACCGGCGGAGGGTCTCCCAGGCGGGGTGGTCTCTTCTGCCCCGGAGGGACAGCAGGTAGACGCCCGCCGCGGCGGCGGGGGCCATCAAGGCGGCTCTGAGCAGACTGTGCTTTTTCATCGGTTTTCCTCCTCACTTGATCGTTCGGTCACACACCGCCGGAGATGATCTCCCAGGCCTCGTCGTCGATGGGCTCTCTCTTGTAGAAAAACCGGCGGTCCTCGTCGGTGATGGGCCGGATCACCCGGCAGGGGTTCCCCGCCGCCACCACCATGTCCGGGATGTCGGCGGTGACCACGCTCCCCGCGCCGATGACGGCGTTGCTGCCGATATGCACCCCCGGCACGATGATGACGCTGCCGCCGACCCACACGTTGTCCCCGATGGTCACCCCTCTGCCGTACTCGTAGCCGCTGTTCCGGGTGGCGGGGTGGACGGGGTGCCCTGCCGTATAGATGGACACGTTGGGCCCGAACAGGCAGTTGTCCCCGATGACGATGGGGGCCACGTCGATGAGCACGCAGTTGTAGTTGGCGAAGAAATTCCGCCCGATCCTGATGTGGGTGCCGTACTCGCAGTAGAAGGGCGGGATCACGGACAGGTTTTGAGAGTCCGGGATGACCTCCCTGGCGGCGGCGTTGATCCGCTCATACTCCCAGCGGTCCAGTTCGTTCAGCTTTTTCAGCTTCTTCCTGCACTCCGCCATCTCCGCGAAGGCCGTCTCGTCGGCCACGTAGACCATGCCCCGGTCCCGGCGCTCCCCGTTTGTCATTTCCATCTCTCCTTTGACTCCTCCCCCGCCCAGGCGGCGTGGAGGGCGGCGATGTCGTTGAACACCCAGGCGGGCCTCACCTCGCTCCGCTCCAGGTCGGCCAGGGTCCCTTCCCCGGAGAGGACGAAGGCGGCGTCCACCCCGGCGTTGACCCCGGCGGCGATGTCGGTGTACAGCCGGTCCCCCACCACCAAAGTCTGTTCCGGAGAGAAGCCGGTGCGCTCCATGGCCAGCTCCACCATGGCGGGCCTCGGCTTGCCGATGACCAGGGGCCGCCGTCCGGTGGCACGCCACAGCATCTCGCAGACGCTGCCGCAGTCGGGCACCGAGCCGTACCAGGTGGGGCAAACCCAGTCCGGGTTGGTGGCGATGAAGTCCACCCCCCGGTTCAGGAGGATGCAGGCGTCCTCCAGCTTCTGAAAGGTCAGCTCGGTGTCGAAGCCGATCAGCAGGCAGTCCACCTCATCGGAGCGCTCCGCCGTCACGGGGACGCCGGCCTCTTTCAGCTGGGCGCGGAAGCTCTCGGTGCCGAACACGTAACAGAGGCGATAGGGCTCCCTCCCCCGCAGATGGGCGATGAGTGCGTCCACCGAGGTGAGGAAGTCCTCCTGGGAGGATTCCACCCCCATCCGGCCCAGCTTTTCGATGTAGGCGTCCACGCCCCGGGAGGAGTTGTTGGTGAGGAACAGATACCGTCCCCCCCGGGCCCTCACCGCCTCCAGGAAGGGCTTGGTGCCGGGGAACAGGTCCTCGTCCAGATAGATGGTGCCGTCCATGTCCAGCAGGAACAGCCGTTTATCGCCCAGCGCGGCCAAAGGCCCTGCCCCCTTTCGCTTCTCTGAGGACAGTATATCAGCTTTTGTGATAAAAAGCCAGCCCTGATCCCGGCTTTCCCGGCGTTTTTCTCTCCTTGGCCCCGCCGCAAAACTTTTCCCGCCGCTCCGAAGAACGTATATTGACAGAAGGCCGTCTTCCCGATATAATTTTGTGGAATAGCGGCAAAATCCTGTGGATTTTCTGTGATTTTTAGGCAATTTTTCTGTGAGAGACGGGTTGTCCCGGCCTTGTCTCTCCGCTTCACTCAATTTTGAAAAGGAGGCAGCATACTTGAATCGTTTGGACATCATTCGGGAGGGCAGCGCCGAGACCGCCATCAGGGGGCTGTACGACGACCTGGCCCGCCGGGGCGCGGTGGCTCCCGCCTCCAATTGCCCGGTGGAGCAGGCGGCGGCCTTTGTGAAGCTGTGCCTGTCCCAGAGCTGCGGCAAATGCGTCCCCTGCCGGGTGGGACTGCGGCAGCTCTCCGCCATCCTGGACCGTATCCTGGACGGCCAGGGCACCGCCGGCGACCTGACCCTGCTCCGCTCCCTGGCCTCTGCCATCGCCGACAGCGCCGACTGCGTCATCGGCTCCGAGGCCGCCCGCTCGCTGCTGGGCAGCATGAATGCCTTTGAGGGCGACTTCCGCTCCCATGTGGAGGCCGGCCGCTGCACCGCCGCCTTCGAGCCGGTGCCCTGCAAGGCCGGCTGCCCCGCCCACGTGGACATCCCCGGCTATATCGCCCTGACCAAGGCCGGCCGGTATGCCGACGCGGTGCGCCTCATCCGGGAGGACAATCCCTTCCCCGCCGCCTGCGCTCTGGTGTGCGAGCACCCCTGCGAGCACCGCTGCCGCCGGAACATGGTGGACGACGCGGTGAACATCCGGGGCATCAAGCGCATGGCCGTGGACAAGGCCGGCGACGTGCCCGCCCCCACCCCCATGGCGGACACTGGCAAGAAGGTGGCCGTGGTGGGCGGCGGCCCCTCCGGCCTCACCGCCGCCTACTATCTGCGGCTGATGGGCCACAGTGTCACCGTGTTCGAGCAGCGCAATAAGCTGGGCGGCATGATGCGCTACGGCATCCCCCGCTACCGCCTGCCCGACAAGTATCTGGACGGCGACATCGACGCCATCCTCTCCACCGGCGTGGAGGTACATACCGACGTCTCCGTCACCGGCGGCACCTTCCAGTGGCTGAAAGGGGAGTTCGACGCGGTCTATCTGGCCATCGGCGCCCACTCCTACCGGCCCCTGGGCGTCCCCGGGGACGACGCGGAGAACGTGCTGTCCGCCGTGGAGCTGCTCCGGGCCATGGGCGACGGCCAGGCCCCCGATCTGAAGGGCAAGCGGGTGGTCATCGTGGGCGGCGGCAACGTGGCCATGGACTGCACCCGCACCGCCATGCGGCTGGGCGCCAGGAGCGTCCAGTGCGTCTACCGCCGCCGCCAGGCCGACATGACCGCCCTGGCCGAGGAGGTGGAGGGCGCCATCGCCGAGCACTGCGAGATGGTGACCATGATGGCCCCCGTCCGGGTGGAGACCGACGGGAGCGGCAAGGTGGCCGCGCTGGTGGTCCAGCCCCAGATCCCCGGCGCCTACGACGGCGGCCGTCCCAAGCCCGCCAGGGCCGACCGGGACGAGGTCCGCATCGAGTGCGACGTGGTCATCGGCGCCATCGGCCAGGTGGTGGACTCCGCCCCCTTCGCCGCCGAGGGCGTCCCCACCCGCCGGAACAACATCCAGAGCGACACCGGCACCCTGACCGAGGTGGACGGCGTGTTCTCCGGCGGCGACTGCGCCAGCGGCCCCTCCACCGTCATCCGGGCCGTGGAGGCCGGCAAGACCGCCGCCGCCAATATCGACAAATACCTGGGCTTTGAGCACAGGCTGCCCCGGGCGGTGTCCGTCCCCGCCGCGGCCAGCGCCTCCCTGGGCCCCTGGGGCCGGGTGAACCTGTCCGAGCGCCGGGCCGAGGAGCGCAGGGACGACTTTGACCTGATGGAACTGAACATGACCGAGCAGGAGGCGCGGCAGGAGTGCTCCCGCTGCCTGCGGTGCGACCACTACGGCCTGGGCGCGTTTCGCGGAGGGAGGTCCGAGCAATGGTAAATCTGACGATCAACGGCAAAGCCGTCTCCGTCCCCGAGGGGACCACCATTTTAGAGGCCGCCCGCCAAACCGGCGTCCACATCCCCACCCTGTGCTATCTGAAGCACCTGAACGAGGTGGGCGCCTGCCGGGTGTGCGTGGTGGAAGTGGAGGGCAGCCAGAAGCTGTCCGCCGCCTGCAACACCGCGGCGGAAGAGGGCATGTCCGTCCGCACCGACACCCCCCGTGTCCGCCAGGCCCGGAAAACCAACGTGCAGCTCATCCTCTCCCAGCACAACGTGGCCTGCACCTCCTGCCCCCGGGGCGGCAACTGCTCTCTGCAGGATGTGGCCCGGGAACTGAACCTGCTGGAGGAGCCCTTTGAGAAGATGCCCCTGCCTCCCCGCTGGGACAGGACCTTCCCCCTGATCCGGGACAACAGCAAGTGCATCCAGTGCCTGCGCTGCGTCAACGTGTGCGACCGGATGCAGTCCATGAAGGTGTGGGAGTTCTCCGGCACCGGCCGGGGCGCCCACGTCTCCACCCGGGACGGCGTCGACATCCACGACATCAACTGCGCCCTCTGCGGCCAGTGCATCACCCACTGCCCCGTGGGGGCCCTCTCCGCCAGAGATGACACCGCCAGGGTGCTCTCCGCCATCGCCGACCCGGACAAGGTCGTGGTGGTGCAGATCGCCCCCGCCGTCCGGGCCGCCTGGGGGGACGAGATCGGCCTGCCTCCGGAGCTGGCCACCGAGAAACGCATGGCCGCCGCCGTCCGCACTCTGGGGGTGGACTATGTGTTCGACACCAACTTCTCCGCCGATCTGACCATCATGGAGGAGGGCAGCGAGCTCATCGAACACCTCAAGACCCGCAAGGGCAACGAGGCCATGTTCACCTCCTGCTGCCCCGGCTGGGTGCGGTTCCTCAAGCTGGAGTTCCCCGAGCTGGTGCCCCAGCTGTCCTCCGCCAAGTCCCCCCAGCAGATGTTCGGCGCGGTGACCAAGAGCTACTTCGCCGACCTGATCAAGGTGGACCCGGAAAAGATCTTCTGCGTGTCTGTCATGCCCTGCTCCGCCAAGAAGTACGAGTGCGACGTGGAGGCCGTCAACGACGCCGCCAAAGACGTGGACGTGGTGCTCACCACCCGTGAGTTGGGCCGTCTGCTCCGGGGCACCGACGTAGCCGCCCTCCCCGAGGAGGAGTTCGACCAGCCCCTGGGCACGGCCTCCGGCGCGGGGGTCATCTTCGGCGCCACCGGCGGCGTGATGGAGGCCGCCCTCCGCTCCGCATACTACCTTCTCACCGGCGATAATCCGGACGCCGACGCCTTCTCCGAGGTGCGGGGCCTCCAGGGCTGGCGGGAGTACACCTTCACCGTGAAGGACCTGCCCCTGAAGATCGCCGTGGCCACCGGCCTGGCCTCCGCCAGGATGCTGATGACCGCCCTGAAAAAGGGCGAGGTCCAGTACGACTTCATCGAGGTCATGGCCTGTCCCGGCGGCTGCGCCGGCGGCGGCGGCCAGCCCATCCGCGACGGCTGCGAACTGGCCGGGGAGCGGGGCAAGCGGCTGTACCAGCTGGACCGGGAGAACCCCATCCGCTTCTCCCACGAGAACCCGTCGGTGCAGGCCCTGTACAAGGACTACCTCGGGGCCCCTCTGTCTGAAAAGGCCCACCATCTGCTCCACACTGAGCAGACCGCGTGGAAGCTGTAAGCCAACCTGTACCCGAAAATCGGGGCCCCGCGGGGCCCCGATTTTTCTTGCGGGCCCGCCCCATCTGTGATACACTGAGAAAAACAGCAGAAAAGGAGTGGGTCAGATGAAAAAAGTCCGCCTGGGCAGGACCGAGCTGATGGTCACCAAGACCGCCTTCGGCGCCCTGCCCATCCAGCGCGTCCCGGTGGAGGACGCGGTGAAGCTGGTCCGCCGGGCCTATGACGCCGGCATCAACTATTTCGACACCGCCAACGCCTACACCGACAGCGAGAAGAAGCTGGGGCTGGCCTTCGAGGGCATCCGGGAGAACGTGATCATCTCCACCAAGACCATGTCCTCCGACAAGAAGACCGCCCAGGCCCACATCGAGAACTCCCTGCGGATGCTGAAGACCGACTACATCGACCTGCTCCAGTTCCACAACCCGGCGGAGCTGCCCGACCCCGAGGACCCCGACGGCCCCTTCGCCGCGGCTTTGGAGGCCAAACAGAAGGGCTATGTGCGGCACATCGGCATCACCAACCACCGGGCCCATGTGGCCAGGGCCGCCATCGAGAGCGGGAACTTTGAGACGCTTCAGTTCCCCTTCTGCTATCTGGCCTCCGACATCGAATTCGATCTGCTGAAACAGTGCGCGGCGGCCGACATGGGCTTCATCGCCATGAAGGGGCTGTCCGGCGGGATGCTGAACAACGCCGCCGCCTGCTTCGCCTTCATGCAGCAGTACCCCGACGTGGTGCCTATCTGGGGCATCCAGTATGAGTGGGAGCTGGACCAGTGGCTGGCGCTGGACGCCGCCGGCCAACCCATGACCGACGAGCTGAAGGCCGTCATTGAGAAAGACCGGGCCGAGCTGGTGGAGAGCTTCTGCCGGAGCTGCGGCTACTGCCTCCCCTGCCCCGCGAACATCGACATCCCCCAGTCCGCCCGGATGGCCCAACTGCTCCGCCGCTCCCCCTACAGGCCCTATATGAGCGACATCTGGTATGAGAAGATGCACCGCATCGACAACTGCCTCCACTGCAACGCCTGCAAGAGCCGCTGCCCCTACGGGCTGGACACCCCCGCCCTGCTGGCCGCCAACCTCAGGGACTACGACCAGTTCTACGCCGCCCACAAGGACGATTAAAACCTGTTTCCCCGGCGCAAAAAGCTCTTTACACCACCGGTAAACTGTGGTAAGATGCTAATAGGAATCATTCCTGTTAACTACATATTTCTATTAGGAGGAATCACTTATGAAAAAATGGATCTGCCCCGTCTGCGGCTACGTCTATGAGGGCGAGAATCCCCCCGCCGAGTGCCCCGTGTGCCATGTCCCCGGCTCCAAGTTCACCGCCCAGGAGGGCGAGATGAAGCTGGCCGCCGAGCACGAGTTCGGCATCTACGCCAAGACCGTGAAGAACAACGCCGACATCTCCGACGAGGACAAGGCCTACATCAGGGAGCAGCTGATGGCCAACTTCAACGGCGAGTGCGGCGAGGTCGGCATGTATCTCTGCATGGCCCGCATTGCCCACCGGGAGGGCTATCCCGAGATCGGCCTGTACTGGGAGAAGGCCGCCTATGAGGAGGCCGAGCACGCCGCCAAGTTCGCGGAGCTGCTGGGCAGCGAGCTGGAGCCCAACATGAAGGCCGACACCAAGGCCAACCTGGCCTGGCGTGTGGACTGCGAGTTCGGCGCCACCCAGGGCAAGTTCGACCTGGCCCTCTGCGCCAAGAAGAACGGCCTGGACGCCATCCACGACACCGTCCACGAGATGGCCCGTGACGAGGCCCGCCACGGCAGGGCTCTGGAGGGTCTGCTGAAGCGGTACTTCTAAGCAGAAAATACACACAAAAACGGCTGGGGCAAGCGCCTCAGCCGTTTCTTGTTTTGAATTTATACATCAGTCCTCCAGCGCCGCCCTCAGTTCTTCCATGCTGGTGTATCCCTTCACGTCAGGGTCCCGGGAGATACGCCTGGCCTCCGCCATCGCGCTCAGGGTCCGCTCGCTGTACTGCGGGACCTCCACCGCAAACGGAAGCCCGCCGCGAAGGACACACTGGTGAAGAAACAGATTGACCGCCGAAGACATATCCAGGCCGAGGCTGTCAAAGAGCGCGTTCGCCTGGGTTTTGATATCCGCGTCGATGCGGACCTGGGTCGGAGTAGTGGCCATGAAATCGCCCCCCTTATAAGTGTAGCCTTATTATAACCGTTTTAGTTTACGTTGTCAAGCAATTTGGTGACACACAGAATACTTTAGAGATATTCACCGCCACGGCAGGGTCCTGGAGGGTCTGCTGAAGCGATACTTCTAATTCGATCATAATCACAAAAACGGCTGGGGTAAGCGCCTCAGCCGTTTTATTTTGACATTGCGTAAAGGAGCCAGAAATATTTGACCTCTTTTCTCTTTCTTTTACCCTATCTTCCCGGATAGGCGATCATTATAGTGCTTATAGCAATAATACGACCCATCAAGTTGGAAAGAACCTTTTTCGCCACAAATCCAGCATTTTCCCATTTCTCTATCTCCGCCACCATCCTTTGTTAAATTTGTAAATAGGCTCCCTATAATGAGACTTGTCGCCAAACAGATTGCCGCTATAATAGCTGTAATTATTACGATTCTATTTGCAGTCTTGTCTCCATTTCCACCCTGCACAGCAAACTCTTTCTTAAATAGTAATGCTAATACTAAAAGCATTACACCGAAAATCACCAAAAAAACGCAAATTCCACTAATAGCGTATATATTCATATAGTCTTCTCTCCTTTATACTTAATTTGAAATGAAAACTGGATTCGGCGTATCAACCGGTATCCTCCAAGGTTTCCCCTTGCCACCCTGCTCTACGCCTTTGATCTTGCCCTCTCTGCATAGTTTCGCTACATACGCCTGAGAACAGCCCCATTTTTCCGCCGCCTTACTTGTGCCCATGTAATCGGCCATAGCGATCCTCCTTTCTCTATGCCTCAATTATAGTTACATATTTCAGTATAGTCAAGCCCATTTTTTCCAATGATAATGTGGAAAAGAAGTCTTGAAAGGGCTTGGTCGCTGTGATTTCTTACGCCCCGCTCTGGAAAACGATGAAAGACCGCAACATCAGCACCTACACGCTGATCACGAAGTACAACATCAACCCCCGTACCATCAACAATCTGAAGCACAATAAGAGCATCACGCTCTACACCATGGAGCGGCTGTGCGGCATCTTGAACTGTCAGCCTAACGACGTGGTTGCTTTCCTCCCCGACGAGGAGTAAAATAGACGCAGGACAGGGCGGGAGCCTCTCCCGCCCTGCTTTTTTGAAGGGAGGCCCCGCCCATGAAGCCCATCGCCCACATCCGCGCCGAGTTCCCCTCCAAGTTCGGCGTGCCACGGCAGGCGGGGCTGGTGGAGGAGCTGCGGGCGGCCGTCGTGTTCGAGCCGGAGTACCGGGTGGCCGACGCCTTCCGGGGGCTGGACGGCTTCTCCCACCTGTGGCTCATCTGGGAGTTCTCCCAGGCGAAGCGGGAGGGCTGGTCCCCCACGGTGCGCCCTCCCCGGCTGGGCGGGAATACCCGGCTGGGGGTGTTCGCCACCCGGTCCCCCTTCCGGCCCAACCCCATCGGCCTGTCCTGCGTGAGGCTGCTTGGGGTGGAGCTGGACAGCCCCGAGGGCCCCATCCTCCATGTGGCGGGGGCCGACCTGATGGACGGCACCCCCATCTATGACGTGAAGCCCTACCTCCCCTACGCCGACTGCCGGCCCGACGCGGTGGGCGGCTTCGCGGCGGAGGCCCCGGAGGCACGGCTGGCGGTGTCCGTCCCGGACGAGCTGATCTTAAAGGTCCCGGAGGACCGCCGGGAGGCGCTGGTCCACGTGCTGGCGCTGGACCCCCGGCCCTCCTACCAGGACGACCCGGAGCGGGTCTACGGGTTCGGGTTCGCCGGGATGGAGGTCAAATTCTCCGTCCGGGACGGGGTGGCCACGGTTATTGATATAATTGAAAGGTAAAACAAATGTCAAATTTAGACAAGGAAGTGGGATCATGGCATTGCAAAACTGTTCTATCTGGGATATGAAAACTTATCTGGGTAATACCTATCACATTCCCGATTACCAGCGGGAATATTCTTGGGAAGCTGCTGAACTGAGTGATTTCTGGGATGATCTCGAATCCACAAAGAATGATAGCGACGGAACGACGCATTTCTTCGGACAAATGGTCATTCATAAGGATAAAACTGACAAATACATCATTGACGGCCAGCAACGGACCGTCACATCTGTTATATTCCTTCGGGCACTCCAGCTATTTTATGAAGATATTTTTCTAAAAACCAAAAGTGCCGATGCGGACGAAAAGCGCACCGATATCACGAGTCTATGCCTTGGTAGATACACCTCCAAGGCCAACAAACTCCACTTAATTTTGAATGAGCCGGACCGGGACTATTTTCGCACTGCAATTCAATTAGGTGAGCCAAATTATGAAGCAAAGGCAAAGAAAAAATCGCATGAGCGAATGCGAAAAGCGTTTATTTTCTTTTTTGACCACATAAAAAGCTCGCTTGCAGACTACTCCGAAGCAGACGTCGATGGAAAAATCGACTGCTTGGATCAATACTACGATGCGTTTCTCTTCCGTTTCAACGTGCTCTACATGGAGGCTACCAAACTGGAAGAAGCTTTCGTCATTTTCGAAACTTTGAACGCCTGCGGAAAAGATCTTGAGACGTCCGATCTCCTAAAAAACTATATTTTCAGCCAATCCAAAGACATTGCCCTCGCCCAGACAAAGTGGACCAGCATGATTAACATTCTGGATAAGGCCGACCCGACAAAATACATTCGCCACTTCTGGAATTCCTCTGAGAACTTTACCCGTGACAAGGAACTCTATCGCGCCATCAGCAAGCACATCGCCACTCCAAAAAGCAGCAAGGCTTTCCTCAATTCCTTAGAGAAGTATGCCCCAATCTATCACGCCATGGCATATCCCGGAGAGGATACTCCGTTCCAATCAAAAAAACTGATCCAGAGCCTGCGCGCTCTGAAGATTTTGAAAGCGCGTTCCTTCTATCCTGTTGTCCTCGCCATGGAGCAGTCTGATCGCCAGTTTACTGAAGATGACCTGGCCTATGTAGTCGGAACTATTGAGGCTTATATGCTACGAAACTTCGCGATATGCGGCAAGGTAGCCAACCAGAGTGAACGCTTTTTCGCAGCTACCGCCAAGAGTATTTATGACGGCACACTGGACGACGTGGAAACCATCTGCGATAAGGTCAAGGAGCAGATGGTTTCCGATGAGGAGTTTGAGGGTTCCTTCTCCACCTGGACTGCGTCCAATTCCCAAAAAGAACTTGTGAGATATATTTTGAGTCGTATTCATCGTCTGTTGGACAGGAACCTTGAATTGAACCCAGATACTAGTGAGGTACATATTGAGCATATTATGCCTGTGGACTGCACACAGTGGACTGTTGATCCTGCCATTCATGATGATTACCTATGGCGGCTCGGCAACCTTGCTCTGCTCAGTGGTCCGCTAAACCAATCCATCTCTAACAAACCATTTGCCGAGAAAAAGGCCGGCTACGCCGCCTCAAAAATTGAACCGAATTCCCGGTTATCCTTGTACAGCGAATGGGGTGCTTCTGAGATAACAAACCGGCAGAAAGAACTGGCAAAATATGCACTGAAGATCTGGAAAAAGTAGTTTCCCCTCGTACTATTATTGAAGGGGCCGTCCCGCATACCCGTCCCTTTTCTATATGATAGATAAAATATTTAATGTTTATCGTTAAATGATAGTTGACAAGCATCTGTCTCTCTGCTATACTGGCCTCAGAAGAAAAGGAGGCCGGTCCCTATGGAAAAGCTCAAAAAAATCGCGAACGCCCTGGACGTGATCGTCCGCGTCCTGTTCTGGCTGTGTATCGCCGGCACGATCCTGGCCGCCGTGGCGGTCATCCTCGTCCCGCTGTCCCTCTCCGGCGCCCAGGGCGTCATCAGCGGCGCCGACGGCCCCTCGGTGACGTTCTTCGGCCTGACCGGCCTCGATCTGGGCTATGTGTCCCTGACGCTGAACGGCGGCCTGGCCGGCCGCGTCCCGGAATGGCCCTACATCGCGCTGCTGGCAGTGCTGGCCGCCGCGGCGGTCGCCCTGACGCTGACCGTGCTGGCCGCCCTCCGGGCCGTTCTCCGGCCCATGAAGGAGGGCCGGCCCTTCGATCAGGCCGTGTCCAGAAATCTGCGGCGGCTGTCGGTCATCGCTCTGATCTGCGGCGGGGCGTTCTCAGCGGCGGACTATGCCTGTACCCAGCTAATCTTCCACATGGTGGATGTGACGGCCCTGTTCGACCCGGCGCAGGTGGCCTCCGCCACAGTGAACTACCGGCTGGACCTGTCTTTCCTGGCGGTATTTGCCGTCCTGCTGCTGCTCTCCTATATCTTCCGATACGGCGCGGAGCTGCAAACCCTCTCCGACGAGACCCTGTGAGGTGATCTTATGGCCATTATCCTGCGTCTGGACCGGGTCATGGCAGACCGAAAGATGTCCCTGAACGCCCTGGCGGAGCGGGTGGGTATCGCCAATGTGAACCTGTCCAAGATCAAGACCGGCAAGGTCAGCGCCATCCGCTTCTCCACCCTGGAGGCCATCTGCAAGGCCCTGGACTGCCAGCCGGGGGACATCCTGGAGTACAGAGCGGACTGAAAAAGCACACAAAGAGCCGGGGGAAAATCCCCCGGCTCTCATTTTGTCCATTTATTTCGCCGTTTTGGCGAACTCCGCCAGCTCCACGGCCTTGCCTCCGTGGAGGCGGCTCTCCTCCGCGGCCAGGGCCATGATGTGGCTCTCCACCGACACGTCCACGGAGGTGAGGGCGTCGCCGCCCCCCTCCGCCACGATGCGGCACAGCTGCTCCATCATCCGGGAGTCGCCGCCGCCGTGGCCGGCGAACTTGTCCTTTTTGGGGTCGATGGTGATGACCTCCTCCGGCCTGCCGAACCGGCGCACCACGATCTTATGCTCCTCCATGCTGCCCTCGATCTCCCCCACGGTGCCCATGAGGCGGATGGTGCGGTAACACCGCTCGGTGAAGGCGGACACGGAGAAGGTGGCGGTGATCCCGCCCTCAAACTCCAGGTTGACCACCTGGTGGTCGGCCACGTCGTTGTCGCAGCGATAGACGCAGCGGCCGTAGGGGCCGGTACGCATGGCCTCGTACAGCTTCTCCTCGGTGGGGTCCACGCACAGCACTGTCAGCGGCCAGCCCCGGACGCCCTGCCGGTAGCCGGCGGGCTTGTGGGTGATGTAGATCTTCTCCGCATCGTAGGGGCAGTCCGCCTTGACGGGGCAGTCCAGGCACCGGGCCGCGCTGCCCTCCGGGGCGTTCTCCTTTTTGAACCAGTCCAGGGAGCCGAAGCTGGACACCCGCAGGCAAGGCTTGTCCGCCAGCCAGCGGAGCAGGTCCATGTCGTGGCAGGTCTTGGCCAGGATCAGAGGGCTGGTCTCGTCGGACCGCCGCCAGTTGCCCCGGACGAAGCTGTGGGCGAAGTGATAGTACCCCACGTTCTCGGTGGCGGCGATGGACTCCAGCCTGCCGATGATCCCGCTGTCCAGCAGCTCCTTCAATTTACTGTAGAACTGGGTGTAGCGGAGCACATGGCACACCACCACCGTGCGGTTACACTCATGGGCCTTCTCCCGGAGGGCGACGCACTCCTCCAGGCTGGGGGAAATGGGCTTCTCCACCAGCAGATGGTAGCCCTTCTCCAGGGCGGGCAGGGCCAGGCGCACGTGGTCCCGGTCCTGGGTGGTGATGATGAGCACGTCGGCCAGCTTGGGCTGTGCCAGCAGCTCCTCGGCGGTCTCGTAGCAGCGCTCTTTCGGCACGTCCAGCCGCTGCCAGCCCAGGGCCCGTCGGTCGGGCCGGGGGTCGGCCACGGCGGTGATCTCCAGCTCCTCCGGGAACAGCCGGTGATAGTTCCCATATGCCTCACAGCCCCGGTTGCCCATGCCGCAGATGGCGGCGGTGATCTTTTTTGCCATGCGATCTCCTCCATCCCGTAGATGTTCTGAAAAAATTATAACTTTGGGGCGGATGATTGTCAATGCGGGGCTTCTCTGAAAAAATGCTTGACAACTCGATATTGTAGTGATATCATTTCGATATCATCAAAAGAAACCATTTCAAGGAGGTCCTCCCTATGAAAACCAACATCGCGGAAAAAGAACTCCATCCCCGCTCCGGCGGACTGGTCCTGCTTCTGCTGATTCTGGGCATCCTCTGCGGCACGGCGGTGTTCATCGCAGGCATCGCCGTGAGCGTGAGCACCGGGAAAGACATGCCCAGAGTGCTTCTCGGCATCTTTGGGGCCGTCGCCGGCTGGGTCGTCTGCCCCGTCCTGATGGCGGGGCTGAAGATCGTCAAGCCCAACGAGGCCCGGGTGTTCACCCTGTTCGGCAAGTACTACGGCACCGTGAAGGAGAGCGGCTTCTATTATGTAAACCCCTTCGTCTCCTCCTTCTCCCCCGCCTATAACGAGGCCCTCAAGGCCGCCCAGCTCAAATCGAAGCAGCTGGAGGAGGAGGGCAAGACCGCCCTGATCTCCGTCCCCGGCGGCAAGGGCATCTCCCTGAAGACCCAGACGCTGGACAACCACCGGCAGAAGGTCAACGACGTGCTGGGCAACCCCATCATCATCGGCGCGGTGGTCATCTGGCACGTGGAGAACCCCACCCTGGCCGCCTTCGCGGTGGAGAACTACGTGGAATTTTTGAACATCCAGACCGACTCCACCATCCGAAACATCGCCCGGCTGTACCCCTACGACGTGTTCGACGACGACGATGACGACGACGGCGTGAAGGAGAAGACCCTCCGCAGCTCCGCCATCGAGATCGCCGACTCCATGCGGGAGGAGCTGCAGAAGCGGGTGAAGGACGCCGGCCTGGCCATCGAGGAGGTGCGCATCACCCACCTGGCCTACGCCGAGGAGATCGCCGCCGCCATGCTCCAGCGCCAGCAGGCGGTGGCCATCATCGCCGCCCGGCAGAAGATCGTGGACGGCGCCGTGGGCATGGTCAAGATGGCCATCGACCGGCTGGGCGAGGACGAGATCGTGAACCTGGACGAGGAGCGCAAGGCCGCCATGGTCTCCAACCTGCTGGTGGTGCTGTGCGGCAATAAGGATGCCCAGCCCATCGTCAACTCCGGGAGCATCTACTGATGACGCCCGAGGAACGGGAACAGGCTCTCCGGGCGCGGCTGGAGCGCATCGAAGCGCTGGAGCGGGAACTGAAGGCCAAAGAGTCCGCCAAAAAGCAGGTGCCCCTGCGGCTGTCCGCCACCCTCTGGAGCGAGATCGCCGCCTGGGCGGAGGAGGACTTCCGCTCCATCAACGGCCAGATCGAATTCATCCTCACCGAGGCGGTGCGGAAAAGGAAGGGCAAAAAAGAATAGCTGGCGCAGAAAAGGCGGCGGGGCCTCCCCGCCGTCTTTTTCAGTTGATAGTTCAATCAACACTTGATTTTCCTCCAATCCGTCTCCATTGAAATCAAGCGGCGGAAGACCTATAATGAAAGCATAGCTTGTACAGGCGCATTTCACACGGGAGGTCGACGATATGGAGATCAGTTTGATCGGTAGTCAGATACAGAAATTCAGAAAGCAGCGGGGCCTGACCCAGAAGGAGCTGGGGGAGGCCGTGGGGGTCAGCACCCAGGCGGTGTCCCAGTGGGAGAACGGCGGCGCGCCCGACGTGGCCCTGCTGCCCGCCATCGCGGACCGGCTGGGGGTGACGGTGGACGCCCTCTTTGGCCGGGAGGGCGGACAGGTGCGGGATATGTCCGACACCTTTATCCAATGGCTGCGGTCCCTGCCGGAAAAGGACCGGCTGAGCCGGATCACCCGGCTGCTGTGGGACGCGGCCATCTACGGTGTCAGCGATCCCCTGTTTGACACGCCGTGGATCGCATACCCCGAGAAGGGAGAGATAGAGGTACCGAGCCTGTTCGGTCATGGCAAGGCGCTGCTGCGCACAATGGCGGGGACGGACAGCGGCTACCTTTTGGGCATAGGGGCGGAGGACTACTCCTACTTCGGGGTGTTCCCGGAGCCGGAGGAGGGCTATGAGCGGTATTTCCTGACCGACGACGAATACCGGACGCTGTTCGCCGCCCTGGCGCTGCCGGGGGCAATGGAGGCGCTGCGGTATCTCTGCCGGAGCCGGGAGGGCCTTTACGCCCCGGCGGTGACGGCCCAGGGCGCGGGCATCCCGCTGCCGGAGACGGAACAGGCTCTGGAGGCGCTGACCCAGGCCCATCTGCTGGTGAAGGAGCAGATCACCATGCCGGAGGGAACGGTGAGCGTCTATGCCCTCCGGGACTTCAGCGGCGTCGTGCCCCTTTTGACCTTTGCCCGCTGGGCGTGGCAGGGCCACGGGATGAATCTGGTGGGCAACCTGATGCGGGAGAAGTGCTTTGAAAAAGGGGCGGCGGGAGATGAAAAAGCCTGACCCCGCCCGGCCCTACATCCGGGCGTTTTATGAGCGCAACCGCCTCCGCTTTCTGGGAACGGCGGCGCTGTACATCCTGGAGATCCCGTCCATGCTCGTCGTGTCATGGGTGCTGGGTGAGGTGATGGACGCCATCGCGGCGCTGGACACCGACCGGCTCGTGCGGCTTCTGTGGGCGGCGGCGGGGATAGCGGTGTTCCTGGGCGTCGCGGAGGCGCTGTACTACCGGGCCCTCAGCGGCTGGCTGGGCAGGGCGCTGGGCCAGTATAAGTCCTACGCCTTCCGGCGGCTCTCCGAAAAGGGCATCACCGCCTTTACCAGGGAGAACACAGGGCGGTATCTGTCCGTCCTCACCAGCGATGTGACGGTGATCAGCTCCGACTATCTGCAAAACCTGCTTGAGCTGATCGTGCTGCCCCTGAATTTTCTGGCCACCCTGGTGTTCCTGCTCACCTACAGTCCGGCGATGACGGGAGCCGCCGTGGTGCTCTGCGTGCTGCCCTTCCTGGGGGTGGCCGTCTTCGGCCCGGAGCTGGCCCGGCGGGAAAAGGCCCTCAGCGACACCAGCGAGGGCTTCGTGGGCAGGGCCAAGGATCTGCTCTCCGGCTTTGCCGTCATCAAGAGCTTCAAGGCCGAGCCGGAGGCGGAACACATCTTCGACGAGGAAGACCGCGCGCTGGAGCTGGCCCGAAGCCGCCGGCTGCTCTGGCGGGGCACGATGCAGGGGATCGGCAGCAGTCTCTCCGTCGTCATGCAGTTCGGCATATTTTTCATCGGCGCCTGTCTGGCGCTGCGGGGCAGCATCACGGCGGGGACGGTGCTGATCTTCACCAACCTCTCCCACTCCCTCCTCCAGCCGGTCCAGCAGATCCCCCAACTGCTGGCCCAGCGAAAAGCCGCCCGGGGCCTCATAGAGAAGCTGGCAAACATCGTGGAGGAGAACGCCGCCCGCTCGGGGGAGGCCGTGGAGCCGGTGCTGACGGACGCCATCACTTTCGACCGGGTGACCTTCGGCTACGAGCCGGACAAGCCGGTGCTGCGGGACGTGTCCCTCCGGCTGGAGGCGGGGAAAAAGTACGCGCTGGTGGGAGCCTCCGGCTCGGGCAAGAGCACCCTGCTGAACCTGCTCATGGGCGGGTGCGACGGGTACACGGGCAGCCTCACCGTGGACGGGAAGGAGCTGCGGACCATCGACCCCGACAGCCTCTACGACCTGGAGAGCCTCATCGGGCAGAACGTGTTCGTCTTTGACGACACCATCCGCCGGAACATCACCATGTTCCGGGACTTCACGGCGGAGGCAGTGGACAGCGCCGCGGACCGGGCGGGGCTCTCCCCTCTCCTGGCGGAGCGGGGGCCGGACTACCGCTGCGGCGAGAACGGCGCGGGGCTGTCCGGCGGGGAGCGGCAGCGGGTGTCCATCGCCCGGGCCCTGCTCCGGGGGACCCCGGTGCTGCTGCTGGACGAGGCCACCGCCTCCCTGGACAACGAGACCGCCTTCGCCGTCACCCAGGCCATCCTGGACCTGGACGGTCTCACCCGGCTCATCGTCACCCACCGGCTGGAGCGGGCGCTGCTGGCGCAGTACGACGAGATCTTCGTCCTCCGGGACGGGCGGCTCATCGAACGGGGCGGGTTCGACGCCCTCATGGGCGAAAAGGGGTACTTCTATTCGCTGTATACCATCAGCGGGACTTAACAAATTTGGCGGATTTTTCTTTGGACAAGGAACAGGGGCCTGTGATTCTCACAGGCCCCTGTCTTTGTAACCGGTTTTATGATGTCCCGCCGTCAACAGCAGCGCTTACATGGGGTGTATCCAAGCTCGATGGCCCGGTCGATCGTGACCTGCGTCGGGTTGTTCATTCCGCTGCATGATGATTTGGTGTGATATTTTGAGCCGCTGTGAGGGATCCAGACCATTACAGGCTCCGGCGTTGGCGCTGGAGTCGGGTCCGGCTCAGGGGTAGGTTCCGGGGTGGGTTCTGGGGTCGGCTCCGGTGTCGGCTCCGAGGTAGGTTCCGGCGTAGGCTCCGGCGTCGGCTCCGATGTGCGTTCTGGGGTCGGCTCCGCGGTCGGTTCGACGGTGGGGACCGCTTCCGGGCTGACTACCGGCGTTTGCGCGTTCTGGCCGCAAGATGAGATACTCCCCACGATCAACGCCAGGGAGAGCAGAATAACGATCGCCCTTTTCATGTGGCTTCCGCCTTCATTTTACGCGCCATTTCACATGGGCTTCCCCTGCCCGTCGAACAGGGGCAGCCGCTCCAGAAACAGGATGTCCTTTCGGTCAGCGGCGCCGCCCTCGGCCAAGATGGCCATCTTGCCCGCCACGATGCCGCCGGCCTGCTCCACCAGGTTCTCCACCGCGGCGATGGACCCGCCAGTGGAGATCACGTCGTCCAGGATGAGGATGCGCTTGCCCTTCATCTTTTTGGCGTCGGCGCCGTCCATGTACAGCTTCTGCTCCCCTTCGGTGGTAATGGAGCGGTCCACCGCCTCGAACACGCCGTCCATGTAGGCCTTTTTCTTCTTGCGGACCAGGAAATACTCGTTGCGGCCGCTCTGGCGGGCCATCTCATGGACCAGGGGGATGGCCTTGGCCTCGGGGGCCACCATGTAGTCGAACTCGGGGGCGATCTTCAGCAGGTCCCGGGCGCAGGCGCAGGTGAGCTCCACATCGCCGAAGATCACGAAGGCCGCGATCATCATGTGGTCGTTCAGGGGGCACAGGGGCAGGTCGCGCTTCACGCCCGCCACGGTCATTTCATAGGTCATGTGGACACATCTCCGTTAAATTATGATTTTACGGGGCACATCTGAGCAAATCATAGCACCCCGGAGCGTGTTTGTCAAATCAATGTACCGCGCCCCGCTCGCAGCGATTGCCCCAGGCGTCGATGAGCTGATCGCTGGAGTAGACGCAGATGATCTCGCAGTTGTTGGGGCAGCGGCCGCAGCCCGCCTCCCGCACGTGGAACTCGGTGTCCTCCACGGCGAAGTCGAAGGTCCGGCGGCCCTTCCCCTTCCGGGCCAGGATGGCGGCCCCCAGGGCCCCCATCAGGTGGCCGTTCTCATCCACCGTCACCTTGCAGCCCAGGGCCTTCTCGAAGGCGGCCACCACGCCGGAGTTTTTGCTGACGCCCCCCTGGAACACCACCGGGGAGAGGATCTTCTTGCCCTTGCCCACGTTGTTCAGGTAGTTGGCCACCACCGCGTTGCACACGCCGGCGATGACGTCCTCCCGGGGGTGGCCCATCTGGAGCTTGTGGACCAGGTCGGACTCGGCGAACACGGTGCAACGGGCGGCGATCTGGGTGGGGTGCTCCGACCGGGCGGCGTACTCGCCGATCTCCTCCACCTCGATGCCCAGGCGCTTGGGCTGGCTGGACAGGAAGGCCCCGGTGCCGGCGGCGCAGAGGGTGTTCATGGCGTAGTCCACCGCCACCCCGTTCTCCACCAGGATGATCTTGGAGTCCTGCCCGCCGATCTCCAAAATGGTACGGACCTCCGGATAGAAGGTGGTGGTGCCCACCGCGTGGGCGGTGATCTCGTTCTTCACCATGGTGGCCCCCACGATGGTCCCCACTAACTTCCGGGCGGAGCCGGTGGTCCCCGTGGCCACGATCCGGTAGTTCTCCTTGTCGAACTGCTTCTCCAGCAGGGACACCAGCCGCTTGCTGGCCCCGATTGGGTCGCCCTCGGTCCAGATGTACTCGCTGCTCAAAATCTTATTGTCGTCGTCGATGATGACGCCTTTGGTGGAGATGGACCCCACGTCGATTCCAAGATACGCCTGTTTCAAGACAATGCCCTCTTTCTCGTTTCGATCATATCGTAGAACGCCTCCAGCCGGGTCATGAGCCCCACGTCGCTGGTCTGGGAGTCGTAGGTCAGGTACAGCGTGGGGATCTTGTAGTCCGCGCTGATGTTCTGCAGCACCGGCATGATGTCGATCTCCGGGGTGCAGTTGGCCGACTTCACATGGATGAGCCCGTCATACCCGTGCTCCGCGCAGGTCTTGGCGTACCAGATGTTGGCGGTGGAGGTGGGTCCCATGGTGTACTCGCACAGGTCCCTGATCTTGGGGGCAAGGTTCTTCACCTCTCCGTAGTGGAGGAGATGGTGGGTCATGTTCATCCACCGGTGGACTTCCACCCCCATATCGGCCAGCTTCTGCTCCAGGTGCAGGTTGGAGAAGGCGTCCATCACCGTGTAGAACTCCCCTAAAATGCCCACCCGCAGGGGCCGGTCCGGCTTGTTCAGGGGGATGGTCTGGAAGTCCTGCTTCACCCGCTTGTAGGCCCCCTCGATGTCCTCCCCGGAGTCCGCCGTATACAGGGCGGCCAGGAACCGCCGGTAGGCCCGCCTGACCTCGCCGCCGGTGGCGTCGAACCCACAGATCTGGTAGTACTCCGACGTCACCTCGTCCAGGTGCTCCATCATCCTGATGGTCTCCCGGGCGGCCTGGACGAACTTCGGGATGTTCAGCTTCGGGTCGATGCGCCGGATCACCTTCAGCCAGTCCCGCTTCTTCCAGGTATCGTAGTCGCTGAGGTTGATGAAGTCGAACTCATAGCCCTGGTCCCTCAGGATCTGCTCCATCAGCTCGCCGTAATACCCCAGACGGCAGTAGCCGTGGACCATCACCAGGGTGTCCGCCCCGGCCTCCAGCGCCTCGATGAGGCTGCCCAGCAGGGTCTTGAAGGGGGTGCAGACGTAGTCCGGGCTGTACCGGGCGCCGATCTCCTCCGTCCGCTTGGTGAGGGGGGGCGGCATGACGAACTTCACGTTGTGGAAGCCGTGCTCCGCCATGTACTTCATGGCGCAGTTGTACTCGGCGTACCGGGGGAAGGCCCCGTGGATGACCCTCTGCCCCTCCTTGATTCGTTCCAGCTTCAGCGGCATCTCACAGCGCCCCCTTCTTCAGTCGGATGATGTCCACAAAGCTCTCCAGCCGGGTCTCCACCCCCGCCGCGCCGCTCTGGGCGTCCAGCACCAGGTTCAGCAGGGGGATCCCCTTCAGCTTGCGGGTGAGCAGCTCGTTGACCATGGCGTCCGGCCCGCAGGGGAAGGCGCTGACCAGGATGATCCCGTCCACCTGGTCCCGGTAGAGGGCGATGCCCCCCAGCAGCTCCCGGCTGATCTCCCACTTGCAGGTGGGGGACAGCTCCACGCTCTTCTTCAGGGCCAGCTCCCGGTTGACCACGTCGGCCCGGACGGCGGTCACGTCGATGGAGCGGAGAAAGTCGGTGATGGGCCTGCCCACATAGGGGTCGTCCAGCACGTAGCTGTGGCCGGACAGCAGGATCTTCGTCCCGTCGGCCTTGAGCAGGGGCTCCTGGGCTTTCAGTTTCTCCCTCCAGGCCCGCTGCTCCTCTTTTTTGGCGGCGGCATACGCCTTTTTGACCTCCCCCTTGGGGAAACCCAGGGACTGTCCCAGCTCCAGGAAGGCCATCTCCTCGGTGATGCCGAACTCGCCGTCCACGTTATAGGTCAGGAATTTCTGGCCCGTGGGGCGGAACAGGTTCCGGCACTGGTCGTACAGGGCCTGGAAGCGGACGCACATGTCCCGGAAATGGCCGAAGGTGTCCACCCGGGGCACGAAGATGTAGTCGCATCTGCCGATGAGGGCCTTCACGTGGCCCATGTAGATCTTGGCGGACAAGCAGGTCTCGTCCACCTCCACCCCCGCGCCCTCCTCCAGCACCTTGCGGCTGGTGGGTTCGCTGTAGACCAGCTCCACCCCCAGCCCCTTGAAAAAGGCGGACCAGAGGGCGTTGTACCGATGATAGAGCAGCCCCCTGGGGATGCCCACCGTCAGGCCCCGGGGGTCTTTGTCCCGCAATGAGATCATGGTTCCTCTCTCCTGTCGTAGTGTTCCAAAAAGAAGTGCTCCACTCCCCCGGTCTTCCAGCCGGGGAAGGTATCCAGATGGACGTCGTGGACGGCGTTGAAGATGCTCTTCTCGATGTCCGGGCTGTCCTCCCGGAGCTTTTTCAGCAGTTCCTTGATCTCCAGCCGCTTGGACGCCCCCGCCTGGTCGGCGGCGTCCTGGGTGAACCGGCAGGCGCACTGCAAAAACTCCAGGCCGTTGTACCGGGCCCAGGCGATGATGTCCTCCTCGTGGACGCAGTACAGTGGCCGGATGAGCTCCATACCGGGGAAGTTGGCGCTGTGGAGCTTGGGCATCATGCCCTGGAGCTGGGAGCCGTAGAACAGGCCCAGCACCGTGGTCTCGATGACGTCGTTGAAGTGGTGGCCCAGGGCGATCTTGTTGCAGCCCAGCTCCCGCGCTCTGGCGTACAGGTGCCCCCGGCGCATCCGGGCGCAGAGGTAGCAGGGGCTCCCCCCCGCGTGGTTGGCGATGTCAAAGATGCTGCTCTCGAAGATCTCCGCCGGCACCCGGAGCAGAGCGGCGTTGTCCTCGATACGCTTCCGGTTGGCGGGACTGTAGCCGGGGTCCATCACCAGGAAGGTCAGCTCGAAGGGGACCTCGGTGTGGCGGTGGAGCTCCTGCATCAGCTTGGCCATGAGCATAGAGTCCTTGCCGCCGGAGACGCACACGGCGATTTTGTCCCCCGGCCGGATCAGCTCGTACTTTTTGACCGCGTAGGTGAAGGGATTCCACAGGACCTTGCGGTATTTTTTGATGATGCTCCGCTCGATGAGCTGGCAGCGGTCCAGCGTCCTGGCCACGCGATCTCCTCCTCAAAAGTTGACCTGTCAAAAACGATTTACAGTATATCAGCATGAACTCATCCTGTCAAGAGACGCCCACTTGACAGGTCCGCCGCCGGCGCATAGAATAACATAGATTTTTGGAAAGAGGTCGAACCTATGCCGCGTCTGCAAAGCTACACCCACACGATCTACGCCAGCTACTTAGGGTACATCACCCAGGCCGTGGTCAACAACTTCGTCCCCCTGCTGTTTCTGACGCTGGCGGCGGACTTCTCCCTGTCCCTGGGGCAGATCACCCTCATCACCACGGTGAACTTCGCCGTGCAGATGCTGGTGGACCTGCTGTCCGCCCGGTTCGTGGACCGCATCGGCGTCCGCAGGTGCATCGTGGCGGCCCATGTGTTCGCCGCCGTGGGGCTGGCGGGCCTGACGGTGCTGCCCGCCGTCCTGTCCCCCTACCCCGGCATCCTGTGCGCGGTGGTACTGTACGCCATCGGCGGCGGGCTGACGGAGGTGCTTATCAGCCCCATCGTGGAGAGCTGCCCCACCGAGAAAAAGGAGGCCGCCATGAGCCTCCTCCACTCCTTCTACTGCTGGGGCCACGTGGGGGTGGTGCTGATCTCCACCGGCTTCTTCGCCCTGTTCGGGGTCCGGAACTGGCGGGCGTTGGCCCTGCTCTGGGCCCTCCTCCCCGCCGCCAACGCCTTTTATTTCGCCGCGGTGCCCATCTTCCCCATGGCCGGCGGCCACGAGCCCATGAAGCTGGAGGACCTGCTGAAGCAGAAGGTGTTCTGGCTGCTGCTGGCGCTGATGGTGTGCGCCGGCGCCTCCGAGCAGGCCATGAGCCAGTGGGCCTCCTCCTTCGCCGAGTCCGCCCTCCACGTGACCAAGGCGGTGGGCGACCTGGCCGGCCCCTGCTCCTTCGCCCTGCTGATGGGGACCTCCAGAGCCCTGTACGCCAGATTCAGTGACCGCATCCCCCTCCACGCCGCCATGATGGGCAGCGCGGGGCTGTGCGTGGGCTGCTATCTGCTGGCCGCCCTGTCCGGCTCCCCGGCCCTGAGCCTCGCCGGCTGCGCCCTGTGTGGGTTCTCGGTAGGGCTCTTCTGGCCGGGGACCTTCAGCGCGGCCGCCGCCCGCCTTCCCGCCGCCGGCACCGCCATGTACGCCCTGATGGCCCTGGCGGGGGACGTGGGCTGCTCCGCCGGACCCACACTGGTGGGCTTCGCCGCGGCGGCAAACGGAAACGCGCTCACCGCCGGCCTGCTGCCCGCCGTCGTGTTCCCAATCCTGATTTTAATCGGCGTGCCCCTGGTGAAGCGGAAATGATACGCGAAACGGCCCCGGAGAGACCTCCGGGGCCGCGCTTTTATGTTCTGCGGTAACCGTGGACGTCGAACCCGATCTCGGTGGTGAGGGCGTCCAGCCCCTCCAGGCGGGCGACGCCCTCTTTCGGCGTCTTCCAGGCGTAGGGCGTCATGCCGAACAGGGCCGTGATATCCGCCCGCTCGGTGAGGGTGATGGTCTCCCTGATCTCCGTCACGCCCTGATAGGCGAAGCCGGGGTAGTCCTCCACCTTCACCGGGTTCTCGTAGGGCCGGGGGTAGAGGACTTCCTTCATCTGCCACAGGTGCCGGGCGGAGGGCACCACATAGAGGAAGCACCCGCCGGGCCTCACCACTCTTGCGAACTCCGCCGCCGCCAGGGGCGAGAACACGTCCAGCAGCAGGTCGGCGGAGGCGTCTCCCAGCGGCAGCCGGTAGACGGATGCCACAGCGAACTCCTCCTCGGGCAGCCGTCTTGCCGCCCGCCGCAGGGCGTACCTGGACAGGTCCACCCCGGCGGTCCGGGGCGCCCTCCCCGCCCGCTCCAGGGCGGCGTGGACACCGGCGGTGTACCAGCCCTCTCCGCATCCGCTGTCCACCACGACAGGCGCGGGAACGTTCTCCGTGCGCCGGACGACCAAATCCTCCAGTGCGTTTCGCAGAGGCAGATAGTACCCCTTCTCCAGAAAAGAGGACCGGGCCGCCACCATGTCCCGGTCGTCGCCGGGGTCTTTGGAGCGCTTCCGGTTGGGGGGAAGAAGGTTCACATACCCCTCCCGGGCCATATCGAAGCTGTGGCGGGCGGGGCAGCGGAGGGTCCTCCCCTCCCGCTCCAGCGGCGCGCCGCAGTTGGGGCAGCGGAACAGACTGGCGGTCACGGCTCCACCACAGACCGGCCCAGCATCTTATAGAGCAGACGGTACAGTTGGTCCGCCTCCTTGCGGGTCAAAGGGACGCGGGCGGAAATCTGGGGCGGCACCGCCAGCGCCTCCTGGCGCAGGGCCGCGCCCTTCTCGGTCAGCGTGACGATGAGATTGCGCTCGTCCCGTTCGTCCCGCCTCCGGGTGACGAACCCTTTTGCCTCCAGTTTTTTCAGCAGGGGAGTCAGAGTGCCGGAATCCAGGCACAGCGTCTCCCCCATCTCTTTTACCATGACAGACCTGCGGTCCCACAGGATCATCATGGCGATGTATTGGGTGTAGGTCAGGTCCAGCTTGTCCAGAAAGGGCTTATACTGCCGGATCAGGTTGCGGGAACAGGCATACAGAGGAAAACACAGCTGATTTTCGATCTTCAGGGGATCATACGTTTGTTTGCTCATGGGTACCTCCGCGGGGACAGGCCAGTCGGCCAACAGATTTTACGTCTGTGGCAGTATATCACACAAACCGCCGCCGTTCAAGCCATTCCGCGGTTTTTTCGCAAAAAATGCCAAACCGTTTCCCCCCTGAAAAAATGAAAATCCCCGCCCTCCTCCGAGAGCGGGGAAAAAACCGGTTCACAGCATCTGCCGGCTGCGGGAGATGTTCATGGTGCCGTCCTGCATGTCGTTGATCCAGTCCAGGCTCTTGCCGGTACCGTGAGCCACGCAGGAAATGGCGTCGTCCGCCACATAGGTCTCGATGCCGGTGTGGGACTCGATGAGCTTGTCAAAGCCCCAGACCAGGGAACCGCCGCCGGTCATGATGATGCCGTTGCTGGAGATGTCGGCCACCAGTTCGGGCGGCGTGCGCTCCAGGACGCCGTGGACCGCCTCCAGGATACGGGAGCAGGGCTCCTCGAAGGCCTCGATCATCTCGCTGGAGGACACGGAGAACACCCGGGGCAGACCGGTCATCAGGCAGCGGCCCTTGATCTCCATGGTGATCTCCTCTGGCCGGGGGAACACACAGCCGATGGTCATCTTCAACTCCTCGGCGGTGCGGTCGCCGATGAGCACGTTGTGGCGCTTGCGGATATACTTCACCACCGCCTCGCTGAACGCGTCGCCCGCCACCTTGATGGAGGCGGACTCCACGATGCCGGACAGGGAGATGACGGCGATGTCGGCGGTACCGCCGCCGATGTCCACCACCATGTGGCCGTCAGGCTGGGTAATATCCACTCCCGCGCCGATGGCGGCTGCCAGGGGTTCCTCGATGAGGTACACCTTCCGGGCGCCGGCCTGGATGCCCGCGTCGATGACGGCGCGCTCCTCCACCTCGGTGATGCCGGAGGGCACGCAGATGACCACCCTGGGCTTGAACAGCCGGATGGGGGCCACCTTGCGGATGAACTCCCGGAGCATCCGCTCGGTCATGTCGTAGTCGGAGATGACGCCCTCCCGCAGGGGCCGGATGGCCACGATGTTGCCGGGGGTGCGCCCCAGCATCTGCTGGGCCTCGGTGCCCACCTTCAGCAGTTTGCCGGTGTTCTTGTCCAGGGCCACCACGGAGGGCTCCCGCAGCACGATGCCCTTATCCTTGATATAGACCAGCACGGTAGCGGTGCCCAGGTCGATACCGATATCCTTCGCAAACAGAGACATATCGCTCACTCCTGTATCATACGCCCCCGGTCCAGCCCGGCGGCGGTAAAATGGCAAATCTCACCTTTCGATGAAAACGCACATATTATAATACAGGACGGGCTTTCATTTTGCAATACCCTTTTCTGTAAACTTTCCGCCAATTTTTCAGGCAAAAAAACATCCGGCCGGCCGCCGGATCAAATACTGTCGATATCCCCACAAAAACACCTCGGCCCCCAACCGTCCCACATCGCGGTTGGGGGCCTACTTCTGGCTCAGATTGTTCATTGGCGGATACCTTCGCTTTCTGAGATATCGTCGTGATGGACTCGCTATAGAAACTACTTGCTCCCTGTTTCTGCAAACTAAACTGGACGCTTCAGACTTCTCTGGCTTCCGATGCTTACTTAAGCACGTTTGGAACGGTCAAGGGTTCGTTTCGCACCTGCGTCTCCATCACAAAAGGGTTTCGGGCGGTTCCTCAAATCATTGGACTCACCTTTTCCTTTCTGTCTGTATTGTACTACTCACAGTTCCATTTGTCAACACTTTTTTGTGAAAATTTTATAACCTTTTTCAGGAAATCAAAGTGGGGATGGTTTTCCAGCCATCCCCACTTCTCCCTGTCAATCCCACGCCTCATGTTCCGTGGCAATGCCGTACCAGCTCAATGCCGTGTCCATGGCGTGCCTCCACGTGGGATGCCGCTCCCGGACCATGGCCCATGTGTTATACCAGAACTTATATTCGATGTCCAGGTGGCAGGGCAGGATCTCCTCGATGATGGCCTTCATCTGTTCAAATCCCTCCGGGATGCCCGCCACCTCCGGGAACCGCACCCGGACATATCCCGGCTTGCCGGTCTCCTCCGCCGCGGCGTTGAGCCCACACCCGGTCAGGGTGTCGTTGACGGCGGCCGGCGTAAAGCTGTCCCCGCTGATTCGGAGCAGCGCCGCCAGGGCCCGCTGCCGCTGCCTGGTCGTCTCGCATACCGGCCGGTAGGGCAGCAGTTCCTCGATCCGCTCCAGGCCAAAGCCCTCCGCCGTGGCCAGGGACATCTCTCTCGCGGTGTCGTCCAGCTCCGTCCCGACGCCGTCCAGCGCCCCGCCATAGGCTGCCAGCTCCCCCCGGTTGACAGTGTCCTCCCGCAGGTCATACACCCCAAGAGGCCGCAGCAGCTCCACCAGGTAGTTTTCATAGCTCATTGCGCGGCCCCCTTACTGTGCCCCGTTGGTGACGGTAAGCGTCCCAAGGACCGGCAGTGCAGAACTCTCCGCGGCCAGATCCTCCGCCGGCTGGCTGACGGTCACATTGGCCACCCCGTCCACACCGAAGATCAGGGCGGTCAACTCCGCTTTGGTGAGGGGACTGCCCAACCGCTCCCCGGTGAACCAGCCCTGCACCGCCGCCTCCACAGCGCTCTTCACTTCTTCGAACTGCCGTCCCGCTTTGGCGGTGACCGCGGCCTCCACATCCACCTCATGCTCAGCAGGCGCTTTCACATCCACATCCACCGCGATCTCCCGCACCTGGTCAAAATAGCTCTGCAGGGCGCTCAGCAGCTCCTGCCCCGGTTTTCCGCCCTGGCTGGCTACCACCAGATCCACGGTGCCCACGCCCCGCGCCTTGGGGAGCACCGTCACGGCCGCCACCCCGTCGAAGGCCATCGCCGCCTGCCGATAGAAGGCGCTGTTGGCGCCATTGGCCAGCCGTCGGTAGCTCTCCAGCACCCGTGCCCGGAGGCTCTCGTCGTTCTCCTGGTCCTGCCCATTCACCAGCGCGTCGGGATTGGTGCAGGCGGATATTCCCGCGGGAGGCAGTGCCATGTACACGATGGTATTCGGCGCCGCGTTGCCGCCCGCGCCCTCCTCTTCCGCCTCCACCGGCACGTCGGTCTGCGTAGTGCCGGACCTCACCGCACCATCCTCAGTGGTCATGAAGCGCGTCCCCACGGCGGTCATGCACACCGTTCCCGCCGGAATGGGCACGTCGCTCTCCCGCTCCTCATTCACAAAAAAGCGCACCGTACCGGTGGCCTTCACCGCCTGCCGCCGGCCGATGTCCCTCAGCCAGGCGTGGTTGTCCAGGTCCTCGCCTGCGGCGGTCTGTGGGAAACACTGCCGCCTGGTCCACTCCGCCTGGACGTACAGGCTGTACAGCTCCGAAGCCACCGCGTAGAACCGCACCGCCAGTTCGCTGTTTCCCGCCGCGCTCTGGCCGGTCCGCTCCTGAAAAACCGCCGCCAGATTTTGATAGATCTCCTCCAAGGTCATCATCTGTCATTCCTCCACCTGTGCCGTCACCGTCAGTTTTTCCCCCTGCCACAGCAGGGAGATCTCTGCCGTCAGATCATCCTCCCGCCAACCCACTGTCGCCCCGGTCACCGCTAAACCGGATATTCCGGACAGCGCTTCGGCGGCATATTGACACGCCAGGTCCGTTCGGGCGGAGGACTTCTCCCGCCGGAGCAGATACATCCGGCTGCCCAGCTCGGGCAGGAAGGGAAAGCTCCCCCGGCGGACGGTGAGCCGGAACAGCACCTCGTCCAGCAGAGCCTCCTCGCCGGTATCGGAGACAAGGCCGCCTCCGCTCGCCGCGTAATCCCTGTTCACCAGCCGCAGACTCATACCTCTCCCCCCATCAGACCGCTCATATGACTTATGATATAGCTCTCCAGCGGTACGCCGCCGATGAGCACCTGTCCGTTCAGATCGATGCTCCCCGCCTCGATCGTTACCCGGTCGGGCACATAGGCCCCCGTTTTGGTCCCGACTACGCAGGGATCCTCTCCCCTGCCCTGGATCACCAAGACCCGCTCCCCTACCTTTGGGGTCCAGCGATAGCCGGCGGGGCCGTACAGTTCCAAACCCCGCCGCTCGCTGTCCAGTTCCACCGCCAGCTCTCCCCCGCTGATGGTCACGGTGCCGGTCTGGCCCTCGCCGCTCTCAGCGGGTCGTCTCTGCTGTCCGCTTAGCCACATACTTATCCATCTCCCGTTCAGATCATGCTCTCCGGCTCGCCCAGGACCAATCTGGTGGTCAGGCCGTCCTCTCCGCAGGACACCTCCGCCTGGGCCACACGATAGCGTCCGTTGGCCCCGCAGCCGGTGAGGGATACGTCCACCAAGTCTCCCGGCCAGGCCAGGAAGGCCCCGGCCAATGCCGCCGTCATCCGCTTTCGCTCCCGGCGGGACGCCCGCAGCTGATAGTCCGCCGTGTACCGCATGGCCGCCGTCCCGGTGGCGTTGGGCACCGTGACCACCCGCCGGGCCTTTCCTCCCTCGGCAAGAAAACTCCTGTCGCTGACCCACTGCACGCCGGGATAGGTGTTCCGGCGCACCGCCACCTGACTCAGCACTCCGTGGCGGTCCTCCCGATACTCCCACCCCGTGAGAACAGTGCCGTCCCCGATCTTCAGGGCCGTCCTGTCCCCGTGGCGGTCCAGCACCAGCCGGCCCATCCGGTCGAACCGGGGCACCACCCCGCCGTAGCAGCAGACATAGTTCCGCACCACGCTCCACTCGCTCTCCCCGCTGCTCACCCGGAAGCCGCTCACCACTGGCAGGCTGTCCCCGCCGACAGCGGTGATGCCGTATGGCGTCACATGGTCCGCCACGATGACCGCCTTAGTCGCTCTCTGATATTGTGCCGGCATGGCCTCATTGTCCAGCAGCAGAGCCGCCATCCCCCTGCCCGAAAGCTCCAGATAGAGTCCTTCCTTGCCGCACACCACGGCGTATTCGTCCACCACACCGGTGAACACCCGCTCGTCCTCCCACTGGGCATAGAACCGGCTGGCGGAGGACAGCTCCTTCTCCTGCCCCCGCTCCCACAGGCACTGCACCTCAAAGCTGTCACAGGGGGTGTCCGTGCCGTAGCAAAACCGCCAGCTCACCGCCGTTGGCAGCGTCAGCATGGTCCCGTCTCCCTTGGTCACCCAGCACTGGATCATCTCACTCTCACCTTCTGTCCCACAAAGATCAGATTCGGATTCTTGATCTGGGGGTTCAGGGCGATGATCCGCGCCAGTGTGACGCCGTACCGCCGGGAGATGCCCCAGAGAGTATCCCCCTTCACCACAGTGTACCACGTCTGGCCGCCTGTCTGACCGCCGCCGCTCCCGCCGCTGGCGGTCGAAACAGCCCCCGCGGTCAATCCGGTGTTCCCCTCCTCCACGGTCTCCCAGAACTCAAAGGAATAGGCCACATAGTCCGGCCGCGGCTCCTGCCGCAGCTCCAGCGCCGCGAACCAGGCGGTGGTGGTCATCCATACCGGATGGACCAGCACCCCCGGCGTCTCCTCATAGAACACATCGGCCAGTTTTTTGAAGGTGTCGTAGGCCCCCTTACCCGCGAACTCTCCCTCCCCCCGGAGCACCCGCCGGGTCTGGCCCAGGCTCTGGAGGCAGTGCCGCCCGAAGGGGATCTTATGCACCGCCATCTTCCGCTCAAAGGTGATGGTATAGGTCCTGGGATTGTGAGGCCACACAAAGTTTTTGAATCGCATGGGAGAAAGGTTCACGTTTCCCGCTCCTCTCGTCAATAGATGGTCATTCCGCCGTCATACCGGCGGCTGTCCCGGCGCATGGCCCGGTCCAGCTCCTCCAACGACATCCGGGCGGGCTGGGACAGCACCGGCTCCGGCAGCGTCCGGTCCGCGCTCCGGTCTGCCATTGGGGCCTCGAAGACCGGCTCTGCCGCCCGGGCCGCGGCCCGGTACAGCAGTTCCAGGCCCGCCTGGTCCCTGTCGCACTCAGCGGCGGACGGCCATCCGGTCTCTCCGGGGAGCTTTAACATCCCGGCCAGGACCGGTCCGTCCTTCCCCGTCAGCGCCGGGAGGGGGTCGGCCATGCCGGCGGCGCTCTCCCGGACCGCCGGCGCTATTCCCTCCGGAACAGGCTCCGCCGGTTCCTCCTCCGGGCCGTCCTTTTCCATGCCGGTCTCCGGCTTTTCCGGATCCGGTGCGGCCTTCAGCCGCCCCGGCCCGGTCAGAGGGCCGGCGTCCACCACATCCTCGTCTTTCTCCCTCTCGTCCTCGTCCTCACGCTCCGAAACGCCCAGCAGTTCCGCCAATCGGTCGATCACTTACACGCCGCCCTCCTTCAGCTTCACATACCGCGCCCAGTCGAACCCGGCGTTGACCCCCCAGCTCTCCCGGGGGGCGCCGCATGCGGGGCAGGGCTCCCGCTCCGCCCGCTCCCGGCAGGAGGGGCACAGCCGCGCCAGTTCCTCCTCCCGGTCCAGCGCCAGATTCAAAGCGCACCACAGATAGTCCCGGTCCTTCATCTTCCGGGCCCGTTCCTCCGTGGGAAGAGCGCCGAACAGGCGGAGCACGCGCCATTGAAGGCGCTCATAACGCGCGTGCTCCAGGCTTTTTTTCGCCGTTCCTGCTCCTCAGCGCGCCCCACCGGAGAGGGGTTCTGCTCCCGGTTGAATTTCGCCCACTGGTCCGCCAGGCGGGCGATGTCCTCCACCCGTAGCCCGTCCAGCGCGGCCCGCCCGTCGGCAAAGACGGGCTTCCCGTCCTTTTCCAGCGCCCTGGCGATGAGGCAGGCGTTGTCGCACAGGGCCCGCTCCTTCTCATCGGCGGCCAGTGCGGCCCCCTCCCGGCGGGCCTCCAGCGCCTCCAGGGCGGACAGCAGCCGCAGCTCCCCCTCGGGCACAGTCATCCGCTCCCGTCCCGCCCGGATGCTCATGTCCTGATCTCCAGCCGCTTCCGGGCCACCATGGTCAGCTTCTCCACCACGGTCTGGCCCAGCCTGGCGTCCTCCTGGATGTCGCTCCACTGGCAGTCGGAGTAGATGATCTTCCGGTCCGGCTTGCAGATGACCAGGGAAAAGTCTTTCAAATCATAGAAGTCCAGTCCGTCGGCGATGGCCCCGTCGGTGGCGTACAGCCGACTCAGCTGGATGGTGTGGGTCTGGGGCCCCTGCACGGTGGCCACCGGCTCACTCTCGCCGAAGGCCTCCACCGTGCCGGAGGTCCTGGTGGACTTGCTGGCGTAGCTCTGCACCACGGCCACCTTTTTGCCGTCCAGCTCCAGCCAGATGTCGCTGCTGGTGGGGAACCCCGCCTGTCCAAAGGCAATGCTCATGCTCTCTCCCCCTATCAAACGGTGATGTGGGCCGACAGCCAGATCTGGTTCAGCCCGTGGGCCACGGTGAAGGCAAACTCCACCAGACACACGGTGGGGTCCTCCGGCAGGGCGGACACGGTCACGTCCTCATAGCTGTCGATGATCTCCCGCTCTACCCGCCGCTCCAGCTCCATCACGGTCTGGGCGCGGATGGCCCCTCTGGTCTGCTCCGTGTTTTTGGCCCGGCTGAATTTGGCCCGCAGTGCGTCCCGGATGCCGGGGATGACCTCGTCCACCACCAGGATGGTGGTCAGCTCCCGCCAGGTAGGGTCCCCGGCGGAGCCGGTGGTGGTCCGGGTGGTGACGGCCCGCACCACATAGCAGTTCCCCGCCAGCGTCTCCAGGGGGGTGACGCCGCCCTGAATGAGCAGGTCGATGTCCCCGTCGTCATAGTTGGTCTCCAGCCCGCTCAGCCCATAGAGCTGAACGCCCCCAAGCGGCAGAGCCGGATCGGCGTTTCCGGCGATGGCCCCCGCCACCGCCGCGGCGCAGAGGGCGCCGCCGATCCCCTTGCCGGCGCTGTCCACTGCGCCGGGGGCCGCCAGCACCACCCGCTCGCTGTTGAGCGCCTTGGCCCGCGCGGTGAGCTGCTCCACCGTCTCGGCGGCCCTGCCGCCCACCACGGCGATGCGCTCCTTCCGGGCGGCGGAGCAGGTCCGCGCCATCTCCATCAGCTTCTTCTGCACGTCCTGGTCGTCGCTGTCACACACCGCCACGGCCACATCCTCCAGCCCCGCCGCCAGAACAAAAGCGTCGTCATAGCCCTCGTCCGTTTTCACGGGGAGGCCGTACACCAGCCCCGCGCCGTTGCGGATGGCCAGCCGCGCCATCTCGCTGAGGGTACAGGCGCCCACGTCGCCCGCGGCCCGGCTGTAGCTGCTCCAGGTGTAGACCTTTTGAGCGTCCTCTTTATCCGCCTTGGCGATGATGGCCACCGCGCCGCCGCGGACCGACGCGGCTGTCAGACTGGACGCCTCGTAGGAGGAGTACACCCCCGGCCGCTCATGCTGTACTGTCATGCTCATGCTTTTCTCCCTTTCACTTCAAAGTCCGTAAAGCCCGGGCCGCCCTCGGCCTCCGCGGCCACGGTGAGCCACGCCCGGCACAGGCACTCGGTCCGCAGCCGGTACATGCCCTCCCGGTCCAGCCACTCGGCCCGCTCCGCCGTCCACTCGGCGGGCTCCAGGCCGCCCGCCCCCCGGGTCAGCAGCAGCTCCGCGATCTTCTCCGCCGTCTCCTGACAGGCCCCCTCGCCCCCGTCCGGGGGGGCGTACACGTCGATGGCCAGGGTGATGTCCGCCGCCCGGCCGTAGAGCTCCGTCACCCTGCTGCCGTTGGCCTCGCTGCCCAGATAGTTCTGGAACCCGCTGTCGGCGCACCGCACCCGCTTCACGGACACCGCCGCCGTAGCCTCTCTCCACCGGCCCGCCGGCTCCGGGGCCCCGGCGGGCACCGCGTTGACCCCGTTCTCCCGCAGGAGGGCGACGACCCTCTCCCGCAGTCCGTTGAACCCGCCGCTCATGGGGCGGTCTCCCCGCAGGGCCGCAGGGCCAGCCACAGGTGGGTGACGGCGTCCCCCACCGGGATGGGCTGGCAGTTCAGCACCTCGAACCGCTGGCCGCTCCACTCCAGCCAGCCGCCGGGACCGATGTCCTCCACCGGCGTCCCCGGCTCGGCCAGCCCCAGAAATGCGTCGGTCCGCTCACGGCCCAGCGCCCCGCCGGCGGTCTGCCGGTCCCGTCCGGTCATGGGCCGGACGATGGCCATCCCCCGGCCGGCCTCGACCCCGTCCCCTGTCCGGCAGATGAGCTCCTTGCCGTAGGCGCGGATGACCTCTCTGAACAGCTCTGTCATCCCCGCACCCCCCGGAACACGAATCCGGCATCCCGGATGTAGGGGGCCATCAGCTCCATGGCTCTGCCGGACAGCCTTCCGGCGGACGCCCCGCTCTCCCGGCGGACGCTCAGGTCCCCGGCGGACAGGGCGGTGATCTCCGATGTACCGCCGCAGTCCCGCAGCCAGTCGGCGGCCAGCCACGCCGCCGCCAGGGCGAACCGCCCGCCGCAGTCCTCCGGCTTTACGTCCTCCCGCAGCAGGCCGTCCAGCGCCTCGCAGGCGGCTGCGCACAGCAGCCGCAGCAGCTCCTCGTCCCGTCCGGGGCACAGCCCCTTCACGATCTCCAGCACCGCGTCAGTCATATCCGCGCCCCCCTATCAGATGAGATAGGCCCCGTCGGCCATCTCCGGCTCCTGCCCTTCCTCGCCGTAGGAGAGCTGGGGCCGCCCGGTGAGCAGCCTGTCGGTCCGCCCCCGATACAGTTTGATGAGGCCCAGCAGCTCCTCCTCGTCCAGCTTGGCACACACCCGCTCCAGCAGGGTCCGGTCGGCCCCCGGCTCGGCGATGCCCGCCAGCCGGGCCGTCTCCCGGCGCAGGCTCTTGAGGTACTTCCGGCCCAGCCGGGCCTCGTCCTCCAGCCGTCTGGCGCTCTTGATGACCCCCGCCTTCCGCTGGGCGGGCACCGCCACGAAGGACCACTCGTAGGCGTCGGTGGCCCCGGTGAGGACGCCGCAGCACAGCTGCCCGTCGTACTCCTGTCCCTTCTCGTGGGGGCAGTCCTCCAGGGGCTCGCCGCAGATGGAGCACAGCACGCTCTCCACCGCGCAGCCCACGCTGACCTCCCGCTTGATGCCCCCGTCGATCTCGGCGATGAGGTCGGCGTTCTCCGCCGTGCGCATCATGTAGGCCCAGCCCTTCAAAAACTTGTAGGGCCGCCCGTCGGCGGTGACCACGCCGGGGTCCGTCACCACCTCGGTGCGGTAGATGCGGGCGGTCTGTCCCCTGGCCGACCACTGGTGGTCGAACACCCCGGACACCCCCGGGAACAGCTCCGCCAGGGCGTCCAGCGCCCCATCGTCGAACCGCTCAAAGTCCCGGTCGATGTCGTTGTCGCACAGCCGCACCGCGAAGGTGTAGACCTCCTCCGACTGAAGCTCCCGCCGGGCCAGGGCGTTGATGAGGACCATGTCCTCCCCCTCCGGCCGGCCGATGGCCTTCACCACCGCGTCCTTACTGATCTCCATTCTTTCCCTCCTCGATGGCTCCGGCCTGCGCCCGGTAGAGCGCCGCTCTGGCCTCGGCCTCCTCGTCCTGCAAATTCACGTCGATCCAGTCGATGTCCACCCGGTCGTCATAGCCGTGCAACCTCAGCCACAGCTCGCAGATCCGCTCCACCACCGGCTCCAGGCTCCGCCGGATGGCGGCGATCTCGCTGGTGAGGATGTCGGCCTGCTGGCTGCTCATCCGCTCGGTGGACGACCAACTCAGGCCCAGCAAAAAGGGCGGGATGCCCGTCTTGGCCACCAGCTGCTCCAGAATCTGCCGCACCGGCACCTCGCTGTCCAGGATCTGGTTGTCCGCGCCGATGGCGCGGATCTCCACGTCCCCGGCGCACACGAAGTCCCGCACGGCCCCGTCCCGGCTGGCCTGCATGGCGGCGGACCATTCCTTTGCCACCTGCCGGCACCGCTCCTCGGCCAGGCCCGCCTCGGCGCCCTTGCACACCACCGCGAAGCGCACGTTGCCCATCCGCTCCCAGTTCTTGCCCGTGGCGTCGAATATCTTCATCAGGATCTCCGTCAAAAAGGGCATGGACCGCAGCATGGACGCGCCGTAGGGCGCCCCGGTCTCCGGCTGGAAGGGGGTGAACAGCAGCAGCTCCTGCCGGGGCAGCTCTCTGAGCTTCCCGTCGCTGTCCCTGGCCCAGAGGGTGAAGTCCAGGGGGCTGTCCCCCTCCCGGATCTCCACCCGGCTCACGTCGGCCCACAGCACCGCCGCCACGTCCCGGCCGTCGGCGGAGGGCACCATCTCCCCCACCGCCCGGCCGGCCACCAGCATGGAGTCCAGATAGCCGTCCAGAAAGGACTGGATGCCCCGCTGGCCCCGGCCGGTGGGGACAGTGCGGAGGAACCGCTCCATCCCCTCCTGGGCCTTTCGGTCCCTGCACCGGACGGTGACCCCGCCGCACAGCCGGACCAGCTTGTCGATGGCCGCGTCGATGACGGGCACCCCCTCCCGGATAGCCCGGTACAGGGCAGTCTCCCCGTTGTGGAGGGGCACGTAGCCGTCCAGCATAGCAAAGGGATGCCGTCCGGCGTCCCGGAGCTGGGCGGCGGCCGCCGCCTGCCCCGCCTGTTTTTGTCTCAGAAGGCTCATGCTCCGCCTCCTATCGGGCTCAGCCCGCCGCGTTCATGGACAGGGCGCGGCTGGCGTCCTCAAAGATCTTGGCGTAGCCGGAGATGGTGGTGATGGCCGCCCGCTCCAGCTGCCGGTCGATGATCTTGTCGTACTCCACCATCACGTCGCCGGCCTTCACCATCTCCAGGGCGTAGTTTTTGTCCAGGCCGATGATGGTGTCCCTGGGCATGGCGGAGGTGCGCAGCACCCTGGCCCCCATGGGGGTGATGAGCCTGCCGGTGCCGTGGAAGTCCAGCCCGGCGGCGGCGTCCTGCATCTGGCTCATGGCCAGCAGCCTGGTCATGGTGTCGGTGCCCACCAGCAGGGTATTGAGCTGATAGGGCTCAAAGCCGTTCCAGAAGGCCAGCAAATCGTCGTAGGTCAGCTTGCCGGTGGCGGCCACGTGGGAGACCTCCGCCTTGTTGTCGTTGCCGTCCCCGTTGAGGATCACCTCGATGGCGTCCTCCAGGTGCATCCGCCCGATCTGGGCGCCGATCTGCCGCAGGGTGACGGAGAACAGGTCCAGCTTCTGGAACCGGATGGCCTCATAGGAGGCCACCAGCATGCGGCCCCGCTTGTGGAGCTTCACCAGGCTGTCCCTGGTGCGCACGGTGGTCTGGGGGATGACCGCGCCCTCAGCCACCCGCTTCAGCTCCTTCTCATCCTCCGGCACGGAGGTGATGGAGCGGTAGTCCATCCCCTCGATGAGGGTCTCGGTGGCGGTGATGTCGGGGAGGATGTTGGCCTCCTCCATGCCCACCTTCACCGCTCTGGCGATGTACTCAGGGAACAGCACCGCGGACTGGGAGGTGGAGAAGAACTTGTCCACCAGGTCGGAGCCGGCCCCCTTCACCTTGATGTCGAACCGCTTGAGCTGGCGCTGATAGGCGTCCAGCCCCTCCAGGGCGGTGCCCTTGTACTGCTCGCTGGGGTCCATCTTCTCCAGCACCTGGGTGAAGGACCTGCCCGCCTCGTGGTACATGCCCTTCTCCAGCTTCACATTGTCGAATCGATAAGCCATATCTGATCTCCTCCCGTTATTTACAGCTTCACGGTGACGGTCTTGGCGGTCTCGTCCACGGCCAGCACCAGGCAGGTGAGCCCGCTGTCCTCAGCCTTGACCAGCATCCCCTTGCCGTCGCAGGTCAGGCTCTCATAGCCTGCCTTGGGCGCGGTCTCGCCGGAATAGGCCACCGTCACCATCCCCGCGATCTGGACGGCCACCGCCCCGTTCCGGGCCGCGCCCGCGGTGACGCCGCAGGGCAGCGCGCCGCTCTCGCCCAATCCCACTGTGGAGCTGCCGGTCAGCGCCACCGCCTGGCCGGCGCTCAGCTCCGCCTCCGTCTGGAAGGTGGCCACCGCCTGACCGATGCCCTCAAAGCAAATCTCCATGTCTCTGACTCCTCTCATTGAATGTATATCTGGAAACCCCTTTACAGGGTATCTCCCCGCTTAAAGCTCTTAAGCCTTCCACCCGATCGAAATAACCTTCCTCTAAAAGCCTTCCCCGCTTGCGGGGAAGGTGTCAGCCGAAGGCTGACGGATGAGGCCGGGGGGAAGGTGCCCCCGAAGGGGGCGGATGAGGGGGCGCACAGGCCCCTGCCTTGATCGTTCGGGCGCACACTGTGCGCCCCTACACAGCCCTTCGTTCCACGCTCACCGCCGCAAGCGGCTCCTCCGTCTCCAAACTCATGACGAAATACCTGATGTCGTCCATGGCGTGGTCGTTCTCCTTGTGGACCCGGTCCTTCGTCCCGTCGTCCTCCCAGCGGTACAGCCCGAACTCCCGGAGGGCGGCCCCGCACCCCTGACAGACGACGATCCTGCCCTCTTTCAGCGCCTCCGCCGTCCGCCGGATGCCCTCCAGCACTCGGTTGTCCGCCTTCCGCACCGGCCAGCCCTGCCGCCGCAGCGCCTCGATAAAGCTGGCCGCCGACGGGTCCACGATGACTGCCTCGATCCGCCGTCCCCCGGCCAGCCGCTCCAGGTCCTGGACGTATTCGCCGTCGGTCCTCTGGCTGCCCTCCGCCGAGGCGTCGTAGTAGAACTCCCTCACCCGGTACCACACCCCGTCTTTCAGCCCCCACAGGCCGAAGGAGGCCGGGTTCCGGGTGCCGTAGTCGCAGGAGATCCGCCACCGCTCACAGCCGCCCCTGGGGGCGGGCGGGACCCGGGCGGGGTCGAAGAAGTCGTACACCAGCCCCTCCGGGGACACCCACTCCCCCAGCACATACCGCCGGTAGAAGACCCCCCGGAACATCCGCCGGTACCGCTCCTTGGCCCGCCTGGTCAGGGCCGGGTTGTCGTCCATGGTGAAATGGAGGTACAGCGCCCGCTTCTCCTCCGCCCGCTGGATCCACTCCCGGTAGAACCAGTGGGCCTGCCCCGCCGGGTTGCAGGAGAACCACACCTTGGCCTCCGGTAGGGAGCACCGGGCCACGGCCTGCTCCACAAAGGACCGGGACATCAGCGCCACCTCGTCCAGCAGCGCCCCCGCCAGGGTCACCCCCTGGATGAGGGAAGCGCTGGCCTCGTTCCGCCCGCCGTAGAGATAGAAGGTGTTCTCCCGTCCTCCGCCCCGGAGCACCACCTGGTTCCGGCTGAGCCGCTCCTCCCAGCGGAAGCCCAGTGCCTCCATCTCCCCCCGCACAGGGGCCAGCAGATTGCGCCGCGCCCCGTTGACGGTGGGGGCGCACAGGCCGAACCGCTGCCGCTGGAACCGGACCATGGCCCACAGGAAGAACGCGACGGTCACCGCGTAGCTCTTCCCGGAGCGCACCGCCCCGTCGCAGATGACGGCGTCATAGTCCCCCATCCTCCACCAGGTCAGCACCTTCCGCTGTTTGGGGGAAAATCCGCGCCCGCTCACTGTCCATCGCCGCTCTCCGCCGTGCCCAGCTCATCCAGCAGCCTGCCCAGCTCCCGGTCGTCCCGCCGGTCCAGCAGCTGGCCCAGCAGGTCCAGCACCCGCACCTTGTCCACGAATTTCAGCTCGACGGACCCGTTGCCGTGCCGCTTCAGCTCGGTCACCCCCGCCAGGTCCAGCCCGTCGATCTGGTCCGTCTGCTCCTCGCTGAGATAGGCCAGCTTCACCGCGTCATTGTTCCTCCACCGCGCTAGCTTCCGCAGATGGCTCACCGGCTCACTGGACCGCCGGGGCGCCGTTTTCTTCGTCTCCTCGCCCATGCCGAACCTCCTCCGCACCTCCGTGACGCACCGCCATTTGTTGCCCCTCCCGGTGCAAGGCTAAAAAATCCCCGGAGCGAAAACTCACTCCGGGGACTCCCCTGCTTATTCAGATGTCACGCCTCCACGCCCATCTCCCGCAGCAGCCGTGTCCGCAGGGCGGAGTAGCGTCTGGTGTGCCGGTCGTTGGCCACCATTTTCGCCATCAGTTCCTCGCTGCCCACCAGGATGAACAACTCCCGCGCCCGGGTGATGGCGGTGTAGAGCACCCCCCGTGCCAGCAGGGAGGGCGGCACGTCGCTGAGAGCCAGGATCACCGCCCGGTACTCGCTGCCCTGGGCCTTGTGGACGGTGACGGCGTAGGCCGGCTCCAGCTCCCCCAGCAGCTCCGGGGGATAGACCACCATGCGTCCGTCAAAGGACACGGTGACACCGCCGCCGTTGGCCTCCACCACGGTGCCCACGTCTCCGTTGAACACCCCCATGTCCCGCTCGCCGGTGTCTGGATCCTCCCAGAACAGGTCGTAGTTGTTTTTCACCTGCATCACCCGGTCGCCCACCCGGAAGATGTACTGCCCGAAGGCCCGCTCCCCCTTGCCGTCGGCGGGGGGATTGAGGGCGGCCTGCAATGCCCGGTTGAGGGCGGCGGTGCCCGCCCCTCGCCGCCTCGTGGGCGAGAGGACCTGGATCTGCTCTGCCGGGATGCCCATGTTTTTGGGCAGCCGGGTCTGGCAGAGCTCCACCACGGTCTCCGCCGTCCGGGCGGCGTCCCGCCTGCCCAGGTAGAAGAAGTCCCGGCTCTTGTTATCCAGCCTCGGCGCCTTCCCCTCGTTGACCCCGTGGGCGTTCATGACGATGGCGCTCTCCCGTGCCTGCCGGAAGATCTCCGTCAGCCGCACCGAGGGCACCACGCCGCTGCGCAGCAGGTGGTCCAGCACATTCCCCGGCCCCACCGAGGGCAGCTGGTCCGGGTCGCCCACTAAGACCAGCCGGCAGTCGGACCGCAGGGCGGCCAGCAGCGCTGCCATGAGAGACATATCCACCATGGAGGTCTCGTCCACGATGACCGCGTCCGCCTCCAGCGGCTCGTCCTGGTTTTTGGTAAAGGCCAGCGTCCCGGTAAAGGGATCCAGTTGGGTACACAGCAGCCGGTGGATGGTGGCCGCCTCCGCCCCACAGGTCTCGGCCAGCTTCTTGGCCGCCCTTCCCGTGGGGGCCGCCAGGGCGGTCTCCAGCCCCAGCCGGTCAAACAGGGCCAGCACCCCCCGCAGGGAGGTGGTCTTGCCAGTGCCCGGCCCCCCGGTGAGCAGCATCACCTGCCGGGAGGCCGCCAGCTCCACCGCCTCCCGCTGCTGGGCCGCGTACCGGATGCCCTGCTCCTGTTCGATGCGCCCGATGAGCCGGTCCAGGTCCTCCGGCGGCCGCAGCTCGGCGGCGCACATCTCCCCCAGCCGCATGGCCACATAGCACTCCGCCTCGTAGAGCTCCGCCGGATAGCAGGCCGTGACTCCGGCGATGTCCTCCCGGACCACCTCGCCCCGTTGGATCAGCTCCTCCAGCCCCTTGTCCAGGCACTCCCCCTCCACACCGATAAGGGCGCCCGTGGCCGCAATCAGCTTCTCCTTGGGTAAAAACACGTGTCCGTTGTTGGCGTTGTGGTCCAATTCAAATTGGAGGGCGGCCTCCACCCGCTGGGGGTCGTCCCCCGCCACCCCCAGCTCGATGGCCAGGGCGTCCACCTGGGCAAAGGGCACCTCCAGGGACCTGTCCGCCAGCAGGTACGGGTTGTCCCGCACCACCTCCACCGCCACGTCGCCGAACCGCTTATAGAGGGGCACCGCCGCGGCCAGGGGCAGCCGGTGTTCCGTCAGAAACTCCGCCAGCCGCCGCATCCCCATCCGCTCCCGAAATGCCTCGCCGATGGCTCTGGCCCGCTTGGGGGTGATGCCCCGGATCTCGGCCAGCCGCTCCGGCTCGTTTTCGATGACCTCCAGGGCCTTCTCCCCGAACCGGTCCACGATCTGCCTGGCCGTCCCCATGCGGACGCCCTTGATGGCCCCGGAGGCCAGATACTCGAAGATGGCCCGCTCCCCCTCGGGCAGCCGCCGGACCACCACCTCCGCCTTGAACTGCTCCCCGTAGCTGGGGTGGCGGCCCCAGGTGCCCTCCAGCTCCAGCCGCTCTCCGGGGGTGACGCCGGGCATACAGCCCACCACCGCCACGTCCCCCTTCTCGCCGCAGTTCAGCTTCAGCACCGTGTAGCCGTTCTCCTCGTTGCGGAACAGCACCGTCTCCACCGCGCCCTCGATGTGATTCCATTCCTGCCCTTCCGGTCTCTCCACAGCCATGGCGGCCTCCTCAAACATTTGTTCTTTCCTTATGGCCCATTGTAACAAAAAATTTGGCAGTTTTCAACTGTGACTTTGTGCGCATACTGATCCTACACGAATACGAGATCCGAGGTGAACTATCATGCTGACCGAGACCCAACTGCTCAACCATATCTACCAGACCGCTGAGATGGGGGTGGACGGCATCGACACGGTGCTGCGCTACGCCAAAAACCCCCGCCTGATCGACGCCCTCTCCGTCCAGCGCGCCGAGTACGAGAAGCTGCAATCCAGCGCCGGCTCCATGCTCCACGCCCGGGGGGAGCCCTCCAAGGGGATCAGCCCGGTGGCCCGCCTGTCCTCCGAGGCCATGAGCACCCTGAAGGCCATGACCGACCGGTCCGCCACCAACATCGCGGAGATGATGATCCAGGGCTCCACCATGGGGGTGACCAAGAGCCTGCGCACCATCCGGGACTGCGACCTGCACGACGGTGAGGTCCGGGACCTGGCCGACAAGCTCCTCCGCACCGAGCAGTCCAACATCGAAGAGATGAAAAAATTCCTCTAAAAGCCTTCCCCACTTGTGGGGAAGGTGGCACGGCAAAGCCGTGACGGATGAGGCGTGGGGAAGGCGCCCCAGTCCAAATGACAAGGCCCCGGCTTCCGCCGGGGCCTCGCTTTGCGTATGCGGTTATTCCAGCTCGAAGGCGCCGGTATAGAGCTGATAATACTTGCCCTTCTCGGCGATGAGCTTTTCGTGGCTGCCCCGCTCGATGATACGGCCCTGCTCCAGCACCATGATGACGTCGGAGTTCTGGACCGTAGACAGCCGGTGGGCGATGACGAACACGGTGCGCCCGGTCATGAGCGCGTCCATGCCCCGCTGGACAATGGCCTCGGTGCGGGTGTCGATGGACGACGTGGCCTCGTCCAGGATCATCACCGGCGGGTCGGCCACGGCGCACCGGGCGATGGCCAGCAGCTGCCTCTGGCCCTGGGACAGGTTGGCCCCGTTGCCGGTGAGCATGGTGTCGTAGCCGTCGGGCAGCCGGGTGATGAAGTCGTGGGCCCCGGCCAGCTCCGCGGCGGCAATGCACTCCTCGTCGCAGGCGTCAAGGTTGCCGTAGCGGATGTTCTCCATCACGGTGCCGGTGAACAGGTTGGTGTCCTGAAGCACGATGCCCAGGGACTTGCGGAGGGCGGACTTTTTGATGTCCATGATGTCGATGCCATCATAGAGGATCTGGCCCTTGTGGATGTCGTAGAACCGGTTGATGAGGTTGGTGATGGTGGTCTTGCCGGCGCCGGTGGCCCCCACGAAGGCCACCTTCTGGCCGGGCTCGGCAAACAGGGTGATGTCGTGGAGCACCGTCTTCTCCGGCACGTAGCCGAAGTCCACATCCTTGAACCGCACATCGCCGGTGAGCTTGGTATAGGTGCAGGAGCCGTCCGCCTGGGGGACCTTCCAGGCCCACACGTTGGTGCGCTCCGGGCACTCCTCCAGGGAACCGTCGGCCCGCTCCTTCACGTTCACCAGGGTCACGGTGCCCTCGTCGGTCTCGGGCTGCTGGTCCATCAGGTCGAAGACCCGCTGGGCGCCCGCCATGCCCATGACGATGGGATTCACCTGCTGGGACACCTGGCTGATGCTGCCGGAGAACTGCCGGGTCATGTTCAGGAAGGGCACCACCACGCTGATGCTGACGGCCATGCCGGACAGGCAGGGGTTGGGGGCGTTCAGAATGAGCATCACCCCGCCCACCATGGCGCAGGCGGCATAGATGACATGGCCCATGTTGTTGAGGATGGGCATGAGGGTGTTGGCGTAGCGGTTGGCGGCCTTGGCGTCCTCATAGAGCTGGTCGTTGACCTTGACGAAATCCTTTTTGGTCTCGGGCTCGTGGTTGAAGACCTTGACCACCTTCTGGCCCTCCATCAGCTCCTCCACGAAGCCCTCCAGCCGGGCCACCGACTTCTGGGTCCGGCGGAAGTATTTAGCGGAGCCGCCCCCTACCTTGCCGGTGATGACGAACATGATGGCCACGCCGGCCAGCACCACCAGGGTCAGCGGCACGCTGAACCACACCATGATAAAGAAGTTCGTGACCACGATGACCGCGGAGTTCAGCAGATTGGGCAGGGACTGGGAGATCAGCTGCCGCAGGGTGTCGATGTCGTTGGTGTAGAAGGACATGATGGTCCCGTGGCCGTTGGTGTCGAAGTAACGGATGGGCAGGTCCTGCATCCCGTCGAACATCCTGCACCGCAGCTTTTTCAGGGTGCCCTGGGTGATGATGGCCATGAGCCGGTTCCACAGGAACACGCTGACGAGGGACAGCAGATACAGCGCCGCCAGGATCACGATGACCCCGAAAACGCGCCCCGACGCCCCCGCCCAGTCCCGGGTGGGATAGGCCTCCTCGATGATGGCGATGACCCTCTGCATGAACAGGGAGGGGATAGCGCTCACCGCGGCGCTGAACAGGATACACAGCAGCGTCACCGGCAGCATCACCGGGTAGAAGCCAAACAGCGTCTTTCCGATGCGCTTCAGGGTGGGGCCGAGCTTCACATTGGGCTTCATTCCTGCTCACCTCCCGCCTTGTTCTGGGAGTGATAGATCTCCTGGTAGATGGGATTGGAGGAGAGCAGCTCCTCGTGGGTGCCGATGGCGGCGATGGACCCGCCCTCCAGGATGAGGATGCGGTCGGCGTCCTCCACCGAGGCCACCCGCTGGGCCACGATGATTTTTGTAGTCTCGGGCAGATACTCCCGGAAGGCCTTGCGGATCAGGGCGTCGGTCTTGGTGTCCACCGCGGAGGTGGAGTCGTCCAAAATCAAAACCTTTGGCTTTTTCAGCAGGGCCCGGGCGATGCACAACCGCTGCTTCTGCCCGCCGGACACGTTGGTGCCCCCCTGCTCGATGTAGGTGTCATACCCGTCGGGGAACTGGCTGATGAACTCGTCGGCCTGGGCCAGCCTGCAGGCGTGGACCAGCTCCTCGTCGCTGGCGTTCAGGTCGCCCCAGCGCAGGTTCTCCTTGATGGTCCCGGAGAACAGCACATTCTTCTGAAGGACCACCGACACCGCATCCCGGAGGGCGGTGAGGTCGTAGTCCCGCACGTCCACGCCGCCCACCTTCACGCTCCCCTCGGTCACGTCGTACAGCCGGGAGATCAGCTGGATCAGGGTGGACTTGGACGAGCCGGTGCCCCCCAGGATACCGATGGTCTCGCCGGAGCGGATGTGCAGGTCCACGTCGGACAGGGCCATCCGCTGAGCGTGCTCGGAGTACCGGAAAGACACGTGGTCGAAGTCGATGGAGCCGTCCTTCACCGTCTCCACGGCGTTCTCCGGGCTGGTGATGGTGGAGGTCTCCTCCAGCACCTCGGCGATGCGCCGGCCGGACTCCACCGACATGGTGATCATCACGAACACCATGGACAGCATCATCAGGCTCATGAGGATCTGGAAACTGTAGGTCATCAGGGCGGACATCTGCCCCACGTTCAGAGCGGTGCCGCCGGTGCTGATGATGAGCCAGGACCCGAGGGAGGAGATCAGCAGCATCCCGGTATAGACGCAGAACTGCATGATGGGGCTGTTCAGGGCCAGGATCTTCTCCGCCCTGGTGAAGTCGACGCACACGTCCTCGGCGGCGGCGTTGAACTTCTTCTTCTCGTAGTCCTCCCGGACGAAGGACTTGACCACCCGCATGGCCTGCACGTTCTCCTGGATGGACTCGTTCAGCCGGTCATACTTGCGGAACACCCGCCGGAACAGGGGCATGGTCTTCCAGATGACCAGGGACAGGCCCACCAGCAGCACCGGGATGGTGAACAGGAAGATGAACGCCATGGACCCACCCATGGTGTATGCCATAAAGAAGGAGAACACCAGCATGAAGGGGGATCGGATGGCCCCCCGGATCAGCATCATGAAGGCCATCTGCAGGTTGGTCACGTCGGTGGTGAGCCGGGTCACCAGAGAGGACGTGGAGAACTTGTCGATGTTGGCGAAAGAAAACCCCTGGATAGCAAAGAACATATCCTGCCGCAGATTCCGGGCGAACCCGGTGGAGGCGATGGCGCAGGTGGTGCCCGCCGCCCAGCCCATCAGCAGGGAGAAGCCCGCCAGCAGGATCAGTGCCCCGCCATAGCGGATAATGACGTCCAGCCCGCAGCCGGCCTCGATCTGTCGGATGAGCTCCGCCATGACCAGGGGGATGACGCACTCGGCAATCACCTCGAAGGACACCAGGACAGGCGTGGCGATGGCCGGTGCCCTGAATTCCCGGACCGACGCCGCTAACCGTTTCAACATATTTACAAAAAACTCCTTTCCCGGCTCTCATCGCCCGGAGCAGGCCGGGCCGACGCCGTAAACTATACAGTTTGGCACATAGTATATACTTATCCCGCCCAACATGGAAGCGTTATTTTTCACAAAATTACGCTCCGTAGAAAAATATATGTGATTGACATATGATAGCCTCTCCCCTTTCCTCTTGACACCGTCCGCCGCCCGTGATAATATACTGGAACGACAAGAGAATATCGCGATGAACGCCTTTCAGTAGTCCGTTTCGAAAGCGTCAGAGAGGGGCCACCGCCGGCTGCAAGCGGCCCTCGCGGAAGGACGGTGCGAATTGCGGGCGGGAGCGAGCGGGATGCAGATGCCCGCCGGTTTGACCACGTCACGGCCTTCGAGCGATAAACGAGAGTGGAACCGCGAACGATCTTCGCCTCTCATGCCATCAGGCATGGGAGGATTTTCTTTTTAGGAGCGATCATTATGACCCGATTGGGCGAAACTTTGCGGGCCTATCAGGCCCGGGACCCGGCGGCCCGGAGCCGGCTGGAGATCTTCCTGCTGTACCCCGGCGTCCACGCCGTCATCTACCACCGCGTCGCGCATTTCTTCTACAAACACAACCTGAAATTCATCGCCCGCTGCGTCTCCCAGTGGAGCCGCTGCTGGACGGGGATCGAGATCCACCCAGGCGCCACCATCGGCCGGCGCCTGGTCATGGACCACGGCATGGGCATCGTCATCGGCGAGACCGCCGAGATCGGGGACGACTGCCTGATCTACCACGGGGTCACTCTGGGCGGCACCGGCAAGGACCAGGGCAAGCGTCACCCCACCATCGGCAACAACGTGCTGATCTCCACCGGCGCCAAGGTGCTGGGCCCCTTCAAAGTGGGGGACGGCGCCCGCATCGCCGCCAACGCGGTGGTCCTGTCCGAGATCCCCGCCAACGCCACCGCCGTGGGCGTCCCCGCCCGGGTGGTCCGCATCGCGGGGGAGAAGGTGGACTTCGCCGGGCGGGTGGACCAGATCAGCGTGTCCGACCCGGTGCAGAAGGAGCTGCAGGCCCTGAGCTCCCGTCTGGAGTTCCTGGAGCGGCTGGTGGAGCGCCAGGCCGCCGCTCTGGCCGATGAGCCCTTCCTCAAAGCCGCCGAAGACTACGACCCAAAGGATAAACCGTCAGATAAGGAGAGTTGACACCATGCAGCTATACAATTCCGCCACCCATAAGAAAGAGGAATTCACCACCCACACCCCCGGCCGGGTGGAGATGTACACCTGCGGCCCCACGGTCTACCACTTCGCCCACATCGGCAACCTCCGCTCCTACATCATGGAGGACGCCCTGGAGAAATACCTCCGGTACGAGGGATACGACGTGAACCGGGTCATGAACATCACCGACGTGGGCCACCTCAGCTCCGACGCCGACACCGGCGAGGACAAGATGCTCAAAGGCGCCAAGCGGGAGCACAAGACCGTCATGGAGATCGCGAAGTTCTACACCGACGCCTTCTTCGACGACTGCAAAAAGCTGAACATCAAGACCCCCGAGGTGGTCCAGCCCGCTACCGGCCTCATCGACGAGTTCATCAAGGTCGTGCAGGGCCTGATGGACAAGGGCTACGCCTACTTCGCCGGCGGCAACGTGTACTTCGACACCTCCAAGCTGGACCACTACTACGTGTTCAACGACCACGACGAGGAGGATCTGGCCGTGGGCGTCCGGGAGGGCGTGGAGGAGGACACCAACAAGCGGAACAAGAACGACTTCGTCCTCTGGTTCACCAAGTCCAAGTTCGAGGACCAGGCCCTCAAATGGGACTCCCCCTGGGGGGTGGGCTATCCCGGCTGGCACATCGAGTGCTCCTGCATCTCCATGAAATACAACGGCGAGTGGCTGGACCTCCACTGCGGCGGCATCGACAACGCCTTCCCCCACCACACCAACGAGATCGCCCAGTCCGAGTCCTATCTGGGCCACCCCTGGTGCCGGCACTGGTTCCACGTCCACCACCTGAACACCGACGACGGCAAGATGTCCAAGTCCAAAGGCGAGTTCCTCACCGTCTCCCTGCTGGAGGAGAAGGGGTACGACCCCCTGGTCTACCGGTTCTTCTGCCTCCAGAGCCACTACCGGAAGGCCCTGGTCTTCTCCTGGGAGAACCTGGACAACGCCGCCAAGGCCTACCAGAAGCTCATCCGGCGGATCGCCGCCCTTAAACCCGATGACGGCCCCGTGGACGAGGCGGTGCCGGCCGAGTACCGGGCGAGATTTATCGAGCGGGTGGGCAGCGACCTGAACACCGCCCTGGGCGTCACCTGCCTGTACGACGCCCTGAAGGCCGATACCAACGACGCCACCCGTCTGGCCGTCCTGGACGACTATGACAGGGTCCTCTCACTGTCCCTGCTGGACAAAGCGGCGGAGCTCCGGGCCAAAGAGGCCGCCCAGGTAAAGGCGGCCCCCGCCGCCGGCGGCTTCACCGTCACCGGCGAGGGGGACCCGGACATCGACGCGCTGGTCATGAAGCGGGCGGAGGCCAAAAAGGCCAAGAACTTCGCCGAGGCCGACGCCATCCGGGACCAGCTGAAGGCCCGGGGGATCGAGGTCACCGACGTGCCCGGCGGCGCGGTCTGGAAGCGCATATGACAAGTCTGCCCCCGCCTTTCAAAAGGCGGGGGCTTTTCATTCCAGGGCCGGCGGGAGCCGCGCCTGCCGCGGACCGCTCAGCCGTTGAAAACAGCAGGTTTTTCAGTGAAAAGCGCACTTGCCATTTCCTATGGCGTCTGGTACACTATAAGCAGACAGATATAATAATTGTATGTCCGTCCCCGGTGTCCTGCGCGCGTGTCCGATCGCCCGTTTCGCGCCCCGGCCGCCACCCGTCTATCCGAGGAGGAAAAGCACATGAAAAAACGTCTGTTAGCCCTGCTGATGTGTACGGTCATGGTATTCACCTTAGTGGCCTGCTCCACCGGCGGGATCGTCGACCTGGACCACGACCACGCCGTCCCCCTGGTCGAGGGTCCCGGCGAGTCCACCGATCCCCCTGCCACGACCACCTGCACCAATCATGTCTGGGGCGCTGAAAACGCGAGGTACTACGGCCCCGGAGAAAACTGCCTGTACGGCGAGACCTGGGTCTACTACAAGATCTGCACGATCTGCGGCGCCACGAGCGAAGTCGCTTATCGTCCCAAGCCCGGTACGACCAAGGGCTCGCATCAGTATGTCACAGTCCGGGAGGACTACACCTGCCCCGACCACCCCTACATCGAGCAAAGGTGCTCCGTGTGCGGTGACGTCAAGGAGACCCCCGGCGGCCACAGCTGGAGCAAATGGACCGCCATTGACGGCAGCTGTGACAACGGCGAGAGCAGAACGTGCAGCTACTGCCATCAGACCGAGACCCAAAGCGCCAGCCACTACTGGCTGAGTCAGACCTCCGTTCCCGCCACCTGCACGGAGCCCGAACAGATCACCCAGCGCTGCTCCAAATGCGGTCAGACCCGGATCGTGGACGGCCAGCCCGCCCTGGGCCACAGCTTCGGCGGCCGCACGGACTGCACCGTCGCCCGGAAGTGCGTCCGCTGTGATGCGACCGTCCCCGCCGGCACCCACTCCTGGGGCACCTACGTCAAGACCGCCGAGGGGCACTATCAGCGCTGCGCGCTCTGCTCGCAGACCACGCCCGTCTCCGCCCATACCGACAACGGCGCCGGCTACTGCTCCGTCTGCGGGTACCAGATGAAGGCCAACGCCAAGCCCGTCCAGTGCCAGCACGACTACCAAGTCACCTCCAAATCCACCTTCAGCCACATTGAGACCTGCTCCAAGTGCGGCGCCACCAAGAGCGTCAACTGCTCCACCTCTGTGCCGCTCAGCGCCCGCTCCGACTGCACCCAGACCGTCTACTGCGTCTGCGGCAACGTGGCCCTCCAGGGCTACGCCAGCCACGACCTGCGTGGCGAGACCTCCAAGGACGCCAACGGCCACTCCGTGGCGTGCCGCCGGGTGGGCTGCCAGTACAAGGAGACCGGCGCCCACGTCCCCGGCGCCACCAACGGGAGCTGCACCTCCGCCCCCAAGTGCACCGTCTGCGGCTACCTGATGGGCAGCGCCGCCTACAGTGACCATGCCTGGGGTCCCTGGGTGAACAGCGGCAGCGGCAGCCACACCCGCTCCTGCACCCATCCCGGCTGCACCGCCAAGCAGAGCGCGGCCCACTCCGGCGGCAGCAGCAGCGGCGACTGCACCACCGGCATCACCTGTAAGGACTGCGGCGCGGTGGTGGTGGCCGGCAGCTCTGATCACGCCTGGGGCCACTGGATCAGCAGCGGCGGCAGCCACTACCGCTCCTGCACCCATCCCGGCTGCTCCGCCAAGCAGAGCGGCTCCCACTCCGGCGGCACCGCCACTTGTGCCTCCGGCGCCAAGTGCTCCGACTGCGGCGCGGAATACGGCGCCAAGGACCCCGCCAACCACGGCGGCGGCACCGAGATCAGGAATGCCAAAGCCGCCAAGGTGGGCGAGAAGGGCTACACCGGCGACACCTACTGCCTCGGCTGCGGCCAGAAGCTGTCTGACGGCCAGGAGATCCCCGAACTGACCAACGACCACACCCACAGCTACAGCGCCTGGGTCAGCGACGGCGCTCACCACTGGCATGAATGTTCCTGCGGCGACATCAAGGATACCGCCGCCCACACCTTCAAGGACGGCAAGTGCACCGTCTGCGGCGCCGCCGATCCCACTGCCGCGGAGGAGCACGTCCACACCTTCACCGAGAGCTGGAACGCCGACAGCCAGAACCACTGGCACGTCTGCACCGTCTGCGGCGAGAAGGCTGACGTCACCGCCCACGTGATCCTGGAGAACGAGGACGGCTCCGTCCAGTGCCTCGCCTGCGGCCTGTCCCTGAAGGAGAAGACCGAGAAGGAGAACACCGAGGCCGCCGTGGAGCAGTTCAGCGACATCAAGGAGACCGACTACTACTCCAGCGCCGTGGGCTGGGCTGTGAAGCTCGGCGTCACCAATGGCACCGGCGACAACAGCTTCTCCCCCACTCAAAATTGCACCGAGAAGCAGATCCTGACTATGCTCTATCGGGCGCAGCGCGCCGCGGAAGACCCCAACTTCCAGGCGGACAGCTCCGATATGGAGGCCGCCCTGCTCTGGGCCCTTGAGAACGGTATGATTGGCGAGGACTTTGATCCAAACGCCGTCTGCACCCGTAGCAGCGCTGTGACCTACATGTGGAAGGCCGCCGGCAGCCCCGCCGCCGGAAACGCCAGCTTCTCCGATGTAGCCGGTGACGCCGACTACGCCCAGGCCGTGGCCTGGGCCGTGGAAAAGCGTATCACCAACGGCACCGGTGGCACCACCTTCTCCCCCGCCGAGACCTGCACCCGCGGCCAGATCGTCACCTTCCTCTATCGTGAGACGGGGGAGGCCGCGTAACGAGGCATCGGCAAATTCCCCAAACAGATCTAAGGCGGCCAGCCGGAACTTCCGGCTGGCCGCCTTATTATAAGTGAGTAAATATAGAAAAGCAGACAGCCTGATGACTGTCTGCTCTCTGATTATGTTGGCACTACCTATCTTCCCGGGCCGTCGCCAGCCAAGTATTTTCGGCGCGGGTGAGCTTAACTTCCGTGTTCGGGATGGGAACGGGTGGACCCTCACCGCAATCAGCACCAACTATGGAATTGTCCTTCTCCGAAGAGAAGTGGTGACCCGTGGGAGAGTCGAACTCCCGTTTGCGGCGTGAGAGGCCGCCGTCTTGACCACTTGACCAACGGGCCTTATGATGGGGTCTCAAGTCGCTTGGGGCACTCGGCGTACCCTCAAAACTGAACAATGTGATCTTCACAAGCAGCCTGCATTTCCTCTTGTTGAGGTCAAGCCCTCGGCATGTTAGTATCGGTCAGCTCAACGCCTCACAGCGCTTACACCTCCGACCTATCAACGACATCGTCTACGTCGTGCCTTAC
>CANRIW010000010.1 GCA_947630785.1 uncultured Oscillospiraceae bacterium | reverse complement strand
TTCACCATCCGCTCGTTGAGCAGGATGGCGTCCTCGTAGTTGTAGCCCTCCCAGGTCATGAAGCCCATGAGGATGTTTTTGCCCAGGGCGATCTCGCCCTGAGAGGTGGAGGGGCCGTCGGCCAGGGTGTCCCGGGCGTCCACCCGGTCGCCCACGGAGACGATGGGCCGCTGGTTGATGCAGGTGCCGTGGTTGGAACGGAGGAACTTGGTGAGTTTGTACTCCTTCTCGCCCTGGCCGTCGTAGTTGACGGTGATGGCGGTGGCGTCCACCTTGGTGACGGTGCCGGGGCCCTCGGCCAAAACGGCGACCTCGGAGTCCTGGCAGTTCTTGTACTCCTGGCCGGTGGCCACGATGGGGGCCTCGGTGGTCAACAGGGGCACGGCCTGGCGCTGCATGTTGGCGCCCATCAGGGCGCGGTTGGCGTCGTCGTTCTGGAGGAAGGGGATCTGGGCGGTGGCCACGGAGACCATCATCCGGGGGGACACGTCCATGTAGTCCACCCGGTCCCGGTCCACCTCGATGATCTCGTTGCGGTGGCGGCAGGCCACGCGGGCGTTGAGCAGATAGCCGTTCTCATCCACCGGCTCGGTGGCCTGAGCCACGTTGAACTCGTCCTCCACGTCGGCGGTCATATACTCCACCTGGTCGGTGACCCGGGAAGAGACGGGCTTGCCCTTCTCGTCATAGACGTGCTCGATCTTGCGGTAGGGGGCCTCGATGAAGCCGTAGCGGTTCACCCTGGCGTAGGAGGCCAGATAGGAGATCAGGCCGATGTTGGGACCTTCGGGGGTCTCGATGGGGCACAGACGGCCGTAGTGGGAGTAGTGGACGTCACGCACGTCGAAGGAGGCCCGGTCCCGGGACAGGCCGCCGGGGCCCAGGGCGGACAGACGGCGCTTGTGGGTCAGCTCGGCCAGGGGGTTGGTCTGGTCCATGAACTGGGACAGGGGGGAGGAGCCGAAGAACTCCTTGATGGCCGCGGTGACGGGCCGGATGTTGATGAGGGACTGGGGAGTGACGATGTCCAGGTCCTGGATGGTCATGCGCTCCCGGATGACCCGCTCCATGCGGGTGAAACCGATGCGGAACTGGTTCTGGAGCAGCTCGCCCACGCAGCGCAGGCGGCGGTTGCCCAGGTGGTCGATGTCGTCGGCGCTGCCCACGCCGAAGGCCAGGCAGTTCAGGTAGTTGATGGAGGCCATGATGTCCTCCACAGTGATGTGCTTGGGGATGAGGGCGTCCAGATTGTCCCGGATCAGTTCCTTGAAGTCCTCCTCGGACAGCTGCTCCTCGTCCCGCCTGGCCAGCAGGTCCCTCAGCACGGCGTCGGAGACCTTCTCGGTGACGCCCGCCTCCTCCGGATCGAAGTCCACAAAGGGCTTCATATCCACCATATGGTTGGAGAACACCTTCACCAGATGGATGCCGGTGTGGAGGTCCTCCACCTCGATGAGGGCCTCGTTGACGCCCAGCAACTCGATCTGGCGGGCCCGGTCGCGGGTGAGGACCTCGCCCGCCTCGGCCACGATCTCACCGGTGGCGGGGTCTACCACGGGGGCGGCCAGCTTCTGGCCGGAGAGCCGGGCCCACAGGGCCAGCTTCTTATTGAACTTGTAGCGGCCCACACTGGACAGATCGTAGCGGTGGGGGTCGAAGAACAGGGCGTTCAGCAGGGAGACGGCGGAGTCCACCGTGGGAGGCTCGCCGGGGCGGAGCTTCCGGTAGATCTCCAGCAGGGACTCCTCCCGGGTCTTGCAGGCGTCCTTCTCCATGGTGGCCAGCAGGCGGGGGTCCTCGCCGAACATATCGACGATCTCGCTGTCGGTCTGGGGGCCGATGGCCCGGATGAGGCAGGTAATGGGCAGCTTGCGGTTCTTGTCGATGCGGACGTAGAACACATCGGACAGGTCGGTCTCATACTCCAGCCAGGCGCCCCGATAGGGGATGACGGTGGAGGCGTAGGTGATGTTGTCCTGCTTGTCCGCGTTGCGGGCGAAGTACACGCCGGGGGAGCGGACGATCTGGGACACGATGACCCGCTCCGCGCCGTTGATGACGAAGGTGCCGGCCTGGGTCATGATGGGGAAGTCCCCCATGAAGATCTCCTGCTCCTTGATCTCGCCGGTCTCCTTGTTGCGCAGGCGCACCTGCACCTTCATGGGAGCGGCGTAGGTCATGTCCTGGGCCTTGCACTCCTCGATGGTGTACTTGGGGGGATCGTTCATGGAGAAGCTGATGAAGGTCAGCTCCAGGTTATTGGCATAGTCGGTGATGGCGTCAACATCGTTGAACACCTCCTGCAGGCCGGTCTCCAAAAACCAGTTGTAGGATTTTTTCTGGATCTCCAGCAGGTAGGGCATCTCCAGGATGTCCTCGCCCCGGGCGAAGCTCTTGCGCAGGGTCTTGCCGTAATACACGTCCTTGACCGCTCTCGCCATTTCATCACGCTCCAGTCGTCAAATTTCGGGCCGGACGAAACGCCCGGCATTGTTGTCACATAGTTGCCTCTTGCTCTTGCGCTCTGTTCCAGCTTCTGCTATACTGTGTTTAACGTGGAGGGGTAGCCCCTCCTCTCTGTTGCACACAAAAAGCACTTTATAATACCATAGGCAAGCGCCCGCGTCAAGAGAAAATTTGGCGTCGGGCTGTTTTTGTGCATCGTTTCCATTCAAAGTGGCGAGGGAGGGGCCGTTCATGAACGAAACCGTCAGACTGCTGCTGGTCTGGATGGGTGTCATGAGCCTGATCGCGTTTCTGCTGTTCGGCTGGGACAAGCTGATGGCCAGGCGGGGCAAAAGCCGCGTCCCGGAGGCGGCGCTGCTGTGCGCCGCCGTGTTCGGCGGGGCCGCCGGCGGCCTTCTGGGGATGCTCCTGTTCCGCCACAAGATCAGGAAAAAGCGGTTCACCGTCACGGTGCCGGCGGCGCTCGTGGTCCACATCGGACTGCTGATCTACGCCTTTTTCCGCTGAATGACCACTCCGCCCGCTGAAATTGACCATCCATTTGTGCGAAAACCCCGCCAAATCAGGCAAAAAGTGCTTGACTGGCGGGGCTTGCTATGCTATAATCCTAACTTGCGCTGGTGCGCGATCTGCCCGAAAAGGAGGTGCCCCCGATGCTGACCGAGCTGGAACACGCCGCCAGGGTGGCGGGCGTCAAGCAGGTGCGTCGGGCCCTTACCGGCGGCGTGGCCAAAAAGCTCTTTCTGGCCGCTGACGCCGACCCCGGCATCACCGCCCCGCTGGAGGAACTGGCCAGGGCGGCCGGGGTCCCCGTGGAGCGGGCAGAGAGCATGAGGGCCCTGGGACGGGCCTGCGGCATCGCCGTGGGAGCCGCTGTGGCGGCCGACCTCTGACCGGCGGAAAAATCCGGTTTTAACGAATAAACCCCGGTTTAGTCGTTAAAATATAATTTCATGGAAAGGAGGAAAATCATGCCTACTTTTAACCAACTGGTGCGGAAGGGCCGCGAGCGGGTCACCTACAAGTCCACCTCTCCCGCCATGCAGCACGGCCTGAACACCCTGCGGAACAAGGAGACCGACCTGCCCTCTCCCCAGAAGCGCGGCGTCTGCACGGCGGTGCGTACCACCACCCCCAAGAAGCCCAACTCCGCTCTGCGGAAGATCGCCCGTGTGCGTCTGACCAACGGCTACGAGGTCACCGCTTATATCCCCGGCGTCGGCCACAATCTGCAGGAGCACTCCGTGGTGATGATCCGCGGCGGCCGTGTGAAGGACCTGCCCGGCGTGCGTTACCACATCATCCGCGGCACTCTGGACACCCAGGGCGTCAACGGCCGTATGCAGGCCCGTTCCAAGTACGGCGCCAAGCGGCCCAAGGCCGGCAAGAAGAAGTAATTCCGGCACACCCAAACGAGTTTTGCGCTGACGCGCAAGGCACCCCGCCTTGCCGAGCGTTTACCTTATATATTTCGTCTATGTATGGGCAAACCTCGGACAGGCATTACACGGACTTGGCCGGCCTCACCGGCCAGCTTCGAGTACCTATGAACATCATTTTATATGAAGGAGGGAAGCGAAGTGCCCAGAAGAGGAAACGTACCCAAGCGGGAGATCTTGCCCGACCCGCTGTATAATTCCGTCTTAGTCACTAAGCTCGTCAACAGCATCATGCTGGACGGCAAGAAGGGCGTAGCCCAGAAGGTCGTCTATGGTGCCTTTGACATCATCAAGGATAAGACCGGCAAGGAGCCCCTTGAGGTCTTTACCGCCGCCATGGAGAACATCATGCCCTCCCTGGAGACCAAGTCCCGCCGTGTGGGCGGCTCCACTTATCAGGTCCCCATGGAGGTCCGGCCCGAGCGCCGGCAGACCCTCGGTCTGCGCTGGCTCACCAGCTACGCCCGCAACCGCGGCGAGAAGACCATGAAGGAGCGTCTGGCCGGCGAGGTCATGGACGCCGCCAACAACACCGGCTCCGCCGTGAAGAAGCGCGAGGACGTCCACAAGATGGCCGAGGCCAATAAGGCGTTCGCCCATTACCGCTGGTGATCCTGCGAAACAGGAGAATACCCTATGGCAAGAAAAGTTTCTCTGGAGAATACGCGCAATATCGGCATCATGGCCCACATCGACGCCGGTAAGACCACTACCACCGAGCGTATCCTCTACTATACCGGCGTGAATTACAAGATCGGCGAGACTCACGACGGCACCGCCACCATGGACTGGATGGCCCAGGAGCAGGAGCGCGGCATCACCATCACTTCCGCCGCCACCACCTGCTACTGGAAGGGGACCGCCAACCAGTTCCCCCAGACCCGCATCAACATCATCGACACCCCGGGCCACGTGGACTTCACCGTGGAGGTGGAGCGCTCCCTGCGCGTGCTGGACGGCTCCGTGACCGTCATGTGCGCCAAGGGCGGCGTGGAGCCCCAGTCGGAGACGGTGTGGCGTCAGGCGGACCACTACAAGGTCCCCCGGATGATCTACGTCAACAAGATGGACATCATGGGCGCGGACTTCTACCACGTGCTGGACATGATCCACGACCGGCTCAAGGCCAACGCGGTGCCCGTCCAGCTGCCCATCGGCAAGGAGTCCGAGTTCAAGGGCATCATCGACCTGGTGGAGATGAACGCCGACGTCTACTACGACGAGATGGGCAAGGACATGCGGGTGGAGGACATCCCCGCCGACATGATGGAGCTGGCCCAGGAGTACCGCACCAGGCTCATCGACTCCTGCGCCGACATCGACGAGGAGATCATGATGCTGGCCCTGGACGAGCAGCCCATCCCCACCGACATGATCCGCAAGGCGCTGCGGAAGGGCACCATTGAGAATCTGCTGGTCCCCGTGACCTGCGGCACCTCTTACCGCAACAAGGGTGTCCAGAAACTGCTGGACGCCATCGTGGACTATATGCCCTCTCCCGTGGACATCCCGGCCATCCGGGGCGTCAACCCCGATACCGACGAGGAGGACGAGCGCCCCGCCTCTGACGAGGCTCCCTTCTCCGCCCTGGCCTTCAAGATCGCCACCGATCCCTTCGTGGGCCGCCTGTCCTACGTCCGGGTCTACTCCGGCACGCTGAACACCGGCTCCACCGTGCTCAACTCCACCAAGAAGCAGAAGGAGCGCATCGGCCGCATCCTCCAGATGCACGCCAACCACCGGGAGGACATCGAGACCGTCTACTCCGGCGACATCGCCGCCGTCATCGGCCTGAAGAATTCCACCACCGGCGACACCCTCTGCGATGAGAAGCACCCCATCATCCTGGAGTCCATGGAGTTCCCCGAGCCGGTCATCCGGGTGGCCATCGAGCCCAAGACCAAGGCCGGCCAGGAGAAGATGGGCATCGCCCTGATGAAGCTGGCCGAGGAGGACCCCACCTTCAAGACCTACACCGACGAGGAGACCGGACAGACCATCATCGCCGGCATGGGCGAGCTCCACCTGGAGATCATCGTGGACCGCCTGCTTCGCGAGTACAAGGTGGAGGCCAATGTGGGCGCCCCCCAGGTGGCCTACAAGGAGACCGTCCGAAAGAGCGCCGAGCAGGAGACCAAGTACGCCCGGCAGTCCGGCGGCAAGGGCCAGTACGGCCACGTCAAGATCCGCATCGAGCCCAACGAGTCCGGCAAGGGCTATGAGTTCGTCAACGAGATCGTGGGCGGCGCCATCCCCAAGGAGTATATCCCCGCGGTGGACGCGGGCATCCAGGGGGCCATGCAGGCCGGCGTGCTGGCCGGCTACCCCGTGGTGGACGTGAAGGTCACCCTGTACGACGGGTCCTATCACGAGGTGGACTCCTCCGAGATGGCCTTCAAGATCGCCGGTTCCATGGCCTTCAAGGACGCCTGCCGCAAAGCCGGCGCCTGCCTGCTGGAGCCCATCATGAAGGTGTCCGTCACCGTGCCGGACGACTACCTGGGCAACGTCATCGGCGATTTGAACAGCCGCCGCGGCCAGATCCAGGGCCAGGAGGTCCGCCCCGGCGCCACCCAGGTGGACGCCCTCGTCCCGCTGTCCGAGATGTTCGGCTATGCCACCGACCTGCGCTCCCGCACCCAGGGCCGCGGCCAGTACACCATGGAGCCCCACAGCTATGTGGAGATCCCCAGGAGCATCGCCGAAAAGATCATCGCCCAGCGCGGCCGCAGGAGCGACGACTGACCCCCCTGCGGAAAAGGGAAAAATGTAGTTGCAATTTTCCCCGCAATGCGATAGAATAGGCCCATAACTGGGTCTACATGACAACCGTCCTAAAACATCCGATATTATTAAGGAGGAAACTCAAAATGGCTAAGCAAAAGTTTGAGCGTACCAAGCCCCATGTGAACATCGGCACCATCGGCCACATCGACCACGGCAAGACCACCCTGACCGCCGCCATCACCAAGTGCCTCGCCATGAAGGGCCAGGCCCAGTACACCGACTACTCTTCCATCGACAAGGCCCCCGAGGAGCGCGAGCGCGGCATCACCATCAACACCGCTCACGTGGAGTACGAGACCGACGCCCGGCACTATGCCCACGTCGACTGCCCGGGCCACGCCGACTATATCAAGAACATGATCACCGGCGCCGCTCAGATGGATGGCGCCATCCTGGTCATCGCCGCCTCCGACGGCCCCATGGCTCAGACCAAGGAGCATCTGCTGCTGGCCCGCCAGGTGAACGTGCCCTCCGTGCTGGTCTTCCTGAACAAGTGCGACCAGGTGGACGACGAGGAGCTGCTGGAGCTGGTGGAGATGGAAGTCCGCGAGATGCTGGACTTCTACGGCTTCCCCGGCGACGACACCCCCATCATCCGCGGTTCCGCTCTGAACGCCCTGGTTTCCGAGTCCAAGGATCCCGCCGCCCCCGAGTACAAGTGCATCTGGGAGCTGATGGACGCCGTCGACACCTGGATCCCCACTCCTCCCCGTGACGACACCCTGCCCTTCCTGATGCCCGTCGAGGACGTCTTCACCATTACCGGCCGCGGCACCGTGGCTACCGGCCGTGTGGAGCGCGGCGTGCTGAAGGCCGGCGAGACCGTCGAGATCGTGGGCCTGACCGAGGAGAAGCGCACCACCGTCGTCACCTCCATGGAGATGTTCCGCAAGACCCTGGACTTTATCGAGGCCGGCGATAACGCGGGCTGCCTGCTCCGCGGCATCAACAAGACCGACATCGAGCGCGGCCAGGTGCTGGCCAAGCCCGGCTCCATCCACCCCCACACCAAGTTCGTGGGCCAGGTGTACGTGCTGAAGAAGGAAGAGGGCGGCCGTCACACCCCGTTCTTCAACAACTATCGTCCCCAGTTCTACTTCCGTACCACCGACGTGACCGGCGTCATCACCCTGCCCGAGGGCACCGAGATGTGCATGCCCGGCGATAACGTGGACATGAAGGTCGAGCTGATCACCCCCATCGCCATCGAGAAGGGCCTCCGCTTCGCTATCCGCGAGGGCGGCCGTACCGTGGGTTCCGGCGTGGTCATCGAGGTCGACGAGTAATTTAAGCTCAAACACGCAAAAGAGGCGGTCACCGCAGGGTGACCGCCTCTTTTGCGTGTTTTCGGGTTCAGAACACCGCCTGGACCAGGAACATATAGAAGATAGTGCCCCCCACGATGGAGAGCATGTCGTTCCGCTTCCACAGGTGGAGCGCCACCACCACTGCCCCGGCCAGAAAGGCCGGCAGCCAGCCGCCCACGGCGGCAAAGCTCACATTGCGGTAGCAGTACACGATGAGCATGGCGATGACCGCCGGGGGCAGGAACCGGCCCAGGTAGAGGATGACCTTCGGGGGCTCCTTGTCCCGGCCGAACAGCAGGAAGGGGAGGGCCCTTGTGAGAAAGGTCATGGCGGCCATCACCGCTACGGACAGGGCGATCTGCAGATCGGTCACGGGCCCTCGCCCCCTTTCAGAGCGGCGGCGGGCGGGTCCAGCCTGGGCCGGGCCAGCAGCAGGCCGCCCACCAGGATCACCAGGGCGGGGATGAGGAACCGGCCCCCCTCCGGGCCCAGCCACAGCAGGGAAAGCAGGGTGGCCCCCGCCCCCAGGAACACGGGGAAGTGCCTGTCGTTGGACTGCCACTGCTCCACGGCGATGACGATGAACAGGGCGGTCATGGCGAAGTCGATGCCCTCGGTGTTGATGGTGATGAGGGCCCCCGCCGCCGCGCCCACGATGGACCCGGCGATCCAGTAGAGCTGGTCCAGCAGGGAGATGGTGAAATAGAAGTCTCCGGCGTCCACCCCCTCTGGAGGGATCACGCCGGACAGCAGGGCGTAGGTCTCGTCGGTGAGGGCGAAGATCATGTACAGTTTCCGAAAGCCCTTGATGTCATGAAACTTCTCCAGCATGGACAGGCCGTAGACCAGGTGGCGGAAGTTGATGATAAGGGTGAGGAAGGCCACGTCGGCCAGGGGGGAGGCGTTTGCCAGCAGGTCCACCCCCAGATACTGCCCGCTGCCGGCGTAGATGGTGACGGACATCACCGCCGACCAGAAGGGGACGAAACCGGCGGCTGACATCATCCAGCCGAACACGATGCCGATAGACAGATAGCCCATGAGCACCGGCACGGTGTGGGGGAAGGCAGCGGCCAGAGTTTTCCGGTTCATGAGGACACTTCCTTGCGCGAAATCGCTCCGTAGAATCAATTAGATATTATTATACAGTTTTTTTGCCCTGTGGCAAGGGCCACTTTTACAGTTTGTTCATTGTATTGCGCCGCCAAGTTGGCTATAATATGCACAACGACGCAGCATAGCAGCGAGGAGGTCGCCTCAATGAGCGAACGGCTTCTCTATATCTACAATCCCCACGCCGGACGCCAGCGGGCCAGGGGCTCCCTGGCCGAGGTGGTGGAGGTGTTCTCCGGCCGGGGTTGGGAGGTCACCGTCTATCCCACGACCAAAGCGGGCGACGCCACCGCCGCCGTGGTCCGAATGGCCTCCCGATTCGAGCGGATCGTCTGCTGCGGGGGAGACGGCACCCTCAACGAGGTGGTGCGGGGGCTGCTCCAGCTCCCGCCTGAGCAGCGGGTCCCCGTAGGGTATATCCCCACTGGTACCACCAACGATTTCGCCCGGACGCTGGACCTGCCCAAGACCACCGTCCCGCTGGCGGAGCTGGCCGCCAGCGGCGCTCCCCTCCCGGTGGACGTTGGAGAGGCCAACCGGCATCCCTTTACTTATGTGGCCGCCTTCGGCCTGTTCACCGATGTGTCCTATTCTACCCCCCAGGCCAGCAAGCAGCTGCTGGGCCACCTGGCCTATGTGCTGGAGGGGGCCAGCCATCTGGCCAACATCCCCAGCTACCACATGACGGTGACCACCCCCGAGGGCCGCTCCATTGAGGGGGATTTCATCTACGGCATGGTGGGCAACACCGTGTCGGTGGGCGGGATGGTCAATCTGCCCCGGGACCTGGTCAAGCTGGACGACGGCAGATTCGAGGTACTGCTGGTGCGGATGCCCAAGACCCCGGAGGACTGGCAGTCCGTCCTGGCAGCGCTGAATCTCCAGGAGCTGACAGAGACCGGCGCGGTGATCGGGTTCACTGCCAGCGAGGTCACCTTCACCTGCGACGAGCTGGTGGCCTGGACGGTGGACGGCGAGTTCGGCGGCGCCCAGACGGTGACCACGGTGATCAACCATCCCAGAGCGGTGTCCATCGTCTACGGAAAGACCAAGGGCGAAAAAGGGGAATAAAAGCGTACAAAAGGCGCCCGTTTCCATTGGAAACGGGCGCCTTCATGCGGCCTCAGCGGGGTCAGCCGAACACGCTTTTGTAGTAGTCCTGGGTGACGATGAGCTTGGCGTACTGGATCTTGCCGGCCACCAGGTTGTTCACCCGGCTGACGTAGTCGTCGGCCACAGTGATGCCCTCGTTGGGAGTGAAGGTGCGGGTGGAGGCCTCGTAGGTGCCGGCGGCGGTGATCCAGGAGTTGCCCTGGCCATGGTTGTTGGCGAACACCACCAGGGGCATGCAGCTGGAGTACTGGTCCGGCTCGTAGTTGGTGGCGAAGATGTCCCGGCCGGAGAACAGGCGGGAGTCGTATTCCAGGCCGAACAGGTTGGAGAGGGTGGGCACGATGTCGCAGGAGTAGCAGGGGGTGTCCACGATCACCGGCTCGGGGATGGCGGCGGACCACATGATGAGGGTGTTCTTGTACCGGGAGGTGACCATCTCGGTGTCCTCAAAGCCCCGCAGCTCGTTGTAGTAGTCCACGCCGGAGTCGCTGTCCACCAGAGCGTAGGGGTAGTGGTCGGCCCCCAGGACGATGAGAGTGTCGTCGGCGATGCCGGCGGTCTCCAGCTTGTCCACCAGGTATTCCATGGCGTACTCCAGCTCCAGATTGCAGGCGATGTATGCCTGCACCGGCTCGGAGGCGTTGGGATAGGCCGCCTGGGCCGCCTCCTTGTTCTTCTTGGCCATGGCCTGGCCGCCGAAGTTATACAGCGCATGGCCGCTCACCGACATATAGTAGGCGTGGAAGTTCTTCCCGCTGTTCACATAGTCCTGGATATAGCTGTCCACCGTGGCCTCCATCATCTCCAGGTCGGACCGGGGCCAGGCGTTGCTGGGCAGCTCCAGCCCGTTGCCGATGCCGTGGTAGTCGTACCCGAAGGTGGCCAGGTATTTGTCCCGGTTGTAGTAGGTGTAGGTGTGGTTGTGCCAGGCGGGGACGCTGTATCCCAGGGCGGAGAACTGGTGGGCCAGGGTGAAGGGCATGGAGTGGCCTACGATCCCGTTGGTGACGATGCCCTCGGGCACCCAGTTGGGGATGATGCCGGTGGTGTTGGCGAACTCGCCGCCGCAGGTGGACATGGTCCAGTCGGGCTGGTAATAGTTGTTGAACACGAAGCCCTCGTGGCTGAGTTTATACAGGGTGGGGGTCAGTTCCTCACTGATGACGTAGGGGGAGAATGCCTCGGCGGTGATAAAGATCAGGTTTTTGTCCTTGAACATCCCGGTGTACTGGTTCTGCTGGGAGGGGGTGAGACTGCCGAAGTATTCGTGCATGGATTTCAGATTGCCGGAGGAATTGGCGGCCAGGGCTTCGAAGTCGATGTCCATCACGTTGTAGCCGTACTCCTTCGGGGGCTCCGGGGTGGCGGTGACGGCGGGGTCCTCCGAGGGGCCGGGGTCCTGGGATGCGCCTGGATCGCCGCTGGGGTCGCTGGAGGGCGGCGTGGGGGTGGGGTCCTCTTTGAAGCCGCTCAGGTCCCGCTGGGGGGTGCCGAAGAGCTTGTATTCGAGCTCCAGCCGGAAGGTGCTGACCACCCCAAACTCCGGAATGGCGTTGCTGACGGTGAAATCGTAGGTGTAGACGGCCCGGGCGGTGAGGAAGGACAGCAGGAAGCCCAGCAGCTGGCAGGCTACCAGGGCAACGGCCATCATCACCCGGACAGAGAGTTCCTGCTCCCGGTCGTTGACGATCACGTCCCGCAGGAGGACAAAGATGACCAGCGGGATCAGGGACAGGATCACAAAGGGCAGGATGCCCAGGAACACAGAGAAGACGGTGCCGGCAAAATCGCCCACCACGTCGCCTCCCATGGAGCCCATGGTGGTGAGGCCGTAGTATACATGGAACATGGAGCGGCAGCCCCGCTCTATGCACACCAGCACTGTCCCAATGGCGATGAGGACGATTCCAATCACCCGGCCCACGGTGCAGATGGGGATCAGTTCTACGATCAGGCTGATGAGCAGGCCGGCCGCCAGGGAGAAGAAGAAAATGCGGATCAGGGCCAGTCCGAAAAAGGGACTGTCGCCGTCAAACAGGCGGAGCAGCAGCTCGTGATAGAGGATGACAGCGGGGAAAAACAGGATGGACAGCAGGGGAGAGCCGGCAAACCGGCGGCCTCTGCTGGAGCGCCGCCGCACGCGGGTGGGGCGGTAGGGTCGATAGGCCATAGAGATCCCTCCAGGTTCGAGTGACAGCATATCATTTACATAATAATGTAACATACTATCACAGCAGGAGGAAAAATGCAATGGCAATGGCAAAATTTAATGGGATCTGAAGGAAATCTGTCCCTCAGACCCCCTCCTGGATGGTGACGCCGGTGTAATAGTGCTCCACGATCTCCCGCCAGGAGGCCCCGTCCTTGGCCAGGGCGTTGGCGCCGTACTGGCTGAGGCCCACCCCGTGGCCGTAGCCGGTGACCGAGAAAGTGAAAGAGCCGCCGTCACAGGCCACATCGAAGGCGGCGGAGCGCAGGGAGAACAGGCTCCGGGCGGCCCCGCCGGTCATGGAGACCCCGCCCAGGGAGAGGGAGGCCACCCGGCCGGAGACGGTGCGGGTGAGACCGGAGAACCACCCCGCCGGGTCGCCGGACAGATCGCAGCCCAGGCCGGCCTCCTCCGCCAGGGCTTTTATCTCGCCGGCGGACAGGGTGACGGTGGAGCGGTAGTTGGGCACCTCGTCCCCCTCGGGGCTGTCCACCGACACCAGATAGGGCAGGGTGCTGCCCCACACGGCGGCGGCGTCCTCGGTGGCGCCGGCGGCGGAGGAGAAAAACACCGCCTGGATGAGAGAGCCGCCGTAGGTGAGCACCTGCCCGTCGGTGCCGGCCACGGCGGCGGACAGTTTGGCGGTGTATTCCGCCGCGTGAGCGCCCCATCGGGCGGCGGCGTCGCCGGGAGAGAGGTACGCCTGGCAGCAGGAGGAGTCGGCGCACACATCCGCCCCCTCCGCGGCGTGGCTGCCCGCCTGCGCCCGCCAGAGGGCATAGGTCCGGGCGCACACCGCCTGGGCCTTCAGCGCCTCCGGTTCAAAGGAGGCGGGCATTTCGGCGGACACCACCCCCAGCAGATAGTCCGCCATGGACATGGTCACCACGGTGCCGTCATTTTGCAAGACCCGGAGGGCCTTCCCGTCGTTCAGTTCCCCCGTAACGGAGGGCGCGCCGCCCGGAGCGCTCCCCACCGCCGGCGTGGGGCTGGCCGGGAGGACTTCGACCGGCCGCTCCTCCCCGCCGCCCAGGGCGGCCAGAGGCAGCAGCAGCAAAAAGACGCCCAGGGCGAGCCCTGTCAGGAAGGGACGGCGGAGACCCGCCCAACGCTCCCTGTTTTGCAAGTTTTTCTCCCCTTCCTTCAAAATTCGTGTAATATACCCCAAAAAAATCGGGATATGGCAAAATACTTGCTCCAAATTTGCATTGACGACTCCCTCTTTATGCCGTATAATTGTTTTTACATTATGTCGACAGGAAGTTGTCCATCCGCATGGAAAGGAGCTGGGTTATGGATTACGATATCATCAATTCGATGGTCGATGCGCGGCGGAAAGCCGTGGAGCAGTACAAGTCCTCCCTGAACTTTATTGAAGGATTATGCGGGGAGTTCGAGAAATATACTCAGATCGAGCCTAAATACTATGAGAAATACAGCGTGAAGCGGGGCCTCCGCAACGCCGACGGCACCGGCGTCATGGCGGGCGTTACCAAGATCGGCAACGTGAAGGGCTACATCATGGAGGACGGCGAGCGGGTCCCTGTCCCCGGCCAGCTCTTTTACCGGGGCATTGATGTGCAGGAACTGATCCGGGGCTTCACCTCCGAAAACCGGTTCGGCTTCGAGGAGACCGCCTATCTGCTGATGTTCGGCGCTCTGCCCACCAGGGCCCAACTGGATCAGTTCAGCGGTATCATGGACTATTTCCACCAGCTGCCCCCCAACTTCACTGAGGATATGATCCTCAAGGCCCCCAGCCATGACGTGATGAACAAGCTGGCCCGCTCCGTGCTGGCTCTGTACTCCTACGACCCCGATCCGGACAACAACACCCTGCCCGTAGAGATGCTCCAGGCGCTGAAGCTCATCGCCCGGTTCCCGGTGATCGTGGCCCACGCCTTCGCCGCCAAACGGCACTATTACGACGGGGAGTCCCTCTACCTCCACCGGCCCCAGGAGGGGCTCAGCGTGGCCCAGAACTTCCTCTACTCCGTGCGGCACGACAACCACTTCACCGACGAGGAGGCCAAGCTGCTGGATCTGTGCCTGGTGCTCCACGCCGAGCACGGCGGCGGCAACAACTCCGCCTTTGCCTGCCGGGTGCTGTCCTCCTCCGGCACGGACATCTACTCCGCCATCGCCGCGGCGGTGGGCTCCCTGAAGGGCCCCAAGCACGGCGGCGCCAACATGCGGGTCATGGACATGTTCACCAATCACATCGAACCCGGCGTGAAGGACTGGAAGGACGACGAGGAGATCGAGGCGTTCCTGAAAAAGATCCTGTGCAAGGAGGCCGGGGACGGTTCCGGCCTGATCTATGGCATGGGCCACGCGGTATACACCCTCTCCGATCCCCGGGCCGTTATCCTGAAAAAGTTTGCCCGGAGGACGGCCGAGAAGAAGGGCTTCCTGGCGGAGTTCGAGTTGTTCGAGTCGGTGGAGCGGCTGGCCCCCGGCGTGTTCCACGAGGTCACCGGCCTGGACAAGCCCATGTGCGCCAATGTGGATATGTATTCCGGCCTGGTCTACAAGATGATGGACATCCCCCCGGAGCTGTATACCCCTCTGTTTGCCATCGCCCGCATCGTGGGCTGGTGCGCCCACCGGGTGGAGGAGGTCTACAACCCCAACGGAAGGATCATCCGCCCCGCCTACAAGGCGGTGGTACACAAGCGGCCCTTTGTCCCCATGAGCCAGAGAGAGGGCTGAAAACACGTCGAAATCGCCCCGGCGGAGCTCCGCCGGGGCGATTTCGCGCATATTGTGTCACGGATAGAGGAGGCCGGCCGTCACCGGACGGCGGCAAACCCCTTCTCCAGGTCGGCGATGATGTCGTCGATGTGCTCGGTGCCGATGGAGAGCCGGATGGTATTGGGCCAGATACCCTGATCGGCCAGCTCCTCCGGGCTCAGCTGGGAGTGGGTGGTGGTGGCCGGATGGATGACCAGGGACTTTACGTCCGCCACGTTGGCCAGCAGGGAGAAGATCTCCAGGGCGTCGATGAATTTGTGGGCCTCCTCCTGACCGCCCCTGATCTCAAAGGTGAAGATAGACGCGCCGCCGTGGGGGAAGTACTTCTCGTACAGGGCGTGGTCCGGGTGGTCCGGCAGGGAGGGATGGTTGACCCGCTCCACCTGGGGGTGGTTCGCCAGATACTCCACCACCTTTTTGGTGTTCTCGGCGTGTCGCTCCAGCCGGAGGGACAGGGTCTCGATCCCCTGAAGCAGCAGGAAGGCGGCGAAGGGGGAGATGCAGGCCCCGGTGTCCCGGAGCAGGATGGCCCGGATATAGGTGACGAAGGCGGCGGGGCCGGCGGCGTCCACAAAGCTGACCCCGTGGTAGCTGGGGTTGGGCTCGGCGATGGGGGCGTATTTGCCGGAGACCCTCCAGTCGAACTTGCCGCTGTCCACGATGACGCCGCCCAGAGTGGTGCCGTGGCCGCCCAGGAACTTGGTGGCGGAGTGGACCACGATGTCCGCCCCGTGCTCGATGGGCCGGATCAGGTAGGGGGTGCCGAAGGTGTTGTCGATGACCAGGGGCAGGCCGTGGGCGTGGGCGATGGCTGCGACGGCGTCGATATCGGGGATGTCGGAATTGGGATTGCCCAGGGTCTCCAGATAGATGGCCTTGGTGTTGGGCCGGATGGCGGCCTCCACCTCTCCCAGGTCGTGGGCGTTCACAAAGGTGGTCCTCACGCCGAACTGGGGGAGGGTGTGGGCCAGCAGGTTATAGCTGCCGCCGTAGATGGTCTTCTGGGCCACGATGTGGTCCCCGGCCTGGGCCAGGGCCTGGATGGTGTAGGTGATGGCCGCCGCGCCGGAGGCCACCGCCAGCGCGGCCACGCCCCCCTCCAGGGCGGCGACCCGCTTCTCCAGCACGTCCTGGGTGGAGTTGGTGAGCCGGCCGTAGATGTTGCCGGCGTCGGTCAGGCCGAAGCGGGCGGCGGCGTGGGCGGAGTTATGGAACACATAGGAAGTGGTGGCGTAGATGGGCACGGCCCTGGAATCGGTGGCGGGGTCGGCCTGCTCCTGCCCCACGTGGAGCTGGAGGGTCTCAAAATGGTAGCTGCTCATGGGATAACCCTCTTTCGTGTCGGTTTTAAATGTCCGTCAGTCCGCGAACAGGGGGGTGGAGAGATACCGGTCGCCGGTGTCGGGCAGCAGGGCCACGATGGTCTTGCCCTTGTTCTCAGGCCGCTTGGCCAGTTCGATGGCGGCCCACACCGCCGCGCCGGAGGAGATGCCCACCAGCACGCCCTCGCTGCGGCCCACCCGCTTGCCGGCGGCGAAGGCGTCCTCGTTCTCCACGGCGATGATCTCGTCGTAGACCTGGGTGTTCAGTACGTCGGGCACGAAGCCCGCGCCGATGCCTTGGATCTTGTGGCTGCCGGCGACGCCCTTGGACAGCACCGGGGAGGAGGCGGGCTCCACCGCCACCACCTTCACGTTGGGATTCTTCTCTTTCAGGTACTCTCCCACGCCGGTGACGGTGCCGCCGGTGCCCACGCCGGCCACGAAGATGTCCACCTTCCCGTCGGTGTCGTCCCAGATCTCGGGGCCGGTGGCGGCCTTGTGGGCGGCGGGGTTGGCGGGGTTGACGAACTGGCCGGGGATGAAGGCGTTGGGGATCTCCCTGGCCAGCTCGTCGGCCTTGGCGATGGCTCCCTTCATGCCCTTGGCTCCCTCAGTGAGGACCAGCTCGGCACCGTAGGCCTTCATGATCTGCCGGCGCTCCACGCTCATGGTCTCGGGCATGACGATGATGATGCGGTAGCCCCGGGCGGCGGCCACGCTGGCGAGACCGATGCCGGTGTTGCCGGAGGTGGGCTCGATGATGACGGAGCCGGGCTTCAGCAGGCCCTTGGCCTCCGCGTCGTCGATCATGGCCTTGCCGATGCGGTCCTTCACGCTGCCGGCGGGGTTGAAGTACTCCAGCTTGGCCAGAAGTTTTGCCTCCAGACCCTCCTCTTTTTCGATGTGGGTCAGTTCCAGCAGGGGGGTATGGCCGATCAGCTGGTCGGCGGATGTGTAGATCTTGCTCATGATGACAGCCTCCAGAACGAAAATTGATTTTGATATAACCCATTTATCTGATAGGTTTATGAGGATTATACATCGAAGGTCCTCCCCTGTCAAGGGAAAAATCCACAGCGTTCCGGCGCGCCCCGAAAAAATATTGGTTGATATCCTATAAACCATGTTGTATAATAGGTTGGACAGAGGAGTGATGTGTGATGCTGGTTTCCACCAAGGGGCGCTACGCCCTGCGGGTGCTGGCCGATATGGCGGAGCACCGGGCGGAGGGCTATATCCCGCTCAAGGAGATCGCCCGGCGGCAGGGCATCTCGGAGAAATACCTGGAGAGCATTTTGAAAGCTCTGGTGAAGAACGGGCTGCTCACCGGCCTGCGGGGCAAGGGGGGCGGCTACAAGCTGACCTATGCCCCGGAACAGTATACTGTATGGGATGTGCTCCGGCTGACGGAGGACTCCCTGTCCCCGGTGGCCTGTCTGGAGGACGGCGCCGTCCCCTGCCAGCGGGCGGCTGTCTGCCCTACTCTTTCCATGTGGCAGGGACTGGACAAGGTCATACGGGACTACCTGAAGGGGATCACCGTTGCCGATCTGGTGCGGCCGGAGGCCGGAGCGGGGGACTACATCATCTGAGCGGGACGTGAGCCGCCGGGGGGCCTCCGGCGGCTTTTTGCGCTCTTTTGGGCCGTTTCAAAGGCCAGGACGCAAGAATCCACAAAGAAATCCCCACTTTTGGGCCGTTTTTGAGCCCTTATGCCGTTGACACGGCTCTGTTAACAACATATAATACGAATACTACGCTAAAGCAGTAAAATTGCGAGAAACAGGAGGAAATCATCATGGCAGATCGCGTTTATAACTTTTCCGCCGGACCGTCCATGCTCCCTCTCGAGGTGTTGGAGCGGGCCGGGAAGGAGATCACCAACTATCAGGGCTCCGGCATGTCCGTCATGGAGATGAGCCACCGCTCCAAGGTGTTCCAGAAAATCTTCGACGACACCAAGGCCAACTTCATCCGGCTGTTCCACGTGCCCGACAACTATAAGGTGCTGCTGCTCCAGGGCGGCGCCTCCAGCCAGTTCTCCATGGTCCCGCTGAACCTGATCGGCAAGAGCGGCAAGGCGGACTACGCCGTCACCGGCAACTTCTCCAACATCGCCTACAAAGAGGCCAAGAAGTACGGCCAGATCAACCTGGCCGCCTCCAGCGAGGATAAGAACCACACCTATATCCCCGCCCAGGACCAGCTGAAGCTGGATCCCGAGGCCAGCTACTTCTACTACTGCGCCAACAACACCATCTACGGCACCGAGTGGCAGTACGTGCCCGACACCGGGGATGTGCCCATCGTCTGCGATATGTCCTCCGACTTCCTGAGCCGTGTGGTGGACGTGTCCAGGTACGGCATCATCTTCGGCGGAGCCCAGAAGAACCTAGCCCCGGCGGGCCTGACCATCGCCGTGGTCCGGGAGGACCTGGCTGGCCACGAGCTGCCCTACACCCCGCTGATGATGAACTACAAGACCATGATCGACAAGGACTCCATGTACAACACCCCGCCCTGCTGGTGCATCTATATGCTGGGCCTGGTGCTGGAATGGCTGGACTCCAAGGGCGGCGTGGAAGGCATGGAGAAGATCAAGCACGACAAGGCCCAGCTGCTGTACGACGTGCTGGACAACTCCCGCCTGTTCACCTGTGCCGCCGAGAAGGGCTCCCGGTCCGACATGAACGTGACCTTCCGCTCCGCCGATCCGGAGCTGGACGCCAAGTTCGTGGCCGAGGCCACCGCCGCCGGCTTTGTCAACCTGAAGGGCCACCGCAACGTGGGCGGCATGCGGGCATCCATCTACAACGCCATGCCCACCGAGGGCGTGGAGAAGCTGGCCGACTTCATCAAGACGTTCGACAAGAACAACTGAGAGGGGCGCTTCGCCGTGGGCCTGTTCGATTTTCTGAAAAAGAAGCCCGCGGTCCCGGCCCGGGACCTGCGGGCCGACCTGAAGCTGGCGGGGGAGATCTTCGCCGAGATCCAGGCGGAGACCGCCCGACCCGTCCTCCGCTACAGGCTGGAGGAGGGGGAGCCCTCCCTCTTTGACAGCAAGGCCGGCGGCACGCCTTATCTGGCCCGCGGTGAGTCCTGGCCCCTGGACGCCAACGGCGCGTCCATGGACCTGCTGGCTCAGATCGACTGCGCGGCGCTGGCCGGCCTGCCGGACTTCCCCCACTAGGGCCTGCTGCAGTTCTTCATCGCCCGGGACGATGTGTACGGCATCGACTTCGGCGACGGCGCCGCCCAGACCGGCTTCCGGGTGCTGTACCGGGAGAGTGTGGACCGCTCCGTCACGGCGGAGGAGGTCAATGCCAGACGCCCCGCCCTTCCGGCGGACAGCGAGGAGTACACCCCCGTCCTGAAGCCCTGCCGTATCGTCTTTGCCGCCCCGGAGGTCCAGGGCCTGACCCAGAGCGACTACCGCTTCGATGAGCTGTTCCTCCAAAAGTGGAATAAGCGCCGGCCGGAGGACCCGCTGGAGAAGGTATGGAAGTTCTTTGAACGCTTCCCGGAAGGCGAGCGGCCCTACGACATCTTTGATCAGCCCGCCCCCTTCCAGGCGCCCCACCAGCAGATGGGCGGTTGTCCGACCTTCGTCCAGGAGGACCCCCGGTATCAGCCCAGGTACCGCCCCTTCGACGTGCTGCTGTTCCAGCTGGACAGCGAGCAGCGGGACCGGCGGGATCTGATCATGTGGGGCGACTGCGGCGTGGGAAACTTCTTTATCAGTTCTGAGGCTCTGAAAAGCAGAGATTTCTCCCAGGTGCTCTACAACTGGGACTGCGGCTAAATCATTTGAGGTGATTCATTATGTTCAACATCAAGACCATGAACAAGATCGCGGCGGTGGGGCTCAACCGTCTGCCCACCGACAGCTTTACCGTCAGCGACGGCGCGGAGAACGAGGACGGCATCCTGGTCCGCTCCGCCAAGCTCCATGAGTACCCCTTCCCCGCCAGCCTGCTGGCCATCGCCCGGGCGGGGGCCGGCACCAACAACATCCCCGTGGACAAGTGCGCCGAGGCGGGCATCGTGGTGTTCAACACCCCCGGCGCCAACGCCAACGCTGTGAAGGAGCTGGTCCTGTGCGCCCTGCTGCTGGCCTCCCGCGATATCGCCGGCGGCATCGCCTGGGTCAAGGACCAGGCGCATACCGAGGGCGTGGACGTGGCCGCCGCCGTGGAGAAGGGCAAGTCCGCCTTTGTGGGCCCCGAGCTCTACCGCAAGACCCTGGGCGTGGTGGGCCTGGGCGCCATCGGCGCGCTGGTGGCCAACATCGGCCTGAACATGGGCATGGACGTGTACGGCTACGACCCCTTCCTGTCCGTGGACGCCGCCCTGCGGCTGGACCGCCACGTGAAGGTGGTCAAGGATGTGAACGATTTGTACCGCAGCTCCGACTATATCACCCTGCATGTGCCCTGCAATTCCTCCACCAAGGGGAGCGTCAACGCCGCCGCCATCGCCAACATGAAGGACGGGGTGCGCGTCGTCAACCTGGCCCGGGGCGAACTGGTGAACGACGCCGATATGCTGGCGGCCCTCCAGTCCGGCAAGGTGGCCAAATACGTCACCGACTTTGCCAATAACACCGTCACCCTGGCCGACGGCGTGGTGGCCCTGCCCCATCTGGGCGCCTCCACCCCTGAGAGCGAGGACAACTGCGCGGTGATGGCCGCCGACGAGCTGAAGGACTATCTGGAGAACGGCAACATCCGCAACAGCGTCAACTACCCCAGCGTGGCCATGGACCGCTCCGGCGTCCAGCGCATTTGCGTCCTCCACAAGAACATCCCCAACATCCTGGCCTCCGTCACCGCGGCCGTGTCCGCCGACGGGATCAACGTGGAGAACATGACCAACAAGTCCAAGGGCGAGTACGCCTATACCATGCTGGATATCAGCGCCCCCGCCGCCGCTGACGCTCTGGCCCACATCAGGGCCATCGATGGCGTCATCCGCGTCCGGGTCATCTGAGCGAACGAAAGACCAAGGGCCGCTCCTGTGGGAGCGGCCCTTTCGCGTCTGTTCCATATTTGCTCAGAGCTCCAGCAGATGCCGCCCGTAGGCGGTCATTTTCAGCTCCTCGCCCAGCTTGCGCAGATGTGCCCGGTCGATCCAGCCCTCCCGGTATGCCTCCTCCTCCACGCAGCCCACGTAGGCCCCGCCGCGCTGGAGGTCATGGATGGTCTGGGCGGCGGACAGCATACTGTCGGCGCTGCCCGCGTCCATCCATACGTAGTTGTCCTCCAGAGGGATGACCCGCAGGCGGCCCTGGTGGAGGAAGGCCAGATTCACGTCGGTGATCTCCAGCTCGCCCCGGGCGGAGAGGGGCATGTCGGCGGCGATGTCCAGCGCCTCATTGCTGTAAAAGTACAGGCCGGGGACGATGTAGTCGGACCTGGGATGCTCCGGCTTCTCCTCGATGGAGATGGCCTTGCCGTCGGGACCGAACTCCACCACGCCGAAGGGCCGGGGATCGTCCACCTTGCAGCCGAACACGGTGGCGCCGGGGTTGCCGTCGGCGGCCTTTTTCAGCATTTCGGCGAAACCCTCCGCCCAGAAGATATTGTCCCCCAGCACCAGGCACACGTCATCCCCGTCCAGGAAGTCCCGGCCGATGAGCAGCGCGTCGGCGATGCCTCTCGCCACCGGCTGGACGGTGTAGTGGATGTTCATGCCCAGCTGCATCCCGTCCCGCAGCAGGGTGTAGAAGGTGCCCTCCTCGCCGGGGGGCACGATGACCAGCACCTCCCGGATGCCGGCCTGGATCAGCACCGACAGGGGGTAGTAGATCAGCGGCTTGTCGTACACCGGGAGCAGGGGCTTGCACACCGGGCGGGTCATGGGATAGAGCCGGGTCCCCCGCCCGGCGGCCAGAATGATGCCTTTCATTTGTATCGCGACCTCCATGCGCCCGGGAGGGCGCACATCATTTGGAAATACTGTGATGATTATACAGAGAAGCGGGGAAATTGTCAATGGCGGGGGGATAGACCGCTCCGTTCCGGGAAAGTTGACAGGGTTGGGAATATATTGTACAATATAAACTCCCAAACGCAAATCAACGAGAAAGAAGGGTTGATGATGTTCAAACGCTCTGTTTTAGCTGTTTGCTGTGGGCTGCTGATTGCCCTTGCGGGTTGTTCTGCCGCGAAACCCATTGAAACACCATCGTCGGCTCCGTCCGCTGTTCCCACGGAGGAGGCGGTTTCCACGCCGGAGCTCACCGAGGAACAGGAACCCACCCGCGACCCGAGCCAGATCCCCACGGAGGAGGAGGTGACGGCGGCCCGTGAGCGGGCGCTGGAGGGCATGTCCGACGAGGACGCCGACTGGCTGTTCACCGTTATCGTCGGGGCGGACGGCTGGTGGGAAGGCGAGTATCTGCAAGAGGGACAGAATATTTTCTCCCGTCTGGCCGATCCCGATGACCTTTACTGGAACTACTTTGACCACACCGGCGATATCCAGATCGGCTGGGCGTTGGACGGCGACGTCGACAGGGATGAGGTCTGCGCCCAGGAGGGTCTTACAGATGAACAGTTTTATGAGAAATTCGGCACCCCTGTTGCCACGGATAACGATTACGACGCGGACGCCTTCATCGCCATTTTGGAGGACATTCGGGACACCGTTCAGAACGAGGACCTGACCGCCGCCCTGGACCGCCTGATCGAGCTGACCGATATGGCCCACCAGACCCATCAGCTGGTCTATGCCAACGACCTCTACAAAATGCTCCACGATCTGGACTACTTTCTCATGCGGTACGGCCCCACCGATGTGGGCCCCCAGGTGGACGATAATTCCACGGTGACACGCTATTACGGCACGCTGGACTTTTACGCCTGAGTGCAGAGACACGGAGAAGACCGCCCGCCGGGCGGCCTCTGTCCGCCCCTTGACTTTACGTTTTTTCGGGGGTAAAATAGGGCCAAATCCATAAAAAAGGACCTGATGTAACATGACCAAGATCGACATTTTCTCCGGCTTCCTCGGCGCCGGCAAGACCACCCTTATCAAAAAGCTGCTGGCCGAGGCGTACCAGGACGAGAAGCTGGTGCTCATCGAGAACGAGTTCGGCGAGATCAGCGTGGACGGCGGCTTTTTGAAGGAGACCGGCGTGGAGATCTCCGAGATGTCCTCCGGCTGCATCTGCTGCTCCCTGGTGGGGGACTTCGGCGACGCCCTGAAAAAGGTGCTCTCCCAGTTCCACCCCGACCGCATCCTCATCGAGCCCTCCGGCGTGGGCAAACTGTCCGACGTGATCGTGGCGGTGCAGAACGTGGCCGACCAGGAGCCGGAGCTCCACCTGAACAGCTTCGTCACCGTGGTGGACGCCTCCAAGGTGAAGGGCTACATGAAGAACTTCGGCGAGTTCTACAACAACCAGGTGGAGTCCGCCGGCACCCTGATCCTGTCCCGGACCCAGAACCTGTCCCAGGACCGGCTGGAGCAGATGGTGGCCCTGCTGCGGGAGAAGAACCCCAAGGCCGCCATCATCACCACCCCCTGGGACGACCTGGACGGCAAGACCATCCTGGCCGCCATGGAGAAGCCCTCCCTGGAGGAGGAGATGCTGGCCCATATGCGCGCTGAACACGAGGCCCACGAGGCGGAGCATCACCACCACCATCATGACCACGACCATGAGGAGGGTGAAGAGCACGAGCATCATCATCACCATGAGCACGATCATGAGGAGGAGCACAGGCACCATCATCACGACCATGACCACGAGGAGCACGACCACGACCACGGCGAGGAGTGCGCCTGCGGCTGCCACGACCACGACCATCACCACCACCATCACGACGCCGACGAGGTGTTCACCAGCTGGGGCAGGGAGACCGTGAAGCCCTTCGACAAGGCGGAACTGGAGAAGATGCTGGCCGAGCTGGACATCGGCGAGTGCGGCGCCATCCTGCGGGCCAAGGGCATCGTGCGGAGCGCCGCCGGCGGCTGGCTCCACTTCGATTACGTGCCCGAGGAGTGGTCCGTCCGGGAGGGCCCCGCCGACTTCACCGGCCGGCTGTGCGTCATCGGCGCCGACCTGAAAGAGGACAAGCTGGCCGCCCTGTTCGGTCTGTAAGGAGCGGTCATGGATATCCCTGTATACCTCTTTGCCGGCTTTCTGGACAGCGGCAAGACCTCCTTCATCAACGGCGTGCTCCAGGACGGCTTTGCCCTGGAGGACCGCACCCTGCTCCTCTGCTGTGAGGAGGGGAGCGAGGAGTACGACCCCAAGGCCCTGCGGAACGTGGATGTGGTGAACGTGGAGGGGGAGGTCTATCTGACGAAGGACTTCCTCAAAAAGTGCGAGAAGCGGTATAAGCCCAAGCAGATCATGATCGAGTTCAACGGTATGTGGTCCCTCCAGAAGCTCTATCAGGAGGCCCTGCCCAACAACTGGGTGCTCTATCAGATCATGACCACCGTGGAGGCCGCCACCTTCGACATGTACGCCAAGAACCTGGGCCAGATGATGATGGAGAAGCTCACCAACGCGGACATGATCATCTTCAACCGTTGCGACGAGAAGCTGCGAGCCTCCCTCCGGGCCCGGAATTTGAAGCTGGTGAACCGCCGGGCCTCCATCTATCTGGAGAACAGCGACGGCACCAGCGAGGAATATGACGACGGCAGCGTCTGCCCCTTCGACCTGAACAAGGAGGTCATCGACATCCCCGACGACGACTTCGGCGTGTGGTACGTGGACGTGATGGACCACCCGGAGCGCTATGTGGACAAGGTCATCCACTGCAAGGCGGTGGTGGCCCACCTGAAGCAGTACCCCGGCGAGGTAGTCCTTGGCCGGTTCGCCATGACCTGCTGTGCCGCCGACATCAGCTTTCTGGGCGTGGTGGCCCGGGGCGGCGGCTTCAATTCCTTCGGCAATCGGGCCTGGGTGGAGGTCACCGCCCGGATGGCCCTGGAGCCCCACAAGGCATACGAGGACAAGGGCCCCATCCTCTACGTCACCGAACTGCTGCCGGCCAAGAAGCCGGAGCAGGAGGTCCTGTCCTTCTGAACTGACAAAACGCAAAACGAGCCCCCGCCGCAGATAATGCGGCGGGGGCTTGATGCTTATTCTGGTTACTGCACGGCATAGACGTGCTCAGGGATAGTGTCGGTACCCTCGGTGTAGACGGTGAAGCCGTCATAATACAATTCTCTGTTAAAGCCGTTTTCTTCACCGATACAGGCGGGGATTTGTCCCGAATCGCCGTTGGACGGATTGCCGATGGCGGCGATCAGCGCGCTGACAGGGGAGCCAATGTACTGCTGAGCAACAGATTTCAGGTCGGGCTTGGGCGTGGGCTCCGGCGTGGGAGCGGGTGTGGGCTCCGGCGTGGGCGGCACGGTCTGCACCGGGGCCTGCGTGGCCGGCGCTTGCGTGGCCGGCGTCTGGGTGGGCTTTGGCGTGGCCGGGGCCTGGGTGGGTTTTGCGGTGGGGTCGGCAGCGGGGGCCTGGGCCTGGGCGGGCTCCGGCTCGTCCGAGGGTTCCTCGGTGGGCGCTTCCGTAGGCGCGGCGGTGGGCTCCTCGCTGGGTCCTTCGGTGACCTCGGGAGTTGGGGCGGCGGTGGGTTCCTCCGCCGGCAGGGAGGCGGAGATTTCAGCTGTTTTGATCGGGTCATCCGCATTGACAGAGGTTGGCCGGGAACAGGCGCAGAGGGACAGCGACAGCGCCAGAGCAGCCAGAAGCGAGATCACTTTTTTCATCGGTACTCTCCTATATCACTTGATATTGCATTACGTATTTCCAGCGGTTCGTCGTATCCTTGAGACCATAGAAATACCACAGATACTGTTCGCCGTATTTGCTGTGGTAGTCATGGTAATAGCGCCATTCCAGCTGCGTATCGTAGATATAGCCGTTGATCTCCGTCCAGCCGTGGGGACCTCCCAGAACCTTCCCGCTGTACATTTTGGTGTCGTAGCCGATCCAGCGGCTCAGATAGCAGAACGTGGCGGCGAAGCAGTAGCAGTTGCCCCGGCCATAGGTCAGCATCTGCCGCGCGGCATCCAGCGCGAAGTGCGCGTTGCCGGGATCGTAGGCGTTTCTGTTCCACGACAGGTAGCTGTACTTGTCCCGGCAGTGGGCGTACAGGGCTTTCAGCATTTCTTCCCGACTCATAGAGGCGTCGGTCTCGGCCAGGATGATGATTCTGAGCTGTTCGTCGATCCAGCTGTCGCCGGTGGTGAACCGGCCGTCCGCCCCGGCGGTAAAGCCGTTCTTGCTCTGCCCCCGGAGGATATCCTTGGCGGAGGCGTCGTAGTAGTAGCTCCAGCCGTCGATCAGGTGGGCGCCCTCGGTGCGGAAGCCGTCGGGCAGGTTGGTGTCCGCCTCCGTCCAGGAGGTCCAGACCTCGCCGTTCTCTCCGGAGGTGTGCTCATGGGGCACGGTGGCCTCCATCACGTTCTGATAATACCATTCACTGGGGGCCACGTCCAGATAGAGCGCCGGACGCTCGGCGCTGATGGTGGAGGCGTCGCCGGTGCGGCCCAGCGCCCGGTTGAGGATGGCCACCGTCTCGCTGCGGCGGAGGAGTCCATTGGGGCCGACGGTGCCGTCGGGATAGCCCAGCAGCCAGCCATAGGCCCGGGCGGAGAGGATAGCTGCGGCATTTTCATCGTCGGGGTCCACGTCGGGGAACTGCGCCGCGTCGGCCCGCAGGGGAAAGAAGGCGGACACATAGCGGACGAACTCCCCCCGGGAGATGACGTCATCCGCCCGGAAGGTCTCCTCGTCAGGGCGGATGACCCCCAGAGAGCCCAGCTGGAGCGCCGCGTCATGGTACCAGCTTCCCTCCGCCACGTCGGTATAGCTGACGGTGACGGGGACCTTGTCCGCCAGCAGCTTGTAGAGCATCTGCGCGGCTTCGCCCCGGGTGACGTAGTCGTTGGGGGCGAAAATACCGCCTCCCATGCCACTGATATAGTTGATGTGCTGTTCCGTGTTCAGCGTCACGCCGGCAACAGGCCCGTCAGCCGGGGGCGGAGGCAGGATATCCTCGTCCGGGGCGGCGGCCAGAGCGGCCGGGGCCAGGGACAACGCCAGGGCCAGGACCAGCAGGAATATGACGATGCGCTTCTTCATTCAGATCCCTCCTGAAACGGACAAAGTGGGTCAGTCTGTCACGGCGTCCGCCGCCGTCCAGACGCTGTTTATCTGATACAGCACCGACAGCTTTTCCGCCGCCGCTCCCTCCGGCACGACGAGTCCAAAGCCGCCGTTTTCCAGCCGGAACGCCTCATAGCACGTCTCTCCGGCCAGGAGATAGACGGGCGCGCCCGGGTCCGGCTCCGCCGGCAGGGCGCCGCTGAGCTGCACGAAACCCTCCCCAAACTGGGCGGGCCCGGCCGTCAGCGAGACGGCATTGCCGGAGGCCGCCGTCTCGGGGGCCCGCCGCTCCGGGGCGGGCATCTGGGGGACGTTCTGGAGCAGATAGTCCAGATTGCGTTCCACCAGCTCCACCACCACATATCCGGCGGAGCGCTGGGCGATAAAGTCCAGCCGGTAGGCGGTGGACCGGGAGAACAGGGCGGAGCCGAAGCTGTCCGCCAGATAGGGGTAGAGCAGATTGCCGAAGGAGTCCCGGAACAGGAGGAGGGAACCATCCCCCTGCCCGGTGGTCCTGATGGTGATGTCCTCCGCCGAGCGGATAGGGGACTCGTAATCAAAGGTCAGCTGGCCGCCGTAGACCTGGTCGTCCTCCATGCGGCCCCCGGCGGGGGAGAGCATCTCGTACAGGTCGCTGCGGTGGACCGGCTGGGCGGAAAAGGGACCGCTGTAGTAGTCGGAACTGCGGCCCAGGGCCCTGTTGAGGGCGTCTGCCGCCAGGGCGGCCCCTTTGGAGTTCCAATGGGAGTCCTGGGTGAAGTACAGGGTCTCCTCCTCCCCGCCGAGGAGGGCGAACAGGTCCAAATAGGGCACCCCCTCGTCCGCCAGCGCGGCGGCCAGACGGTCCGCGTTCTTCCCGGAGGAGAATACCGTAAGATCGGGCATATGCTCCGGATAAAGACTATTCTTATTGGGGGCGACGGTGAACAGGAATTTCGCCCCCTGGCTCTCGCAGAACTCGTTGACCAACGCCAGATCGTGGGCGGCGGAGAGGATCTCCCCGTCGGACATAAGGCCGGAACCGGTGTAGTCGTCCAAGGTGTCCCGGTAGTAGAGCCAGCCGTCCTTTCCCAGCACCACTCCGTCGGCGGCGGAGGAGCGGAGCAGGAGGGCGTTCCCCTCCGACCAGGCGGAGATCATGGCCTGCCGCAGGAAGAAGTGGTCCTGAAGGTAATCCCCCAGCTGAGAGAGGTAATCGGCGTTCCAGTTCCCGTCCGCGTTCTGCGGCCGGGGAAGCGGGGTGAGGATCTGGTTGCCGCCGGCCTCCGCCTCCGGTCCGGCCAGCATCCCCAGGGAGGGAATCAGGCACAGGATCAGGATCAGGGCGACAAAGCAGATGTAAGCGATCTTTTTCACCATCACTCCGCCCCCTCAGAACTGGTTGTAGATGAAGGGCTGGAAATTCCCTCCGGCGGCGGCCAGCATACAGACCACGAACAGCGCGGCGGCGGCCGCAAGGGACAGGGCGGTGAGCCCGCTCCGGGCGGCCTCGCCCAGGGAGGACATCTTTGCCCGCAGCCAGGGGAGGATGGGCAGACTGCCCACGATCCCGGCGCACAGGGCCAGCCACGCCGAGGGGGCGATCCGCTCCAGGGCGGTGACCGCCGCCGGGACCGGCTGAGTTGGGACGAACATGGCCCGGAACATGCCCAGGGCGCCGCCCAGGGAGGAGGCCCGGAACAGCACGAAGCCAAGGCATACTAAAATCAGCGTGTAGACGTGGCCAAACACTCTGCCGGGAGCGGTGCTCTGAACTTTTTCCAGCCTGGACCCGGCGCAGTTCTCAAGTACGCTGAATATCCCGTGCCACAGGCCCCACAGCAGGAAGGTCCAGGAGGCCCCGTGCCACAACCCGCTGACGGCGAACACGATGAGCAGATTGAGACACTTGCGGGTCCTGCCCCGCCGCCCGCCGCCCAGGGGGATATAGAGATAGTCCTGAAACCAGGAGGACAGGGAGATGTGCCACCGTTTCCAGAAATCCCGGAGGGACCGGGCGGCGTAGGGGTAGTCGAAGTTCTCCGGGGTGGAGAAGCCGAACATCTGCCCCAGGCCGATGGCCATGTCGGAGTAGCCGGAGAAATCGAAGTAGAGCTGGACGGTGTAGGCGGCGGCGCCCAGCCAGGCCAAAGCCATGCCGGCGCCTCCGGCCAGAGAGAAGGCGTTGTCGGCGATGGGGGCAACCGCCCCGGCGATGAGCAGCTTTTTTGCCAGACCCACGGTGAACCGGCGCAGGCCCAGGGCGGCCCCCTCGGCGGTGACGGTCCGCTCCCTCAGCTGGCCGGCGAACCGCCCGAACCGGGTGATGGGCCCGGAGGTCACCTGGGGGAAGAAGGAGACATACAGCAGCACACTGAAAAAGCCCCCCGCCTCGCCGCCGCGATACACGTCGATGACGTAGCTCATGGCCTTGAAGGTGAAGAAGGAGATGCCCACCGGGGCGGCCAGCTCCCACACCGGGAGGGACAGGGAGAACAGGCCGTTGGCGGTCTCCGTCAGCAGGGCCAGGTATTTGAAGCACACCAGCAGAGCGATGTCCAGGATCACTGTGATCGCCAGCACCGCACGGTTTTTGCCCATTTTGGCGAGGATGGCCCCGGCGGCCCAGTTGAGCAGGGCGGAGAGCAACAGGATCACCATCCCCTGCCACCGGCCCAGGGCGTAGAAGACCAGGCCGGCCAGCAGCAGGAAGCCGTTTTTCAGCCTCTGCCCCGGCACGATATAGTACAGCAGAACAGCGGCGGGAAAAAAGAAAAACAGGAACAGCGTCGAATTCAGGTCCATGTTCCCGCTCCTCCCTGTCGGTTTCTGTCAACGGTTAATTATTATATAAGATACGTCGTGTAAAATCAATACCGGGAGGGCGCTTTTTTTGAGCGAAGCAGTTCCGCTCCGGCGCGTGTCCGCACATGAAACAGGACCCGTCCGCATAGAGTGTACCACCGCTCAAAACAGGAGGGTCTGCCTATGGACTGGAAGGAACGATTGATAAGGTGGCTGAAGGGGACCAAAATACTGTATCTCCGCCGGAGGCTCGTCGTGGCGGGGGCCTGCCTTCTGGCCGCCGCCCTGATGCTCACCGTGGTGAACAGCCCCGCGGTGGTGGGGGCCTCCGCCACCACCCGCCAGCTGCCCATCTACTGTGTGCAGAAGGACTACAAGGTGCTGTCCATCAGCTTCGACGCCGCCTGGGGTAACGAGGACACCCAGACGCTCATCGATATCCTGGGAAAGTATAACGTGAAGGCCACCTTCTTCGTGGTGGGGCAGTGGGTGGACAAATACCCCGAATCCGTCAAGGCTCTCCACGACGCCGGCCACGAGGTCATGGGCCACTCCAACGACCACGCCCATTTCAACAGCCTGTCGACCAGGCAGATCATCGACGATGTGAACGCCTGCAACGACAAGATAGAGGCGGTCGCCGGGGAGCGGCCCACCTTGTTCCGCTGCCCTTACGGGGAGTATGACGACCATGTAATCAGCGCGGTGCGCTCTCTGGGCCTGGAGCCCATCCAATGGGACGTGGACAGCCTGGACTGGAAAGACCTGTCCGCCGGCGAGATCACAAAGCGCGTAACCTCCAAGGTCCAGCCGGGCTCCATTGTGCTGTTCCACAACGCCGCCCTCCACACCCCGGAGGCCCTGCCTGACATCATCGAGGCGCTTTTGCGGCAGGGCTACGCCTTCGTGCCCATCTCGGAGCTCATCCTTCCGGGGGAGTACGGAGAGGATTACCGTATCGACCACACCGGCAGGCAGTGTCCGGGCCGGTGAGCGGACGGGTCCGCCGGGCCGGACCCGGGCCCCGAGCATGCAGCGGATTTTTCGTCGGTTTTCTGTGGAAAAACTTGCATTCTGACCGCGGCTGATGATATAATATCAACATCAGGCGGTATTTGACGAAGGAGGAAACTGTGTGCGCGTTGCGGTATGCGATGACAATGAGCTGGAGCGGGAGATGGTATGCAGTCTGCTGGATACGGTTTTTGCAGAGAACAAGGTCCGGCCGGACCTTACCGGTTATGAGAGCGGCATTGACCTGCTCGGCGATATCCGGAACGGCGCGTGGTTCGATGTCATATTTCTGGATATTTATATGGTAGACCACCTGGGGATCGATGTGGCCCGCCGGTTGCGGGAGTCCGGCTACCGGGGCGAGATCGTCTTTCTCACGGCGGCCCCGGAGTTTGCCCTGGAGAGCTACGATGTGTTCGCCGCGGGCTATATCCTCAAGCCGGTGAGCGGGGAGAAGCTGGCGCGGGTGGTGGAGCGCCTCACCCGCAGCCTGGAGGAGAAAGCCTATGCCATCCGCCAGCGCTCCGCGGTGCTTCGGATCCCGTACACGGAGATCCTGTACGTGGAGAGCAGCAACAGCAAATGTATCCTCTACCGCTCGGACGGCAGTGACTACACCATCTATAAGCGGCTGGATGAGATCGAGACCGAACTGGCGGACCCGCGCTTCCTCCGCTGCCATCAGAGCTATCTGGTGAATATGGATCACATCCAGAGCGCAGGCAGGCAATTCCGCCTGACCACAGGGCAGGAGGTCATGATCCGTCAACGGAATCTGAAGGCCATCCGGGAGACCTATCTGCGTTATTCCGGGGCAAAGAAGCCGGACGCATGAGCGGAGACTTTCGGGGAGCGGTCCCTTGTGTAATGTCAATAATCACAAAAAACAGGTTTCGGCTATGTCAAAACCTGTTTTTTGCACTAAAATTTTGCATCCATGCAATTTTATGTTGACAAAAAGGCGGTTCGTGCTATACTAAGTGCAGAAACGAGAGAACAAAGACGTTCCGGTCCCCTGCGGGGCGGAGCGCCTTTTTTGTTACTCGTGACGAAAACCAGAAGATCAAATCAGCTGCGTTCGGCTCCGTCCGGCGCGGGAAAGGGGAAGTCAATATGGGTTACACCAAGGAAGACATCATCCGCATGGTAAAGGAAGAGGACGTCAAGTTCATCCGGATGCAGTTCACCGACATCTTTGGCCAGCTGAAGAACGTGGCCATCACCGCCTCCCAGATCGAGAAGGCGGTCAACAACCAAATCATGCTGGACGGCTCCTCCATCGAGGGCTTCGTCCGCATCAACGAGTCCGACCAGTATCTCTACCCCGACCTGAACAGCTTCGTCATCTTCCCCTGGCGGCCCCAGCACGGCAAGGTGGCCCGGCTGATCTGCGACATCCACAACCCCGACGGCTCCCCCTTCGTGGGCGACCCCCGCGGCGTGCTGGAGCGGGTGCTGGAAAAGGCCAGAAAGATGGGCTACGACGACTTCAACGTGGGGCCTGAGGCGGAATTCTTCCTGTTCCAGACCGACGAGGAGGGCAAGCCCACCACCAAGACCAACGACGAGGCCGGCTACTTCGACCTGGGCCCCCTGGACCACGGCGAGTCCACCCGGCGGGAGATCTGCCTGGATCTGGAGCAGATGGGCTATGAGATCGAGGCCAGCCACCACGAGGTGGCCCAGGGCCAGCACGAGATCGACTTCAAGTACGCTCCCGCCCTGGAGTGCGCCGACAAGATCATGACCTTCAAGCTGGCGGTCAAGACGGTAGCCCAGAAGAACGGCCTCCATGCCACCTTTATGCCCAAGCCCATTTTCGGCATCAACGGTTCCGGTATGCACACCAATATGTCCCTGTTCCGCAACGGCCGCAACGTGTTCTTCGATGAGGACGGGGAGCGCAAGCTGTCCAGGGAGTGCTACAGCTTCATCGCCGGCCTGCTCCACCACATGAAGGGGATGGCCGCCATCACCAACCCGCTGGTCAACTCCTACAAGCGGCTGGTGCCCGGCTACGAGGCCCCCTGCTACATGGCCTGGTCCGCCTCCAACCGGTCCGCCCTGATCCGCATCCCCGCCGCCCGGGGCCAGTCCACCCGCGTGGAGCTCCGCTGCCCCGACCCCGCCTGCAACCCCTATCTGTCCCTGGCCGTTTGCCTGGCCGCCGGCCTGGACGGCATCGAGAAGGGCATGACCCCGCCCCCGGAGATCACTGAGAACATCTTCGACATGACCCCCGCCACCCGGCGCCGCCGGGGCATCGACGCCCTGCCCGGCTCCCTGGAGGAGGCCCTCGTCGCCATGAAGAAGGATAAGCTGGTCATGGACACTTTGGGCCAGCACGTCAGCAGCCAATATATCGCCGGCAAGGAGGCCGAGTGGGATGAGTACCGCACCCGCGTCTCCAGCTGGGAGCGCGACAAGTACATGATCAACTACTGATCCGCGGCCTCTGTCCCCACGGAGATTTCAAAGGAGTGAGGGACTATGTGGAAGGTGATCGTGGCCTTTGAGAACAGCGCCAACGCCGTGCGCATCAAGGAGACCCTGGAGAGCAGCGGTGATTTCTCCTGTATCGTCTGCCGCAGCGCCGCCGGGGTGAAGCGCACCGCCAGGAAGCTGCGCGTCCGCACTGTGGTGTGCGGCTTCAAGCTGACCGACCAGTCCTGCGAGAGCATGTACCACGACCTGCCCGAGGGCTGCTCCATGCTGATGGTGGCCCCTCAGACCCGGCTGGAGCTGTGTGAGACGGAGGGCATCTTCAAGCTCCAGTCTCCGATCCGCCGGGGGGAGCTGCTGGCCTCGGTGCGGATGCTGGCCCAGTTCCAGCGCACCGCCCCCAGGGGGAAGGCCAAAGGGCCCGCCCAGCGGTCCGAGGAGGAGCTGGCCCTGGTGGCCAGGGCCAAGACGGTGCTCATGGACCGCCACGGCATGACCGAGGAGCAGGCCCACCGGTTCCTGCAAAAGCAGAGCATGGACGCCGGCGCAAAGCTCACTGACACCGCGAAACTGATTTTGTCCCAGGAATAAGACGAGGCGGCGGCCCAGGCGGGCCGCCGCCTTTTTGCGTATTGCGGGCAAATCCCATAGCGGAACGCCGGTTTTGCAAGTGAAAACCTATCAACTTGCCGATTGACGGAGAAAGAGCCATATAGTACAATAGAAAAAACGCATTTTTGCAAGTTGAGAAGAAAAATGCAAGAAGAGGGTGACCCCATGAGAGGAAACGGACAGGAGCGGCCCCAGGCGCCGCTGTACGATCCCAGATTTGAGCACGACAACTGCGGCATCGGCGCGGTGGTGGACATCAAGGGCCGCAAGTCCCACGACACCGTGGACGCGGCGCTGAAGATCGTGGAGAAGCTGGAGCACCGGGCCGGCAAGGACGCCGAGGGCAAGACCGGTGACGGCGTGGGCGTGATGCTTCAGGTTTCGCACAAGTTTTTCAAGAAAGCGGCGGCGGAGTGCGGCTTCGAGCTGGGCGGCGAGCGGGACTACGGCGTGGGGATGTTCTTCTTCCCCCAGGAGACCCTCCGCCGGATGCAGGCCATGAAGATGTTCGAGCTCATCGTGGCCAAGGAAGGCATGGAGTTCATCGGCTGGCGGCAGGTGCCCGTCTGCCCGGAGGTGCTGGGCCACAAGGCGCTGGCCAAAATGCCCTGCATCATGCAGGGGTTCGTCCGCCGGCCCGCCCATCTGGAGAAGGGGCTGCCCTTCGACCGGCGGCTGTACATCGTCCGCCGGGAGTTCGAGCAGTCCAACGACAACACCTATGTGGCCTCCCTGTCCAGCCGGACCATCGTCTACAAAGGGATGTTCCTGGTGGGCCAGCTCCGGCAGTTCTACGCGGACCTCCAGAGCGAGGACTACGAGACCGCCATCGCCCTGGTCCACTCCCGGTTTTCTACCAACACCAACCCCTCCTGGGAGCGGGCCCACCCCAACCGGTTCATCCTCCACAACGGGGAGATCAACACCATCCGCGGCAACGCCGACCGTATGCTGGCCCGGGAGGAGACCATGCACAGCCCCGTGTGGGCGGACGACATCGACAAGGTGTTCCCCGTCATCGACGAGAGCGGGTCCGACTCCGCCATGCTGGACAACACCCTGGAATTTCTGGTGATGAGCGGCATGGAGCTGCCCCTGGCGGTGATGATCTGCATCCCCGAGCCCTGGATGAACAACGAGAACATCAGCCGGGCCAAGCGGGACCTGTACCAGTATTACGCCGTCATGATGGAGCCCTGGGACGGCCCCGCCTCCATCCTGTTCTCCGACGGGGACCAGGTGGGAGCAGTCCTGGACCGGAACGGTCTGCGTCCCTCCCGGTACTACGTCACCGACGACGGCAAGCTGATTTTGTCCTCCGAGGTGGGGGTGCTGGATATGGACCCCGCCCGCATCGTAAAGAAGTCCCGGCTGGAGCCGGGCCGGATGCTGCTGGTGGACACAGTGAAGGGCCGCATCATCGACGACGACGAGATCAAGGAGACCTACGCCGCCCGGAACCCCTATGGCGAGTGGCTGGACCGGAACCTGGTCCGGCTCAAGGACCTGCCCATCCCCAACAAACGGGTGGAACACTCCCCTGAGCGCCGCACCCAGGTGCAGAAGGCCTTCGGCTACACCTATGAGGATTTAAAGAACACCATTCTCCCCATGGCAAAAAACGGGGCGGAGGACACCGCCGCCATGGGCATCGATATCCCCCTGGCCGTGCTGTCCGACCACGACCAGCCTCTGTTCAACTACTTCAAGCAGCTCTTCGCCCAGGTGACCAACCCGCCCATCGACGCCATCCGGGAGGAGGTCGTCACCGACACCACCGTGTACGTAGGGGACGACGGCAACCTGCTGGAGGAGACGGCGGACAACTGCCGGGTGCTGCAGATCCACAACCCGATTTTGACCTCTGTGGACCTGATGAAGATCCGGGCCATGGATAAGCCGGGGTTCCATGTGGAGACGGTGTCCCTGCTGTACTTTAAGAACACCCCCCTGAAGCGGGCCCTGGACCAGCTGAAGATCGCCGCCGACCGGGCCTACCGCAACGGGGCCAACATCATCATCCTGTCCGACCGGGGGGTGGACGAGAACCATGTGGCCATCCCGTCCCTGCTGGCGGTGTCCACCCTGGAGCAGCACCTGGTCCGCACCAAGAAGCGCACCGCCGTCTCCGTCATCCTGGAGTCCGCCGAGCCCAGAGACGTCCACCACTTCGCCACCCTGCTGGGCTACGGGGCCCGGGCCATCAACCCCTATCTGGCCCAGGAAACCATCGGGCAGTTGATCGACGAGGGGCTGCTGGACAAGGAGTTCGACGCCGCCGTCAACGACTACAACAGCGCCATCCTCCATGGCATCGTGAAGATCGCCTCCAAAATGGGCATCTCCACCGTCCAGTCCTACCAGTCGGCGCAGATCTTCGAGGCCATCGGCATCTCCAAGGCGGTGGTGGACGAGTACTTCACCAACACCGTGTCCCGCGTGGAGGGCATCGGCCTGAAGGAGATCGAGCAGTTGGTGGACCGGAACCACACCCGGGCTTTCGACCCCCTGGGCCTGGGGTGCGACGCCACCCTGGACTCCCGTGGGGCCCACAAGGCCCGCTCCGGCCAGGAGGACCACATGTATAACCCCCAGACCATCCATCTCCTCCAGGAGTCCACCCGCCGGGGGGACTATGAGCTGTTCAAGCAGTACACCGCCTTGGTGGACGACGAGACCAAGCCCCACACCCTCCGGGGGCTCATGGAGATGAAGTATCTGGACCAGCCCATCCCGCTGGACGAGGTGGAGAGCGTGGACTCCATCGTGAAGCGGTTCAAGACCGGGGCCATGAGCTACGGCTCCATCTCCCAGGAGGCCCACGAGTGCATGGCCATCGCCATGAACATGCTGGGAGGCAAGTCCAACTCCGGCGAGGGCGGCGAGCGCCCCGAGCGGCTGAAGTCGGACAAGTGCTCCGCCATCAAGCAGGTGGCCTCCGGGCGGTTCGGCGTCACCAGCGAGTACCTGGTGTCCGCCAAGGAGATCCAGATCAAGATGGCCCAGGGGGCCAAGCCCGGCGAGGGCGGTCATCTGCCCGGCAAGAAGGTGTACCCCTGGATTGCCAAGACCCGGTACTCCACCCCCGGCGTGGCCCTCATCTCCCCGCCGCCCCACCACGACATCTACTCCATCGAGGATCTGGCCCAGCTCATCTACGACCTGAAAAACGCCAACCGGCAGGCCCGCATTTCCGTCAAGCTGGTGAGCGAGGCGGGTGTGGGCACCATCGCCGCCGGCGTGGCGAAAGCGGGCGCCCAGGTGGTGCTGATCTCCGGGTACGACGGCGGCACCGGCGCAGCCCCCAGAACATCCATCCACAACGCCGGCCTGCCCTGGGAGTTGGGCCTGGCGGAGACCCACCAGACCCTCATCCAGAACGATCTCCGCTCCCGCGTGGTGGTGGAGACCGACGGCAAGCTCATGTCCGGCCGGGACGTGGCTATCGCCTGTATGCTGGGGGCGGAGGAGTTTGGCTTCGCCACCGCACCGCTGGTGACCATGGGCTGCGTGATGATGCGGGTGTGCAACCTGGACACCTGCCCGGTGGGGGTGGCCACCCAGAACCCGGAGCTCCGCAAGCGGTTCCGGGGCAAGCCGGAATACGTCATCAACTTCATGCGGTTCATCGCCCAGGAGCTGCGGGAGCACATGGCGAAACTGGGCGTCCGCACCGTGGAGGAGCTGGTGGGCCGCACCGACCTCTTAAAAGTGAGAGAACACGCCGTCAACGAGCGGGCGGCCACGGTGGACCTGTCCGCCATCCTGGGTAACCCCTACATCGGCGACGGGTACAAGACCCACTTCGACCCTGCCGACGTGTACGACTTCCAGCTGGAAAAGACGGTGGATATGTCCGTGCTGCTCTCCAAGCTGGGGAGCGCCCTGAAAAAGGGCCAGAAGAAGGACATCTCCTTGGAGGTCAGCTCCACCGACCGCACCGTGGGGGCCATCTTCGGCTCGGACATCACCCGGCTCTACGGGGACGGGCTGCCGGAGGACACCTTCACCGTCCGCTGTACCGGCGGCGGGGGCCAGTCCTTCGGGGCCTTCATCCCCAAGGGCCTGACCCTCACTCTGGAGGGCGACTCCAACGACTACTTCGGCAAGGGGCTGTCCGGCGGCAAGCTGGCGGTGTTCCCGCCGAAAGACGCCAAATTTAAGGCGGATGAGAACATCATCATCGGCAACGTGGCCCTGTACGGGGCTACCAGCGGCAAGGCGTTCATCGCCGGCGTGGCCGGGGAGCGGTTTGCCGTCCGCAACTCCGGCGCCTGCGCCGTCGTCGAGGGCGTGGGCGACCACGGCTGCGAGTACATGACCGGCGGCCGGGTGGTCGTCCTGGGCCCCACCGGCAAGAACTTCGCCGCCGGCATGTCGGGCGGCATCGCCTACGTGTGGGACCCCAGGCGGGACCTGTATCTGCGGGTGAACAAGTCGCTGGTGTCCATCGAGCCCCTGGAGAGCCGCCACGACATCGAGGAGCTGCGCTCCCTCATCGAGCAGCACGTGGCCGCCACCGGCTCGGAGAAGGGCAAGGCCATCCTGGCCGACTTCCCCGCCGCCGTGGCCAGCTTCAAGAAGATCCTGCCCAGAGATTACGACCGCATTTTGAAGGCCATCGCCCAGTGTGAGGAGCGGGGCCTGACCCACGACGAGGCGGAGGTCGAGGCGTTCTACGCCGTGACGGGAGGTGCCCACTGATGGGAAAGCCAACTGGATTTTTGGAATATGACCGCCGGGGCAACCCCGGCGAGACGCCCCTGGAGCGCATCAAACACTGGAACGAGTTCCACCCCATGCTGCCCGAGGAGGAGCGTCGCAAGCAGGGCGCCCGGTGCATGGAGTGCGGCGTGCCCTTCTGCCAGTCGGGGGTGCAGTTGGCCGGGATGTTCACCGGCTGCCCGCTGCACAACCTGGTGCCCGAGTGGAACGACCTGGTGTACTCCGGCAACATGGGCCACGCCCTGAGCCGCCTCACCAAGACCAACAACTTCCCGGAGTTCACGGGCCGGGTGTGCCCCGCCCTGTGCGAGGCGGCCTGCACCTGCGGCCTCCACGGGGACCCGGTGACGGTGAAGGAGAACGAGCTGGCCGTCATCGAGGAGGGGTTCGCCTCCGGGGCGGTGAAGCCCCGGCCGCCCAAAGTCCGCACCGGCAAGCGGGTGGCGGTGGTGGGCTCCGGCCCGGCGGGTCTCGCCGCGGCGGACCAGCTCAACCGGCGGGGCCACTCGGTCACCGTGTACGAGCGGGAGGACCGCGCCGGCGGCCTGCTCATGTACGGCATCCCCAACATGAAGCTGGAAAAGGAGATCGTCCAGCGGCGGGTGGACCTGATGACCGCCGAGGGGGTGGAGTTCGTTACCTCCTGCGAGGTGGGGAAAGATATCCCCGCCGGCGAGCTGCTGGAAAAATATGACGCCGTCCTCCTGTGCTGCGGGGCCAAAAAGCCCAGGAGCATGGATCTGGGCGGCGCGGGCGGCAAGGCAACTCACTTTGCGGTGGACTACCTCACCGCCGCCACCAGGGCCCTGCTGGACGGAAAACCGGTGGAAGAGAGCATGGACGCCGCGGGTAAGGACGTCATCGTTGTAGGGGGCGGCGACACGGGCAACGACTGCGTGGGCACCGCCATCCGGCAGGGGTGCAGGTCCGTGACCCAGTTGGAGATGATGCCCAAGCTGCCCGACAGCCGGACGGACAACAACCCCTGGCCTCAGTGGCCCCGGGTGTGCAAAACCGACTACGGCCAGGAGGAGGCCATCGCCCTGTTTGGCGCGGACCCCCGCCGGTACCAGATGACCCTGAAAAAATGCAACGAAAACAAGGAGGGGGCCTTGACATCTGTTGTGGCCGTGAGCCTGGAGCCGAGGACCGAGGGCAACAGGACCGTTATGGCGGAGATCCCCGGCTCTGAGGAGGAGCTGCCCTGTCAACTGCTGCTCATCGCCGCCGGATTTTTGGGGCCGGAGGACACCGTGCCCGACGCCTTCGATCTGGCCCGGGATGGCCGCTCCAACGTGGCGACCCGGGCGGGCTGCTACGCCACCAGCCGGCCCAAGGTGTTCGCCGCCGGCGATATGCGGCGCGGCCAGTCCCTGGTGGTGTGGGCCATCGCCGAGGGCCGGGGCGCCGCCCGCGAGGTGGACGAGTATCTGATGGGGTATACCAATCTGACCTGAAGCGCGCGGATCGCTTTTGAACGGGCAGTCCTCTTGTCAGGTGCTTGCGACGCTGTCCGGCGGAGCTGCGGAGGGCTCCGGGAGCTGGCCCCCGCCAGGGTCAAATCCATTGCCCTCCGGGGGTTGCCATCCCTCGGGAGGGGTCTCGCCGTCCGGGCGCTGGGGACGCTCGCCCTCGGGCCGCTGCCCGTCGGGGCCGCCCATGCCGCCGGGGAAGCCGCCGGGACGGCCCATACCGCCCATATCGCCCGCGCCGGGCTGAGCGGAGGAGACCAGCGTGCCGCCGTCATAGAGGGCGCAGAGCCCCTCCGGCAGTTGGGGGCAGGACACCAGCAGGATGGAGAAGCCGTTGGCGGTGGGGACGGACATCAGCTCGTTCCCGTCCGCGTCCTTCAGGGTATACTCCGTTCCGCCGCCGTCCCGCAGGTTGAACAGCACATAGCTCTGGCCGCTGGCCCCGTCGATGGCGTCCAGCATGTTGCCGGTGGCGATGACGGTGCCGCCGTTCAATAGGATGCCCATGTCGGAGTCGATGCCAGCGTCCCCGGAGATGGAGCAGGCGTAGGCGTGGACCGTGCCGCCGTTGATGACCAGCCAGCCGTTGGAGTCGATGCCGTCCCCCTCGCCGGTGGAGCCGTTGACGGTGACGGTGAGCGTTCCGCCGTTGACGGTGGTGACAGACACCCCGTCCTCGTTGGTGTTGATGCCGTCGTTGCCGGAGACGATGTGGATGACGCCGCCGTTGATGGTCAGATGAAGTTCGCTGTCCAGCCCCTCGTTTTCGGCGTTGATGTGAAGGACGCCGTCGTTGCCGGCGACGTTCATGGACATTTTGGAGTAGAGGGCCCCGTCGTACTTGTGGAGCTTTTTGCTGTCTACCACCTCGGTGCCGTCCTCGTTCAGTTCAACGGATTTGTAGATGCGGGCCACATAGGAGCCGTTCACCGTATTCTCAGACCCGTCGGCCAGGTACACGTTGGCCCCGGCGGCGGAGGTGTCCACCTCGGCCTTGGGGTCGTCCTTGTCCCCGCACTCGTAGACGTTGTAGAAGATGATGGCCGGGGCCACGGTGCAGGTGATGTCCACCCCGTCCAGCACCAGGTTCACCACGGCCTCGGGGTCGTCCTCCGCGTCTTCCCCCAGATCCACCGCGATCTGGCCGGCGCTGAGGGAGCCTGAGAGCACATAGGTCCCCGGCTGCGTGATGTGGACCACCGTGTGGGCGGCGGCCTCGTCGGCGGTGTGCTCGTCGGCCTCGGTGCCCTCGCCGTAGGTGAAGTCGTGGCCGGCCTCGTAGTAGACGATGTCGCGGGCGGTATAGACCGCGGACGTACTGTCCTCGCCGGCGGGCTGGCCGTCCACGGCGATCCCCTCGTCCGACAGGACGATCTTCGTGCCCTGGGGGATATCTGTTTTTGGAGCCTCCGTACTGGAGACGGGCGCGGACGGGGGACTGTCTGTCCCGGCGGGAGCGGATGTGGGGCTGTCGGTCCCGGCGGGCGTGGAGGGAGTTTGGGCTCCGTTGCCGCAGGCCGTCAGGGACAGGGCCAGGGCGGCGGAGAGAAGAAGCGCGATGGGTTTTTTCATACAGAACACCTCATTTCGGATGTCCGCAGTATAAATGGCCGCCTGTGACCAAATCAAGTCCGTTTGATGACTGATTTGTGAATTCTTCGGGCAAAGAGTTAAAAAATCCCCGCTCCGGCAGCGCCGGAGCGGGGATCGCCGTATGATCAGCCTCGCATCGCCTTACGCGAGGGCCTCCTGTTCCGCCGTCTGGGCGGTATCCCGCTCCATCAGATCGCAGATGGCGGCGGCGGCGTGGTCGGGGATCACGCCCTTTGCGTTCCCGCGCCGGTCCAGATCCCGCTCCCGCTCCAGCATCTCATCGCAGACTTTCAGCAGCCTGGTGTGGAGGAAGGGGACCGCAACCCCCAGGCCGTAGTGCTGGAAAAAGCGCATGTTCCGGGTCTCGCAGCCCGGGATGGGGGTGATGTGGATGAGAGAGGCGCCGGAGACGGCCGCCTCGGTGGAGGAGAGCCCTCCGGGCTTGGAGATGAACAGGTCGCAGGCCCGCATGTAGGCGGCCATGTCCGGCGTGGAACCCAGAACGGTGCAGCGGCTGCCGTACCGCCGGCTCATGCTCTGATAGAGCCGCTGGTTGCTGCCGCAGATGACGATGAGCTCCACCGCGGAGCGGTCATAGTGGGACAACAGGGCGGAGACAGCCTGGCCGATCTTGCCCGCGCCGATGCTGCCCCCCGCCAGCAGGATGTACCGCCGGTCCTGGTCCAGCCCCAGGCGGGCGCGGAGTTCCGCCCGGTCGTCGTGCTGATAAAACTGTGCCCGCACCGGGATGCCCAAGGGGCACAGCCGCTCTTTGGGGATGCCCCGGCGGCAGAACTCCGGGATGAGCTTCTCCGAGGGGATGATGTACCGGTCGCACTCGGTCTCCTCGGTGAAGGGGATGCAGGTGTAGTCGGTGGCCACAAAGTAGACCCGGGGGAGCGGGAAGCCCTTGCGCCGGAGGCTGGTGAGGATCTCCGCCGGGAAGATGTGGGTGGAGATGATGACGTCGAAGCGGTGCTCCATGAGGTAGCGGCGCATATAGGCCGCCATCCGGCCATTGTTGGCATAGTAGACCGGGGAGCGGAAGGGTATCCGCCGGTAGGCGTTCCCAAGGGTGTAGACCATCCCGAACACATGAGGGGCCTTCTGCACCAGCTTGACGTAGGCGGCGTTCACCACCGACTCCAGCCGTTCCCCCCGCAGGGTGTAGGGATTCAGCAGCTCCGCGGAGTGGCCGCGGGCGGCCAGCTCCTGCTGGATGGCCACCGCGGCCGCGTTGTGTCCGCCCCCGGTGCCGCAGGAGAGGATCAGCGCTTCCATGCCAGCCTCACCGTCATCCTTTCCCGCTCCTCGCGGCTCATGTGCAGCCGGGCGCACACCGTGGCGGCCATGATGACGAAGGCTCCGCACATCGTGCTGGGAGCGCCCAGGACCGGCAGAAGGATGGCCGCGGTCAGATAGGCGAAGATGGTGCGGTAGAAGTGGGGGGAGATCTTCAGGACCACCGAGAAGAAGATGAAGCAGGCGGCAAAGAGGGCAAAGGGCAGGGGGGAATAGGGGAACAGCCCCAGCAGGCAGCCGAAGGTGGCCGCGATGCCCTTGCCGCCCTGGAAGCGGAAAAACACCGGGAAGGCGTGGCCCAGCACCGGGGCGGCCAGGGCCAGAGCGTACCGCCAGTCCAGAGCCTGGGCAGGAGTTGTGAGCGTGAGCAGGAAAACGGGCAGGAAGCCCTTGAGCACATCGCCCAGGAGCGTGCAGACGCCGCACCGGAAGCCTCCGTACATAAAGGCGTTGGCGACGCCGGGGTTTTGATCCTTGCTGGGGGTGAGTATGTCCTTGCGGAACAGTTTGCTGAACAAATCGGCAAACAGGATGCTGCCGCACAGATATCCGAACAGCGTGAAAAGCAGAACTCTTGTCATGTCATTGCGCCCGCGCGCGGGCTGTCCTCCGTCTCTTTAAATCTGGGTGCGCGCCTTCAGCGGATGAAGTGGGTGGAGATCCGCTCCTCCTGCTCCGGCAGGCCGAATTTCTCCTTGCCCAGGGCGATGCTCCTCATGAGGAATACCATGTTCCGGGCAAGCACCCGCAGGGTCTGGAGGCCCTCCCCGTCCCGGGCGGCCTCGCCGGGGAGCCGTCCGTGGACGCTGTTCCAGTATTGGCTGGAGGCCACCGGCATATTGTTGATGGTGAAATACTTGTTCAGCTCGTCAAAGGTGGCGGAGAGTCCGCCGCGGCGGGCAACTGCCACAGCGGCCCCTACCTTCATGCGCTTGTCGCAGTGACAGCTGTAAAACAGCCGGTCCAGCAGAGACACCAGCGTGCCGTTGGCGGAGGCGTAGTACACGGGGCTCGCCACCACCAGACCGTCCGCCGCCGCGAATTTCGGGGCGATCTGGTTCACGGCGTCGTCGAACACGCAGCCGTCGTGGTCGAAGCAGTGGCCGCAGGCGATGCAGCCCCGGATGGCCTGGTTGCCGACCAGGACGGTCTCGACCTCCACGCCCGTCTCCTTGAAGACCTTCTCCATCTCCGCCAGCGCCAGGGCGGTGTTGCCGTTGGGATGGGGACTGCCGTTGAGTATCAGTACATTCATGAGGAATCGCTCCTTTACATGATGATGTTCCATTATAGCACTTCAAAGCGCGTTCGTCTATTGCCAGAGGAAAATTTTTTCAAGATCTGCTGTTCCGTCAGCCTGTTTTGCAGCCCGCGCAGTTTTTCCTTGCAAGCCAGGCCGGCGGATGATATACTCAGCTTATCGCTGCCACGAGCGCCGCTTACTTTAAAAGGGGGAAATGCCAATGAAAAAGCGCCTGCTCGCGATCCTGCTGTGCGCGTGCATGATCGCCGCCTGCCTGCCGTCCGCCTTCGCGGCGGGGACGGTCCGGGAAACTGATTTCTTTGAGGACCAGTACCACGCCGATGTGGACTACGGCGACATGAAGTATGAGGAGATGTACTCCGAGCCCTTCACCGCCGCCGCGGAGGCCATCCGCGCCCTGCTGGGCGACAAGGCCAACGCCGCCCGGGTGGAGGAGCTGTTCACCGCCTTCACCGAGGATATGCAGAAGCTGTCCACCATGTATTACCTGATCTCCATCCGCTGCGCCCACGACGTGACCGACGAATACGCCGCCGGCGAGACGGTCCGCCTGAATACAGTCTATACAGAGGCGGCAGATGTCGGGAACTTCCTGGTCCAGGACATCCTGAAGTCCCCCTGCGGAGCCTTCCTCCAGGCCCAGCTCAGCGAGAGCGAAATCGAGGCTATTCTGAACTACGGCGGCGTCACCGAGGAGCAGAAGGCCCTGTCCGCCCGTGAGACCGCGCTGGAAAACCAGTACAATGTCATCAGTAACGGCTTCACCATCGAATACGCCGGAGAGCAGCTGAATGAAGCGGATGCCCAGGAGCTCCTTTACCTCGGCGTGATTACCAGTGATCAATATGTGGAATTTGAGAACCGGTACGGCCTCGAACTGGCCGACGCGCTGGGCGGCATCTATCTGGAACTGCTGGACGTCCGCAACCGGCTGGCCCGGACCTACGGCTATGACGATTTTGTGGAGTATGCCTATCAGGAGCGCTATGGCCGTGACTATACGCCGGAGGAGATCCTGGCCTATGAGCAGGCCGTGAAGGAATATGTCCCCGAGCTGGAAAGCCAGATGTATACGCTCACCTATCTGCTCCCGGACGAGATCAATTTCGCCGACTACACCGGCGATCGGGCGCTGGATATGATGGAGCCCTATATCGGCCGGATGTCCAGCGAGCTCGCTGAGACCTTCTCCTACATGCGGGAGCACGGCCTCTACGATACAGAGGCCGGCACACACAAGAACGGCACCGGGTTCACCGCCATCCTGCCCAGCTACGGCGCGCCCTTCTTCTTCAACACCCCCACCAACAACCTGTACGATTTCACCACCGCCGTCCATGAGTTCGGGCACTATAACTATTTCTACTGGCACCCCGCCGGCTGGAACGATGAGTCCAGCAGTTACGACTCGGATGAGGTCCACTCCCAGGGCATGGAGCTGATGTTCTCCCACTGGTATCCCGAGATCTTCGGCGAGGAGGACGGCCAGTCCGTGCTGGATTACCAGGTGGACAATCTGCTCTACGCCATTATCCAGGGAGCCATGTTTGACGAATGGCAGCAGTACGCGTTCACCACCGAGGGGGTAACGGTGGAGGACCTGAACGCCAAATGTCTCCAGCTGGCCGTCGACTACGGTATGATAGAGGAGGGGGACGAGTTCTCTGACTACCAGAGTACCGTCTGGGCCACAATTCCCCACAACTTCACGTACCCCATGTACTATATCAGCTACTCCACTTCCGCCGCCGGCGCTTTCGCCTTCTGGCTGGATGCCCAGCGGAGCGGGGACTACTTCAAAGCGCTGGACGAGTATCTGAAGTTTGTGGCCCTGCCCGCCACCGTCAGCTTCCAGGAGAGCTTCAAACAGCTTGGCATGGACAACCCCGTCTCCCCGGAATACATCGGGGAGCTGTGCCCCGCGATCTATGAGGCCATGGATGTGGAGACCCGCTACCGTGACTTCCAGCGGCTCACCTACTTCGACGATGTCTCCCGCAGCGACTGGTTCTTTGAGGACGTCTGCCTGGCCTATGAAAACGGACTGATGCTGGGCGTCAGCGATGACAGCTTCAGTCCCCTCAGCGATGCCACCCGCGCCATGGCCGCCACTATCATGTGGCGTCTGGAGGGGGGGCAGGAGGCCGTGGGGTCCGCCTTCACTGACCTGAAGGCCGGCGCGTGGTACGAGGACGCCGTGAACTGGGCCGCTGAGAACGGCATCGTCGACGGCTGCGGCGACGGCACCTTCCGCCCTGACAGAGCCGTCACCCGCGAGGAGATGGCCAAGATCGTGTATAACACGTATCATCTGGAGATCGGCGGAGCGGCGCCCGCAGCCCTCAGCTTTGCCGACGCCGACCAGATATCCCCCTGGGCGGTGACGGCCATGGAGTGGTGCGTGGCCAACGACATCTACCAGGGAGACAGCGACGGTATGCTGTCCCCCGGGGAGACCCTCGACCGGGCCGAGCTTGCCGCGGTGCTGGTGAGGCTTACCGAGCTCCTCGGTGACGATGCCGCCGCCGTCGAACCGGCGCCCGCGGGCGTTTCCGCGCCGCCCGCCGGCCCCATGTCCCTCGTGCGCCCGACTGTCGGAAAGTGATCCCGGGATTTGCGAAGAGCGCCCGCCGGTGGACCGGCGCAATTAGGAAGTAATTTCGACAAACTGAATTTCAGGCATTGTAAAGACAAAAAACGCTCAGAAAGGCATCAAATGCTTTTCTGAGCGTTTTCTTTTTCGCACATTCGTCTTTTGAAACGGTGACTGCTACAATAAAGCCATCACAGAAAGGAGGTCAAACAAATGAGCGCAAACCTGACGTACCACCGGGAGGGCGACTACCTGATCCCAGACCTGGCTGCCCCGGAGGACATCCCGACGGGCATCTGGGGTGTAAGGCGGAGGGATTACCTGAAGCGGTACCGCAACGGGATCTACACCGGGATGCTTCTTTCAGGCAAACTCAGCGCCCACCTTGCGGAGATCGACCGGCAGGCGACAGAAATGCTTGAGCGGCTGACCCGGCAGATGGCGGCGGAGCAGGGTGTCACAGAGCAGCTCAAGGCCCAGGATCAGATGGCTTGGGTGGTTGCCATGAACAACATCCGCAACGCCGCGGAGGAGGTGATCCTGAACGAATCGATTTATTTCTGAACAGGTCCCACAATACTAAATACTTGGTACATATCATGAAAACCAAAACCCGGCTCGTTTCTTTCCTCATGGGCGCTGTCGCCGCCCTGATCCTCTGCTCCGGCTCCCGTGCCCAGTGTGTCCTCCTTCTCCAGCCAGTGGATGGTCACGGAAACCCCCGTTACCAACTACGGCACCGAAAAGATTTTCAACGCCGACTACTCCGGCTCCATGAGCAAAGCGGAGTTCATAGCGTGGTGGAAGTCCATGGACCTCTCCACCATCCGGGCCGAATGCGAGAAGATGGCGGCAGAGGCTCAGGAACTCGTACCGGGGTACAGCGTGACGATGTACTTCTCCTGCGGCAGCCTCCCCCTGGGCAATGCCAACGCCATGAACGGGTATACCATCAGCAACTTCGACCTGGCGAGAGCGTGGATAGAATAAGGCCGCAGTTTACCAATGAATCATTGGAGTCCCTGTGGCAAAGAAGGGATTTCAGAGATGTGGAATTACTAAAGTATGTGTTTTTGATTTGCGCCTTCAACTGCCTTACAACAGGCGCGTAATGTCATTATAGTGTACAAAGTATCCTGGCAGATGATACAGTTCCCGGTGATAATGGCCGCAGTGCCACTCCAGAAAGGCAAGATCCTTGTCCCGGATCAGGTGCCCAAAGAAGTTTGTCAGCGCGTCCGGCTGATAGAGGTCGCCAAAGATTGACACGGCGACGCTGGTCGGGAGGCAGTGTGAAATCACATAGTCCACTGTGAAATCGTGTTTTGCGAGATTTTGCTCCGCAAACACCATTTCCTCAGCATGGGGGATCTCCTCTTCCCACCATGAGACATGGTTGATCCGGTACTTTTTGCCCTGCTTTTCCCACCGTTTCCATTTTGACACAAACGAGGCCACGTCCTGGAAGCGCTCCGGATCAAGAATCCCGTCTTTGATATCGTAAGAGGACGCCCCGCCCATGCAGAAGAACTTTTTGCCCTCAAACTCATACACGTTTCCACGCATGAGGTAGTAGACGCCATTGCGGATCTTTTTGGCCTTGCCGCCGTGAAAGTTCACGGTGGGAAACTCTCCGCTCAACAGACGGTCGAAATTCTCGTGGTTGCCGTCCACAAAACAGGTGGTAAATTTCTTTTTGGAGAGCCAATCGAGCCAATAGTTTTCCTCTTCCGCCGCCTCAAGCCGCCATATGCCGCCGAAATCCCCCGTCACAAGCATAATGTCGCTCCTGTGCATGCTTTTCTGCTGCGGGAAATTTTTCGGTTCAAATTTACTGAAATCCGCATGGCAGTCACCTGTAACAAAAACCATCTTCTTCCCCCCTCAGATTCGAGTCATGCCTGTCAGAAAATTAAACTCTGCAATCGCTTACGCTAACGCATTTAATCATTAAAAAATGAGTCCGCAACAACGGACTCATCAGTCTACCCAGGCATTTCCTCTGCTTTTCGCTCCATGGCCGGATGGGTTAAATTCCATATTCAGACCTCCGTATGGCCACATCAAAAAATTTATATCAATTATAGTATACCATAAGTATTCACTTCAGTCAATCAGTTTTTAAGGCAAGATTTCCTAAAGAGGGGCGGGAAACATGTAGCCTATAAAATCTAACGCCGAAGGGTTGCCTAAACGACCCTTCGGCGTCGCGTTAATGAACGGGAAACGGTATCATCTATCACCGTGTCGCAGAGCTCACAACTCTGCGGCCAAAATTCTCTTTTGGGAAGTTTCCTGCGCTCAGGCGGGAACGAGAGAAAACCTGGATAAGATCAGGGGATCGTTTTGTTGCGCTAAATGAAAAAACCACCGATGGAAGCCATCAGCGGTTATCACACATTATCCTGCGCACGCAGGAAATAACATGGTAACCGGCTGTCGTAGTCGTTAAAGACCTTAGACCCATGGCTTTGCGCCCTTGCCTTTCAGCAAGTTTGCCCTTTTCATATTATATCGTGCAATTCACTTTTCAACCATATCCTACAACTTACAGCTCTGGATGTCAATAGTTTTTTTGGGATTTTTAAAGAAATTTTCTATAAATTTCTTGACCGTCACGTTTCCTCCCGCTCAGAGCCCCCGCGGGCCGGGTTTTTGGGGCGTGCGCGCGGTCTCCCGCTGGGTCTACATTTAGTATTCTAAGAAACAATGGAGGTATCAGGCATGACAGGTAAAGGAGGTAACGGTTTTAAACGCAGGAGCGGCCGCCAGAAGTTCGCGTTTTTCTGCGAGGAATGGCTCCGCCTGGAGCGCGGCAGGGTAAAGGACTCCACCTATGTGAAATACAATGCGATTCTGACCAAACACATTATACCAAAGCTGGGCGGATGTGCCCCGTCGGGGATCAGCACCCCGCTGGTCGAGCGGTTCAAGCGGGGACTGCTGGACGAGGGACTGTCCGCAAAGACTGTGCGGGACATCCTCGCGGTGCTGCAATCTGTTTTAAGGCACATGACGAAGCAGTGTCCTGGTCCCTTCACGGCTGCGGAGGTGAGCTACCCCAGAGAGCTGCAAAAGGAAGCCAGGGTGCTCTCTATAGAAGAACAGCGCCGTTTTGCGACCTATCTCCGGGCAGATATGGACGAATGTAAGTTCGGCATCCTGCTGGCCCTCTCTACTGGACTGCGGATCGGTGAGCTGTGCGCCCTCCGGTGGCGCGACGTTTCCCTTCAGGACAGAACGATTCGCGTGGTGGCAACGATGCAGCGGCTCCAGGATCTGGACGGCTCCGGCGGAGGGAAGACAAAGGTGGTCATAGGGTCACCCAAAACCGATTCATCGGCGCGTACGATTCCACTGATGGACAGCGCGGTCGATCTCTGCGCGCAGTTCGATCCACACTGTCCGGCAGCCTTCCTTCTGACCGGTACGGAGCGGTATATGGAGCCGAGGCAGGTGCAGAAACGGCTGGCAAAATACACGGCTGCCTGCGGGATCGAGGGGGTACACTTCCATTCGATTCGCCACACATTCGCGACCAGATGCGTAGAGGTGGGGTTTGAGATCAAGACCTTGTCGGAAATCCTGGGCCACGCCAACACCTCCATCACGCTCAATCGATACGTGCACTCCTCCATGGATCTGAAGCGAACGAACATGGAGAAGCTGGCAGCAATGGAGCTGTAATGCCAAAGTCGCAGAGTTGTGAGCTCTGCGACCAGCGGAACGGCCAGACGTTACAAGTGTTTCCCAAATCGGCCGCTGTTATTCATTTCATTCGAATGATGTCTCCGATGAGGCCCGGAAGAGCGGAGGAGGATCAGATAGTTCCTATCAACCAACGATGCCGGGCTCCCCGGCAGACGAAAACAAAAATAAAGGAGAGATCAAGATGAAACACACGGCTTTTGCGAAGATCAACCGGCTCCTCTCTCTGGTCCTGGCTCTGGTCATGATCGTGAGTCTGCTCAACATCACCGTGTTCGCGGCGGATGATACCGGGCTCAATTCCCAGGATGAGAACTCCGGGATCGTTAGCAGCACTGAGAACGGCGATTCCGCCGACGAGGGCGAGAATAAGCAGCAGATTGATTTACAGTCCGAAGATGAAACCAAGTCCGAGGACGGCAGTGAGACCGGCGATGGCAGCGAGAACGACACTGACACCGAGATTGGCGACGGCACCGAGGACGACGCCGACACCGAGATCGGCGACGGCACTGAGGACGACGCTGACGTCGAGATCGGCGACGATACCGAGAATGACGCCAACACCCAGGCCGGCGATGAGCCCGAAATCGCGCCCATCGCGAACGAGATTCCCGAGGAAATCGCTCTTGGCGTGGCCGAGATCGACGGCGTGTCCTACACTTCCCTGGCGGCGGCTGTTCGGATGGCGAATGCTGGCGATACCATTACCCTGACCGATGCTTGTACCCTTGAAGCCAGACTGGATGTCAGCGGCAAAAGCATCACGATCGACCTGAACGGCCAGTCCCTTACCGCTGCGGAAGGCGTAACGATTTCCAGCAATGTCATTTGGGTGAAAGAAAACAGCGAACTGACCGTCAAAAACGGCACGATTAACGGTTCTTGCTTCGCGGGAACAGACCGGGCGTTCAATGTAAATGGAACCCTTAATCTTGACCATGTGACCATTCAGAACTTCGGCGGTTCTGGCTCTGCCGTTTTCGCCAGCGTCAGAAGCGGGCATGAGAGTGATCCCGAGGCCATTGTCAATATTCAGAACTGCGAGATTACCGGAAGCGCGGGCACGGCTGTTTACCTCAATAATGGCGGCAGCTTGAACATTGAGAACAGCACCTTTACCGAAAACGCGGGCAAGACTGCCGCTGTATACCTCAATGCGAGTAGCAGCTTGAGCGTTAAGAACAGCACCTTTACCGGAAACACGGGCATAGCTGTTTACCTCAATAAGAGCGACAGTGTGAACGTTGAGAACAGCACCTTTATCGAAAACGGGGGCGCGGTCACCGCCGTTGAACTCGATTGCGCGAGCATTAAGGACAGCACCTTTACCGAAAACGCGAACACGGCTGCCGCTATTTACCTCAACAAGGTCGCCATTGTGAGCGTTGAGAACAATACCTTCACCGGGAATGTAGTCACCACCGGCAAAACAGGCTATGGCAGCGCATTGTTCACCTATTTTTGCGGAAATGCGGCCGTCACCGGCAACACCTTTACTAAGAACGTAGCCAGGGTTACCGGCACTGCGAATCTTTACGGCGGCGGCGTTTGTGTTTACGAAACCCCCTGCCGGATCATTGGGAACAGCTTCACCGAAAACAATGCCATCACTGACAGCGGCAGAGGCTACGGCGGCGGTGCCTATGTCCATGTCACTGATAAAACCAGCGGCGGGGTCGTCCTGGATGATAACACCTTCACCAGCAATACTGCCGCTACCTATGGCGGCGGCCTCTGCCTGAGAGTGTACGACGAGAACAGCCTGGAGTTTGGTACTGCCCGGTTTGAGAAAAACACCGCGAAGGTCGGCGGCGGCCTGGACTACAGCGGCGAGATGGCCAACCCCCTGCATCTGGCTAACGTGCTGATCACCGGCAATAGGGCCACCGCCTTGGGCGGCGGCGGCATCTGGGCCTGCCCCACTTCCGAGACCAAGGTCTACTCCACCCTGGGCGGCGCGATCTACGGTAACAGCGGCGAGCCCCGCGGCGACGACATTCGCTACAACGGAATGGGCGACCCGGATAAGGTCATCCCTACACTCAAAAACGAGAACTCCACCATGCAGCTCTCCACCCGCTCTCTGGGCGGCTACGATCTGAACTGGTACGCTGACGAATCTGACGCCCGCTACAATGCGGAGGCCCCCGTTCCTGTCTCCGCTGAGATCCTGGCCGGCACCAAGCAGCCCTTTGCGGCCCACAGCGTTCTCTCCGAGGAAGGCCAGCTCTACGCGGCCAGCAAGGCCCAGGTCGTCTTCATCGAGAATGAGGCCGGACGCGGCGGCGCTATCTCCTCCAACAGCCCCATCGTCATCGGCGAGGACAGGGACCAGTCCCTGACCGTCAACAAGGTTTGGGCCGACGGCACCGCTCCTGCGGGCGCTGAGGTCACCGTGAACCTGATCAACAAGACCGCCGACAACGCGGTTGTGGATTCCGTGGTCCTGAGCGAGGCCAACAGCTGGACCTACACCTTCACCGATCTGCCCGGCGACCAGGAGTTCACTGTGGAGGAGGTTGCTTACTCCGGCTACGACGCCTCCTACACCACCAATGAGGACGGCAGCATCACCATCACCAACACCCAGACCCCGCCCCCGCCTGTGATCCCCACCCCCACCCCCACTCCCACCTACACCGCTCTCTCCGTGAACAAGGTGTGGGCCGACGAGGGGCACGAGGACCAGCGGCCCGCGAGCGTTGAGGTCCAGCTCTATCGGAACGGCAGCGCTTACGGCGGCGTCGTGACCTTGAGCGAGGCCAACGGCTGGAGCCACCAGTGGACCCAGCTGGATGACGACTACACCTGGACCGTGGACGAGGTGAACGCTCCTGAGGGGTATACTTCCATCGTGTCCGGCGGCAATACCAGCTACACCATCACCAACACCTATGAGGAGCCCGAAGTCCCCCTGGTGCCCATGCTGAGCGTGCAGAAGATTTGGGTGGGCGACGACGAGTTCGTGCGGCCCACCGAGATCACGGTGGAGGTGCTGAAGAACGGCGAGGTAGACGAGGCCGTGGTGCTGAACGCGGAGAACGGCTGGAGCTGGAGCCGTCAGCTGGCTCTGGATGAGCTGGACGCCGACTTCACGGTGCGTGAGGCGGAGGTGCCGACGGACTACACGGTGTCTGTCGTGGAGAGCGGCGACGGCCTGAGTTTCACGGTCTACAACACCTATAATGCACCCGATGTCGACCTTCCGGACGACGATGTGCCCAAGGATGAGCTCCCCGACGTCGAGATCCCTGACGACGACGTGCCCATGGATGAACTCCCTGACGTCGAGATCCCGGACGACGATGTGCCGCTGGATGACGTCCCGCAGACCGGCGACAACAATCACCTCGGCCTGTGGATCGCGCTGGCGGTGTGCTCCGCGTTCGGCCTGGTGCTGACCAGCGGCAAGGTCCGCTTCGT
>CANRIW010000009.1 GCA_947630785.1 uncultured Oscillospiraceae bacterium | reverse complement strand
TTGCAACTGCATTATGTTCGCCCCCTTGGGGGTATTATAGCATATTTTTTGAGGGGGCGATTTGTCAACAGACCCACCGTGAGACGCATTTTTTATGTGACAATGAAAGGAGCCAGTATGAGAAAGCGAAACCGCCATGTGAGCGTGTGGATGAATGAGCAAGAGTACCGCCATCTAAAGGCAGAGGCGGACAAGGCCGGTCTGGGGATCGACCCGTTTATCCGTATGCTCGCATCCGGCGTTCAACTGCGCCCAAAGCCGCCCGAAACCTACGCCGCCCTGCTCCGGGAACTGTCCGCCATCGGCAGGAATATTAACCAAATCGCTTATTGGGCCAACCTGCAAAAAAGTGTTTCTGTGGCTGATATACAGGAGGCCGCCAAGCTGGTCAACCAGATACATCACATGGTCAAGAATGCCCTGTGAAGGGGCGGATGTTCCCTGGGGGTGGATGATACGCCGCAGGGTGCCGCCCGTCAAGGCCGGCGATTGCTTTCGCAATCGCCGCAAGCCGCCCGGCGTTGGCCGGACGGGCCTTGACAGGCAACGCCCCGCGGCGTTAATGGTCATTAAGGGGAACGTACCCGCAAAGCCGGCAGGAGCCGGCTTTTGCCATGCTGGGAAGTAGCCCAGCTCACGCAAAATGAATCCCACGGTGAGACGCATTACCCGCCGGTAAATGAATCTCACCGTGGGATTTGTAATTGTCAGCAAGGATTCACGCAATATCCCAGTCGAGTAAAGAGCGTATCTCGGAAAAAGGCAAGGCAAACAGGGGATGAAGCGGCAGAGGCAGCCCAGGCGGTCTTTGGGGCCGATTGACTCTCTTTACGGCCTGTGGAATAATATTTTTGAAAAACAGTTTGCGCCTGTCCAAATCCGCCCCGCCACAGACATAACCAAGTAGAGGAACGCAGAGAGGAGGGAGTCCGCCGTGCGGCCAGATCAGGAGATATTTCTGGAGGCTCTGTTCCGGGAGCAGTTCAATATGTTGGAGCTGTACGCCCGACACTTCGTGAAAAACCGGGCGGACGCCCAGGACGTGGTACAGGAGGCGTTTCGCATCGCCTGTGGGAAGATCGACGCGCTGACCGGCAGCCCCAACCCCGCGGGCTGGATGAAGCTGGCGGTGAAAAATACCGCGCTGAATCTGCTGAGGCAGCGGCGTCGGCAGGCGGAGCTGCTGGAGGCGCTGGGGGCCGTCTCCCCACGCGCGGCCTCCGGGCCGGAGCAGGACGGCGTGTTTGAGCAGTGCGCTCAGGCCGTGCCCAAGGAGGAACTGCGGCTGTTCCTGCGGGTGGCGCTGGAGGGCTTCTCTTACCGGGAGGCGGCGGAGGCCGCCCACATCAGCCTTTGGGCCTGTTACAAACGGGTAAAGCGAACGGAGGAGCGGCTACGGGTCGCCCTTACTGGGGAGAGAGGAGGTCACGGCGATGAAAGGACATGAGAAAAAGCCATACAACCCGGAGGAACTGGCAAACCTGTCCGATGAGGAGCTGGAACGGCTGCTGGCCGGCTGCCCGGACGACGACGCGGCCATTGACGCCGTCATCGGCGAGCTGCTCGCTCGTGAAAAGACGCGGCCCGCCGGTCGCCTCACCGACCCGGAGCAGGCGTGGCGGGATTTCCAAGCGGTCTACAACACCCCAGAAGGGGAGGGGCTGTCCCTGTTCGGAGAGGAGACGGCGGCGAAAAAACCCCGCCGTCCCATCCGCCACCTGCTGAAAGGCGCGCTGCTGGCCGCCGCCCTGCTGGCCTGCTTCCTGGGCGGCATGGTCACGGCACAGAGCCTGAACCCCGATTTGAGTATAGCGGAGATCCTGCACTTGCGGGAGAAGCAGCCCGCCGGGGAGACGGTCTGGATCGTGATAAAGCACATCCATCTGCGCAGCGAGCCGACAGAGCGCAGCGATCTGGTGGCTTATGTCCCCACAGGCACCGTTGTGATCCGGCAGGGCGATCTGGGCAACGGCTGGACAAAGGTCACGACCGGAGAATATGAGGGCTATCTTCCCACCGACTCTCTGTATCCCGCCCTGCTGTGCTACCGTGTCATCCTCACCGAAGCCGTCTACACGGACTATGTCGATCGAAAGGCGGCCCCGTGCTATGTGCGGGAAGGCCGGGAATACGTCATGCTCATCGGAGAGCAGGACGCCCTTCAGGAGGGCTTTGTCCATGTGCGGGTCATCAGCAGTGACGAATGGTCGGACGGACAGGAGGGCTACCTCTCCGTCGATGCCATCGGGCCATTTTGAGGAGGGCTCTCTATGAAAAAAGGAACGATACTGTCTTTTGCCGCTCTGCTGGCGCTGCTGCTCCTGTCCGGGTGCCAGGAAGGAGCAGAGGCCCCGGACAGCAGCGCTTCGCCTGTTGTCTCCGTCCCTGTCTCGTCTGCCCCGATGGAGACGGCGGATGCGAGCGCCCCGCCCGCGTCCGTCCCGCCGGAGGGGCGGCAGGTGATCCGCTTCGGCGTGCAGAGTTCCGAGTATAGCGAGACCATCGCGGCCTTCAACGCGGAAAACGATACCTATTACATCGAGCCGGTCCCTTTGTACACCCCCGGCGAAATGATCAGCGTGGGCGAGGGAATCGCCCGTCTCAACCTGGCCATCGCCAACGGCGAGCTGGATCTGGCGGTCAGCAGAGACTACACCCCCATGTGGAACTACGCGAAAAAGGGCCTGCTGGTCCCCCTGGAGGAGGCCGCCCCGGACCTCTTTGCGGAGGGGGTGCTGATGCCCAACGTCGTGGAGGCCATGAAGGTAGACGGACACTGCTGCTTCCTGGCCCCCAGCTTCAATCTGCATTGCTTTTCCCTGCCGGAGGAGGACGCGCGGGAGTTTTCGAACATGGACGAGTTTCTGGACTTCGCCGCCCACGCCTATCCCATGAAGTATAACGAGCCCTTCGTCTCGCTGTTTTATATCCTGAAAGCCTACGGCGACTACTGGGTGGACCCGGAGGAGGGGCCGGAGGCCATCGACTGGGACAGCTTTGCCCGGCTGCTGGAGTTCTGCAGCGCCTTTGAGCCGGACTATGACCTGATGCTGACCGATGCGCCCCAGGTGGAATTCGGGGTCTCCTACGGAGGGAACGGCAACGTTCCCGTGCCCATTCCCGGCAGGAAGTCCAGCGGCGTCTCGCTGGATTGCTACACCTATTTTGGGATCATCCGGGGCGGGAACGAGGCCGGAGCGGCGGAGTTCCTGCGGTATATGCTGCTGGAGGGCGACCTGGGCCCGGTAGAGGGAAACAACTGCATCCCCACCTCCCAGGCGCGGTTCGAGACCTGGCTGAAAGCAAGCGAAACGCGCCCCGACGGGGCGGTGTTGTTCCGATTTGACGAGGAGCAAAAGGCAACGATCCGCACCCTTGTCCCCAAGGCGGACCATGTGAACCATCTGGGCTACGACCTCTACCGCAACGTGATGTGCGAGGAGGCCAGGGCTTATTTCGAGGGCGACTGTACGCTGGACCAGGCGGTGGAGCGCATCCGCAGCCGGGTGACCCTCTATCTGTCGGAGCTGGGGTGAGGAAATGAGACGAACAGGCTCCACATTGGTCCGCCGGGCCCGCTGGCGGTCCCTGCTGTTCCTGTTCCCCAGCCTGCTGGGGACGCTGGTGTTCTTCGCACTGCCCTGCGGTGTGGTGGCGTATTACGCGCTGGTGTCCAGGCCGGTGGACGGGGCGTTCGCGGGGCTGTCCAATTTCGCGGCCTTGCTCCGCAACCGGGCCTTTCTGGTGGGGCTGAAAAACACCGCCATCCTCTGCGGCGGGGCGGTGGGGCTGGGGCTGCCGCTGTCCCTGGGGCTGGCCCTGCTGCTGGAGAGGAACCTCCCCGGAAAGAGCCTGCTGCGCACAGCCTTCCTCAGCCCCATGCTGGTGCCGACGGTCTCGGTGGTGCTGGTGTGGGAGGTGTTGTTCCACCAGAACGGCGCGGTGAACGCCGCCCTGGAGACCCTGGGGACGGGCGGGATCGACTGGTTCCACACCGGCTGGGGCCGGTGGATGGTGCTGCTGCTGTATCTCTGGAAGAACATCGGGTTCCACACCCTGCTGTTTGCCGCGGCCCTGGCCGCCGTCCCCCGTGAGCTGCTGGACATGGCGGCGCTGGACGGCGCGGGTCGGGTCCGGCGGTTTTGCACCGTAAAGCTGCCCTTTCTCGCTCCCACCGCCCTGTTCGTAGTCATGCTCACCCTGGTTTCCGCCATGAAGCTCTTTCGGGAGGTCTGGCTGCTGACGGGGTCCTATCCCTATGACTACCTCTACCTGCTCCAGCACTTTATGAACAACACGTTCCTGTCCATGGATTACCCCAAGCTGTCGGCGGCGGCGCTGACACTGGCGGGGCTGATGTGCGCCGTCGTCGGGCTGCTCTTCTGGCTGGAGGACCGGGCGGGGAGGGATCTGGAGCATGGGTGAGAAAAAGCGGCTCCCGCTATTGGCGGCACTGATTCTGCTGGCACTGCTGTTCCTGGCCCCCATGGCCCTCACGATAGCCGGCTCCCTCATGTCGTCCGATGAGATCGCGGCCCATTACGGCCCGGTCCTGGCGGACGACGGCTATATGACCGAGCCGGTGGAGCTGCGTTTCCTCCCGGACCGCCCCACCGCGGAGCAGTATGAAAACCTGGTCCGGGAGCCGGCGTACTGGCAGAAATACACCAATTCGGTGCTGTATACCGTGCCCACCACTTTGCTCCAGACGGCGGTAGCCGCCCTGGCGGCCTACGGGTTCGCCTCCCGCCCCGGCCGGGGGAGACGTCTCCTGCTGCTGGGCTATGCCCTGCTGGCCCTGATGCCCTATCAGGTGACGCTGGTCCCCAATTACTTTGTGAGCAAATGGCTGGGGCTCTACGACACCCGCTGGGCTATCCTTCTGCCGGGCGTCTTTTCCACCTTTGGGGTCTTCCTGCTGACAAAATACATGGCTCGGGTCCCCAAAGAGACTATGGAGGCTGCCCGGCTGGACGGCGCGGGAGAGTGGCGGGTCTTCCTGCACATCTGCCTCCCCCAGTGCAAAAGCGCCCTGTGGGCGGCGGCCATGCTGACCTTTTTCGACAACTGGAGCATGATGGAGCAGCCGCTGATCCTTCTGCGGGGAGAGGAACTCTATCCTCTGTCGGTCTGGCTGAGCCGGCTGAACGGGGAACAGCCGGGGCTGGCTTTTGCGGCGGCGGTGGTCTATCTGCTGCCCTGTCTGCTGATTTTTGCCCTGGGACAGAGAAATTTGGGGGAGGGACTAAAATAATTCGGGATTGCAGGAGTAGCGAATTATCCGTGATGCAATGGTGCCGGTTGCAAGAATCTGATTGAAAAGGCGGGGCAACTCTATCCCGCCTTTTCGAATAGACGGCAAGTCGATATTTATCAAAAAATAAATCTCACGGTGAGACGCAATTTTCGACAGGAAATGCGCCTCACCGTGAAACTCGTTTTCTGGCGAAAAAAGTTTTGTTTTGGGAACCTTTGTAAAATCTCCACGAAAAGCGGGTCGTTTTAATTTTCCGTGACAGTTAAGGAGTAGAGGGATCAATAAGCCCCTCATGCTACAACTGAACAGGGCAGCCAGATACATTCCGTATGTGTGGAGCCGGGCGGCGGGTGCGCCGGGAAAGTCCCCCATGAAGGGAGGTCAGTCAACGGGAGGACGGAGCGAACACCACCAGCGCCGCAAAGCAGCCTTGGCAAGCTGCGGGCCACGAGGCATATACGGGGATGATGATACTTGCGTTGGCCATGCGTCACAGCGTGGAACGCCCCGCCATGAGAATGGAGGGAGGCACATTGATCCTATGAGGCGGTCAGCCTGCCGCCGTCTGGATATGCTCTTTTTCTGCGATATGTGAATCTGTTGATCCGCTCCGCTTGACGGCGCGGATTTTGTCGTTTTTTGCGTCTCACCGTGAGACGCAATTATCATATAGGGGGAATACATATGGCTGGTATTCAAAGTGAGAAACAGCCAACGCTAAAGACAGAGAACAAGGTTGGCAACACAGTTTATTATGTCTCTGGGTTTTTCGCCGCCCAGGGCGTTACCGTCTCCGAAAAAATCCGAGGTTTGCTTGACAAAGAAACAAAAAGAAACCGCGCCTGATTTGTGCAGAAATTTGACGCTTTATGCGGTTATTGATATAATTTAAGTGTCACAAGGCAAGAGACGGTAACTGCCGGATGGGAGGGTGAAATGAACAGGCAGTTGACAAATGAAAAATGGGCGGCGCTCTACGTCCGCCTCTCCCGCGACGATGAAAACGAGGGGGACAGCAACAGCATCGCCCATCATGATGTAATTTATAGAGGAGGGTTTCTCCCTCGAAAATTACATCATGACTGCGGCTCATTTGTGACGATATGAAAAGCAGTTATGAGGAAAGGAGTAAAAGCAAGGCGCAGACCTCAAACTGCAAACATTTTGTCACGAAAGGAGCTTGTTTTATGGAATCCATCTTTGAGCAAATGGGCGGCACTTACCGCCAGGAGGGGGACTACCTGATCCCCAACCTGGAGCTGCCCGACACCGGCGAGGCCAAGTTCGGCAAGTACGGCCGGATGCGCCTCCGCTACCTGAAAGACCACCGCCCCGGTCTGTACGCCGCCCTGCTCACCGGCGGGAAGCTCTTTGAGCATCTGGCGGAGATCGACCAGACCTGCCATGAGCGCATGGAGCGCATCTGCACCGGGATGGCCCGGCGGGAGGGCGTGACCGAGGCCCTCAAAGCCACGGATCAGATGGGATGGGTGGGGCTGATGAACAGCATCCGCAGCCGCGCCGAGGAGATCGTCACCGCCGAGCTGGTCTATGCCGAGGAAGGGGGTGCCTGCTGATGAAGGGCAAGTTTGTATCCTTCCTGGCCGGCATGATCGCCGCGCTGACGCTGGCGGCCCTGCCGGTCACGGCCCTTGCCGCGACCGGGGCGCTCACCATCGAGGTCAGTCCCATCAAAGTCCTGGTGGACGGCGAGGTCTTTCAGCCCAAGGACGTCAATGGCAACGACGTGATGGTGTTCACCTACAACGGCACCACCTATGCCCCGCTCCGGGCGCTGGCCGAAGCCTACGGTCTGGTGGTCGGGTACGACAGCAAGAATCACATTGCCACCGTGGACAAGCCCACGGCCCCTGATGTTCAGGGCGGCGGCTACGCCAGCTTTGAACGGGTGTGGACAGTCGAGGAGAAGCCGGTCACCCATTACGGGAACGAGAAGATCTTCACCGTGACCTACTCCGGCCCCCTGGGCATGAGCGAGTTCAAGGCGTGGTGGAAGTCCTTTGACGAGTCGGCCATCGAGGACTACGCGGAGCGGATGATGGCGGAGGTACAGAAGACCGTTCCGGGCTATGTGGTGACGGCCTACTTCTCCTATGGTCAGTACAATCTCGGCACCGTCCACGCCGAGAGCGGCTACACCGGGAGCAACTTCACCGGCGCGACTGTCTGGATCGGATAAGCATATAACGAAATATACGGGAGGCCCGTTTCCGGCATACAGCCGGGAACGGGCCTTTGTCATTTGTCCCCGCGATCCATCTCCGCAACAGATCGACCAGGACTAAGAGGGTCGGTTTTCAGCGCAAACCGGCCCTGCCAGTCCCTCCAAAGGATCTGCGTTTTGCGTTAAACTAAATGTAACCCGGCCAAATTGGCCGGGTTTACCCCCACAAATCCGGCCAAATTGGACATTCAAAAGAAGTCAGTTTCGCGCTAAACTTAAACCATCAGAAACGGTGTATTGTTTCTGGCCTTTGAAGGTCACAGCGAAGGGGTGAAAGGGATGGGATAGCCCATATTCATAACAATTACCCCTTAGAGGGGTAGTAAATCCCCTGAAACTACCCCTTTGCGGACGTAACAAACGCTCTGCTTTTGAGATACAATCAAAGCGAGAGGTGAGCAAACCCGGCAAAATACGCCGGGTAACCAGGCGTACTTCGCCATACAAAAGGCCTCCGGCTCCTGCTGTATCAGGAGCAGATGGACGGCCCTCTGTGTCCAATAGTCACGAAATGTGTCCATTGGTCTCTTGGAATATGATCTGATCCTGATAAACTGGAATCAGCAAAAAGATTGTCTGATGCCTATGTGTCTAATGGTCACGCAAATGTGTCCATTAGTCTCTTGGAATACGATCTGATCCTGGTAAACTGGAGTCATCAGAAAAAAATATCTGATTTTGGCTTTGAACATTGTCGCAGAGGGGGGCAGAACTTATGAAAACTGAATGACCGTCCGGAACAGCTATCATACCGGGGAAGTACGCCATGACCGAAAGCGAGCGTACCAAGGGTGAGAAACAACGACACAGCACCTACCAGGGGCTCTGCCTGTCAGGAACCGCTCCGGGGGAAACGGCAAAACCTCAATTCTTGAATCATAAGGAGGAATGCCGATGACAAAAAACAGCGAAGACCAGCAGGAACAGTTTATGATCCGCCGGATCGGGTCTACCACCTATAAGGTGAAGGTCGTTTTCAGCGGGGATACGCAAGAGACGATGGAGGATAAAATAATCCATTTGATCCGCAATTCCGTTGACACAGACGGCAATATCTGTGCTATAATGAATCCGTCACAAATGAGCCGTCAGTCTGAAAGGAGCGCGTCATGAACGCAAATCAGGCTGAAGGAAAGATCACGGCGCTGTACGAGCGCCTCTCCCGCGACGATGAGATCGCCGGGGACAGCAATTCCATCGTAAATCAAAAGAAATACCTGGAAGACTACGCCGCCCAGAAGGGCTTTGCCAACTGCGTCCACTATACGGATGACGGCTGGTCCGGCGGCAGCTTCGAGCGCCCGGCGTGGAAACGGCTGGCGGCGGACATCGAGGCTGGAAAGGTAGGCGTCGTTCTTGCCAAGGACATGAGCCGGATCGGGCGGGACTACCTCCAGACCGGCTTTTATACTGAAGTCTTTTTCAGGCAGCACAATGTCCACTTCATCGCCATCGCCAACAACATCGACAGCGACGACCAGACCAGCAGCGAGTTCGCGCCGTTCATCAACATCATGAGCGAATGGTATCTCCGGGATCTGAGCCGCAAGCAGAAGGCGGCTGTTCGGGTCAAGGGGGAGTCCGGGAAACCCACCACGACGACCGCCATCTACGGCTACCGGAAGGACCCGGAGGATAAACACCACTGGCTGATCGACGAGGAAGCGGCGGCGGTGGTGCGCAGGATCTATCAACTGAGCATTGAGGGGCACGGCCTCAGCGACATTGCGAATATCCTGTATCGGGATAAGGTGGAATGCCCTGCCGCTTATCTGGCGAGGCAGGGACGCGGCCCATGGAAAAGCAAGGAGGAGATCACCCGGCCCTATGCGTGGAGCGACTTTATAGTCGGACAGATCCTGTCCAAGCCTGAATATATGGGGCACACGGTCAACTTCCGATCTCACAAGGAGTCCTATAAGGATAAGTACCCCGTTTACCACGCGCCCAAGGACTGGCTGATCTTTGAGAATACCCACGAGGCTATCGTGGACAAGGACACCTGGGAGCTTGTTCAGAAGCTGCGGGGAACGCCGCGCCGGACCGATACCTTTGGCGAAGCCAATCCGTTGACCGGTCTCGTGTTCTGCGCGGATTGCGGCTCAAAGATGTATAACCAGCGGACACGGGGCAACGGGAAAAAGCCATATCCATCGGACGTCTATGAATGCTCTGCCTACAAGCTGGCCGGCCAGCGCCGGGAAAAGGTCTGCGGCAATCACCACATCTCTACGAAAGCATTGAGGACGCTGATCCTGGAAACCATCCGCACGGTCAGCACCTACGCCATCACCAATCGTGAGGAGTTCATCGAAAGGGTACGGGCGGCGTCCCAGATCCGGCAGACAGAGGCGGCAAAGGCAGCCCGTCGGAAGCTGAATAAGGACAAGAAGCGCGTTGCCGAACTGGACACCATCATCAAGAGGCTCTATGAGTCCTTCGCCATGGACCGGCTGTCCGGGGACCGCTTTGACAGTCTGCTTGCCGGGTACGAGGCGGAGCAGAAAACTTTGCGTGAAGCCGTTTCAGAGGAGGAGGCACGGCTGGCCGCTTTCGAGGAGGACACCGTTCGTGTGGAGCAGTTCCTCGCGCTGGCAGAGAAGTACACCGACTTCTCCGAGCTGACCACGCCGATGATCAACGAGTTCGTGGACAAGATCCTGGTCCATGCGCCGGAGCGCATCGACGGGGACCGGGTGCAGGAGGTGGAGATCCACCTGAAGTTCATCGGGCGGTTCGAGCTTCCTCCGAAGGAGCTTACGCCGGAGGAGGCCAAGCGTCAGGCGCAGCTCCACAGGCAGCGGGTCAGGAGCCGGGAGCGGTATCAGCAGATCAAGGCGGGCAAGCGTATTGTGGGCGAACCGTTCAAACTGATTTGCAAGTGCTGTGGCAAGACCTTTGAATCCAGGCACTCCAATATCATTGTTGACCTGGTCCAGATTCTCGATCACCGGCTGAACAGATCCCATGGCGGAGGCATAATTCGCAAACCCGTTCTGTCTGGAGAGATACTCTCCGCGGGTAGCGTCCTCAAACTGGTTGACAGCCGCCACAGCATCGCTGGTCCTCTTGTTTTCGCCGGAGAAGAAATACTGGCCGTTCAGTGCGGCGGTCACGCTGTCCAGGACCGTATGCGCGTCGGAGCGCACGGAGAAAATGTAATCACCGGCGTCCAGCATATACGCACCCTTCGTGCCGTCTCCGTTGTCATAGCGGCTGTCATAAGAGGCAAGCGCTTCCATGCTGACGTTCAATGTGACGGTCTCCGACGCCCCCGGAGCGAGGACATCGGTCTTGGCATAGGCAGCCAGGGAGGCGGCAGCCTTTTCAACAAGGTTCGCCTTGTCATACTCTGTATAGGGGGCGGTCAGGTAAAGCTGAACGACGCACTTCCCGGCGGTATCCCCGGTATTGGTTACCGTGACGTCAACTGTGTACTCGCCCCTTGCATCCAGCGATGTTCCCTCCGCGAGGGTCCCACCGGTGATCTGCTGGTCAAACGTGGTATAGCTGAGGCCGTAGCCAAAGGGATACGCCACGATTTTGTCGTAGTCGGAGTAGTCAAAGGTCTCTCCGGTCTTTGTGTTCGTAATGACAGCTCCTTCGGCATAAGCGGTCTCGTACCACTTGTAGCCAAGATAGATGCCCTCCACATAGTCCACATAGTACCGTCCGTCGGCATTCGTTGCGGCCTGCTCGCCAAAGTTTTCGCTGACGGGGTTGGAGTCGTTGTCATAGGCCCAGGTGTCGGGGAGCCGGCCGGACGGATTTACTTCGCCGGTCAGGATCTTTCCCAGGGCCTCAAAGCCATAGGGTCCGGGCAGTCCAGACCAGATCACGGCGTCGACGCCGTATTCGTCTACCCAGCCCATCTCCAGCGCGTTGGCGCTGTTGATGATGACGACCACTGTGTCGAAATTCTCGCTGGCGGCTTTCAGCAGCGCTTCCTCATCCTCGTCGAGCGGCAGATAGTCACTCGGCAGATCGGCTCCTTCCGAACCGCGCCGGCCAAAGGCAAGGATCGCAACGTCGGAATAATTCTTCAGGTTTTCAAAGGAAATATCCCCCGTATAAGCGGAGAGCGGGATCTCGTTCTTAGAGAAGTTCGGCGCAATAAATCCCATCGTCTGGCCAGCGTTCGGGTCTGGCACCGGGGCAAACACCTCGGAGGACAGCAGCACAGGGTTGACCTCCAGTCCTGCCGATTCCAGAGAGCTCAAAATGTCGATCGAGTCGGCGTTACTGACAAAGCCGGAGCCGGTGCCGCTATAGATCGGGTTATGCGCGTCATATCCGATGACATTTACTTTCGTGGTCTGAAGCGGAAGCGCATGATCCTCATTTCTCATAAGCACCATGCCCTCCTCGGCAATGTCGTACACAAGTTCCCTTGCTGCATCCAGTGTTCCGTCATCTGTCGGGGTAGCACTTTTTACCATCAAAGCATCCAGGGGGCCTGTATACGCACCAGTTACGAAGTTCAGAACCATGATGACCACAAGGCAGACTGCCGTGACCGCTGTGGCCGAGACATTGTAGAGGACATTGAAGAGCTTGCTCCGTTTGCCGTCCTTCTTCCGCTTGACTGCCCTCCAGATAAACAGGGCCGCAAGCACCAGGGCCAGCACGCCAACGCCGATGGCCGCCATTTTGAACAGGTCAAAGATCGCATTCGTCGATTCCATGTTTCATTCTCCTTCCATTTTTTATTTTATTGTGAACGCGATAAAGTCTACCGCGCCATCACCGGTGTAGGTGAAGTAAAGTGGCTTGGTGCCCGGCTCTGTCTTGAACGTGGCGCTGCCGTTTGCGGGGACCGAGGCAAGTGCGTTTTTCCCATCCGAAACGAGAAAACTGCCGGAACCGCTGCCGCGGGTCTCAACGGCGATGTGCGTCTCCGAGCCGTCGAAGGCGAAGTACTTAAACCCCGCCACCGCGCCGTCCCGCATGTTGGCGATGTACTGGTCGCCGTCCGATTCCCGGTCCTTCCCCGTCTGGGTGAAGTAGGGATGGGCCGCCAGACGCTTTCTCGGGCTGGAGCCGTCGTACCGGCCCACGCCCGTTTTGCTCCAGAGGTTGCAGGCGATGCGGGCTTCATACCGGCCCTGGCCCTTCAGCGGCCCGTCGTTAAGCCCGCAGGAGGTGACCTCCGCCTGCCGGAAGGAGCCGTCGGGGTTTTGGGTCAGCTTCTCCGCGCAGGCCTGCCTGGAATAGGAGTGCCGGTTGGTCTGCCGGTGGTAAAAGATGTACCACTGATCTCCCAGCTTCAGCATCCCGCCGTGGGTGTTGCCCAAGTAGTTGAGGGCCTTGGATTCGTCCTGGTTGCCGTCCAGGAACATATCGCCCTGGTCTACCAAGGTGCCGCCGAAGGTGAAGCCGCCGTCGGGCCGGTCGCTGACGGCGTAGCACAACTCGTGGTTGTGCCGGGAGGAGTACACGAAGATGTACTTGTCCCCGTCCTTTCGGATGGAACTGGCCTCGAAGAACTCGTGGTTGGGGAAGGAGCCGGGACCCTCCTTGGGGAAAATGACCCTGGGCTCGGTCTTGATGGTCACCATGTCCTGTTCCAACTCCACCACCACACCGCCGTCATTGCGGAGCTTTTTCCCGCCGGTAACAATGGCCGGGGTGGGGGTGTAGAAGCCGGAGTACAGCCAGACGCGCCCATCGTCGTCATAGAGGATGCCGGGGTCGAAGGGGAACTGGTCCCCTTTTCGGCGGCCCCAGATGGTGCCGTCCTTGTAGTGGACGTGGCCCAGGAACTCATACTGGCCCGCCGGGGTGTCGCACACCGCCACGCCCATGATCCCCATGAAGTCGAAGGCGTAGTAGAGGTAGTACCGCCCGTCGGGGCCCTGGCACACGTCCGGAGCGAACAGGAGGCGCAGGCCCAGCTTGTTCTTTGGATCCTGGTTCTTGCGGAAGATGACACCCTCGTTTCGCCAGTCGCTGAGGTCGTCCGCCGGGGCGGACCAGCACACGTAGTCGTTGACGCAGAAGATGGGGGCGTTGAACTTGTCATGAGAGCCGTAGACGTACACCCGGTCCCCGAACAGATGGGGCTCGCCGTCCGGGATGTATTCCCAACTTGGGAGGTAGGGGTTCACTGCCTGTTGTTTCATCCGATATGCGCTCCTTCCTTTTATCTTGAAAGTCTAAGACTTACCGGAACGGATTCTCGGTGGGATAGGGGAGGCTCTTGGGCTGATTGTACGCGATGTCGCCCACGCCCAGGAACTTGAACACCTCGAACAGGGCCTTGCCGTAGTGCCCGAAGGCCACCGCCCCGTGGTGAGGGTAGCGCTTCTGGATCAGCACATGGCGGTAGAAGCGCCCCATCTCCGGGATGGCGAACACGCCGATGCCGCCGAAAGACTGGGTCGCCACCGGCAGCACCTCCCCCTGGGCGATGTAGGAGCGGAGGTCGCCGTTGGAGTCACACTGGAGCCGGTAGAAGGTGATGTCGGAGGGTGCGATGTCCCCCTCCAGGGTGCCCCTGGTGAAGTCGGGCTCGCTGTCCTTGGGCTCCAGCAGACGGTGCTGGATCAGCTGATACTTCACCGCCCGGTCCGCGCACAGCATGCAGGACGGTGTGTTGCCGCAGTGGAAGCCCATGAAGGTGTCGGTGAGTTGATAGTCGAATTTACCCTTGATCTGCTCCGCCCACATCTGCGCTGGGACGGAGTTGTTGATGTCCAGTAGCGTGACGGTATTGTCGGACACGCACATGCCGATGTACTCGCTCAAAGCGCCGTAGATGTCCACCTCGCAGGCTACGGGGATGCCGCGAGAGACCAGCCGGGAGTTGACGTAGCAGGGCTCAAAGCCGAAGGCCTCCGGGAAAGCGGGCCAGCACTTGTCGGCAAAGGCCACATATTTCCGGCTGCCCCTGTGCTGCTCCGCCCAGTCCAACAGGGTCAGCTCGAACTGGGCCATCCGGGCGGACAGCTCGGGATAATAGCGTCCCTCTCCCATCTCGGCGGCCATCTCGTCGCAGACGCCCGCGATGCGGGGGTCCCCGGCGTGAGCCTTGTAGCTCACCAGCAGGTCCAGTTCGGAGTTCTCCTCGATCTCCACACCCAGCTCGTACAGGCCCTTGATGGGGGCGTTGCAGGCGAAGAAGTCCTGGGGCCGGGGACCAAAGGTGATGATCTTCAAATTCGCCACGCCCAGCAGGGCCCGGGCGATGGGCACGAAGTCGGCGATCATCTTCGCGATGTCCTCGGCGGAGCCCACGGGGTACTCGGGGATGTATGCCTTGAGATGCCGTAGCCCTAAGTTGTAGGAGCAGTTCAGCATACCGCAGTAGGCGTCGCCGCGCCCATTGATGAGGTCGCCGTCCCCCTCGGCGGCGGAGGCGTACATGACGGGGCCGTCGAAGTTTTTGGCGATGAGGGTCTCGGGGGTCTCCGGGCCGAAGTTCCCCAGGAATACCACCAAGGCATTGCATCCGGCGGATTTGACTTCATCGACCGCTTTCAGCATATCCAGTTCGTTCTCCACGGTGGTTTTGCACTCGTACAGGTCCAGGCCGTTTTTCGCGCAGGCGGACACGATGGCGCTCCGCCGCCGCTCCGACAGGGAGATGACGAAGCAGTCCCGGCTCACGGCGATGATGCCCAGTTTTACCTCAGGGATGTTGGTCAGCATGATCCTTTCCTCCTCATATATCGTTTATGATGTCGATGTTTACGCCCTTCAGCCCGATGTGGGCGCCGCCCTTCCCCTCATCGGACTCCGGATGGGCCAGCAGCCATTTGTTCCGGGCGGTGAGCCAGGTGTCCTCCTCATTGACCGGCTTCGCGCCGGGGACGGCAGTGTTGGTGCCTCTGGGAAGGACCACGGCGACCCGGAACCCCTCGGCCTCGCTCACATGACAGGGAGCGTAGTGAAGGGTGGTGGCGTAGACCTCTACCGGAACGCCGGCGGGCACCCGGAACGCCTTGACGCGGGAGGTGTCCAGCACGCCGTCCACGATCTCATCCTGTCTGGCCAGTAGCAGGATGAAATCCCCCTCGCCCACGTTGACCTCGCTGTCCCGGTGGTATTCCAGGCAGTTCAGCCTGGTATTGCGGCCCCAGCACATACCGATTTGGACGGGCATACCGCCGTAGGCGTTGTTCTGGAACTGACCGTAGAGGCAGGTGGCCTCCAGGACGGGGATGCTGGGCTCATAGGCGGTGCCGTGCCCAGGCAGCGGGATGGTTTTCATGGCGTTCACCAGGCAGGCGGTGTTGTAACCCTCCAGCACTTTGCCATAGGGCTTGAACGTCGGGTCAAAAACCGTTTTGATCTCCATAGTGTGTCCCCCCTTACAGCGCCGCCAGCGTGTGGAAGCTGTCCCGCAACGTGGGATACAGGTTCCGATAGAGCTGGTAAAACGGCTCATATGCCGCGGAGTTCTCCGCCTTCGGCCGCTGGATCTCTCCCGCGTGGACGGCCACCTTGCAGCCCTCCGCCACGGAGGAGTAGAGGCCCGCGCCCACACCCGCCAGGATGGCCGCGCCCAGCGCCGGCCCCTGCTCGGAGGCGATGGTCTTTACGGGGCAGCCGTACAGGTCGGCCAGTATCTGCCGCCAGAAGGGGCTCCGCCCGCCGCCGCCGCAGGCGGCCATGTCGGACACGTCCACCCCCATCTCCCGGAACACGTCCAGGCACTGACGCTGGGAGTAGGCCACACCCTCCATCACCGCCCGGATCATGTCGCCCTTGGTGTGGATGTTGGAAAGGCCGATGAACGCGCCCCTCGCGTCGGAATCCAGTAGCGGGGACCGCTCCCCCATGAGATAGGGCAGGTAAATCAGCCGGTTGGCCCCGATGGGGCTGCGGGCCGCGCTGTCAGTCATCAGCTCGTATACATCCCGCCCCTGGGCGGCGGCCAGCTCCCGCTCGGCGCCGCAGAACTGGTTGCGGAACCACTGGAGGGACAGTCCGGCGGCCAGAGTGCAGCTCATCACCGTCCACGCCCCCGGTACGGCGGAGCAGAAGGTATGGACCCGGCCCCTGGGGTCGATGGTCACCCGGTCTGCGTGGGCGAAAATGACCCCGGAGGTGCCCAGAGTCGTGAATGCCCTGCCGGTCTCCACCACGCCGGTTCCGATGGCGGCGGCAGCGTTGTCTCCCGCCCCGCCTACCACGGGGGTGCCGGCCGCCAGCCCGGTGGCCTCGGCGGCGGCCGGCGTCACCGCCCCTGTCACCTGGCAGGATTCATACATCCGCCCCAGCAGGCCGGAGTCGATGTCCAGGGCGGACAGGACCTCGCCGCTCCAGTGGCGGTTCGGCACATCCAGCAGGTTCATGCCGGAGGCGTCGGACACCTCGGTGGCGAACTCGCCGGTGAGCTTGTATCTGATGTAGTCCTTGGGCAGCAGGATGTGGCGGCACTTCTCGTAGACCGCCGGCTCGTTCTCCCGGACCCACAGGATCTTTCCGGCGGTAAAGCCGGGCAGCGCGGGATTGGCGGTGATGTCGATCAGCCTCTGTCCCAGCGTCTCGGTGATCTCGTCACACTGCTTCTGGGTCCGCCCGTCGCACCAGAGGATGGCGCTGCGCTGAACGTGGCCCTGGGCGTCCAGCATCACCAGACCGTGCATCTGGCCGGAAAGCCCCACGCCCTTGATCTCCTCCGGCTTGACACCGCTCTTGTTCAGAACGGCCCGGACGGTCTCCTGCACCGCTCCCCACCAGTCGTGGGGATCCTGCTCCGCCCAGCCGTTTCGGGGCTGATGCAGCGGATACTCCACGGTGTGGCTCGCCACCGGCATCCCGTTCACATCGAACAGCACCGTTTTGGTGCCCGAGGTGCCAAGATCAATGCCGATCAGGTATTCCATATACCTCTCCTCCTGTTCTGCCGCCATTGCGGGGAAACGAGCGTCCCGTTATTTATTATAAAAACTTTTGTAAAATATCTTTATTAACTGAGAACAATTTAACACATCTGTTCTCTTTTGTCAATAACTTTTAACAAAACATTTTGTATAAATATGCTACATCATTTTTGTGCAATATATCAAACAGGCACCCTTTTCAGGGGTGCCTGTTTACGTCATATGTTAGAAATGAAGTTATCTACATATTTTAAGGCCACGCCGATCCCGTTTGACTTTTCGTGATAACGGCATAAGCGGACATGTTGAGACGTATGAGAAATCGAATCAACCTGGTTAATATAGTTCTTTAACTGCTCAACGCGCTTCCCCAGAAAAGGGCTCAGTGGGCCGCCCAGCACGATATCGCAGTCCAGCATAGTGTGGATATTGACGATCCCGATGGACAGGTCCTCCAAATACCGCTCCCACAGAAGCGGCTTTTCGCCGGCTCCAGCCTCCAAACCGTCAAAAAAGTCTGCCAGGGAGATCCCCAGGTGATTGGACAGGACCGCGGTGGAGCAGTATGCCTCCAGGCACCCCTGTCTGCCGCAGGAGCAGGTCTTTCCGCCCGGGTGGATGCACATATGGCCGAATTCAGCCGATCGCTGGCGGGCTCCCAAATAGGGGGTCCCGTTGACCAAAATCGCCCCACCGATGCCCCGGCCGATGGACAGATAGGCCATGCTGGACTGTTCGGGCTGGTCCCACCACTCCGCGAATCCGCCCGCGTTGGCGTCATTGCAAAACTTCACCGCATAGGGGATCGCCGCCCGGAGAAAACTCAGATCCAAAGGGGTTGAAACCAGCGTAGGCGCATACTCCAATACCGTATCCTCAACATTGATGATGCCCGGAAGGGTGACCCCAACACCCAGGACCCTGTCCTGACCGACCCCCAAGCCCGCCAAAAGCGACTGTATCTCCTCGGCTAACGCTGCGGCGTAGTCCGCCGTAGCCTCAAAGGGCCTCGATACCGCACGGTAATCCAGTTCGCTGCCTTTCAGGTCTGTGGCAACCAAATACATATGGTGAGGTGATATTTCCACGCCCACGGCGCAGCGGGCGGATGGAATAACAGACAAAAGACGCGGCCGGCGCCCTCCGCTGGAACTTGCGATCCTGGAGTTGTCGATAAGTCCCAACTCCATCAGCTCATTCAGATTTTGATTCACAGTTGGCAGACTCAGGGACAGTGCCCTCGACACATCCTGTACTGTCTGATCTCCCTTCGAGTCGTATAGAAACCGGTATACCCGGTTTCTATTTGCCTTTCGCAGATCGGAAACAGACTGAGTAGATTTCACATTGACCACCGCTTTTGCAAAAGTATTTTTTAAATGATACCATACTTTTGCCGCATTGACAAGATTTTTTTGGACAGAAAATCTCATCTTTGTTTTGAACAAAGAACACACAAATTGCATAATTACCCCTTGACAAATCTCGTCTCAAATCGATATTCTCGCCAAGTATTGCAAAGACCGAGGAATAACCGATTACAAAATCTATAAAGACGACGGTTTCTCCGGCACCAATTTCCGCCGCCCCGGTTTTCAGGAAATGCTGGCGGACATTGAAAGCGGACTTGTAAGCATGGTGATCGTCAAGGATATGTCCCGGTTCGGGCGGAACTATCTGGAGGTGGGCCTCTATACAGAGGTGCGTTTCCCGGAGATGGGGGTACGCTTCATCGCCGTCAATGACGGGGTGGACAGCGACGATCAGGTGAGCAGCGACTTCACTCCTTTTCGGAACATCATCAACGAGTGGTACGCCAAGGACACCAGCAAGAAAGTTCGATCGGTATTCCGCAATAAGGGGATGTCCGGCCAGCGTCTCGCTGTAAACCCCCCATATGGCTACATAAAGGGCGCGGACGGCCACCTGGTCATCGACGAGGAAACGGCCCCCGTGGTGGAGCTGATTTTCCAACTATGTGTTGAGGGAAACGGCCCCAGCAAAATCGCCCGTATGCTGAAAGAACGAGGCATCCCCACGCCGGGAACGATAGAGTTCCGGCGAACAGGCAGGATGCGGAATTACCACCCGGATGATCCCTGTGGGTGGCATCAACGCAGCGTAGTCAATATTTTGGAACAGGACACATATTTGGGCCGCACCACCAACTTTAAGGGCACGAAACTGTCCTACAAGAGCAAGAAGCGTATTGCAAATCCGCCGGACAAATGGGCGATCTTTGAAAACACCCACGAAGCGATCATTGATAAGGACACATGGGAAATAGTACAGAAAGCCAGGGAACAGCGCCGCCGCCCCACTAAGATGGGAGAGATGGGGATGTTCTCCGGGCTGGCCTACTGCGCCGACTGCGGCGCACGGTTGTACCATTGCCGGACTACCTCCTGGACCCATGAGCAGGAGTGTTATACCTGTTCCAGCTACCGCACAAGAAAACAATGCAGCGCACACTATATCCGGGCTGTGGTGCTGGAACAGTTGGTACTCCAAAACCTGCAAAGGGTGGTGGCCTATGCCCAAGAGGACGAGGACGAATTTGTGCGTCTGGTGATGACAAACAAGCTGGCGGCGCAGAGCGCGGAGCGAGAGCAGGCTAAGCGCAAATTGGAGAAAGCCGAACACCGTATCAATGAACTGGACGCCATCATCCGAAGGCTGTATGAGGACCATGTGCTGGGAAAGCTGAACGAGGAACGCTTTGCGAAAATGTCCGGGGACTATGAACAGGAGCAGGCCGAGTTAAAGCAGACTGTTTCAGAACTTCGGCCCACCGTTGAGAGCGCCGAGGAACAGGCGGTGAATCTTCAAAGTTTTCTCAAAATCGTCAGGAAGTACACAGAACCCACGGAATTGACGCCGGCGCTCCTGCGGGAATTTGTGGAGAAAATCATAGTCCATGCCCCCGATAAATCCACTGGTCATCGTATTCAACGAATTGACATACACTATAATTTCATCGGTGAAATTGATTTTTCCCCGGAGTTTAGCAGATCCAGTAAAACAACAACAGCATGATACCGAAGTACCATGCTGTTGCTGTTGGATGATAAAACATTCTTTATCAGCCGCGCCCATTCCCCGCCGCTCCTTTTGAAATCGGATACCTGACGGACCACAGGATGAAAGATCATCCCGCCTGTCCCCTGCCGGCCGTCTTATTCCTCCTCGCCGGAGCGAACCAGCGGGGCGGTCTCGTCCTGGATGTCCTTGAAGTTGGACAGCATGGGCTCGATGTCCTGGTGCCGCATGTGGCGGTCCACATAGTTCTTGGTGATCCTGTAGACCACCGGGCACAGCACCAGCACGCCGATCAGGTTGGGAATCATCATCATGCCGTTGAGGGTGTCGGCGATGTCCCAGGCCAGGTTCTCGCCCATCACGGCGCCGCCGAAGATGGCGACCACGAAGATAATCCGATAGGCCAGCACGGCCTTGTCGGAGAACAGGAAACCGCAGGCGGTGGAGCCGTAGTGGGACCAGCCCAGCACGGTGGAGAAGGCGAAGAGCATGACGGCCACGGCCACGAAGGCGGAGCCGATGAAACCAAACTGCTCGCCGAAGATGGTGCTCATCAGGTTGGAGTTGTTGATGGCGGTGCCCTGCCACTCGGTGACCACCGCGCCGGTGGACAGGTCCACCAAATCGGAGGACAGGATGGAGAAGGCGGTGAGGGTGCAGACGATGATGGTGTCGGCGAACACCTCGAAGATGCCCCACATGCCCTGGCGCACCGGCTCCTTCACGTTGGAGCTGGAGTGGACCATGACGGAGGAGCCCAGGCCGGCCTCATTGGAGAACACGCCCCGCTTGGCCCCCTGCTCGATGGCCAGCTTGATGCCTGAGCCCACGATGCCGCCGGCGGCGGCCTTCATGCCGAAGGCGCCCTTAAAGATGGCGCCGAACACGGCGGGGATCTGTTGCAGGTTGGTGAACAGGATCACCAGGGTGCCCGCGATGTACAGGATGACCATGAAGGGCACGATCTTCTCGGTGACGGAGGCGATGCGCTTCAGCCCGCCCAGGATGACCAGGGCCACCAGGGCCAGGATCACGATGCCGGTGATCCACTTGGGCACGCCGAACACGGCCTCCATGTTGCCGGAGATGGAGTTCACCTGGGTCATGTTGCCGATGCCGAAGGAGGCCAGGAAGCAGAAGATGGAGAACAGCACCGCCAGCACCGCGCCGATGGTCTTGCAGCCCTTCTTGGCGCCCAGGCCGTCCCGCAGGTAGTACATGGCGCCGCCGTGCCACTCGCCGCTCTCGCTCTTGCGGCGGTAGAAGATGCCCAGCACGTTCTCGGAGTAGTTGGTCATCATGCCGAAGAAGGCGATGATCCACATCCAGAATACCGCGCCGGGGCCGCCGGTAATGATGGCCCCCGCCACGCCCACGATGTTGCCGGTGCCCACCGTGGCCGCCAGGGCGGTGCACAGGGACTGGAACTGGGAGATGGATTTGTCCTGGGTGTGGCCGGACACGTCCTTTTTGAAGATGCTGCCGATGGTCTGCTTCATCCAGTGGCCGAAGTGGCTGACCTGGAAGCACTTGGTCAGGCAGGTCATCAGGATGCCCACGAATGTCAGCAGGATGATGGCGGGCCAGCCCCAGACGATCTTGCTGTTGATAAAGTTGTTGACCTCGGTGATCACTTTCAGCAGGCCGGTGGGCTCCGCCGCCTCCAGGGCGAGAACGGGCAGATTTGCGAGCATGGCGCTCCCCTCTTTCTCTCAAACATGGGGCGATTATATGCCACTTCTTCGCTTTTTGCAAGTAAATTCATAAAGTTTTCAATTAAAACAAGAAAATTCTCAGGAAATGCCCAAAAAACCGGGCATTTCCTGAGAACTTCTGTACATAAATGCAACAGCTTGATTTTAAACTTTCATTTGGCGTTCAGCGCCCGCATGGCGTTGAGGATGGCGATGACCGCAACGCCCACGTCGGCGAAGACTGCCATCCACATGGTACTCCTGCCGATGGCGCCCAGAATCAGGAACAGCCCCTTGACCGCCAGGGCGAACACGATGTTCTCCCGCACGATGCGAAGGCACTTCCTTGCGATGGACACCGCCGCCGCCAGCTTGGACAGGTCGTCGTCCATGAGGACCACGTCGGCGGCCTCGATGGCGGCGTCGGAGCCCAGGGCCCCCATGGCCACCCCCACGTCGGCCCGGGACAGCACCGGCGCGTCGTTGATGCCGTCCCCCACGAAGACCAGCTGCTCCCGGGGCCCCTTGGAGGCCAGCAGTTTTTCCACCTGGTCCACCTTGTCGCCGGGCAGCAGCCCCGCGTGGACCTCGTCGATGCCCAATTTCGCTCCCACCGCCTGGCCCACCGCCTCGCTGTCGCCGGTGAGCATGACGGTCTTTCGCACCCCGGCGGCCTTCAGATCGGCCAGGGCCTGAGGGGTGGTCTCCTTGATCTGGTCGGCCACCGTCACGTATCCGATGTACTTCCCGTCCGCCGCCACATGGACCACGGTGCCCACGGCGCCGGTAGCGGCCCCGTCCGTCCAGCCGGGGAGGGAGGCCATCAGTTTGGCGTTGCCAGCCAGTACCTCTTTGCCGTCTACCAGGGCTTTGACCCCCTGGCCGGCCACCTCGGTCACGCCGGCTACCCGCTCGGGGTCGCACTCCTTCCCCCAGGCGGAGCGGAGGGACTGGGCGATGGGGTGGCTGGAGTGCCGCTCCGCCAGGGCAGCCAGCTCCAGCAGTTCACCCTCGCTCACCCCCACGGGGCGGACCTCGCTGACGGCGAAGGTGCCCTTGGTGAGGGTGCCCGTCTTGTCGAACACCACGATGCCGGCGTCGGCCAGCAGCTCCAGGTAGTTGCCGCCCTTCACCAGGATGCCCTTCCGGGAGGCCCCGCCGATCCCCCCGAAGAAGGACAGAGGGATGGAGATCACCAGAGCGCAGGGGCAGGAGATGACCAGGAAGGTCAGGGCCCGGCCGATCCACATCTGCCAGCGGCCGTCCACCAGGGACGGGATGATGGCCAGGGCCAGCGCCCCGAACACCACGGCGGGGGTATAGTACCGGGCGAACTTGGTGATGAAGTTCTCCGCCTTCGCCTTTTTGGAGGAGGCGTTCTCCACCAGGTCCAAAATCTTGGCCACAGTGGACTGGCCGAACTCCTTGGTGACCCGAACTTTCAGCAGTCCGGTGAGGTTCACGCATCCGGACAGCAGCTCGCCCCCCGCCGCCACGTCCCGGGGGGCCGACTCGCCGGTGAGGGCGGCGGTGTCGATGGCGGTGGAGCCCTCCAGCACTACCCCGTCCAGAGGGACCTTCTCGCCGGGGCGGATGACGATGGTCTCGCCGATCTCCACCTCCTCCGGGTCCACTTCTTCGATCTCGCCGTCCCGCTCCACGTTGGCCACATCGGGCCGGATGTCCATGAGCTGGGCGATGGACTGCCGGGACTTGCCCACGGCGTAGTTCTGGAACAGCTCGCCCACTTGGTAGAACAGCATGACCCCCACCGCCTCGGCGTACTCGCCCAGGGCCAGGGCCCCCACGGTGGCCAGGGACATGAGGAAGTTCTCGTCGAACACCTGGCCGTGGGCGATGTTGCGGACGGCCTTCCACAGCACGTCCCAGCCGATGATGAAGTAGGGGATCAGGTACAGCCAGCCGATCGGCAGATAAGCGCCAGTGACAAGATTCCCGTCGCTGTCATAGCCGGGCACTCGCGTACTGAAGGGCAAGTGGAACCAGTCCGGCAGCCAGATCCTCCCGTCGCCCTTCATCTTCATCAGAGCCAGGACGATCAGCATGGCCCCCGCGATAAGGATGCGGACCAGCATTTTCTTCTGTTTTTTCGTCATGGTGGGAGTTCCCTCCTTATCTTAAAAAAGGGCGCAAAAAACCGCCCGTGTCCTCCGCGGAGGCACGGAACCGGGCGGTCAAAGGGGTCATTACATCACGATCTGGCAGTCAGGCTCCACCTTTTTCACGCACTTGAGGACGGCGGGCATGAGGGCCTCCACGTCGGCGGCGGTGATGGTCAGCTTCTGGGTGAGGAAGTTGACGGTGCAGTCCTCCACCCCGTCCAGCTTGAGGATGGCGTCCTGCATCTTGCGGGCGCAATTGGCGCAGTCCAGGTCGATGAGCTTGTAGGTCTTTTTCATGTGGATCTCTCCCTTTCCAAAATATGTGGCGGTCATTCGGTGATGTGGTCCATGCCCTGGGCGATGATCTTGCGGACGTGGTCGTCGGCCAGGGAGTAGAACACGGTCTTGCCGTCCTTCCGGGGCTTCACCAGCCGGGAGCCCTTCAGGACCCGCAGCTGGTGGGACACGGCGGACTGGGTGAGGCCCAGCAGCTGGGCGATATCGCACACGCACAGCTCCGCCTCGAACAGGGCGTAGAGGATCTTGACGCGGGTGGAGTCCCCGAACACCTTGAACAGCTCCGCCAGGTCGTAAAGGGTCTCGTCATCGGGCATCTCCGAGATCACCTGGGCCACCGTGTCCTCATGGACGCAGAGAAAGCCGCACCGCTCGATCTCCATGTTCTCCTCCATGGTCCCCCTCCTTTCGGACAAACATTTGAACATCTGCTCATATGTTAGCACAGAATGGGCTGCCTGTCAACATGAAATTTAAAAAAACGCAGACAGGGAGGCACATCAAATGATGTGCCCCCCTGCCCGGATGTCCCCGCGCGGCCTCTCGGGAGCGGTCGGCTGCCCATGTATATATCGTGCCTTAGTTTTTCAAAGTCTCCGCCCAGGCGGAATACTTGGCGATCTTTTCGGCGCAGGCGGCCTGGCTGTCCCCCCGGGTGAGGAGATACACCTTCACCTTGGGCTCGGTGCCGGAGGGCCGAACGATGACGGAGGTGCCGTCGGCCATCTCGTAGCGGAGCACGTTGGAGCCGGACAGCTCCATGGCGGACTTCCCGCCGGTGGCCACATCGACCACAGAGCCGTCCTTGTAGTCCTTCTGCTGGGCCACGGCCACGCCGGCGATCTCCACCGGGGGCTTGGCGCGGAGGTTCGCCATCAGGTCGGCCATCTTCTTCAGGCCGTCCAGGCCGGGCATCACCAGGTTCAGTGTCTTCTCCTGGAAGTCCCCGTACTTCTCATAGAGGGCCTCCATGGCGTCGGCCAGGGTCATGCCCTGCCCGTAGTACCAGGCGGCCATCTCGGTCATGGCCACGGCGGCGGTGACGGCGTCCTTGTCCCGGACGTAGTCGCCCAGCATATAGCCGTAGGACTCCTCGAAAGACATGATGACAGTGCCCTCCCCGGCCCCCTCCAGCTGGTCCTTCTTCTGGGCCAGGAACTTGAAGCCGGTGAAGGTGTCGTAGAAGTCCACACCGTTGTCCTCCGCCACCTTCCGGGCCATCTCGGTGGAGACGATGGATTTCAGCGCCACAGGCTTTTCAGGCATCTTGCCGGTGCGCTTTTTCGCGCCGATGAGGTAGTCCAGCAACAGCACGCCGGTCTGGTTGCCGGTGAGCACCTTGTACTCGCCGCTCCCGGTCTTGACCATCAGGCCCACCCGGTCGGCGTCGGGGTCGGAGCCCAGGATGAAGTCAGCGCCGTTGGCCTTGGCCAGATCCACCGCCAGATAGAAGCCCTCCGGGTTCTCCGGGTTGGGAGAGGCCACGGTGGGGAAGTCGCCGTCGATGACCATCTGCTCGGGCACGCAGATCACGTGCTTCATGCCCAGGCGCTTCAACGCCTCGGGGATGAGCTTGTGGCCGGTGCCGTGGAAGGGGGTGTACACCATCTTGAAGGTGTCGGCCACCGCCTCCACCGCCGCCTTGTCGTTGACCTGCCCCATCACGTTGGCCAGGAACTTCTCGTCGGTCTCCTCGCCCATGAGGACGATCCTGCCGTCGGCCAGCGCGGCGTCATAGTCCACGGTCTTCACGCAGTCGAACACGTCCAGTTCCTGCATCTTGCGGGCCACCTCGTCGGCATGCCTGGGGGGGAGCTGGGCCCCGTCGGACCAGTAGACCTTGTAGCCGTTATACTCCTTGGGGTTGTGGCTGGCGGTGATGTTGATGCCGGCGGTGCAGCCGTACTCCCGGATGGCGAAGGACAGCTCCGGGGTGGGGCGCAGGGACTCGAACAGCCGCACGGGGATGCCGTTGCCCGCCATGACGCAGGCGGCCTCCCGGGCAAACAGCTCGGAGTTATTGCGGCAGTCGTAGCACACAGCGATGCCCTTGGCCACCGCCTCGGCCCCCTCGGCCAGGATGACCTCGGCGAAGGCCTGGGTGGCGTGGCGGATGACGTGGATGTTCATCCGGTAGAGGCCCACCCCCATGGTGCCGCGCAGGCCGGCGGTGCCGAACTCCAGCTGGGAGAAGAAACGGGACTCGATCTCCTTGTCGTCGTTCCGGATGGCCTCCAGCTCGGCCTTCTCGGTAGCGGACAGGGCGGGAGAGTTCAGCCAGTGTTGATATGCCTGTTTGTAATCCATAGCAATAACCTCCAATATTTATATTTTAGCGTCAAAACGCGAAGTTGCCGTTGACAAAGACCGAGACCTCCGTCCCATCGTGGGTGACGCCCACGATGGACAGGTCCTCCGTGCCCACCATGAAGTCCACATGGTTCATGGACTGGTTGAGCCCGGCGGCCTTCTGCTCCTCCTCGCTCATGTCATTTCCGCCCCGGATGCACTCGGGGTAGGCTGCGCCAAAGGCCAGATGGCAGGAGGCGTTCTCGTCGAACAGGGTCTCGTAGAACAGCAGGCCGGTGTTGCGGATGGGAGAGTCATACTGGACCAGGGCCACCTCGCCCAGGTAGTGGGAGCCCTCGTCGATATCGATGGAGGCGCGCAGATGCTCCTCCCCCTCCTCCGCATGGACGTCCACGATGCGGCCGTCCTTGAAGTCCATGTAGAAATCCTTCACCATATTGCCGTTGAGGGCCAGAGGCAGGGCGGCGTACACCCGTCCATTGACTCCGTCCCACCGGGGGGCGGTGAAGATCTCCTCCGTGGGCATGTTGGGCACGAACCGGACCCCCTCGGGGGTATAGTCGCAGGCCCCGGCCCAGATGTGGTCCTCGGGCAGCTCGATGGTCAGATCGGTGCCCAGGGAATTGGAGTAGCGGAGGAATTTGAAGTTGTAGTCGTTCAAGATCTTCGCCCGGCGGGTGGTGGCCTCCATGTGGGCCTGCCAGCGCTCCACCGCCTTGCCGTCCCCGGTGATGCGGCACACGGAGAACATGGCCTCCCACAGGGCGTCCAGAGCCTCGTCCTCCGGCAGATCGGGGAAGACCTTTTGGGCCCAGGCGGGGGTGGGATAGGAGCCCACGCACCACTGGAACCGGTTGGCCATCATGGCGTCAAAGTAGTCCTTGGTGGCGGCGCCGGCCACCCGGCGGCGGGCCTGCATCCGGGCCGGGTCCACCCCTTTCAGCAGTTCCGGGTTGGAACCCGCGATGGACAGCCTCGGGCACTGGTTCTCCAACAGCCAGTCCACCTTTGCCTTCATATAGCTGGGGTACTCGGAGAAAACCGTCTCGTCCGCCCGGAGGAACTGCTGCCGGGTAACAAAATCGTCCCCCCAGTCGGCGACGACGTTCCGGGCGCCCCGGTCGTAGCAGGCCTCCACGCACAGCCGCACCAGCGGCGCGGCCTCCACGAAGCCCTCGATACGGGGGGTCTGCCCCGGCTGGACGTTCATTCCCACGTCTATCAGCAGGTGGGCGAATTCCTTCAGTTTGGCGTCAAAATCCTTGACCATATGGAGATCATCCTTTGCTGTTTTTTCTTATCCGCTATTATATCATTGTCCCGCCGGAAAAACAAATACTATTTACATTTTTCTTCCGTTTGGGCGTCACAGCGAAATTTTGCAGGAATGCGATTTTAGACTTGCATTTTTCTCCCGCATGGGCTATAATATGGCCCATGTTCCCCGCGAAAAAGCGGCAAAGGAGTAATGCGTGATGCTGAATACCGTCATCCCCGAGGGGTACGCCCCCCGGCTGAACCTGTATGATACCCAGAAGGCCATCGGCCTTCTGAAGCGGCTGTTTGAGGACCACTTGGGCGGGGCGCTGAACCTGCGCCGGGTGTCCGCCCCCCTGTTCGTGGAGGCCTCCACCGGCCTGAACGACGATCTGAATGGCGTGGAGCGGCCCGTGTCCTTCGACGTGCCCGATGCCGGACGGGACGCCCAGGTGGTCCACTCCCTGGCCAAGTGGAAGCGGATGGCCCTCCACCGCTACCAGTTCTCCGTGGGCGAGGGGCTCTACACCGACATGAACGCCATCCGCCGGGACGAGGAGCTGGACAACCTCCACTCGGTCTATGTGGACCAGTGGGACTGGGAGAAGGTCATGGCCCCCCGGGACCGGAACACCGACTACTTAAAGGGCGTGGTGAACACCATCGTGGGCGCCCTGGCCGACACCCAGGCCACCTTGCGCTCCGTCTTCCCCCAGCTCACCCCCCTGCCCGTCATCGACCGGGAGGTGTCCTTCGTCACCGCCCAGGAGCTGGAGGACCGCTGGCCCGACCTGACCCCCAAGGAGCGGGAGGACGCCTGGGTGAAGGACCACCCCACCACCTTCGTCATGGGCATCGGCGGAGCGCTGAAGTCCGGCAAGCCCCACGACGGCCGGGCCCCTGACTACGACGACTGGTCCCTGAACGGGGACATCCTCATCTGGAACAGCGTGCTGGGCCACGCCTTTGAGATCTCCTCCATGGGCATCCGGGTGAGCCCCAAGTCCCTGGACAAGCAGCTCTCCATCGCCGGGTGCGACTACCGCCGGGAGCTACCCTTCCACAGGGCCCTGCTGGCCGGGGAGCTGCCCCTGACCATCGGCGGGGGCATCGGCCAGAGCCGGGTGTCCATGCTGCTGCTGGGCAAGGCCCACATCGGCGAGGTACAGGCGTCCATCTGGGACCCCCAGACCATCGAGGCGTGTAAGGAAGCGGGAGTCGTCCTGCTGTAATTTGAGATGGAAAAGCGCCGCCCGCCGGGTGTTCCGGCGGGCGGCGCCTTTTTAACTGAAATCGTCGTATACCTTCACGATGTCCTCCATCCGCTCGGAAATAATAAGCGAGACGGTGAGGCCGTCCGTCCGGACCACCGCTTTTTGCAGCACCGGCATATGTTCCGTCAGATAGGTCTGGGCCGCCTCGATCCGGTAGTCCAGGTAATCCTCCAATTTCTCCTTGATACGCTCCGCGGCGGCCCGGTCCGCCGCCCGGAGGATGACGATCTCATCCGGGGCGGTGCTGGCCTCCGGGATATAGTACGCGGCGGCGGTGTAGTCCTCCGGGGCGATGCCGGTGTTGGCCTCCAGCAGGTCGGCGGCTACGTCCACCATGCCGACCAGTCCCGCCTCTGTTTGGAGTTCCCCGAACAGCTCGGCGGGCTGGGGCAGCTCTTTTTTCTGGGGCCCGCAGGCGGCCAGCAGCAGGAGCAGCGCCGCCGCGCAAGCCGTGATCCGTCTCATAATCCGCACCTCTCCCGGGCAAATTCGTTGAGGGCCTCCACCGCCACGGCGGCGCCCGCGTCGTTCAGGTGGAGGAACCCGTCCCGGCACCACTCGTCGGGCAGGGCACCGTTCTCGCCCTGAAGGGCGGCGTGGGTGTCCACGTAGGGGATGCCGTTTTCCTCACACATCCGGATCAGCGCCGCCGCGAATTCCCCAATCAGCTCGTTGCCGAAGTTCCGGTTGGCGGTGTAGGCGGGCAGCCATTTGGAGACCACCTTGGGCGGGTTGGTCATCACCACGATCTCCGCCTCCGGCGCGGCCTCCCGCAGCAGGGCGATGACCTGCCGGTAGCTTTCGATGATCTGGTCGATCTCCGGGTCGGCGGTGGCCAGGTCGTTGAGGCCCAGCAACAGGAAAACCCGCTCCGGGGCCAGCTCCGCCGCGATCTCGCCGAGGGAGCGGTCCGCCCCTTTGTAGCGGTAGCCGCCTCCGGCGGCCAGACTGGCCAGGCTGATCCCGTCCACCGCCGCCAAAAACTCCGCCACCCCCAGGGTGGGCTCCACCTTCCGCTGCTTGGCCACGTACTGCCGGATGCCCTCCATGATGGAGTCGCCCACGAACAGGGCGTGGTCAAAATAGGTGTCGAGATCAGGGGCGGGGGTTGGCTCCGGGGTGGGTTCCGGGGTGGGTTCGGGCGTGGGCTCCGGGGTGGGCTCCTGCGTGGAGACCGGCGCGGTCTCTCCGGCGGGAGACGTGGCGGGCGTCTCCGCCCCGGCGGACGGACCGCAGGCCGTCAGTTGGAGCAGAAAGCACAAAAGCAGGATCAGGGCGGTCCATCGGCGTCTCACAGGTGTCTCTCCTTTCGGACAATGCTGTTATAGGACAGTTTACCTCAATTTCCCCGTTTGGTCAACCTCCTGCCCGCCGCCGACCACCTGTCCGCCCAAAACGACCGTCTGTCCCAAACCGCTGGACATTTCCCCAGAGATTGGATATACTGGACCTGAACAAAACGAAAGGGGGCAGCGGCATGAAGGTGGAAGTGAAGATCGACCCGAATTTGAGCCGGCCAAACATCGTCATCCGCGCCCCCGCCGCCACCCCGGAGGTGCTGGCCCTGGCCGAGCGGCTCCGCAGGGAGGAGGCATCCGCCTCCTTCACCGCCTTCCGGGAAAGCGAGGCGGTGCTGATCCCCCTGGGGGATATCCTCCGCTTCTTCGCCGACGGCAAAGGGGTGTCCTGCCAGACGGAGAAGGGGACGTTCGCCGTCCGCCAGCGGCTGTACGAGCTGGAGGAGGAGTTCGCCGGCACCCGGTTCGTGCGGGTGTCCAACTCGGAGATCGTGAACCTGGACCGGGTCACCGCCCTGGACCTGTCCCTGACGGGCACTATCCGCATGACCCTGGCGGGAGGGGCAGCCACGGCCTACGCCTCAAGGCGGTACGTGAAGAAGATCAAAGAGGCCGTGGGGCTGTGAAAGGAGGTGGAGCGCATGAATGAGACAAAACGGGCGTGGATCGTCCGTATCGTCACCGGCGGGCTGATCGGCATGGCGGGGCTGTTCCTGCTTGGCGGGCTGTTCAACGGCGCCCGGTTCGAGGGCGCGTGGGAGATCGTGGCGGTGAGCCCTCAAATGATAGAGTGGATGGGCCTGCCGCTGGCGTCGGTCCTCCAGTTCGGGCTGTACTTCCTGTTCGGCGCGGGCCTGGGCGTGGCCACCCTCCCCTTCGCCGACGCGGGGGAGCAGCTGGCTCTCCGCTCGGCGCTCCACTTCCTCTATATGGCGGCGGTGTCCTCTGCCCTGGTGCTGCTCACCGGCTGGGCGCTGGACGCGGCCATGTGGCTGGTGGAGCTGCTCCTGCTGGCGCTGCTGTATGTGATGATCTGGCTGGGCCGGTGGATCGCCTGGTGCGGCGAGCTGGACGCCATCCGGGAGAAGCTGGGGCTGGCCCCGGAGCCGTCCCTCCTGCGGTGGCGGGAGTCCCTGCCCCATATAGGCTTTGCCGCCCTGCTGTGCCTGGCCGTGCCGGCGGCGCTGTCGGTCACCCTGTTCTACGGCATGGACGACCCCACCCCCGGCATGGTCTCCATCATCACCCCGCTGACGGCCATCGCGGCCTGCGTTCCCGGCATCTCCCTGGGCAGACGGCACGGGTTCTGCCCGCTGTACCCCCTGGCCTGCGGCGGGTTCTACCTGGCGGCCCTGTTCGGCCTGTACTTTGTGGACCGGTATCAGAACCCCACCGTCCCGTTCCTGGTCTGCGCCGCCGCGGTGCTGGCCGCCGCCCTGGCCGGCAACCTGTGCGGAGGGCTGCTCCACCAGCGCAGGCGAAAAAAAGAGGCGGCGGCATGAGGCCGGCCATTCTCCTGCCCCTTGGACTGCTGTGCGTGGCGGCGGCCTACGGGCTGGGCTATCTGCTGGTGGCCCGTGCCGCGCCGCCCCTGGGGCATGGCCTTTTGAAAAGCGCGGCGGAGCTGTCCGGCTGCGCCGCCATGTATTCTCTGCCCGGAAAAGGAGGACTTTATGGACACGAAAGCACCGCGCTCTGAGGTCTGCTCGTCCGCCCTGCTGCTGTTCTGGCTGGTGATGGTCCAGTTCCTGGCCGCGCTTCTCCTTGTGGTGGGGTCCCTGGCGCTGTTGGGGCTGGATCTGGCCGCCTTCGGAGGCGCCCATCTGGAGGGCCCCATGCCGTGGTGCAGGGCCGCCGCCGGGGCGCTGGCCCTGCTGTTCTGGCTGGGGGCGGGATACCTGGCCCCACGAGAGGTCCGGCCGGGGTTGGCGGGGACGGCGGTCGTCCTGCTGCTGTGGGCCGCCGGGACCGCCCTGCTGCGCAATTCGTATCTCTTTCTGCTCCCCCAGCGGCTCTGCGGCGGGGCGCTGGCGGCCCTGCTGAGCTCCGTCTGGCCGGACCGTCTGGCCGCCGGGGAGCTGGGGCTCACCGTCTCCTGCGCCCTGCTGCCCGCCGCCCTGGGTCTGGGGCTGTACCTTGGCCGCAAACGCCTCGAAAAGAGAGGGACGACCGATGAAAAAGCAGATCAGGCTGTATAACGTGATCTTCCCCATCTGGGTGCTGATGTTCTACCCCAACCCGCCGGTGATCCTCATCACCCTGTTCGGCAATCTGGCCGTGGACGCACTGGTGATGGCCGCCGTTACCGCGCCGTGGCTGTTCCTGGTTCCGGCGGCCCTGTTTTAACAGCAAAAACCCGGTTTGCCCGCATGGGCAAACCGGGTTTTTGCTCGATTGCTGTTGAGGTCAGAGATCAGGCATGGACCAGATACCAGGTGGTATTGTACCGGCAGGCGTAGTAGTCCTCGCCCACCGCTTTGATCTCATCGTAATAGATGTTGTTCTTATAGTAGTGGATGCCCTGGTCGGCGCTGAACCCGCTGGCCTCGTTGCCGTAGGTCACCACCGGCTTGCCGTTCTCCTTGTCGATCTTGTAGTAGCCGTAGGCGGTTTTGGCCTCTTCCTCAGAGCTGCAGACGGGCTGCACCACGATCTGGGTGTCGAACTGCTCGTCCTTGCGGACCAGGCCGTACTTGCCGTTGACGCGGAAAGTGGCGCACGCGTTGTCGCCGCACAGGGTGAACTCAGTGCAGCGGGTGCCGTCGCCCAGGTAGCATGTGCCGTCCTCCATCAGGGCGTATTTCGGCTTGTTGTTGTCGTGGTACTGCTCCACGGGGGTGTAGACCTTTCCGGTCGCGGTGTCGATGACTTCCATCCCATAGCCGTAGGCAAAGACCACGCCCTTGTCGCTGTTGTCCTCCACCCGGGCACTGCCCCAGCTGAGCACATTATCAAAGGGCTCGGAGGTCCAGCCGGTGGCATCCACCACCAAATTCTTCCCGGTGGCGTCATCCCAGGTGAGGGCATAGCCGCCGTTGATGTCGTAATAAATGGAGCGATCACCGAGATCGCAGCCGGGGACGACACCGTTCTCCCCGCCAAGGGCCCTCATGGAGCCGGTCTTCAGCTGGGCCAGCGTGGCGTTCTCATACAGCACGATGGAGTCGTACAGGTAGTCGGTGACGGCCTTGCGGCCCACAGCCAGGGCCCACTTGTTGCCCGACTTCACCGCCAGCAGGGGGGAGCCGGTCTTCCAGCTGATTTCACCGTCAAAGTGGCCCAGCTTGGCCCCGGTCATATCGTAGATGTCATAGGCATAGGAACTGGAGGGCTTGCACCGGCCGAAAATGTAAACACCGTTGGTCTTGATCTCGTAGTAAATAGACTTCGTCTGGAGGACACCGTTGACCACGATGGCCCAGCCGTTGCTGTCCTTGGCCGCGAACACGCCGTAACCCATATCGGTCATACTCGAATAGGAGGCAGGGACCGCCAGCTTGCCGCTGGTGTCGATCAGCCCCCACTTTCTGTCGGCGTACACCGGGGCATAGCCGTAGGAGAAGTCCCTGGCGTCTGCATACTTGGCGGGGATCCTCTTGGCGCCGGCGCCGTCAATGTAGCCGTACAGCTTCGTGCCGCTGTCCCGGAAAACCATGAGGCCGTTGGACATCTTGTGGCTCGCGTCGGTGATCTCCGGGGCCTGCCGCTGGCTCAGGGGGAGCAAGTTCAGGATCTTGCGCTGCGTGGGGTCAGCGCACCGGGCGGCGATGGCGGCCACCTCGGCGCGGGTGATGCAGGCATAAGGCTGGAACAGGCCGTAGTTGTCGCTGCCGCCGAGGACGCCGGCGTTATACAGCTTGAAGATGGCCGCGCTGCTGTCGGTAGAGGCCGACACGTCGGGCAGCTCCTTCACATTGTTGATGGCATTCCACGCGCTGTCAGGCAGGGCGGCGGCCACGATGGCGGCCATCTCGGCCCGGGTGGCGTTTCGGCCATAGTTGTCAAACTGGTCTTTTTGGATGATGCCGTTGCTGATGCAGTAGTTGGCCGCGTTCTGCCGCCAGTCGGAAGAGGTGGTGGGAATGGTCCCGTTGCCGCCGTGGTAGATGTTGTGCAGCCGGGCGGCGACGGTGAGGGCCTCAGCCACGGTGAACATTCCGGCGGGGGCGAAGGTGGTATTGCTGCGGCCGCTCATCAGGCCCAGCTCATAGGCGTCCTTGACCGAGCTGGCGTACCAGACGTTCGTCCCCACATCGGTGAACTGTCCCGGGGTATAGGTCCTGTTCCGGCTGAATCCGGCGGCGGAGACGCCGGTCGTCAGCAGGCCCACGGCCAGCGCTGTGGCCAGGACCGCTGACAGGAATCGCATTTTCAGTTTCATGTCTTTTGCTTCCTCCTTGTCTCAAACAGCGAGGGCCTTTTGATAAAGTATACATTTTGAAACTTTGTCCAAGGCGGCAAAGCATCAGCTCGGTTTTTTACTTTTTCTCTAAAAGAAAGGTAAAAAAGCAGGGCAAACTGTGCGCTGTGTCAAAAGAGGGAGCAGAAAAAAAGAGCTTTCAAAATGTATACATTTTGAAAGCCCTTTTATGGTTCCACAGTATAACACAACATCTTCTGGAAATCAAGGCCGCTGAGGTCATTTCCTGCAAGATTTTTCCCGGTGTATTTCGTTTCCTCCCAAAGGGATCCGCTCCTTGCGGCGGCCCGGGCGGCGTCTCTGCAGGAAAAAACGCAAGCCCTCTCAGCCGGCGAGAATTTTGCGCCTTTCCCTTGCAAAACGGCGGAAAGGTGATATACTATCCATAACCAAAACTACGAATTGAGGGAAAACTATGGATCGTGTCACCATCGCCTCCGTCTTTGCCGACCAGGAACGGCTGGGCGGGCAGACCGTCACCGTCATGGGCTGGGCCCGGACCATCCGGGATATGAAGACCTTCGGCTTCATCGAACTGAACGACGGCTCCTGCTTCAAAAACCTCCAGGTGGTCATGGACGCCAACGTGCTGGACAACTACAGGGAGATCGCCGGGCAGAACGTGGGGGCCGCCCTCATCGTCACCGGCATGGTGGTGCTGACCCCGGAGGCCAAACAGCCGTTGGAGATCAAGGCCGCCTCCATCCAGGTGGAAGGCGCCTCCGCCCCGGACTACCCTCTCCAGAAAAAGCGCCACAGCGTGGAGTTCCTGCGGACCATCCAGCACCTGCGGCCCCGGACCAATCTGTTCTCCGCCGCCTTCCGGGTGCGCTCGGTGGCCGCCCACGCCATCCACTGCTTCTTCCAGGACCGGGGGTTCGTCTACATCCACACCCCCATCATCACCGGCAGCGACTGCGAGGGCGCCGGCGAGATGTTCCAGGTGACCACCCTGGACGTAGATAATCCGCCCCGCCTGCCCGACGGCTCGGTGGACTGGTCCCAGGACTTCTTCGGCAAGCGGGCCAACCTGACCGTGTCCGGCCAGCTGAACGCGGAGAACTTCGCCATGGCCTTCGGGAACGTGTACACCTTCGGCCCCACCTTCCGGGCGGAGAACTCCAACACCCAGCGCCACGCCGCCGAGTTCTGGATGATCGAGCCGGAGATGGCCTTCTGCGATCTGAAGGGCGACATGGACGTGGCCGAGGCTATGATCAAGCACATCATTCGCACCGTGCTGGACAAGTGCCCTGACGAGATCAATTTCTTCAACTCCTTCGTGGACAAGGGTTTGAAGGAGCGGCTGGAGCATGTGGCCTCCTCCGACTTCGGCCGGGTGACCTACACCGAGGCCGTGGAGATCCTCAAGAAGAACAACGACAAGTTCGACTACAAGGTGGACTGGGGCACCGACCTCCAGACCGAGCACGAGCGGTACCTCACCGAGCAGGTGTTCAAAAAGCCGGTGTTCGTCACCGACTACCCCAGGGACATCAAGGCGTTCTACATGCGCCTCAACGACGACGGCAAGACCGTGGCCGCCGCCGACTGCCTGGTCCCCGGCATCGGGGAGATCATCGGCGGCTCCCAGCGCGAGGAGCGCATCGACGTGCTGGAGGCCCGCATGGCCGAGCTGGACCTGAAAAAAGAGGACTACTGGTGGTATCTCGACCTGCGGCGCTACGGTTCCTGCCGCCATGCGGGCTTCGGCCTAGGCTTCGAGCGGATGGTGATGTACCTGACGGGCATCAGCAATATCCGGGACGTGGAGCTGCACCCCAGGACCGTGGGGAACGCGGAGTTCTGAATCCTATTTGTCAAGAAAGGATCCCGTATCGCAGATAAAGCGATACGGGATCCTTTTTACACATAATAAGGATTGGGCTTGAACAGCAACATGATAAAATCGACCAGCACACCGATTCCAAACAGCCCCAGCGTAAACAGGTAAAGAATACCCATACCTACCTTGCCTTCATAGAATTTGTGTGCGCCGAGAAAACCCAAGAAGAAACACAGCAACACCGCCACCCATTTGTTTTTCTCTTTTTTCAGAGCTCCGGCAGCTACAACAACGTTGTTTGTATTCGTGTTGGAATTGGTATTCGCATTGTTGATGACAATACTGGGTTGACTGTTCTGTGCCCCGCCGATTTCCTCCACCTGGCAGCCGCAGAAGGGACAAACTACCGCCTCGTTGTGAATCTGCTTGCCGCAGTGTTTACAATACTTCATCTGTACTGCCTGCTGGGTCGGAGCCTGCATGGTCGTCTGCCCATGTTGCACGATCGTTTGAACCGGCTCTTCAGTTTCCTGTTTGACTTGCTCGTTTTCCTGCTTGACCTGCTCGTCCATCACTATCACTCCTTCATCTGTCTATGTTACATATCGTAACGTTTTTAGTGTAACAAAATGTTACGCTCTTGTCAAGGGGGGATGGCATCATGATGGGTCTGCGTGAGATCAGAAAGCAGCGGAACCTGAACCAGCAGAAGGTGGCCATCGACCTGAACATCACCCGGGAGGCGCTGTCCCACTATGAGAACGGGCGGCGGGAACCGTCGCTGGCCATGCTGCTGCGGATGTCGGAGTATTTCAACGTGTCTATCAACTATCTCATCACGGGAAAAGAGTTTCAAAAGAAGTAGCTCTCCAACTCATGCTGGAGAGCTACTTCTTTCTTATTACGCAGTCATGCCGCTGTGCAAGGACACGGCGGAGAATTTTCGTCGGTGCCGCCGCATCACCCGCCGGGAGTCGCGTTTTCACTGGTCAAACAGGGCCAGGGCGGCGGCAAGCTGGTTGTCGTTCTCCCCGCCCCGGACAGCTCCCTCGTCCAATTCCAGCTCCACATCGGGGGTAAGCCCCTCTCCGATCAGAGAGTGGCCTCCGCCGGTACAGTAAGCGGAGGTGGACAGCCCCACGCCGCCGCCGTTGGGCAGCGGGAAGGTCACCTGGGCATAGCCCTTGCCGGAGGTCAGTGTCCCCACGATGGGGGCGCCGGCGCTCTCCCGAAGCTGGGCGGCCAACAGTTCCGCCGCCGAGTAGGTGCTGCCGTTGACCATGACCACCATGGGCAGGTCTATGCACTCCTCATCCGATTGGCTGATGGTCTCGAATCCCCACCGGGGCCGCATGGTAAAGATCGGTCCCTCGGGCAGCAGGTAGTCCAGCGTCTTGGTCAGCTCGCTCACAAAGCCGCCGCCGTCGTCCCGCACGTCGATGATGAGCCCTCTGGCCCCCTGTGCCGCCAGGGCATCCACTTCCTGCCGGAGGCTGTCTGACGCGCCGTAGTTGAAATTGGCCAGGTACACATAGCCGATATCCCCCTCCAGCATCTTCCCGCTGGCGGCGGGGTTGTGGAGAGTGGCCCGGGTGCAGATCACCTCGGCGGTAGAGCCGTCCGGGCGCAGGAGGGTAAGGGTGACCTGGGTGCCCTCCGGCCCGGTGATGAGCTCGGCGCCCTTCTCCCTGTTCTCCCCGGCCAGAGAGACGCCGTCCGCCGCGATGATCACGTCTCCAACGGCGATACCGGCCCGAGCCGCCGGGCCGTCCGCGATCACCGACTGGACCAGTAGCCCTTCCTCCCGCTCATTGGTGAGGACGGTGACCCCCACCCCCACGTAGCTGTTTGCCCGGTCCGCCATGACCTGCTCATACCACTCCGCGTCGAGATAATAGGACCACCGGTCCCCCAGCCCCTTCACAAAGGCGTCCAGGCCCTGGTCCACCGCTGTGTCCAGATCGGCGTCGGTCTCCACGAAGGCGAATCTGGCCAGCAGGAAAGTCTCCACCATAGCCAAACCGCTCCGGCCCAGGGCCAGGCACGCTCCCGCCAGGACGACGGCCAGTGTGAGGATCACGGTGAGGACGATCTTGACCCAGCCGGGAAGTTTCCGGCGCTTTTTCACGGTCTGGACGGCCTGTTCTTCCATGGGAAGCCCTCCTTTACGGGATAAAAAGGGGCGCGGGTCTCTCCCGCGCCCCTGGGATGTCATCTCATTCCGGCAGGATAGTTGGCGCCGTACCAGCTAGTGCCATAGCCGGTGAATCTCACGTTGGGGTAGAGCCGCAGCACATCGTTGCGGACGCCGTTGACGCGCAGTTCAAAGTGCAGATGGTTGCCGGTGGAGTTGCCGGTAGTGCCCACATAGCCGATCACCTGGCCCTTGGATACCCGCTGGCCCTCGGACACGATGGGCCGCTGGCACTGGTGGGCGTAGAGGGTGGTATAGCCGTTGCCGTGGGAGATCATGCAGTACCAGCCGTAGGAGGTGTTCTTGTTGGGGCTGACATAGGAAACGATGCCGTCCTTGGCGGCGTGGATGGGGGTGCCTCCGGCGGCGGGGATGTCAGTGCCGGTGTGGCTCTCCCAGCGGCCGAACAGATACCGTCCGCCGAACAGGGAGGAGATTCCGTACTTTCCGTTAAGGGGCCAGTACCAGTCGCCGCTGTTGACGTTGCCGTTGAGGGCGGCCAGCTGCTCCGCGTATTTCTGTTCCGCGTTTTTCAGCGCCCGCTGGACCTCAGCCTCCGCGGCGGCCAACTGCCGGGCCTCCGCAGCGGCCTCGCTCTCGGAGGCGGCGATCTGCTCCATCAGGGCGGCGGCTTCCGCCTTATCCTTTTCCAGTTGGGCCTTCTGGGCCTCCAGCTGGGCCTTCTGGGCCTCCTGCTGGGCCTGCTGCTCCTCCAACTGAGCCTTCTGCTCCTCCAGCTGAGCCTGGATCTGAGCCTGGGCGTCCCGGGCGGTCTGGAGTTCATCCCGGGCCGCCGCCAGCTCAGTCTGCGTGTCCCGCAGCTGAGTGACGATGCGGTCATTGTAGGCGATCAGGTCCCTGATGATGGTGATGTAGTCCAACAGCTCAGAAAAGGAGGATGCCTGGAAGAGGATGGACAGATAGGAGATGGAGCCGTGCTCATCCATCCAACGGACCTGGGCGTAATACTCCTCCAGCTGCTGCTGCTCCTGCTGTTCCAGCTCGGCGATGTCCGCCTCCTTCTGGGCGATATCGGCGTCATACTGGTCCAGCAGAGCCTGGCTCTCGTCGATCTGGGCCTGGGTGGCGGCGATCTGGCTCTGGGTGGCGGCGATCAGATCCTGGGTAGCGGAGATCTGCTGCTCGGTGAGCAGCACCTGCTCGGTGACCAGGTCCAGGGCCTCCTTGGCCTTGGCTTTATCCTCCCGGATGGAGGCCAGACGCGCCTGGACGTCCTTCTTGCGGTCGGAGATACCGGCCAGCTCGTCCTCCAGCGCCTTGATGTCCTCCTTAGTGACCGTAGATGCGTGAGCAAAGATGCTTACGGCCGGCAGCAGCACGGTGAACAGCATGGCGAGAGCCAGCAGGACGACCAGGGCCCGACGGAGCGTGTTCTTCATAAGCATATGACCTCCCGCGTGAGAAGATGAACGAAATCAGACCTTCAGGAAACGGCCGATAGCGAAGCCGGAGCCCACGGCGCCGATGAGAACGCCGGCCAGCAGGAACATCCCCAGCACCGGCAGCCACATGGCCGAAAAGGCCACAGGGGTGAACAGAGTGAGTACGCCGCTGGAGGCCAGGGCATTCATGACGATGGAATAGATGCCCCATTGGATGAGGAACGCGATAACAGCCCCGAACACCCCAAGAATCAATCCCTCAAAGATGAACGGCCAGCGGACGAAGCTGTCGGTGGCGCCGCAGATCTTCATGATGCCGATCTCCTCCCGGCGGGTGAAGGCGGCCAGACGGATGGTGTTGGCAATGATGAACAGGGAGACGGCTACCAGGATCGCCACCAGCACCGTGGCCAGGATGGTCGCGGCGTGGCGCACCAGCACGAAGCCCTGGGCCAGCTCGGAGTGGGCGGAGTAGTCGGCCACTCCCGGCAGGGCGGTGACGGCGTTCACCGTATCGGTGAACAGCGTCAGATCCACCACATGGATGGCCAGCCGGTCCCGGAACACGTTGACAGGCAGTTCGACGCCGCCGGGATGATCGGTCACCCAGGCGTCGTGGGCCTCCTCCTTGGAGGTGAACGCCACCGACGCCACGTTGGGCAGGGCCCTGACCGATGCGGTGAGCTGGTCGACCTCCTCGTCACCGCAGTTCTCGTCGATGTAGGCGAAGAACTCGTTCTTCTCCTCCTCCGTGGTAAGCATCTTATCAGCGTTCACCGCCAGCAGGGAGAAAGAGCCCATGATAATGAGGCAGGCCACGATCATGCACACCGCGGCGAAGGACATGAGTCCGTGGGAAAAAATGCTCTGGAACCCCTCCGAAACAAAGTAACCCAGATTAAAGCCGCGTTTCTTCATAGTTTGTAGCCGCCCTCCTGCACATCCCGAATCAGAGACCCGTCCTTGATGGATACCACCCGCTTGGAGAAGCGGTTGACCAGCTCCCGCTCGTGGGTGACCACCAGCATGGTGGTGCCCATGGCGTTGATGCGCTCCAGCAGGGTCATGATCTCCAGGGAGCGGGCCGGGTCCAGGTTGCCGGTGGGCTCGTCGGCGATGATGGTGTCGGGGTTGTTCACCAGGGCCCGGGCCACCGCCACCCGTTGCTGCTCGCCGCCGGAGAGCTGATCGGGGAATGCGTCCGCCTTGTCCCCCAACCCTACCAGCTCCAGCACGTAGGGGATGCGCTTATTCATCTCCTTGCGGCTCGCGCCGATGACCCGCATGGCAAACTCCAGGTTCTGCCGGACGGTCTTCTTTTCGATGAGCCGGAAGTCCTGAAACACCACGCCCAGGGTGCGCCGCATAAAGGGGACCTGCCAGCGGCGGATGTTGTTCAGATTGTAGCCGTTGACGATGACCTGCCCTTCAGAGGCGTCCTCCTCGGCGGTGATGAGCTTGACGATGGTGGACTTTCCTGAGCCGGAGGGCCCCACCAGGAAGACGAACTCCCCGTCGTCGATCCTCATGTCTATACCGTTCAATGCCTTGCTGCCGTTGTCATATTCCTTATATACGCCGACCAGTCGGATCATACCGGATCCTCCCAATAAAATTTGTAACTTTTTGTAACCAATTTGTAACCAACTGGCTACGAATACATTATATCCGCTGTTTCCCCTTCTGTCAACAGGAGATGCCGCCGTTCGCCCAAGGGAAAAATAAACTTTATGTAAACTTTCGGCGAAAATGGTAACAAAGAGGCCGGGAACCGCCGCCGGGCCGTCCGAAGAAAAACCGGCCGCGGAGGGGTGCCTCCGCAGCCGGGAAATGTCAGGTCTGGGCCTCAGGACTCGATGCCGCGGGACACCAGGTACTTTTTGACCATCAGGGCCACCTTGAAGGTGATGGCGTCGTCGAACTCCCGCAGGTCCAGGCCGGTGAGCTTCTTGATCTTTTCCAGCCGGTAGACCAGGGTGTTCCGGTGGACGAACAGCTTCCGGGCGGTCTCGGACACGTTCAGATTGTTCTCAAAGAACTTGTTGATGGTGAACAGGGTCTCCTGATCCAGCGCGTCGATGGGGTTCTTCTTGAAGACCTCCCGCAGGAACATCTCGCACAGGGTGGTAGGCAGCTGATAGATCAGACGGCCGATGCCCAGATTCTCATAGCTGATGATGGAGCGCTCGGTCTCGAACACCTTGCCCACGTCGATGGCCACCTGGGCCTCCTTGTAGGCCCGGGCCAGGTCCCGGATGTGGCCCACGATGGTGCCCACGCCCACCACGGTCTTGAGCCCCAGCTCCCGGCTGAGGGCGTCCTGCACGTTCTGGGCGATCTTCTGGACCTCCCGGATATCGGCATTGTCCCCCAGCTGCTTGACCAGGGCCACGTCGGTCTCGCTGATGGAAAGGACGAAGTCGGTCTGCCGGTCTGGGTACAGCGAGGAGATCACGTCCACGGCGGCCACGTCGGGGGTGCCCAGCTGGCGGACCAGGATAACGGCCCTGGGGGCCTCGGACACAAAGTGGAGCTCCTTGGCCCGGATGTAGATGTCGCCCAGCAGGATGTTGTCGCACAGGATGTTCTTCACGAAGGTGGCCTTGTCGTGTTTCTCCTCGTAATAGGTCTTGGCGCCGTTCAGGGCGATCACCGCCATGGAGCACATGAGGGCGGCCTGCTCGTCTTCCCCCCGGGCAAAGGCGGCGTAGTCGAACTGCCCGTTCCAGCCGGGCAGGGCCTTGAAGGTGTAGCCGCTGCTCACCAGCAGGGCGTCTGGATCGGAGGCCAGCAGAGAGGGTACATGGCTCCACTTTTCACCGATGGAAGACAGCTCGTTGCAGGCCACGACGGTGCCCTGCCCGTCTACGACGCCGACGGCGCGGTCGGAGCAGTCCTTCATCTGGAGGACGATACTTTGAAAGATCCGGCTGGACATGGTGTTTTCTCCTTTCTCTGCGGCTGTGGGGCCCGATGCCGCACGCTCTGAGATGATATAAGTCAGTCAGCACGCCCATTATACCGGGTTTCTTTGCTGATTTCAACAGTTTTTTGAGAGCTTTTTGTGGATTTTTTCAAAAAATTCGTCTCAATGACGGAAAAGGGCCTGGATTTCTGGTAAATTTAGTGCTCTCCAACCACCTTTTGGAAGAGTTGGATCCAGAACAAGGGGTCCAAAGGCGGTCCGCTTCAGATAGGTCACCGGCTTGCCCCGGCTGGCCAGCATCCGCTTCACCTGATGGTACTTTCCCTCCTGTATGGTGACGCGGGCGCTCCGTCCCCCCTCCAGCACCTCCAGCCGGGCGGGGAGGCACCGGGTCCCGCCCCCCAGGACCACCCCCTCCGCCAGGGCGGACACATCGCTCTCGTCCAGCGCGCCGTCCACCTCCACATAGTAGACCTTGTCCACATGGTATTTTGGGGAGAGCAGCCGGTGGGCCAGAGGCCCGTCGTCGGTGAGCAGCAGCAGGCCCTCCGCGTCCTTGTCCAGCCGCCCCACAGGGAAGAGGCCCCGCCGCCGGTACTCCTCCGGCAGCAGGGAGAGCACGGTGGTCTCTCTGGGATCGTCGGTGGAGGACACCACCCCGGCGGGCTTATGGAGCATCAGGTATACCGGCCCGGACTCCACGGGGGCGCCGTCCACAGTGACGGAGGCGTTCTCATCTGTTTTTTGCTCCGGCGCGCGGCAGACCGTTCCGTCCACTGCCACCCGGCCGGCCCTGATGAGGGCTTTGGCCTCCGTCCGGCTCCATTTGCCTGTGCCGGTCAGCCGCTTGTCCAGGCGCTCCATGCGCTCACCTCCCGCTAACATTTAACATACTTTCCGGAAAAGGGACATAGAGTTTCCGTGGGGAATCTCAGACTGGATCGGAGTGGTAACAATGCTCATCATCACGGCGCGGATACCAAAGAGACGGCTCATCGCGGGGACGGCGGCGGCCCTGTTCTGCCTGATGGCGGCCATCGCGGGAACGGCCATGCACCTGTCAGGCCAGGCCGCGGCCGCCTCGGCGGAGGTAAAGGGGATCCGGGGCAACGACAAGCGGGTGGAGTATCTGGAGGGGCTGGGCTGGCAGGTGTCGGAGCAGCCCATCGCCACCGAGGAACTGCTCATCCCGGAGACCTTTGACGACAGCTACGCCGGGTACCTGGCTCTCCAGAAGGGGCAGGGCTTCGACCTGACCCGGTACTGCGGGGAGCGGGTGAAGCGCTACACCTATGAGATCACCAACTATCCCACCGGGGAGGCAGGCGTCCAGGCGGCCCTGCTGATCTACAAGGGCCGCATCATCGGCGGGCAGGTGCAGGCGGCCGACGGCAACTTCCTCCACGGGCTCAGCAGGCCGGAGGGAGGAGCCCCCGCCGGCGCGCTGATGGTATGACGATGACGATATGAGAGAGCCGTCCACCCTGCGGTGGACGGCCCCCGCGCGTTATGAGATCATTTCAAAGCGCCCGCGGCGCCGGCCAGGAAAAGGATATACATGGCCCGGCCCAGAACAAGGGCGGCCAGATACAGCAGAGAGAAGATCACATATACAGCCGCGAGGCCGGGCAGCAGGGGGCCGAGCACCCCCAGCAGGATGGCCGCCGCCGTACACACGGCAAAGACGATCCAGGTGGGGCGCGCGCGCCGGACCAGGGCCTCGCTCCCGCCCGCCAGCAGCAGGCCGGCGGTGGCGGAGCACACCAGCCACACCTTCACCGCGTCCAGCCCCTGACAGACTGCGTCGGCGGCGAGCAGGACATCCCCCCCGGCCAGCAGGGCCGCCAGCAGGCTCAGCGCCGCCGAGACGGCGGCCACGATCAGGGCGGCGCGGTACATGCGGGCCGCCCCGTTGACCATGACCAGCCCCACCAGTTCCAGCGCTATTCCCGCCAGCAGCAGGATGGAGGCGAAAAACGGAGAGGTCAGGACCCGCCCCGCCAGCAGCAGGATGTTGGCGACGAAAATGAACCGCAGACCGTTCGCTACGGAGTGATAGGCGCCCATCGCCGCTTACACCAGGGCCTTGGAGGCCCCGTACAGGAACATGAGGTAGAACACGTACCCCACCACCATGGCGATGACGGCCACGATGCTGACCACGGCGGCCAGGAGGTCCACGATGGGGATGATGGACAGCACCATGCAGACCGCGGCCACCAAGGTGCAGACCACGTAGATCTTGATGACATAGCCCCCGCGCAGGGCCAGGGTCCCGTTCCGGCCGTCCAGGAGGTTGAGGGTGGTGGTAATCACCTGGTACACGATGAACAGGCCCAGCACCGTGGAGACGATGGACAACACGGTGTTCAGAATGCCCTCACCAAGGGCGTTGCCGATGACGCCGAGGACCAGGTCGGCCACGGAGGCGTAAAGGGCGGGGAAGTAGCCCGGATCGTCCCGGGTGGCGGTGTACAGGCCCACCAGGGACAGCACGGTGGCGGCCAGGGCGGTGAGGCCGCCGATAGCAATGAACACCAGCGGGATGGAGATCAGGCTCAGGATCTCGGCGATGAACATCCATTTCAGGCCGCTGGCAGCGCTGGGGTATTTCTCATACATAGTGATTCCTCCTCAGGTAACAGTCTGGATCAGGGCTCCTCTCTGGCGCCGGGCACGGCCAGGTTGGGGGCGGCGTTGTCGGCGATGTGGACGTTGAGGTGGGGATAGGTGATCTCGATGCCCGCCGCGTCGAAGGTGGGCTTGAGGGCGTCCATCACGTCGAAGTAGATGTCCCAGTAGTCCTCGTTTTTGCACCACATCCGCAGGATGTACTCAATGGCACTGTCCCCGTACTTGGACACATGGACAAAAATGCCCCGGTCAGTGAGCACCCGGGGGTCGCCGCAGGCGATGGCCCGCAGGGTGTCCAGCACCAGCTGGACAGGGGTGTCGTAGGAGGTGGTGGGCCTGAATTCCAGCTGGCGGAAGGGCTCGGTGTTCCGGTTGCAGATGGTCTGGGTGACCAGGACGCTGTTGGGCAGATTCATCACCCGGTTGTCGATGGTGTTGATCTTGGTGTAAAACAGGTCGATCTGGGTCACGCAGCCCACGATGTCCCCCACCTCCACCCAGTCCCCGATCTTGAAGGGCTGGGAGGCGAAGATCTGCATCCCGCCGGCCACGTTGGACAGGAAGTTCTGCATGGCCAGGGAGAAGGCCAGACCGACCAGGGACAGCACCGCCACCAGGGAGGTCACGTCGATGCCCAGGGCCCGAAGGACCAGGATAAGGCCCAGGAAGATCAGGCCCGCCCGGAGCAGGGTGTGGATCAGCTTGCGGAGCGAGGTGTCCAGCTTGCTGCGGGAAAGGGCCCGGTCCAGGAAGGACAGCAGCACCCTGATCACCAGGATGGAGATCACGGCGGTGATCACCGCGGCAAAGATGCTGCTGGCGGTGATATTTTTGATCTGGTCGATGATCTGCTCCGGGTCTACTGTGGGCGCCGGCTCAGTGAGGCGTAAAATCGGCATGGGGGTCCCCCCTATCTCTATGTTGTCGGGAAACAGTTTAACACAAATGGAGACGTTTGACAACCCTATGGGACGATTCGCCCGGTGAGGGCCCCGTCCTCCGCCCCCTCGATGAGCACCTGCCGGAGCCGGTTGTGCAGGTCCTCGCCGGGAGCGCGGACCTCGGCGTAGTTGGGGGCGTGGCCCCGCCAGAGGCCGCCCTTCTCCTCTTCGAACAGCACGGGCAGGACGGAGCCCGCCTGGGCGGACAGCCAAGCCCGCTCCATCTCCGCCGCCGCGGCGATGGCCCGGCGGGCGCGATCCTCCCGGACCTCCTTCGGCACCTGGTCCGGCATGGAGGCCGCAGGGGTCCCCGGCCGGCGGGAGTAGGGGAACACATGCATGGCGGAGAAAGCGCACTTCCGGATGAACGCCAGCGTTTGGGCAAACTCCTCCTCCGTCTCGCCGGGAAAACCGGTGATCAGGTCGGTGGTGAGGCCGGGGTTTTCAAAGTGTGCCCGGAGCAGTTCCACAGATTCCAGATATCGGGCGGTATCGTATTTCCGATTCATGCGCTTCAGGGTGGCGTCGCACCCGGACTGGAGGGACAGGTGGAAGTGGGGACACAAATTGGGCAGGGCCGCCGCCCGGCGGCAGAAGTCCTCGGTGATGGTGCGGGGCTCCAGAGAGCCCAGCCGCACCCGCAGATCCGGCCCGGCGGCGCACACCGCCTCCATCAAATTGATGAGGGACTGGCCGTTTTTCAAATCGTGCCCCCAGGAGGAGATCTCGATGCCGGTGAGCACCACCTCCCGGTAGCCCTGCTCTGCCAGCGCCTTGACCTGTTCCGCCGCCTCGTTCAGGGGCAGGGAGCGCACCGGCCCCCGGGCGTAGGGGATGATGCAGTAGGCGCAGAAGTTGACGCAGCCGTCCTCCACCTTGAGCATGGCGCGGGTGCGTTCGGCGAGGCCGCCGGCGGGGAGGCGCTCAAAGGCGCGGCGCTTCATGGCGTCGTCCACCGCCACCACCTGCCCCGAGCGGGCGCGGAGCTGTTCCTCCAGCCTGTTCAGAAAGTCCATCCGTCCGGCGGAGCCCGCCACCAGATCCACCCCCAGGGCGGCCACGGACTCCGGGGCGGTCTGGGCGTAGCAGCCGCACACGGCCACCACCCCGTCCGGGGCCATCTTCCGGGCGCGGCGGATGAGGTTGCGGCACTTCTTGTCGCTGACGGCGGTGACGGTGCAGGTATTCACGATGTAGGCGTCGGCGGGGCCCTCAAAGTCCGCCAGCTCGTGCCCCCGGCGGAGCAGCTCCCGCTCCATGGCCTGGGTCTCGTACTGGTTCACCTTGCAGCCCAGCGTATAAATTGCGACCTTCATAAGAATTGTCCCTCTTGTTTTTTCTCGTCCGGTATTATATGATTATAGCAATTCCCGCTCCAAAAGTACAGAGTGAATTGCCGGAGGACAGAGCATGGCTTACAACTTTTTCGCTTACATATTCCGCACCCGGTATATCGCCCGCTGGGCGCTGATGCGCAACACCCGCACCGAGAACGTGGAGGAGCACTCCTACGAGGTGGCGGTGCTGGCCCACGCCCTGGCCGCCATCGGCAGGGCGATTTATCACAAGGACGTGGAACCGGACCGTGCCGCCGCGGCCGCCCTGTTCCATGACGCGCCGGAGATCATCACCGGGGACATGCCCACCCCCATCAAGTACTACAACCCGGAGCTGAAAAACGCCTACAAGGCGGTGGAGGCGGTGGCCCAGGACAAGCTGCTGTCCATGGTGCCCCCGGAGCTGGCCCCCGTCTACGAGCCGCTGATCCGGGAGAGCGACGAATCCGTCCGCCCCTACGTGAAAGCGGCGGACAAGCTGGCCGCCTGGCTTAAATGCCTGGAGGAGCAGAAGGCCGGCAACACCGAGTTCAACCGGGCGGCTGACGAGACCCTGGCCGCCCTGCGCGCCATGGGCATGGAGGAGGTGGACTGGTTCCTGGCCGAGCTGGCCGGGGCCTTCCAGCTCACACTGGACGATCTGGGATGATCGTAGGGGCGGCCCCGCGTGGCCGCCCACCCGCCGGGTACATCCGTACATTGCGGGCGGCCACATTGGGCCGCCCCTACCATGAGGAGGAAACCATACATGAGAGCCATCGTCACCGTCATCGGGAAGGACACCGTGGGCATCATCGCCGCCGTGTGCGCCCTGCTCAGCGAGAAGAACGTCAACGTGCTGGACATCAGCCAGACCGTGCTCCAGGAGTATTTCACCATGATCATGCTGGTGGATACCTCCGCCGCCACCGTGCCCTTCGCCCAGCTACGGGAGGAACTGGCCGCCGCCGGACAGGAGCGGGGGCTGGACATCCGCGTCCAGCGGGAGGACATCTTCGACGCCATGCACCGCATCTGAGGGGACAGACCATGCTGAACAACAAAGATATTCTCAGCACCATCCACATGATCGACCAGGAGCACCTGGACGTGCGCACCATCACCATGGGCGTGTCCCTCCTGGACTGCTGCGACCCCGACCCCAAAGCCGCCTGCCGGAAAATCTACGACAAGATCACCACCTCCGCCCAGAACCTGGTCAGGACCGGCGAGGACATCGAGGCGGAGTTCGGCATCCCCATCGTGAACAAGCGCATCTCGGTGACGCCCATGGCCCTGGTGGCCGGTGCGTCTGACTGCCCGGACTACGTCCTCTTCGCCAAAGCCATGGACGAGGCCGCCAGGGCGGTGGGGGTCAACTTCATCGGCGGCTTCTCCGCCCTGGTGCAGAAGGGCATGACGGCGGCGGACAAAAAACTCATCGCTTCCATCCCGGAGGCCCTGGCCGTCACCGACGTGGTGTGCGCCTCCGTCAACGTGGGCTCCACCCGGGCGGGCATCAACATGGACGCAGTGGGCCTCATGGGGGAAACGGTCAAGGCCGCCGCGGAGCGCACCGCGGATCGGGGCGGCTTCGGCTGCGCCAAGCTGGTGGTGTTCTGCAACGCGGTGGAGGACAACCCGTTTATGGCGGGGGCCTTCCACGGCGTGGGGGAGGCCGAGCGGGTCATCAACGTGGGGGTCTCCGGCCCCGGCGTGGTCCACCACGCCCTGAAAAAGGTGAAGGGCCAGCCCTTCGACGTGGTGGCCGAGACCATCAAAAAGACCGCCTTCCAGGTGACCCGGATGGGCCAGCTGGTGGCGCGGGAGGCCAGTTCCCGGCTGGGGGTGCCCTTCGGCATCGTGGACCTGTCCCTGGCCCCCACCCCGGCCGTCGGGGACAGCGTGGCCCGCATTTTGGAGGAGATGGGCCTGGAGACCTGCGGCACCCACGGCACCACGGCGGCCCTGGCCCTGCTCAACGATGCGGTGAAGAAGGGCGGCGTGATGGCTTCCTCCAGCGTGGGGGGCCTGTCCGGGGCCTTCATCCCCGTGAGCGAGGACGAGGGCATGATCGCCGCCGCCCGGTCCGGGGTGCTGACCCTGGACAAGCTGGAGGCCATGACCTGCGTGTGCTCGGTGGGACTGGACATGATCGCCGTCCCCGGCGACACCCCCGCCGCCACCATCGCCGCCATCATCGCTGACGAGGCCGCCATCGGCATGATCAACCAGAAGACCACCGCTGTGCGCATCATCCCCGCCCCCGGCTGCCGGGTGGGAGATACGGTAGAGTTCGGCGGTCTGCTGGGCTCCGCCCCGGTGATGCCCGTCCACCCCCAGAGCGCCGAGGCGTTCATCGCCCGGGGCGGCCGCATCCCGGCCCCCATGAACAGCCTGAAAAACTGAGCGGGAAAAAGCCCCGGCCCCGGCTGAGAGGCGTTTCCCCTTGCTTTATCGGCCGCCCCATGGTATGATATCGTTTTGGAAAGAGAGGGGGACGGCGGCATGATCCAGCGGGACATCGACCAGCTCCTCTCCGCCGTCATCACCCAGGCCAGAGCGCTGAGCATCCCCGTCTCCTCCCACATCGACCCTCATGTACGGCTGAACCGCCGGGCGCGGAACCGCTTCGGCTGCTGCATCCGGAAGGACGGAGGCTATCTGATCGAGCTGTCCGCCCGCCTGGGGGAAGAGGGAACGGCGGAGGCGGTGTCTCAGGTGCTGGCCCATGAGGTGCTCCACACCTGCCGGGGCTGTTCCAACCACGGTCCGCGCTGGAAGAGATATGCCATCAAAATGAACGGGGCCTATGGTTACTCCATCCGCCGGTCCGATGATTTCGAGGCGCTGGGCCTCACCGACGACCGGCCGGTGAGATACCTGGTGGTGTGCCAGCGCTGCGGACGCAAACTGCCCCGGATGAAACGCTCCCCGCTCGTCGACCACCCGGAGCGCTACTGCTGCCGGTGCGGCGGTCCCCTGCGGGTGCTGGACGGGGATCAGATCGATCTGTTCGACCAATTCTAACGGATAGAAAGGCGGAACACACATGAGACGAGCCGGGATCTTACTGCCAGTATTCTCCCTGCCCTCCCCCTACGGCATCGGCACCATGGGGCAGGCGGCCAGGGACTTCGTGGCATTCTTGAAGGCGGGCGGCCAGAGCTGCTGGCAGTTGCTGCCCATGGGCCCCACCAGCTACGGAGACTCTCCCTACCAGTCCTTCTCCTCCTTTGCCGGCAATCCCTATTTCATTGATTTGGACGATCTGGCGGCGGACGGCCTGCTGGAGAAGTCAGAGTACGCCGATATCGACTGGGGCGATCCCCGGTATGTGGACTACGCTTTGCTTTATGAAAAGCGTTTCCCGGTACTGAAGCTGGCGGTGAAACGCCTGCTGGCCTCTCCGCCGGGGGACTATTGGATCTTTCTGGGGCAGAACGGCCACTGGCTGGAGGATTACGCCCTGTTCATGGCCCTCAAGGGCGAGAACGGCGGCCGCGCCTGGCGGGAGTGGCCGGAGGAGGAAAAGCTCCGCCGGCCCGAGGCCATCCAGGCCGCCCGGGGGCGTCTGGCGGAAGAACTGAACTTCTGGCGGGGAGTGCAGTACCTGTTCTTCCGGCAGTGGGACGCCCTGAAAAAGCTTGCCAACGACAGCGGCATCACTATCATCGGCGATCTGCCCATCTATGTGGCGCTGGATTCCGCCGACGTGTGGGCTGACCCCAGGCAGTTCCAGCTGGATGAAAACCTGGACCCCACCGAGGTGGCCGGCTGCCCGCCCGACGCCTTCACCGCCGACGGCCAGCTGTGGGGCAACCCACTCTTTGACTGGGAGTACATGCGGCAGGACGGGTTCTCCTGGTGGCTCAGGCGCATCGGGTTCCAGTTCCGCCTGTTCGATACCCTGCGCATCGACCATTTCCGCGGCTTCGACGAATACTATGCCATCCCCTTCGGGGACGAGAACGCCCGCCGGGGCCGCTGGCGTCCCGGACCCGGCCTCCCCTTCTTCCAGGCGGTGGACGCTGCCCTGGGGCCCCGGGACATCATCGCCGAGGATCTGGGCTTCCTCACCGAGTCAGTGCGGATGCTCCAGCGGAACACCGGCTACCCCGGCATGAAGATCCTGCTGTTCGCCTTCGACCACCAGCACCCGGACAGCGAATATCTGCCCCACAACTACACCCGCAACTGCGTGGTCTACGCCGGCACCCACGACAATGAGACCATCCTGGGCTGGATGGCAAACGCCGACCCCGACGACGTGTCCTTCGCCAAGCGCTACCTCCGGCTGAACGAGGAGGAGGGCTATGCCTGGGGCATGATGCGGGGCGCCTGGGCCTCCCCCGCCGACCTGGCTGTGATGCAGATGCAGGATCTGCTCGCCATCGGCCAGGAGGGGCGCATCAACACCCCCTCCACCCTGGGGGACAACTGGAAGTGGCGGCTCCTCCCCGGCCAGACCGGCGACAAGCTGGCCCGCCGGCTCCTGCGGGAGACCGCCCTCTACGGCCGCACCGCCCCCACTCCCGACTTTTTCCTCTGAGCCCTCCCCAAAACCATATCTGAAAAAAGGAGCGATCGTTATGCGCTACAATATCACCGGCGACCCCATGCCCGTGGTCATCTGCGACGTGGACGCGGGCGAGTCCATGATCACCGAAAAGGGCTCCATGTGCTGGATGTCCCCCAATATGCAGATGCAGACCTCCGCCGGAGGTTTCGGCAAAGCCTTTGGCCGGATGTTCTCCGGCGAGTCCATCTTCCAAAACATCTATACCGCCCAGGGCGGCCCCGGCATGATCGCCTTCGCCTCCAGCTTCCCCGGCTCCATCATGCCCATCGACGTGGACCCCAACCAGCCCATGGTGGTGCAGAAATCCGGCTTTCTGGCCTCGGAGCAGAGCGTGGAACTGTCCATCTTCTTCCAGAAGAAGGGGATGGCCGGCTTCTTCGGCGGCGAGGGCTTCATCCTTCAGAAGCTGTCCGGCCGGGGCACCGCTTTCGTGGAGATCGACGGCTCGGTAGTCCAGTACGACCTCCAGCCCGGCCAGTCCATCGTGGTGGACACCGGCAACCTGGCCATGATGGACGCCACCTGCTCGGTGGACGTGCAGACCGTCAAGGGCGTGAAAAACATGCTCTTCGGCGGCGAGGGGCTGTTCAATACGGTGGTCACCGGCCCGGGCCGGGTGTGGCTCCAGACCATGCCCATCAGCAACTTCGCCGGGGCCATCGCCCGGATGCTGCCCTCCGGCAACTGATTTGGCCCTGGAAACGCCTTTCAGGCAGACAAACGGCATACAAAAATCAGCCTGAGCTTTCCGCGCAAAAGATCCCCCTCGGATTTGGGATATCCCAAATCCGAGGGGGATCTTCTATCAGGCGCGCTTATCTGATCTGCCCCGCCCCGGTGACGACGTACTTGTAGGAGCACAGCTCCCGCAGCCCCATGGGCCCCCGGGCGTGGAGCCGCTGGGTGGAGATGCCCATCTCGCAGCCCAGGCCGAACTCCCCCCCGTCGGTGAACCGGGTGGAGGCGTTCCAGTACACGGCGGCGGAGTCCACCCCCCGGAGGAACTTCCGGGCGGTCTCCGCGTTTTCGGTGACGATGCTCTCCGAGTGGCCGGTGGAGTGGGCGGCGATGTGGGCCACGGCCCCCTCCGCGCTGTCCACCACTTTGACGGCCATGATATAGTCCAGAAATTCGGTGTCGAAATCCCTCTCCCCGGCGGGCGTGCCGTTGATGAGCTTCGCGGCCTCAACGTCCAGCCGCAGCTCCACCGGGGGCTTGCCGGCGGCGGCCCGGTCGTCCGCCATGCGCTTTTTGAATTTGGGCAGGAACTCCGCCGCGATGTCCCGGTGGACCAGGCAGACCTCAGCGGCGTTGCAGACCGAGGGCCGGGAGCACTTGGCGTTCTCCAGGATGTCCAGGGCCATGTCCTGGTCGGCGTCCCGGTCCACATAGATGTGGCAGATGCCGGTGCCCGTCTCGATGACGGGGACGGTGGCGTTGTCCACGCAGGCCCGGATGAGCCCCGCGCCCCCTCGGGGAATGAGCAGGTCCACATAGCCGGAGGCGGTCATCAGCTCGTTGGCGGAGGCATGGGAGGTGTCCTCCACCAGCCCCAGGGCGCCGGCGGGCAGACCGGCGGAGGTCAGGCCCTCCCTCAAGGCCTCCACGATTACGGCAGCGGAGCGGTGGGCCTCCTTGCCGCAGCGCAGCACGCAGGCGGAGCCCGCCTTCAGGGCCAGGGCCGCCGCGTCGGAGGTGACGTTGGGCCGGCTCTCGTAGATGATGGCGATGACCCCCATGGGCACAGCGGTCTTCTCGATGACCAGGCCGTTGGGCCGCTCCGTCCGGGACAGCACCTCCCCCGCCGGGTCGGGCAGGGCGGCCACCTCCCGGACGCCGGCGGCCATTCCCCTGATCCGGTCCGCCGACAGGGCCAGCCGGTCCAGCATCACGTCGGACACGGCCCCCTTCGCCGCCTCCAGGTCCAGCTCGTTGGCCGCCAGGATGTCCCCAGCACGGGCCTCCAGGGCGTCCGCCATAGCCAGCAGAGCGGCGTTTTTCGTATTGGTATCAGCCAAAGCCATAGCCGATTTGGCGGCCCTGGCCTGCTGCAATAACTCTAATGTGGTCATGCGTCCTTCCTCCCCACAAAGCGGGTGCCCGCGGGCCTCCCCGCCGCGATGTCGTACAGGGTCTCCGGCCGCTGGCCGTTGGCGATGACCATGTCGCAGCCCTGGGCCATCACCAGTCGAGCGGCTTTCAGTTTGGTGGCCATGCCGCCGGAGCCCAGGGCGCTTCCGACGCCCCCGGCCAGAGCCTCTACCCCCGGGGTGATGGCCTCCACCTCCGGGATGAGCTTCGCCGCCGCGTCCTTCCGGGGGTCGGCGGTATACAGCCCGTCGATGTCGCTCAGGATCACCAGCAGGTCGGCCCCCACGCACCCGGCCACGATGGCGGACAGGGTGTCGTTCTCGCCGATGGTGGTGGACACGCCCACCTCGTCGGTGGCCACGGCGTCGTTCTCATTGATGATGGGCAGGGCCCCCAGCACCAGCAGGCGGCCCATGACGTTCTCGAAGTTGCGCCGCCGCTGGGGTAGCTCCACGTCCCCGGCGGTGAGCAGGATCTGGGCCACCGTGTGGCCGTACTGGGAGAACAGCCGGTCGTAGGTGTACATCAGCTCGCACTGGCCCACGGCGGCGGCCGCCTGCTTGGTTGGCATGTCGGCGGGACGGCCCGGCAGGTTCAGCCGGCCCACCCCCATGCCGATGGCCCCGGAGGACACCAAAATGATCTGATGCCCCGCGTTTTTCAGATCGGCCAGCGCCTTCACCAGCGCCTCCACCCGCCGGATGTTCAGCCGCCCGGTGGCGTGGGCCAGGGTGGAGGTGCCCACCTTCACGACGATCTTCATGGTCTTTCCCTCTCTGTTCCGCTAAAGTGCCACTATCATACCACAGAGTTTCCAAAAAGGAAAGTGCCTTGACGGAAATTTTGCGGGATGGTAAAATCAATCGATCAATACGGATTTGTCTGGAAGTCAATCAGAGCGAAAAACGGTGTTTTTGGGGAAAAACAGTGGTTTTCAAAGAGATAACATTTGAATTAAAAGATGGACGTGAGGCGCTGCTTCGGAGCCCTTGCGAAGATGACGCAGAGGAACTACTCCAATTTATTGTCAAAACGTCTGGCGAGACGGACTATTTGATGAAGTATCCGGAGGAGTTCGCAAGTTTGACCCTTGAACAGGAGAAGTCCTTCATTCGTGAAAAATGCCTCGGTCAAAATGAGCTTATGATCGTCTGCTTTGTGGATGGCAGGATCGCCGGAAATTGTCAGATCACTTTTCGGAGCGGAATAAAATATCGTCATAGAGCTTCTGTTGCGATTGCGATTCTGCAAGAGTACTGGAATCTCGGAATTGGAACAAGAATGTTCGAGGAACTGATTCAAACAGCCAAAAAACGTGATGGCATCCGTCAAATTGAGCTTGAATTCATCGAAGGAAACAGCAGAGCAAGAGGCTTGTATGAGAAAATGGGGTTTCGTATCACAGGAGTAAGGCCGGATGCGGCACAAAGGAAAGATGGCACTTTTGCAAATGAGTATATGATGATGAAACGGTTATAATCATCAGCTTCCCGTCTGTCAACCGCTCCCCCATACGCAAAACGGCCGGCCCGTCGGGCCGGCCGTTTGTATCTCCAATCAACTCAGTACCGGCGGATCACCGCCACCACCCGGCCCAGGATAGAGCAGCCCTCCCCGTCGATGGGCTGATACTCCGGGCTGGAGTTCTCCGGCATGAGCCAGATGTGGCCGTCGATGCGGCGGAAGGTCTTGACGGTGGCCTCGTCCTCAAAGAGGGCCACCACGATGTCCCCGTTGCGGACCTGCTGCTGCTGGTGGACCACCACCAGGTCGCCGGGCAGGATGCCCGCCTCGATCATGGACTCGCCCCGGACCTTCAGGGCGAAATGCTCCCCGGTGAGGCCATTGGTGTCAAAGGTCAGATACTCCTCGATGTTCTCCTGGGCCAGGATGGGGGAGCCGGCGGCCACATAGCCCACCAGGGGCACCTGGTCCCTCCGGTTGTGGGACCCGTCGGTAATGGTGATAGCACGGGTCTTGCCCTCCGCCTGGGAGATGAGCCCCGCCTCCCGGAGCCCCTTCAGGTGGAAGTGGACGGTGGAAGGGGACTTCAATTCCACCGCCTCGGCGATCTCCCGCACCGAGGGGGGATAGCCGTGGGTATCGGTGAACGCCAGGATGTAGTCGTAAATTTGAGCCTGCTTAGGGGTCAGTTTACTCATAATAATGCTCCTTCCCTCGACGCGGCGATTTCCTCTGTGACCCAGTATACAACATCCTTTTCATTTTGTCAAACATTTGTTCCAAGTTTTTTGAGGAAATCTTCCATCAGGGCGCATCGCACGATAAAATGGGAAAAATCATGGGTCCGGATGAAAAAAACGCTTGCAATCTCCGGGATAGTGTGGTAACATACAGATTACCTGTGCGGGCAAATCATGCCCTTATTGAAACTGTAAAACCGAAAGGAAACGATCCGATATGACTCCTGTTCAAATCGTGCTGTCCATCATCTATTTCATTCTTGCCCTGGTGCTCATCGCCATTGTGATGCTCCAGTCCGGCAAGAGCGCCGGCCTGTCCGGGGCCATCGCCGGCGGCGCCGACACCTTCCTGTCCAAGAACAAGGCCAAGACCGCCGACGCCAAGCTGGCCCGCGTCACCAAGTGGGTGGCCATCGGGTTCATGGTGCTGACCCTGATCATCGGCATCGTGTTCGCCTGAGAACAGCGCAAAGGAAATCCCTCTCCGAAAAACGGAGAGGGATTTTTTCATACTCTCAGATGCTCGGGAGGGCGGTATTGCAGCGCTTCTGCAAGGTGCTGCACTTCGATGTCCTCCGCCCCGTCCAGATCGGCGATGGTCCGGGCCACCCGCAGGATGCGGTCGTAGCTCCGGGCGGTAAGGCCCAGCCGGTCATAGGCCCCCCGGATGAGCTGCTGGCAGCCCTCATCCAGGGCGCAGTACGCCTTCAGCTCCCTGGGGCCCATCTGGGCGTTGCAGGCGGGGCCGTCGGAGCCGAAGCGCTTTCGCTGGACGGCCCGGGCGGCGTTGACCCTGGCCCGGATCACGCTGGAAGGCTCCGCCGGGCCGGACTCGCCGGACAGCTCGTCGTACTCCAGGGAGGGCACGTCCACGCAGATGTCAATGCGGTCCAGCATGGGGCCGGACAGCCGGGACAGATACCGCCGGACGGACTGCTCGGTGCAGGTGCACCGCCCCGAGGGGTGGCCGTACCATCCGCACTTGCAGGGGTTCATGGCGCACACCAGCATGAACCGGCTGGGATAGGTCACCGAGCCGGTCACACGGGTCAGGTTGGCCTGGCCGTCCTCCAGGGGCTGGCGGAGGACCTCCAGCACGTCGGCGTGGAACTCGGGCAGCTCGTCCAGAAACAGCACCCCGTTGTGGGCCAGGGAGATCTCCCCGGGCCGCAGGGTGGCGCCGCCCCCCACCATGGCCACGGCGGAGATGGTGTGGTGGGGGGAACGGAAAGGCCGCCGCAGCACCATGGGCTCCTCCCGGCTGGTCATGCCCATCACCGAATAGATCTCCGTGCAGGCCAGAGCCTCCTCCCGCGTCATATCGGGCAGAATGGAGGGCAGGCGCTTGGCCATCATGGACTTGCCCGCGCCGGGGCTACCGGTCATCAGCACGTGATGTCCTCCGGCGGCGGCCACCTCCAGGGCCCGCTTGGCCTGCTCCTGGCCCTTGACCTCGCTGAAGTCAGGGCCGTTATAGTCCCCGTTCTCCGGCGTCCAGGCCGGGGCCGGGTCGATGGGCGCCTCCCCGGACAGATGGGCCGCCAGCTCTTCCACGGTGTTCACCGGAATGACCTCCAGCCCCTCTCCGGCCAGGGTAGCCTCAGGGGCGTTGTCGGCGGGGACGTACAGCCGCTCCATCCCCTCCCGCAGGGCGGCCAGGGCCATGGGCAGCACCCCGGACACCGGCCGCAGCCGCCCGTCCAGGGACAGCTCCCCGAGGAAGGCGGACTTCTGCTCTTTTTTCAAAGATATCTGCCCGCTGGCGGCCAAAATACCCACCAGGATGGGCAGGTCGTACACAGTGCCCGCCTTTTTCCGGTCGGCGGGGGCCAGGTTCACGGTGATCCGGGACACAGGGAAGTCGAACCCGCTGCACTTGATGGCGGAGCGCACCCGCTCCCGGGCCTCCTTCACGGCGGCGTCGGGCAGGCCCACCACGTCAAATGCGGGCAGGCCGCCGGACAGGGCGCACTCGGCGGTGACGGGATAACCCGCCACCCCCTGCAAGCCCAGAGACATCACATTCCGCACCATGGGTTCTCCCCTCCTCTCAACCTTTTCCGACAGTTTACCACACTTTTCTTCTTTTCGCAATACACATGAAAAACCGCTGAGAATTGCCGAAAAAATCACAATCTGACGATTGCAAAACGGGCAGGGCCGTGATATATTTATTGACGTATGCGAAACAACTCCGCCGGGATGGAACCACCCGGCGAATCAAGAGGAGGAAAACGCTTATGGCACGCAAATTCAAGTCCATGGACGGCAACACCGCGGCCGCCCACGTCTCCTATGCGTTCACCGAGGTGGCGGGCATCTATCCCATCACTCCGTCCAGCCCCATGGCGGACAACGTGGACCAGTGGGCCGCTCAGGGCCGGAAGAACATCTTCGGCCAGCCGGTGAAGGTCATCGAGATGCAGTCCGAGGCCGGCGCCGCCGGCACGGTCCACGGCTCCCTGGCAGCCGGCGCCCTGACCACCACCTATACCGCCTCCCAGGGCCTGCTGCTGATGATCCCCAATATGTACAAGATCGCCGGCGAGCTACTGCCCGGCGTGTTCCATGTGTCCGCCCGGACCGTGGCGTCCCACGCCCTGAACATCTTTGGCGACCACTCCGACGTGATGGCCTGCCGGCAGACCGGCTTCGCCATGCTGGCGGAGGGCAACGTGCAGGAGGTCATGGATCTGGGCGCGGTGGCCCATCTGGCCGCCATCAAGGGCCGGGTCCCCTTCCTGAACTTCTTCGACGGGTTCCGCACCTCTCACGAGATCCAGAAGGTGGCAGTGTGGGACTATGACGACTTGGCCGACATGCTGGACTGGGACGCCGTGGCCGCCTTCCGTGCCCACGCCCTCAACCCCAACACCCCCTCCATGCGGGGCTCCCACGAGAACGGCGACATCTTCTTCCAGCACCGCGAGGCCTCCAACAAGTATTACGAGGCGGTCCCCGCCATCGTGGAAGAGTACATGGCCAAGGTCAACGCCAAGCTGGGCACCGACTATCAGCTGTTCAACTACTACGGCGCGCCCGACGCCGACCGGGTCATCGTCGCCATGGGTTCCATCTGCGACGTGGCCGAGGAGGTCATCGACTACCTGAACGCCCACGGCGAGAAGGTGGGCCTCATCAAGGTGCGGCTGTACCGCCCCTGGCGGGCCGACAAGCTGCTGGCCGCCATCCCCGCCACCTGCAAAAAGATCGCCGTGCTGGACCGGACCAAGGAGCCCGGCGCCCAGGGCGAGCCCCTGTACCTGGACGTGGTCACCGCTCTGGCCAACGCCGGCCGGACCGACATCTCCGTCATCGGCGGCCGCTACGGCCTGGGCTCCAAGGACACCCCGCCCGCCAGCGTGTTCGCCGTCTATGA
>CANRIW010000008.1 GCA_947630785.1 uncultured Oscillospiraceae bacterium | reverse complement strand
ACAGCTTCGGCTTTGAGTTGGAAAAAGACACGGCTGGCTGCCGTGCCTTTCACCGTAATCTTTATTGTAGGAGGGGAAAATCCCCCGCCTCGCTTCGCTCGGCACCCCCTTTTGCGAAAGGGGGCTGGTACGTATTTTGCAACTGTTGCGATAGAAGTACCAAGGCTCCCTTCGCAAAGGGCCGACTCCCCCTGTCAGGGGGAGATGCCCCGAAGGGGCAGAGAGGGTAGGGACGCTGGCACCGCCGCAGGCGGTGACTGAGGGTTTTCTTAATCGTTACTTCACAGAAGCGAAAAACACCCGCTCCGCGCCCTCTTTTGGCGGGGACATGGTCTTGTCGCCATAGACGCTCACGGCGGGGAAGCCCGCCTCCCGCAGATACCCCTCCAGCTCCTCCGGCGTGTAGGCGTACTCCTCGTGGTACTCGCTCTCCCGCTCCCAGGCCCCGTCGGGCCGGAGGGCGAACAGGTCGATGCCGTAGCCGCAGACCCGCCGCCGGGGGAAATACTCCCCCCGCCAGAGGCAGAGCAGGTCCTCCGCCTCGTCCAGATAGACCTGGCCGTCCGCCGACTCCAGGGCCAGAGGGGTCTTGGCGTCGAACAGGAACAGCCCGCCGGGTGAGAGGGACTCGTATACCAGCCGGAAGGTCCGCCGCAGTGCGGCGGGCTTCGTCACGTAGTTGACGCTGTCCAGGCAGCAGATCACCGCGTCGGCGGGGGAGGGCAGCCGCAGCCGGGACATATCCTGGCACACCAGGGTCACGTCCAGCCCCGCGCACTTCTCTGCGGCCACGGTGAGCATCTCGGGGGACAGGTCCATAGCGGTGACAGAATAGCCCCGCCTGGCCAGCAGGGCAGCCAGGGTGCCGGTGCCGCAGGCCAGCTCCGCCACCGACTTGACCGGCCGCTTCAGCCGCCGGAAGTGCCGCGCGATGTAGTCCGCCCACTTTTTGTAGTCCACGTCCCCGGTGAGGCGGTCGTAGTGCTCTGCCAGGGCGGTGTAGGCGTCCGTCATTTTTTCAGCCGGGGCAGGACAGCCTTGTAGCCGTCCGCGCCGTACTGGAGCGCCCGGTTCACCCGGCTGATGGTGGCGCTGGAGGCCCCGGTGCGCTGGAGGATATCGTTGTAGATCAGTCCCTCATCCAGGAGCTGGGCCACCTCCAGCCGCTGGGCCATGGCCCGCAGCTCGGAGACGGTGCAGAGGTCCTGAAAGAAGGCGTCGCACTCCTTTTCGTCCTTCAATGTGAGAATGGCCCTGTAGAGGAGGGCGCGGCTCTGGTCATCCGGTTGCATGGTGGATCTCCCCCTTATCTGGTGTGGACCGAAGTGGTTTACGCTGAGGATGATTTTACCACTTTCACAGGCGAAAGTAAAGAAAAATCGTAAAAAGGTGAAAAAGACTTGCGCGCCGGCCAAAAGTCGCATATAATAACTAAGCTGTGCGCGCCGGAAAAGGCAAACCCCTGCGGTTGCGAATCCCGGCGGGCGGAGGTACACAATGGTAAAAGCGATCGTAGGCGCCAACTGGGGCGACGAGGGAAAGGGCAAGATCACCGACCTGCTGGCCGAGCGGTCCGACGTGGTGGTCCGCTTCCAGGGCGGGGCCAACGCCGGCCACACCATCATCAACGACTATGGCCGGTTCGCCCTGCACATCCTGCCCTCCGGCATCTTCTATCCCCATGTGACCAACGTCATCGGCAACGGCGTGGCCCTGGACATCGCCAAGCTGGCCGCCGAGCTGGACGACGTCACCGGACAGGGGGTGCCCGCCCCCAACCTGATCGTGTCCGAGCGGGCCCAGTTGCTCATGCCCTACCACGTCCTCCAGGACGGGTACGAGGAGGAGCGCCTGGGCGGGAGGGCCTTCGGCTCCACCAAGAGCGGCATCGCCCCCTTCTATTCGGATAAATACGCCAAGACGGGCATCCAGGTCTGCGACCTGTTCGACGAGCCCCGGCTGCGGGACCGGCTCCACCGGGCGGTGGAGGTGAAGAACGTCCTGTTTCAGCACCTGTATCACAAGCCCGCCCTGGACGAAAATGAGCTCTACGACCAGCTCCTCACCCTCCGGGACCGCATCGCCCCCTACGTGGGGGACGCGGTGTCCTTCCTCCACGAGGCGGTGCAGTCCGGCAAGATCGTCCTGCTGGAGGGCCAGCTGGGCTCCATGAAGGACCCGGACCTGGGCATCTTCCCCATGACCACCTCCTCCCATACCCTGGCCGGCTACGGCTGCGTGGGCGCCCCCGTGCCGCCCACCGCCATCGAGGACGTGATCTGCGTCACCAAGGCGTACTCCTCCAGCGTGGGCTCCCACACAGAGCCCTTCGTCAGCGAGCTCACCGGCCCCGAGGGGGACGAGCTGCGCAAACGCGGCGGCGACCGGGGCGAGTTCGGCGCCACCACCGGGCGGCCCCGCCGGGTGGGCTGGTTCGACGCGGTGGCCACCAAATACGGCTGCATGGTCCAGGGGGCCACCCAGGCCGCCCTGACCTGCCTGGACGTGCTGGGCTACCTGGACGAGATCAAGGTGTGCGTGGGCTATGACATCGACGGCACGGTGACGGACAAATTCCCCACCACCCCAGCCCTCATGCGGGCAAAGCCCGTGTTCGAGACGCTCCCCGGCTGGAAGAGCGACGTGCGGGGGGTCACCGACTACGCCGCCCTGCCCGCCAACGCCCGCCGGTATGTGGAGTTCCTGGAGGAGCGCATCGGCGTGCCCATCAAAATCGTCTCCACCGGCCCCAAACGCCACGAGATCGCCATGCGATAAGGTTTCAAAGAGGTCCCGCTTTGCGGGGCCTCTTTTCACATGATTCTGCCCGGTTCATACAATGGGAGTGGAGGGGGCGGACCATACCCGCGCCCCGACCCATCAACCATTGGGAGGTACGAATATGGCTGAGATCATCGAGCCCGGCTCCGTCTGCGATACCGCCGGTATCCGGGAGGCCGTGTGCATCCACACCAGAAAGATCTTTGACAGCTGCAAGGATAAGGACTGCGTGGAGGACCTGCGCCTCTATCCCACCGCCAGCTCCCAGGCCGTCATCGACCGGGCCATCAGCCTGAAGGCCGGCCAGGCCGAGCTGCTGTACGCTTACATCGACGTGGAGCCCGTGGGCTTCAACCGGGGGTACTACACCGTGGATGTGCGGTACTTCTACCGGGTCACCGCCGACGCCTTCGTGGGGGCCGCCCGGCCGGTGTCCATCTGCGGCCTGGCCGTCTTTGACAAGCGGGCCATCCTGTTCGGCAGCGAGGGCTCCGCCAAGGTATTTTCCTCCAGCGGCGCCGCCGGTGAGCTGGACCGTCAGGACCTGTCCAGCACCAATCTGCCCATCGCGGTGGTCAACTCGGTGGACCCCATCATCCTGTCCATGCGCCTGTCCGACCCCTGCGACGCGCCGCCCTCCTGCGGCTGCGGGGACAACGCCGAGGTGCCCGCCGGCATCGCCGCCTGCTTCCCCGGGGAGCTGAACATGGGGAGCGAGGGCCGGAGGGTCTATGTCACCCTGGGCCAGTTCTCCATCATCCGCCTGGAGCGGGACAGCCAGCTGCTCATCCCCGCCTACGACTACTGCGTGCCCAGCAAGGAGTGCACCGGCGGCGGGGAGGAGGACCCCTGCTCCATCTTCAAGCAGGTCCAATTCCCCACCGAGGAGTTCTTCCCGCCCAACACCATCGCCCAGCCGGAGGGCTACCAGGAGACAAAATGCTGCTGCGGGAACCTCTGACAGCAGCCGGAACGGCGCCGCGTCAGCGGCGCTGTTCCCTTTTACGGATTTCTTAATTTTTGCCAACAGGGTATTCTCATTTGGCGGCGGCTGTGGTATAATCACATATTGAAGCAGTATGCGTTTTCGGGAGGCAGACATGGACTACCTGAGTGAGTTATATACCCGTCTCCGGGCCGCCGCGCTGGAACTGGAGCTGCGGCGGAACGAGCCGCTGGACAGATACACCACCTTCCGTGTGGGCGGCCCCGCCGCCCTGATGGCCCTGCCAAAGTCAGAGGGGGAGGTCCGCCTTGCCCTGAGGACGGCGGCGGAGCTGGGGGTGGAGCCCTTCTTCCTGGGCAACGGCTCCAACCTCCTAGTGGCCGACGAGGGCTACCCCGGCTTTATCGTGAAGCTCTCCACCTCCGTGTCGGATTTCGTCCAGACCAGGGAGGTGGACCGCGGCCTGGAGGCCGGAGGGGCCATCCCGCTGCCCCGGCTGGCCAACGCCGCCCTGGACCGGGGGCTTACCGGTCTGGAGTTCGCCTCCGGCATCCCCGGCAGCCTGGGGGGCGCGGTCACCATGAACGCCGGGGCCTACGGCGGGGAGCTGTGCCAGGTGGTGGAGTCCGTCACGGTGATGGACCGGCAGGGGAACGTCGAGAAGATCCCCAACGCCGCCTGTAAATTTTCCTACCGCCACTCCGCCTTTGAGGACGGGAGCCGGCTGATCCTGTCAGCGAGATTTGCTTTACAGCAGGGCGACCGAGCGGAGATCAAAGCCAAAATGGACGACCTCAACGCCCGGAGGCAGGAGAAGCAGCCCCTGGAATATCCCAGCGCCGGCTCCACCTTCAAGCGGCCCCAGGGCCACTTCGCCGCCGCCCTCATTGACCAGTGCGGGCTCAAGGGCCTGCGGGTGGGGGGTGCCCAGGTGTCGGAGAAGCACGCGGGCTTTATCATCAACGCCGGCGGGGCCACCTGCGCCGACGTCCTGGCGCTGATGGACCGGGTGCGGGAGCGGGTGCTGGCCGCCACCGGCGTGACCCTGGAGCCCGAGGTGCGGCTGCTGAAATAGAGGGGGAGAGCGCTTTGAAATTTTTGATCGTGTCCGGCCTGTCCGGGGCGGGCAAATCCACCGTCATGTCCATCCTGGAGGACAGCGGCTTTTTCTGCGTGGACAATCTGCCGCCGGTGCTGATCCCCAAGTTCGCCGAGGTGTGCCTGGCGGGGACCGGCTCCTATGAGCGGGTGGCCATGGTGTGCGACATCCGGGGCGGCGAGAACTTCGACGGCCTGTTCGACGCTCTCTCCTCTTTGGACGCCATGAAGTTCCCCTATAAGATCCTGTTTGTGGAGGCGGATACTGCTACCATTCTCCAGCGTTACAAGGAGACCCGCCGCCTTCACCCTCTGATGTCGGAGGCGGGCAGTCTTATCCAGGCGGTGGAGCGGGAGCGGGCTGTTATGGCTCCGGTGCGGGAGCGGGCGGACTACACCATCTCCACCTCCTCCCAGCCGGTGAAGAAGCTGCGGGGCCTGGTGCTGGATATGTTCGGGACCGGGGGCGTTGGAAGGCCGGAGATGAGCGTCACCGTCACATCCTTCGGATTCAAGTACGGGCTGCCCCTGGAGGCCGACCTGGTGTTCGATGTGCGCTTTCTGCCAAATCCCTTCTATGTCCAGGAGCTGAGGGACCAGACCGGGCTGGACGCCGGCGTGCGGGATTTCGTGTTCGGCTGCGCGGAGACGGGGGAGTTCATGGAACACCTCAGGTCCCTGCTGACCTTTTTGCTGCCACACTTTGTGGAGGAGGGCAAGAGCGCCCTGGTGATCGCCGTCGGCTGCACCGGCGGGCGGCACCGCTCAGTTGCGATCACCCACGCGCTGACAGAATTTATCCAGGGGCTGGGCTATGCCGCCTCTGAGACTCATCGGGATATGACGAGGGCGTGAAGCGATGAAGGTAAAGCGGAAAAGCGGCCCCGCCGTGGTTGCCATTGGAGGCGGCACGGGACTGTCTACCCTCTTGCGGGGCCTGAAATTCTATGTGAACGATCTGACCGCCATCGTCACAGTGGCTGACGACGGCGGCGGCTCCGGCGTACTCCGGGAGGACCTGGGCATGCCGCCCCCCGGCGATATCCGCCACTGTATGGAGGCCCTGGCCGATACCGAGTCTCTCATGCAGCAGCTGCTGGCCTATCGCTATCCCGACGGGCGGCTGGCGGGCCAGGCATTCGGCAATCTCCTGCTGGCGGCCCTGAACGGCATGTCCGACTCCTTTGACCAGGCGGTGGCCCGGATGGGGCAGGTGCTGGCCATCACCGGCCGCATCCTGCCGGTGACCAACGCCGACGTGAAGCTGGAGGCCACCTTCGACAACGGCGCCAGCGTCTGCGGAGAGTCCAAGATCGCCGATTTCAAAAAAGAGCAGGCCTGCCGCATCCACCACGTCCGTCTGCTGCCGGAACACTCTCCGGCCCTGCCCGACGCCCTGGAAGCCATCCGCCGGGCCGACCTGATCCTGCTGGGCCCCGGCAGCCTCTATACCAGTGTTATCCCCAATCTGCTGGTGGACGGCGTGGCCGACGCCATCCGGGACAGTCGGGCGCTGAAGATCTATATCTGCAACATCATGACCGAGGATGGCGAGACCGAGGGAATGACCGCCGCCGACCATCTGGCTGCCCTGTTGGAGCATGGCGGGCCGGGGCTGGTGGATCTGTGTCTGTGCAACTCCGCCCCCATTGGCGGCGAGCGGTTAGAGCGCTATTTCCAGGAGGACGCCGAGCCGCTGAAGGTGGACCGGAAGGAGATCGAGGCGCTGGGCGCGGAGCTGCAGCTGCGTTCCCTGGTGGACGAGGGCGGCCAGTATGTGCGCCACTCCGCCGACCGGGTGGCCCAGGTGGTGCTGGACCTGTACCACCAGCGGGCCGAGACCCGTATCTTTTGAGATTTACCGAGAGAAAGGGGGGAGGGGCCGTGGCCTTTTCCGCCGAGGTAAAACAGGAGCTGTGCCGCCAGTCCCTCCGCCGCCGGTGCTGCGCCCGGGCGGAGGCATACGGCCTGCTCCTGTTCGGCAACACCTTCCACAGCCGCCAGGCCCGGATCATCACCGAGTCGGCGGCGCTGAAGGAGCGTCTGCCCAGGCTCTTTTACAGGGCGTTCAGGCTGGACTTCGACCAGGTGCCGGAGGGGGAGGGCAAGGGCGCCTTCCTCCTGGAGGACCCGGACAAGCTGAAGACCATTTTTGAGAGCTTCGATCTTGACTGGCCCGATTCGGTGGCCCTCCATGTGAACCTGTCCCTGCTGGAGGAGGACCACTGCCGCACCGCCTTTCTGCGGGGGGCCTTCCTGGCGGGGGGCTCGGTCACCGACCCCAGGAAGGGCTATCATCTGGAGCTGGTCACCTCCCACTACTATGTGGGCCGGGAGACCCAGGCACTGCTCCGGGAGGCGGGCTTTTCCCCCAAGCTTACCACCCGGAAGGGCAGCCAGATCGTCTACTTCAAGCAGTGCGACCACATCGAGGACTTTCTCACCGCCATCGGCGCCCCCGTGTCCGCCATGGGGGTGATGACCGCCAAGCTGGAGCGGGATATCCGGGGCAGCGTCAACCGCCAGGTGAACTGCGACAGCGCCAACGCCGACAAGACGGTGGCCGCCGCCGCCCAGCAGGCCGCCGCCATCCGGAAGCTGGAGGAGGCGGGCCGGCTGGCCGCCCTGCCGGACAAGCTCCAGGAGGCCGCCCGGCTCCGGCTGGACAATCCCGAGCTGGCCCTGTCCCAGCTGGCTGCCCTGTGCGACCCAACCGTGTCCAAATCGGCCCTGAACCACCGCATGAGGAAGCTGGTGGATTTAGCCGCGGAGTTGAATTAAGAGAAAATCCCCCGCCTCGCTTTGCTCGGCACCCCCTTTTGCGAAAGGGGGCTGGTACGTATCCTGCACCGACTGCAATAGAGGCACCAAGGCTCCCTTCGCAAAGGGAGCAGTCAGCCCGTAAGGGCTGACTGAGGGTTTTCTCTTTTTACGAGGGTTTTCTCCAAACGAAAAGAACCTATTTAAGGAGGCTCCGCAATGTCCTTTGTCCATCTCCATCTGCATACGGAATACTCCCTGCTGGACGGCGCCTGCCGCATCAAGGAGCTGGTGGGCCGGCTGAAGGAGCTGGGCCAGACCGCCTGCGCCATCACCGACCACGGAGTCATGTTCGGCGCCGTCGATTTCTACCGGGCCTGCAAGGCCGAGGGGATCAAGCCGGTCATCGGGTGCGAGGTCTATGTGGCCCCCCGCACCCGGTTCGACCGGGTCCACGAGCTGGACTCCTCCGCCCGGCACCTGGTGCTGCTGTGCCGGAACGAGACCGGCTACCGCAACCTGAGCTACATGGTGTCCAAGGCCTTTGTAGAGGGCTTCTACATCAAGCCCCGGATCGACATGGACCTGCTCCGGGAGCACCACGAGGGGCTCATCGCCCTGTCCGCCTGTCTGGCCGGGGAGATCCCCCGGCGGCTCCGCAACGGCGACTACGAGGGGGCCAAGGCCCACGCCCTGGAGATGCGGGAGCTGTTCGGGGAGGACGGCTACTACCTGGAGCTCCAGGACCACAAGCTGCCCGAACAGCAGGCAGTCATCGCGGGCATCCTGCGCCTCCACGAGGAGACCGGCATCCCCCTTGTGGCCACCAACGACGCCCACTACCTCCGCAAAGAGGACGCCGCCATGCAGGACACCCTCATGTGCATCCAGACCGGCAAACTGCTGGAGGACAAAGACCGGATGCGCTTTGAGACCGAGGAGTTCTACGTCAAGAGCGAGGAGGAGATGCGCGCCCTGTTCCCCAACTGCCCGGAGGCCGTCGACAACACGGCCAGGGTGGCGGAGCTGTGCGAGCTGGAGTTCGAGTTCGGCAAATACCACCTGCCCGAGTTCAAGCTGCCGGAAGGGGAGACCGACGGGGACGCCTACTTTGAAAAACTCTGCTGGAAGGGCTTTGCCGACCGATACCCCAACGGCTCCGACGAGTACAGAGACCGTCTCCGCTACGAGATGGGCATCATCCGGCAGATGGGGTTCGTGGACTACTTCCTCATCGTGTCCGACTTCATCGGCTACGCCAAGAGAGAGGGCATCCCGGTGGGGCCGGGGAGAGGCTCCGCCGCCGGGTCCATGGTGGCCTACTGTATGCACATCACCGAGGTGGACCCCATGCGGTACGGCCTGTTCTTCGAGCGGTTTTTGAACCCGGAGCGGGTCACCATGCCCGATATCGACATCGACTTCTGCATCCGCCGCCGGCAGGAGGTCATCGACTACGTGGCCCGGAAGTACGGGGAGGACCACGTGTCCCAGATCGTCACCTTCGGCACCATGAAGGCCAAGGCCGCCGTGCGGGACGTGGCCCGGGTGATGAACCTGCCCTACGCCGACGCGGACAACATCGCCAAGCAGATCCCCTTTTCCCTGGACATGACCCTGGACAAGGCCCTGGCCCTGTCCAAGCCCCTCTCCGATTTGTACGAGGGGGACCCCAAGGTCAAAGAGGTGGTAGACATGGCCCGCCGGCTGGAAGGGATGCCCCGGAACGCCTCCACCCACGCCGCCGGGGTGGTCATCACCCGCCGGCCGGTGTACGAGTACGTGCCCCTCGCCACCAACGACGGCGTGCCCGTCACCCAGTACACCATGGTCACCCTGGAGCAGCTGGGCCTGCTGAAGATGGACTTCCTGGGCCTGCGCAACCTGACCATCCTGGACGACGCGGTGAAGATGGTCCAGAAGACCGATCCCGGCTTTAAGCTGGCCGATATCCCCGATGACGACCAGGCCGTGTTCAAAATGCTGGCCGACGGCAGGACCTCCGGTGTGTTCCAGATGGAGTCCGCCGGCATGACTGGCGTGTGTACCGGCCTCAAGCCAAAGTCCATCGAGGACATCTGCGCCATCATCGCCCTGTACCGGCCGGGGCCCATGGACTCCATCCCCAAGTTCCTGGCCTGTGCCGCCGATCCGAAGTTGATCTCCTACAAGCACCCCTCTCTGGAGCCCATCCTGTCCACCACCTACGGCTGTATCGTCTATCAGGAGCAGGTGCTCCAGATCTTCCAGCGGCTGGCGGGCTATTCCCCCGGCCAGGCCGACATGGTCCGCCGGGCCATGAGCAAGAAGAAGCGCAAGGAGATCGAGCGGGAGCGGGAGGCATTCCTCCACGGGGACCCCGCCCGGAACATCAAGGGCTGCGTGGCAAACGGAATCCCGGAGGACGTGGCCCTGTCCATCTACGGGGAGATCGACGCCTTCGCCGAGTACGCCTTCAACAAGGCCCACTCCCTGTCATACGCCATTGTGGCCTACCAGACCGCCTGGTTCAAGTACCACTATCCCAGGGAATATATGGCCGCCTTGCTCACCTCTGTGCTGGACTCCCAGACCAAGGTGGCGGAATATATCGCCGAGTGCAAGGAGAACGGCATCGCCTTGCTGCCCCCGGACGTGAACGAGTCGGGGGCCGCCTTCACTGTGTCCGGGAAGAATATCCGCTTCGGCCTGGCCGCCCTGAAAGGGGTGGGCGTGGGCTTTACAAACGCACTGTTGGCCGAACGTGACAGGGGAGGAACCTTTACATCCTTTTCTGACTTCTGCGCTCGGATGTTCGACAGTGACCTGAACAAGCGGGTGCTGGACAGCCTGATTCGCGCCGGCTGCTTTGACAGTCTGGGGTGCCGCCGGTCCCAGTTGGAGAAGGTCTACGAGCAGGTGCTGGACTCCGTTGCGCGGGAGCGCCGCAGAAATGTGGAGGGCCAGTTTGACCTGTTCAGCGGCGGGGAGAGCACCTTCACCCCGGAACTGACTCTGCCGGATATCCCGGAGTATTCCAGAGCAGAACTGATGGCTATGGAGAAGGAACTTACCGGACTGTACCTGTCCGGCCATCCCATGGATGAGTACCGGGAGCAGGTCCGGCGGTATCACGCGGTGCCCATCGCCGCGGTGATGGCCGCGAATCAGGAGCCGGAGGACTCAAATCCCTATGGGGACGGCCAGCGGGTAACGCTGGCGGGGGTCATCGCCTCGGTGCGGACCAAGACCACCAAGAACAACTCCCTGATGGCCTATGTCATGCTGGAGGACGCCACCGGCGCCATCGAGCTGATGGTGTTTGCCCGGATCCTCGCCGACAGCGGTCCCTACTGGAAGGTGAATCTCCCCGTGGCGGTCACCGGCCGGGTGTCCGTCCGGGATGAAAAGGAGCCTCAGCTGGTGGTAGACCGCATTATCCCCCTGAACGGCGGGGAGGCCCCCCGGCCCCGGGAGCCTGCGGAAAGCAGGACTTTGTGGATCAAGCTGCCCGACGGGGCTGAGTCCCTGGAATGGCTGAAAAAGTTGATGAATATGTTCCCCGGCAAGTCCCCCGCCGTGGTCTATCTGGCGGATGTGCGCAAGAAGCTCTCCACCCGGTGTATTATCCACGAGGCGCTGCTGGATGAGCTGCGTGAGACTCTGGGAGAGAAAAATGTCGTTCTGAAATAGAGATCATCTCTGCGCGAGAGAAAAAGGAGTGCCCATGTACAGAGTTCTGAATCGAATCGGAAAGGTGCTGTTCCACCGCCTGGGCATCGTGGCGGTGCTCATTATCCTCCAACTGGTGCTGTATTTCGCCCTGGCGGTGTTCCTGCGGTCCATCAATCCCGTCTACGGCTGGATCTTGGTTGCCCTGTCGGCGGTGCTGGTGCTGTGGGTGGTGGGCGGCAAGAGCAATCCCGGCTACAAGATCGGCTGGATCATCATCATCCTGGTGTTCATGCCCTTCGGATCGGTGGCCTATCTGCTGCTGGGCGGCAACCGGCTGTCCAAGTTCAACCAGCGCCGGCTGCGGACCATGGAGAAGAAGATCAGCCGCAGCCTGGGCGGCGAGTGCGGCCGCTCCGCCTCGCTGGCCCTGCTGGCCGGGGAGGACGCCGGCTGTATGGCCCATTACCTGGAGCAGACCGCCCACTGCCCGGTGTACGGCAACACCCAGACCAAGTACTACCCCGTGGGCGACCTGTGCATGGAGGATATCCTGGCCGCCCTTCGGGGCGCGGAGCGGTATGTGTTTATCGAGTACTTCATCATCGAAGAGGGCCAGATGTGGAACTCGGTGCTGGAGGTGCTGCGGGAGAAGGTGAAGCAGGGGCTGGAGGTCCGGGTCATCTACGACGATATCGGCTCCATCAACACCCTGCCATCTGATTATGCCGCCCGACTGGAGGCGGAGGGCATCCACTGCCGGGCCTTCAACCGGTTCGTGCCGGTGGTGTCCATGCGGCAGAACAACCGGGACCACCGGAAGTATCTGATCGTGGACGGCAGGGTGGCCTTCACAGGCGGCCTCAACATGGCGGACGAATACATCAACGTGAAGCCCCGCTTCGGCCACTGGAAGGACTCCGCCATCCGGCTGGAGGGGGACGCGGTGTGGTCCATGACGGTATCTTTTATGGCTATGTGGGACTTCACCAACAGTCAGGAGGAGGATTTTACTCCCTTCCGTCCTTCCCCGGCAGGGTGCGGCGCGGCGGGCTATGTCCAGCCGTACCAGGACTGCCCCTGGGACAACGAGGCGGTGGGCCAGACGGTCTACCTGAACCTGATCTACCGCGCCAAGAGGTATCTCTACATCACCACACCCTATCTTGCCATCGATTATTCGCTGACTACTGCGCTGACCTCTGCCGCCAAAAGCGGGGTGGATGTGCGTATCATCACCCCTCACATCCCGGACAAAAAGACGGTATTCGAGCTGACCCGCTCCCATTATCAGGAACTGCTGGAGGCGGGGGTGCAGATCTTCGAGTATGAGCCGGGGTTCATCCACGCCAAGAACTTCGTGGTGGACGACCAGTACGCCACCGTGGGCACGGTGAATCTGGACTACCGCAGTATGTTCCTCCATTTTGAGAACGGCGTGCTGCTGTATAATACCCCATCGGTGGCCGACATCCGGGAGGATTTTCTGGACACCCAGACCAGGAGCCTGATGGTCACCCTGGCGGATTGCAGGAGCGTCCCCTGGTATCACCGGGCGCTGTGGGCGGTCCTTCGGGTGGTGGCCCCGTTGCTGTGAGACGCAAAAGCACCGCTTTCCAGACGGAAAGCGGTGCTTTTATGCGCTTAAAACGCCTTAAAACGCGTGGCCGATGTCGGTGCGGAAGTGCATATCCCGGAAGGAGATATGGCTCCCCGCGGCGTAGGCCGCCTCGATGGCGTCGTCCAGCGTGGGGGCGGTGGCGGTGACGCCCAGCACCCGGCCGCCGTTGGTGAGATACTGGCCGTTCTCCAGTCTGGTGCCCGCGTGGAACACCGTGGCGGTCCTGCCCGCCTCCTCCAGCCCGGAGATGGGATAGCCCTTCTTGTATTCCAGAGGATAGCCGCCGGAGGCCAGCACCAGGCAGCAGGCCGCCTCGTCCTTCCAGCGGATGTCCACGTTGCACAGGGTCCCGTTCCGGCAGGCCAGCATGATGTCCAGCAGGTCGCTGTCCAGCAGGGACAGCACCGCCTGACACTCCGGGTCGCCAAAGCGGGCGTTGTACTCCACCACCTTGGGGCCGTCGGGGGTGAGCATCAGGCCGAAGTAGAGGACCCCCTGGAAGGGACGGCCCTCGGCCTTCATGGCGGCGATGGTGGGCAGGAAGATGGTCCCCACGCACTGTTTAAGAAGCTCATTGGTAAAGCCGGGCACCGGGGCGATGGCCCCCATGCCGCCGGTGTTGGGCCCCTTGTTGCCGGTGTAGGCCCGCTTGTGGTCCTGGCTGGAGGGCATGCACACCAGGAATTCCCCGTCAGTGAAGGCCAGCACGGTGACCTCCGGGCCGGTCATGCACTCCTCGATGACCAGGGTGGCCCCGGCGTCCCCAAACTTGCGGCCGCCCATGGCCTCAGCGGCGGCCAGCTTGGCCTCGTCCTCGGTGGCGGCCACAGTGACCCCCTTGCCCAGGGCCAGGCCGTCTGCCTTGACAACGATGGGGGCCCCTTGCTCCTCGATGTATCTCAGCGCGGCGTTCAGCTCTGTAAAGGTCTGATACTTTGCGGTGGGGATGTGGTACTTTTTCATCAGTTCCTTGGAGAACGCCTTGCTGGCCTCCACGATGGCGGCGTTCTTCCGGGGCCCGAAGGCGGGGATGCCCGCCGCCTCCAGGGCGTCCACCATACCCAGCGCCAGGGGGTCGTCCGGGGCGACGACCACGAAGTCCATGGCGTTGTCCTTCGCCCAGCGTACCATGCCCTCCACGTCGGTGGCCTTCACGTCCACGCAGGTGGCGACCTGGGCGATGCCGCCGTTGCCGGGGGCGCAGTAGAGCTCCGTGACCTTGGGGGACTGAGCCAGCTTCCAGCAGATGGCGTGCTCCCGCCCGCCGGAGCCCACGACGAGAATTTTCATCGTAAACACAACCTTTCCTCAGTGATAGGCTTCCCCCGCAGGGGGGAAGCTGTCAGCCGGAGGCTGACTGATGAGGGGGCGGAGGAGGAGCGCTGCACGTCTCCCCCTCATCCGCCCCCTTCGGGGGCACCTTCCCCCCTGAGTGGGGAAGGCTTTGTGCGCTCAGTGGTGGAACAATCTCATGCCGGTGAACGCCATCGCGATGCCGTACTTGTTGCAGGTTTTGATGACGTTGTCGTCCCGGATGGAGCCGCCGGGCTGGGCGATGTACTGGCAGCCGGACTTGCGGGCCCGCTCCACGTTGTCGCCGAAGGGGAAGAATGCGTCGGACCCCACGGACACCCCGGACAGCTTGCCGATCCACTCCTTTTTCTCGGCGGGGGTCAAGGGCTCGGGCCGCACCTTAAAGGTGTTCTGCCACACGCCGTCGGCCAGCACGTCCTCCCACTCGTCGGACAGGTACACGTCGATGGCGTTGTCCCGGTCGGGCCGGCGGATGCCGTCCACGAATTGCAGGCCCAGGGTCTTGGGGTGCTGACGGAGCCACCAGTTGTCCGCCTTGTTGCCGGCGAGGCGGGTGCAGTGGATGCGGCTCTGCTGGCCGGCCCCTACGCCGATGGTCATGCCGTCCTTCACATAGCACACCGAGTTGGACTGGGTGTACTTCAGGGTGATAAGGGAGAGCAGCAGGTCGTGCTTGGCGGCCTGGGGCAGTTCCTTATTCTCGGTGACGATGTTCTCCAGCAGCGCCTCGTTGATATCAAAGGCGTTGTAGCCCTGCTGGAAGGTGATGCCGTAGATGTTCCGGCGCTCGATGGGGTCGGGCTCGTAGTTCGGGTCGATCTTCACCACGTTGTAGCCGCCCTTGCGCTTGGTCTTCAGGATGGCCAGGGCCTCGTCAGTGTAGCCGGGGGCGATGACGCCGTCGGACACCTCCAGGGCCAGGTAGCGGGCGGTGGAGGCGTCGCACACGTCGCTGAGAGCGGCCCAGTCGCCATAGGAGCAGAGCCGGTCGGCCCCCCGGGCCCGGATGTAGGCGCAGGCGATGGGGGAGAGCTCCGGGTCTTCCACGAAGTAGATGTGCTTTTCCACATCGGTCAAAGGCAGGCCCAGGGCGGCGCCGGCGGGGGAGACGTGCTTGAAGGAGGCGGCGGCGGGCAGGCCGGTGGCCTTTTTCAGGGCCTTCACCAGCTGCCAGGAATTCAGCGCGTCCATGAAGTTGATATACCCCGGCTTGCCGTTCAGCACCTCCAGGGGCAGGTCGCGGCCGCCGTCCATGTAGATGGCCGCCGGCTTCTGGTTGGGGTTGCAGCCGTACTTCAGTTCCAGTTCGGTCATAGTCAGCACTTCCTTATCATGATGTAGAAAGAACACGTTCCTTCAGGGGTAGACGGCCTCAAATTCCTCGCACACCACGGGCATGTCCTCGTCGAAGACCAGTCCGGCCTCCGCCAGCTCTTTGGTGAAAAAATCCCGGTGGACCGCCCGCCAGTGGGTCAGGCTCAGGTCCCCCTCGCCCTCTTTCCGAGCGTGGTCCGGGGAGACGGCCCGGAAGGGGACCACATACACCTTCGTGGTGCGGAGGACGCACACCGCCTCCTCCCGGCTGTCCAGGAGGACGCTGTACGCACCCGATACCGGCAGGGGTTCCCCCTCCAGACCATAGAGGGGATAGGCGGAGGAGGTGGCAGTTTTGACGCCGGCGCGGACCAGCGCCGCCAGGCCGTCCGGGTCGTCCCCGAAGACCCAGCCGTCGTACGCCCCATTTACGCCGGTTTTGGCGGCAAATTCCGCCCACAGTTCCGGCCCGGTCATGTGAGTTCGATCCAGAACCGGCGGACGATCTCGCCGTCCACCTTCACTTCTTTTTCAAAGACCCCGCCGTTGGCCAGGATAGTCTTCTCGCTGCCGATATTGCCCTTGTGACAGCAGACCATCACTCTGTCAAGGCCATAGACCTTACAGCGCTCCAAATCCAGACGGAGCATTTCCTTGGCGTAGCCCTTCCGGCGTTCGCTGGGACGGACGCAGTAGCCGATGTGTCCGCCCCACTGGGCCAGTACCGGGTGGTCCAGGCTGTGGCGGAAGTCTATGATGCCGACGATCCTGCCGTCAGACTTCCGCACCGCCAGCCACAGGTCGGAAGCCACCTTATGTCTTGCGGCCATCAGTTCCTCAGAACGGGCCTCCTGAATGTGCTCCAGCCAGTCCTCCACCCGGGCGTAGCTGTCCAGACAGTTGCATCCGTCGAAGGAGGAGCCGGCGTCCAGCATCTCCCGGCGGAACTCCATGATGGCGTCCGCGTATTCCGCGGTGGGTATGACCAACCTCAATTCCTCCATATGTGACCCTCGCTTTCCGGGCCGCTTGGAAGCGGCAAACGCATATGCCTCCTGTATCCAGCCCATCAGCTCATCGCCAAGCTCCTCCTGGGCGGCGATGAGTACATGGTGTGTCCAACGGTTGGGGCAGGGTTCAACGGCCGCGCCGATCCGGGGGGAGTCCACCCGGCGGTCCAGTCCGAAGGTAATTGTGAGCCACTCTTTGGGGCGGTCTTTGGCACGCCCTACAGGCAGAAAGGATGCGCGGGCGAACAGGTGACGGTTGTAAAAGGAGATTTGAGATTTTTGTATTCTTACTGTTGCGTCGGGCCAGGCGGCCAGCACCTTCTCCTGAAAGACCAGGTACAGGGCCAGGGATACGGGCTTTCCGTCAAAGAAGAACAGAAGGTCGGGCGAGATCATTTTTGGTGCTTGTTGAGGATCACGGTGTCCCGGGTCTTGCTCTCCAGGTCGATGAACTCCACGAACAGAGAGACCTTGTTGTCCTCGTTCAGGCTGGCCCACAGCTGATCGGCCCACTCCTTCGCGGTGGAGGCGATGATGGCCACCCGCTTGGGCTCTCCCTCAAAGGAGGGCAGGGGATTGCCGTCCCCCTGGTAGGTGGAGATGAAATGCCCCACGCCGGGGACGGGCTTGTCGTACTCAAAGAAGTACCGGCAGCAGCAGGAGGGGTCGCCGTCCAGGGATTTCAGGATGGACAGATTGTAGGAGCCGTCGGGCTTGACCACGCCGGAGATGCGTGGGGTCCAGTTGGGGCCGTCGGGCTCGAAGGTCCGGGTGTTCAGGGCGTGGCGGTAGCAGTGGCCCTCCCGGATGGCGTCCCGGATGGTGTCGGTCTGGTCGCCGTTGGTGACGACGGTCATCACGGGACCCATGTTCCGCACCGGGTGGTAGATGATGAGGGAGGGGTCGGTCATCTTGCTCTCGTCCCAGGCGCGGGTGCGGATGCCGTCCTCGGTGGCCTCGAACACCCGATTGCGGCTGTTCTCGCTGCGGCCCATGATGAAATAGGCGATGGCGGCCTTTTTGCCGTCCGCTGTCCGGCCCAGTACGATGCCCCGGCCGGGGTAGGCGGTTTCCCGCAGATATTGATTCAGGTCGATCATGTCAGATTCCTCCTCAATCTTTGATGTGTACGATTCGTCCGTCTACTTGCAGCCTGTCCTGGCAGAACAGGGACACGGCCCTGGGCAGCAGCTTCCACTCCGCCTGCTCCATGATGCGCCGCTGGAGCGTTTCGGGGGTGTCGCCCTCCTCCACGGGGACGGACTTTTGCAGCACGATGGGCCCGCCGTCGCACTCCGCGCTGACGAAGTGGACAGTGGCGCCGGAGACCTTCACCCCGTACTCCAGGGCCTTTTCGTGGACATGGAGCCCGTAGAAGCCCTCCCCGCAGAAGGAGGGGATCAGGGCGGGGTGGACGTTCAAAATGGCGTTGGGGTACGCCTCCACCAATTCCTCAGTCAGGATGATCATGAAGCCCGCGAGGACCACCAGGTCGATGTTCAGCTCCTTCAGCCTGTCCCGCAGGGCCACGGTGTAGGCCCGGCTGTCGGGATATTCCTTCCGGGCCATCACATAGCCGGGGATGCCCGCTTTGGCGGCCCGCTCCAGGGCGTATGCCCCCGGTTTGGACGCGATGACGGCGGCGATCTCCCCGTTTACGATCTCCCCCCGGCCCTGGGCGTCGATGAGGGCCTGGAGGTTGGTCCCCCCGCCGGACACCAGCACGGCGATCTTTTTCATACCAGTTCCACGCCCCCGTCGCCCTGGACCACCGAGCCGATGACATAGGGGGAGTCGCCGGCGGACCTGGCCGCTTCCAGGGCGGCCTCCGCCTGAGCCGCGGGCACGGCCAGCACCATGCCGATCCCCATGTTGAAGGTGTTGTACATATCCCGGGTGGGGATGTCCCCGGCCCTCTGGATCAGGTCGAAGATGGCGGGGCGGGGGAAGGATTTTACGTCGATGCGGGCGGTGAGGCCGTTCTTCATCATCCGGGGGACGTTCTCATAGAACCCGCCGCCGGTGATGTGGCTCACCGCGTGGATGTCCACCCCGGCTTTCAGCATGGCCTTGACGGCCCGCACGTAGATGCGGGTGGGGGCCAGCAGGGCCTCGCCCAGACTTTTTCCGCCCAGCTTGGCCACGGGGGCGTTCAGGTCGGCGTGCTCCACGTCAAAGACCTTCCGCACCAGGGAGAACCCGTTGGAGTGGACCCCGGTGGAGGCAAGGCCGATGAGGGTATCCCCCTCCGCCAGCCTGGAGCCGTCGATGATCTTCTCCTCGTCCACGATACCCACGGAGAAGCCGGCCAGGTCGTAGTCCTCGGGGGCCATGGTGCCGGGGTGCTCGGCGGTCTCACCGCCCACCAGGGCGCACTCCGCCTGACGGCAGCCCTCGGCGATGCCGGACACCAGCTCGGCGATGCGGGCGGGGTCGTTTTTGCCGCAGGCGATGTAGTCCAGGAAGAACAGGGGGGCGGCCCCGCCGCAGACGATGTCGTTGACGCACATGGCCACGCAGTCGATGCCCACGGTGTCGTTCTTGCCCATGAGCTGGGCGATGCGCTGCTTGGTGCCCACGCCGTCGGTGCCGGAGACCAGCACCGGCTTTTTCATGCCAGCGAAGTCCGGGGCAAACAGGCCGCCAAAGCCGCCGATGGTGCCCATCACGCCGGGGATGTAGGTGGACTCCACCATGGGTTTGATACGGCGCACCGCCTCATACCCGGCGGTGACGTCCACCCCGGCGGCGGCGTAGGACGCGGAATGGGAGTTTTCCATGGGTAAAACCTCCAGTTTATTCTTTTCCGTTCCAGCAGTAGGTGCAGACCTTCTCCCGGTCGATGCCGATGGCCTCCAGCAGTCCGTCCAGGGACTGATATCCCAGGGAGTCGAAGCCCAGCTTGGACTGGATGGCCTTCAGCAGGCACTGGCCCCGCCGGGTGCGGACGTCGGAGTACTCCTCCAGGTGCTCCTGACCCTTGTCCCCCTCCAGCTCCTGGACGGTGCGGCGGGCGATGAGCTCCATGTCGGAATTGCTCCGGGAGAAGTTCAAAAACTTGCAGCCGTACATGATGGGGGGGCAGGCGGAGCGCATGTGGACCTCTTTCGCGCCGCTGGCGTAGAGGAATTCCACCGTCTCCCTGAGCTGGGTGCCGCGGACGATGGAGTCGTCCACGAACAGCAGCTTTTTGCCCTCGATGAGCTCGGGCACGGGAATCTGCTTCATCTTGGCCACCTGGTTGCGGGTGGTCTGGTCGGTGGGCATGAAGGACCGGGGCCAGGTGGGGGTGTACTTCACGAAGGGCCGGGCAAAGGGGACGCCGCTCTCATTGGCGTAGCCGATGGCGTGGGGCACGCCGGAGTCGGGCACCCCGGCCACGTAGTCCACATCGGGCAGGGCGCCCCGCTCCCGTTCGTCCCGGGCCATGATGTGGCCGTTGCGGTAGCGCATGACCTCCACGTTTACCCCCTCATAGTTGGAGTTGGGGTAGCCGTAGTAGGTCCACAGGAAGGCGCAGATCTTCATCTTGTCGCCGGGAGGGGAGATGGTGCCCCAGCCGTTGGCGTCCAGCTTGACAATCTCCCGGGGGCCCAGCTCGTATGCGTCCTCATAGCCCAGCTTGTGGTAGGCGAAGGACTCGAAGGACACGCAGTGGCCCTCCTCATTTTTGCCCACCAGAACGGGCAGGCGGCCCATCTTGTCCCGGGCGGCCAGGATCTCGCCCTTCTCGGTGAGGATCAGCAGGGTCAGGGAGCCGTCGATGAGTTCCTGGGCCCGGCGGATGCCGTCCACAAAGTCGCTGCCCTGGTTGATGAGGGCGGCCACCAGTTCGGTGGAGTTCACCTTGCCGGAGCTCATGGCCATGAAGTGGTTGCCCCCCTGGGCGAAGTGCCGCTCCACCAGCTCGTCGGCGTTGTTGATAATGCCCACGGTGGTGATGGCGTACACCCCCAGGTGGGAGCGGACCATCAGGGGCTGGGGGTCGGTGTCGCTGATGCAGCCGATGCCGGCCTGACCGTGGAAGTCCCGCAGGTCCTTCTCGAACTTGGTGCGGAAGGGGGTGTTCTCGATAGAGTGGATCTGCCGCTGGAAGCCGTCCTCTTTGTCAAAGATGATCATGCCACCCCGGCGGGTGCCCAGGTGGGAGTGGTAGTCCACGCCGAAAAAGATGTCAAGGGTCACGTCCCGCTTGGAGACGGCGCCAAAAAATCCGCCCATAAGTACTCCTTATTTGCCCATGAGGCGGCGGCTCATCTCCTGATAAGCCCCCTCCACGTTGCCCAGGTCCCGGCGGAAGCGGTCCTTGTCCAGCTTCTCGCCCGTCTTGGCGTCCCAGAAGCGGCAGGTGTCCGGGCTGATCTCGTCGGCCAGGACGATGGTCCCGTCGGGCAGCTTGCCGAACTCCAGCTTGAAGTCCACCAGCGTGACCCCGCAGGCGGCCAGTTCCGCCTTGAGGAAGTCGTTGACGGCAAAGGCGTATTTCTTGATGAGTTCGATCTCCTCCCAGGTGGCCAGGCGCAGGGCCACGGCGTGGTAGTCGTTGATGAGGGGGTCGTGGAGGTCGTCGTTCTTATAGCTGAACTCGATGGTGGGCGCGTCGAACACGATGCCCTCCTCCACGCCGTACCGCTTGGCGAAGGAGCCGGCGGACACGTTGCGGATGATGACCTCCAGGGGGACGATGGAGACCTTCTTCACCACGGTCTCCCGGTCGTTCAGTTCCTCCACGAAGTGGGTGGGCACGCCGGCGGCGGCCAGCTTCTGCATGAGGAAGTTGGACATCTGGTTGTTGATGGCGCCCTTGCCGGTGATGGTGCCCTTTTTGAGCCCGTCGAAGGCGGTGGCGTCGTCCTTGTAGGACACGATGACGAGATTGGGGTCGGAGGTGGCAAAGACCTTCTTGGCCTTGCCCTCGTAGAGCTGCTGCAGCTTTTCCATGATAAAAACTCCCTTTCGGTTTTGATTTACGGATTTATTCGGCCAGCTCCGCCTGGAGCTTTGCCTCTTTTTCGGCAATCTGCTCCGCCATTTTGACGCGGGCGGCGTCCAGTCTGGCGGCGAGATCGTCGTCGGACACGGCCAGGATCTGGGCGGCCAGCACGGCGGCGTTTTTTGCCCCGTTGATGGCCACCGTGGCCACCGGGATGCCGGAGGGCATCTGCACCGTGGCCAGCAGGGCGTCCAGCCCGTCCGCGGCGCCGCCCCTCATGGGGATGCCGATGACCGGCAGAGTGGTGTTGGCGGCGACGGCCCCGGCCAGGTGGGCGGCCATGCCGGCGGCGCAGATGAGCGCGCCGAAGCCGTTGGCCCGGGCGTCTCTGGCGAACTGGGCCGCCTCCGCCGGGGTGCGGTGGGCGCTCATGATGTGGGCCTCGCAGGGGACGCCGAACTCCTTCAGCTGGGCCACGGCCCCTTTGACAACAGGCCAGTCGCTGTCTGATCCCATGATAACGGCCACTTTTTTCATGGAAAAAACTCCTTTTCTAAGGCTTTTTTGACGAATCCCCCAAAAATATGCAGGCTGACCGCAGATGCGGTCAGCCTGTGATGATATAGGGGTAGGATTTGGGCGCAATGGTGCCGGAAAAACAGAGTAAGATCGGAAGAGCCCGGACAACCATGTTCAGCACCCCTTCACTGTTGATTCCTGTTCCTATTTTACCGGAAAAACCGGGACAAATCAAGGGGAAAAACAAGATTTCCGGGCTTTTCGTAGGCTTTCACAAGGATGTCCGACCCGGAGAGACAAACCGTGGCGAAAACGGCGATTTCTCAGAACAAACCGGCGGTCTCCATCAGCTCCATCGCCTCAGCCGCGCGGTTGGGCCAGGCGGTACGGCGGGCATATTCCCGGCGGAGCGGGGCACGGGAGGGGGACTCCCGCAGAGCCAGACCGCAGCGATAGAGAAAGCCCTCGTCGTCGTAGGCGGTGTAGACCGCGTCAGGGAAGGGTTCCTCCAGCCCGGGCTGAGCCATCGTCACGATGGGTTTGCCGGTGGCAAGGTACTCATAGACCCGGATAGGGATGACCCCGGCGGGGCGCTGGTCGCTTTGGAGCAGATCGAACAGCAAATCGCAGGGGGCCAGGTACTCAGGCACGTCCAGGGGCTCCACAGGGCCCAGAAGATGGACGTTCTCCAGCCCCTTCAGCCGGTCCGACGCCGTCTGTGTGTACCGCCCCGCCAGAAGGAACTGCCAGTCCAGCCGGCGCTGGGCGGCGTGGATCAGCGGGGACAGCTCGGTCTGGCCGGTCAGATCCCCCACACGACACAGCAGATGGCGGCCCTCCAGGACGGCCACGGCTGAGGGGACGGGCAGGTCAGGCTGGTCAAAAATAAGCGGGTTGGCGCCGTTGGGCAGCACCGCGATGTTCTGGCTGCAGGAGGAGAGGCGTTCCGCCAGGGCGGGGGACGCCGCGAAGACCATCTCCGCGTGAGCGGCCAGATCGCTCTCCTGTTCTATCCACTTTTCCTCCCAGAGGAGGTGGCAGTCATACACCAGGCCCCGGTAGGCCAGTTTGTCCAGGAAGGGGGACTGAGCGGGGTGAGTGCACCACAGCACCGGCTCCCGGAACCGGTGCCGGGCCATGGTCCTCTGAAGGAACAGGGAGCACCGCTCCAGCCGCCGCCGGGCCAGCACGGAGCGGTCCTCAGGGGCGGGCAGGGGAGCGGGCAGGGTGTATACCGTGATGTTCGGACGCACCCGACGTCCCTGGGTCGGACTGGGCAGACCCTTTTTGGGAGCCGGCTCGAACAGCAGGATGTCCACGCCGCGGAACCGGGTCATCAGCTGCTGGGTGCGGTCGGGGCGGGCCTGCCAGGGGGTGTGGGAGAGACAGAGCAGCTGCTTCATAGACGCCTCCTGTTTTATCTTTCCAGCAGTTTACGGGCTATGATGCTGTTGTTGGCCTCCAGCTGGAGGAGCCTGACGGCCTTGGCCTCCAGGGCGGCCCGGTCGCCGGAGCGCTGGGCCGCGGAGCGGATCAGGGGAATGAGTTTACCGGCGGTCACCTGATCGAAGGGGATATGCAGGTCCTGCTCCAGCTCGTCGAGAAAGGCGCTGACCTTGGGGTCATACACCGCGCCTACCAGGGGCACTCCGTGGCCGGCGGCGAAGATCAGGGCGTGGAGCCGCATGGACAGCATCACTTCCATCCGGGCGAACAGAGCGATAGTGTCCTCGGTGCGGGGGCAGGGAGGGAGAACGGCGTAAGGGGCCTTTTGGATGTGGGCGGCTACGATTTTGGCGGCTGCCGTGTCCATGTCGCCCACGATGGGGACAAATACGGTGGTGAGGCCCAGTTCCTCCCAGGCGAAGTCGGCGGCGGCGGCAAAGGCGGGGGCTTTATCCTCAAGACCCTGCCAGGGCCGGACGGTGATCCCCAGGTAGCGCTGATGCTCCGGGTCCAGACCTGCGGCGGCCAGAAGGGCGTCGGCGGTTTCGGGCGGGGCGGCGGGAAGGGTGAGAGCGGGATCGGCGGCCAGCACGATCTCCGGCCGGGACACCCCAAGCTTTTTCAGAGTATCCAGAGAGCCCCTGTCCCGCAGGGTGATGGCGTCCACGCTGTGGTTAATAACCTTCGCGGTCTGCTTCTGCCCGCTGGAGGAGTTCACCGGTCCAATGCCGCAGCCGTACATCATCACCCGGCAGCCCAGCCGCTTGGCGGCGGACAGAGTGAACAGATAGAACAGCAGAGAACGGCGGGAGGACACGTCCTGCACCAGAGAGCCGCCGCCGTTGACATACAGCCTGCTCTTTGCCATCCGGCGGCAGAAGCCAGGGACGTTGAAGGTATACACCGCGCCTGCCCGGTACTGCTTTTTGACCTCTTTGGGCTTGCGGGTCATCACCCAGAGGGGAAGGTCCGGGTCGATGGTTCGCAGTTCTCCGATAATGGCCCGGAGCACAGCTTCGTCCCCCGCGTTGTCCTGGCCATAAGCGCCGCAGATGACCGCGCCGTCTCTCACTTTCCTGGGGCGCATATGACGCCGGAGGACGGCCTCATAGATTTCCAGTTGGTGACGGACGGTGCTGTCCAGTGAGTACTCCTCTCGGGCGCGCGTCCAAAGACTGTGCCCCAGACGCCGCCGCAGCGCCGGATCAGCGGCCAGGACGGCCAGGTGCTGCGCCAGGGCCGTGACGTCTTTTGGCTCAAACAGCAGACCGGTGGAACCGTTCTCCACCAGGTCTGGTACACCGCCTACACGAGTGGCCACAGTCGGCAGACTGAATCGGGCGCCCTCCACCAGAGCATAGGGAAAGCCTTCGGACAGGGAGGAGAGGGCGTTGATGTCCACAGCGTTGTAAAAGCTGTTGGTGTCGGTGACCCAGCCGGCAAAGCATACCTGGTGTTCGATACCAAGCTCTTCAGTCAGCTGCTTTAGAGCAGGGCCCTCCTCGCCGTCGCCGGCGACGATGAGCCGCAGCTTTGGCTGCTCTTTCAGCGCTTTAGCCAGTCCCTGCAGGAGGGTGGGGATGTCCTTCACCGGGTTGAGCCTGGCGGCGATACCCACGATGACGGCGTCCTCAGGCCAATCCAGCCCCAGAGAGGACAGATATGCGGAGCGGTCAAGGGCAGGCGCGGGACAGTCAAAAGGCAGGCCGTTGGGGATGGTGAACACCTGCTGAGGGTCAAAACCCCGGTCGATGAGCAGGTCGGCCATGGGCCGGGACACGCCGATGTGATAGCGGATGACCCGCAGGGCCCAGTTGTTGAGCACACCGAAGGTGGCGGCGGCCAGGGGGCGGCCCATGTAGTCCAGTTTGGGGTCGCTGTGTACTGTTGTGACCACCGGCAGGCCGGTGGAGCGCTTTAAAAGCGCGCCCATCAGGTTGCCACGGGCTCCATGACAGTGAATCAGGTCATATCCCTCAGCCCGAATCCGTTCCTTCAGGGCCTTCAGGGCTGAGAGGGGATCGCCAGGGATCACATCGACCCGGATGCCCAGTTCCCGCGCCTCCGAGGCGAATGGCCCGTCGGTAAAGCAAATCATGTCCGCCTGGATATGCTCGTTCAGCCCTTTCAGCAGGGAGTGGACATGGGTCTTGGCGCCGCCGGTGTCGCCGCCACTGATGAGAGTGAGCACTTTCATGCTGTACTATCCTCCAAAAACACTTGCGTTTCCGCAGGGAGTCGACTAAAATATACTTGTCCATTATACATGGGTTTTGCCCTATGGTCAAGGGAAGGGGGAAGATTATGATCGAAGCGATCCAAAGTTGGGACGAATCGGTGCTGGTGTGGATCGCGGGGCACCTGCGGAATCCTGTACTGACTCCGATCCTGTCCTTTTATACGCAGTTGGGCAATCACGGACTGCTGTTCATCGTCCTGGCCGTGCTGATGCTCTTTTTCCGGGCCACCCGAAAGGCGGGGGCCTCCGCCGGAACAGGGATGTTCCTGGGGTTGTTGGTGACCAACCTGACCATCAAGCCTCTGGTGATGCGGCCCAGGCCGTGGATCACCATCCCGGACTTCGCCGCCCTGGTGGCGGAGCACGACCCCAACTCCTTCCCGTCGGGCCACTCCTGCTGCGCCTTCGCCTTCGCGGTGGCGCTGGCCATCGTCTTGCCTCAGAAGTGGGCCAAGGCCCTGGCGCTGGCGGCTGCCGCGGTGATGGCCCTGTCCAGATTGTACGTGGGGGTCCATTTCCCCACCGACGTGATCGCGGGGACCGTCATCGGTGCCCTGTGCGGGCTGGCGGGGGCGCTGATCGTCAGGACTGCCGTCAGTTGGCACACGGCCCGGAAAAACAGAGAACGGCAATAGAGACAGGGAGGGCCCGGCACATCGCCGGACCCTCCCGTTTTGTGTTCGGATGTCTCGTCAGCCGATCAGCTTGGCGTTGTCGTTGGTGACGACAGGGCACTTGGCGATCATATCGGTGCGCCAAGTGTTGATATCGTCCGTCACAAGGGCGGTCTTGGCGGAGTCCTCCCACACGGCCTTGCCGCTCTCGCCCACATAGTAGATCAGGTGATAGCCGTAGTAGTTGGAGGATTCGGCGTCCTTGCCGTGGGCGATGGGTTCGCTCACGTCGCCGCTCTGGCGGGCGTCGTCATACAGCCAGTCCTCAAACTCGGAGACGAACGCCCCCTTCTCGATGTCCTCGTACAGGCCGCCGTTGGTGTTGGAGCCGCCGTCATCGGAGTACTTGTTGGCCAGGGCGGCAAAGGAGTCCTCGGTCTTGTCGCCGGACTCGTACTCGGCCTTGACGGCCTGAATCTTCTCCAGAGCGGCGTTCCAGGCGTCCTCGGTGGGAGCCACGGTGGAGCCGTTCTCATCGGTGGTGGTCTCGGCGTTGATGAGGATGTGGCGGGCGTTGCGGGTGGAGGAGGTGTCCAGGGCGCGGCTGTGCAGGACGATCACATAATAACCGCTGGTGGCCTCCACAACGGCGCCCTCGCCCTCCTTCAGCTCCATGAGCTTGTCATGATACACATACGCGGCGTTGATATTGGAGCCCACATTGGTGGTGTGATCCTGGCAGGAGGTCTCGGTGAGGCCGTATTCCTCCACGATATAGTCGAATTCGCTGCCGGTGGTATAGTCGGTGAGGATGGCCTCGGCATCGGTCTCGGCCTGTTCCATGGCCTCTTCCTTTTGCTTGTTGACGGTCTCCTCGTCGATCTTGTTGCCGTCCTCGTCCTCGGTCTCCACGGTGGGGGCGGCCACGTAGAACACGGAGTACTCAAAAGTGTCCAGATCGTCGTGATGCTCGGCCAGATAGGCGTCCAGCTGCTCCTGGGAGTAGCCGTCCAGCAGCTCCTGCCGGTGGTCAGCATAATACTTGTTGGCCAGAGCCTCCCGTTCCACCTGGGCCTTCAGGGCGCCGCGGGTGATATAGGTGCCGTAGGCGGCCTTCAGATAGGCGCCGTAACCGTATCCGCTGGAGGAGGCGCTGTCCTTGATCTGCTGCATCTGCCCGTCAATATCGTCCTTCACGTCGTTCAGGGAGTAACCGTTGGCCACGGCCTCATTGTAAAGGGCGGCAGAGAAGGAGGCGTTGTCCAGAGCGGTCTCCATATAGAATTCGCCGTAGGTCTGGCCGGATTCCTCGTCCATCACGTCGGTGTCGGCGGGAAGGGTGGGAGAAGAGCCCATCATGGAGTAAATATAGTAGAGGTAATCCAGATAGTCGGCCCGGGCGGAGTAGTAGTAATAGCTGAGGTCGGCTACGGACAATTTCTCCCCGCCCACGGTGCCGGCGGTCATCCGGCTCTGGAAGAAGCCGGAACTCCAGATCAGCAGGGCCGCCACCGCCACGACCACCACGACGGCGATGACGGTATAGATGATAGTCTTGCGTTTGCGGTCGGCCTGCTCTTTCTGGGCCTTGACCGCCTTGGGGTCGGGACCGATGTCCTGACGCTGTTTTTTCTCTCGGGATGCGCTCATGGGATATCATTCCTCTCAAATATCAGTAGGAAAGCACATCCAAAACAGGGGATGTGCAAAATACAGCGGTTATTATAACACGCCTTGGCAAAGCTTGCAAGTTAAATTTCCTCTTCGAAAAAAATTTACAAATGCGAAGCAAAAAACGGGAGGGCTCCCGCCCTCCCGTGTGATGATAAACCCCCGCCGTGGCCGTGCCGCCCTCATTAAAAACCTGCACGCTCCATGCAGGTGGGTCGCCTCCGTCGACCTTTACCGCTTCCAACTTCCGGGGTCCCCCGAAGGGGGCCGGGAGGCCTGCGAACCGGTCTCCGAGGGGGCGTCCCTTATAAAAAATGTGGGTTTTAACAAAGGCGAAGTTCACGTAGTTAAAACCCGGCAGGGGGGAAAAGCATCAATCTTCTTCGTCTTCCTCTGCGAACAGGTCCTCCATAAAGCGGTCATAGACCTCGTTCAGCTCGTTTTTGTCGTCGATGTCGGCCAGCAGTTCCTCGCCGTTCTGCTCGATCACCTGCAGCAGGATCAGGCCGAAATCCTCGTCCTCCTCGTCCATGTCGGCGGGGACAAAGGCCATATACTCCTTGCCCTTGTGCTCCAGCGTGCCCAGATGCTCCAGTTCGAATTCATTGCCGTCGTCGTCGGTGACGGTGACGAAGTCGGGGCCGTACTCCTCGCTCATGGTCATGCCTCCTCTTGTTGGGTACAGCTATATTGTAACCGCTGGCGGGGAAAAATGCAAGAGGGAACCGCGGGAAAATCCTCCCGAACGGAAGGTTTTGGCCGCATAAGGAATTCTTAAGCAAATTGAGGCGGCCTTGGGGTGGACAAATGGGTTTCGTTGTGGTATGATACACAAGATATTGGGCCATTCGGCCCGGAGAGGGAAGACGCGCGCCGCGTGAGAAACGGCGGAACCCATATACGGAGGAACCCATATGGCAGATCAAAAACAAACCAGATATGAAGGCGGCGGAGGCTGGGACCGGAGCGCCGGACAGTCCGGCCGCCGGAGCTACCGGGAGAAACGCCCTGTCACCCGGCCCATCGGGATCACCGTACTGATCCGGGTCCTGCAGGTGCTGGGCACTCTGGTGCTGATCGGGGCGGTCACGGGCATTTTCATGGTCATCTATGCCGCCGTCTATGTGAAGACCTCCATCATCCCCCGGGCGGATATCGACTTTTCCGTGTTCTCCATGGACGAGAACTCGACGATGTACTACATCGACCCCGATACCGGAGCGGAGGTGGAGTGGCTCACCCTCCACGGGGGCGAGCGCCGGGAGTACGTGAAGTACGACCAGATCCCGGAGGACCTGATCCACGCCATAGTGGCCATCGAGGATAAGCGGTTCTACGACCACCACGGAGTGGACTGGTACCGCACGGCCGGAGCTTTTGTGAACATGTTCCTGTCCATGCGGAACACCTTCGGCGCGTCCACCATCACCCAGCAGACCATCAAGAACCTGACACACTATGACGACGTGACGGTCACCCGAAAGATACTGGAGATCTTTACCGCTCTGGAGGCGGAGAAGAAGTACGACAAGGAGTATATCCTGGAGTTGTACATGAACGCCATCTCCATGGGCAACGGCTGCCGGGGCGTCCAGGCCGCGTCCAAGTATTATTTCGGCAAGGATGTATGGGACCTTGACCTGGCCGAGTGCGCCAGCCTCGCCGGCATCACCAACAACCCGTCCTTTTACAGCCCCTACGGCTCCGTCCACGTCACCCGCTATCCGTGCCTGGAGTGCGGGACCTACAACAACGACCCGGAGGCCGAGTGCGACGGCTGCGGCGCCATCCACTACGGCCCCGGTGAGGAGTGGGACAACCGCCGCTGGAACAAGGCCCGGCAGGAGACCATCCTGGGCGAGATGCTCAACCCAGCCGACGACAGTGAAGACGAGGACGCCGGGACTTCCTGGTTCGACAAGCTGCGCACCGCCATCTTCGGCGAGGACAAGGAGTACCATTATATCGACCAGGCCCAGTATGACCAGGCCATGGCCGAGACGCTGGTGTTCACGGTGGACCGGGACGACCCCGTCGCGGATGAGGACGGCGGCGACAGCGGCGATGACGCCGCCGTGGACCCCGCCAGCCTTTACACCTGGTATCAGGAGGCCGTCATCGACGAGGCCATCGACCTGGTACAGGACCAGACCGGCCTGGACAGGGACGTGTGCGAGCACATGGTGTTCAGCGGCGGTCTGAAGATCATCACCGCCTATGACCCCAGGGTACAGGCATCGGTGGACCAGGTCTACGATGACCCGGCCGTGCTGAACTATTACGCCAGAAACGGGGAAAAGCTCCAGTCCAACATAACCGTTGTGGACAACTCCACCGGTTTTGTGGTGGCCATGGGCACCACCTTCCCCAAGACCACCAACCGGGGCTGGAACTACCCGGTGGACACGGTGAAGCAGCCCGGCTCCTCCATCAAGCCTCTGGCGGTCTACAGCCCGGGATTTGAGTTGGGCCTGATCAACCCCGGCAGCCCCATCGACGACAGCCAGACCATGACGGTGAACGGCAGGGCGTGGCCCAACAACTTCCCGGCCATATACAAGGGCCTGACCAGCGTGCGGGAAGGCGTGGTCCGCTCGGCAAACGCCGTGTCGGTCCATGTGCTGGAGAAGGTGACCCCCCAGGAGTCCTATAAATTCATGACCGAGCGGTTCAAGTTCACCTCTCTGAACGAGCAATATGACATCGCCTACAGCCCGCTGGCCGTCGGCGGCCTCACCCACGGCCTGTCCACCCATGAGATGGCGGCGGCCTTCGCCACCTTCCCCCGGAACGGCGCTTTCGTCTCCGCCCGCACCGTCTCCCGCATCGACCGGAAGATCGGGGATGTGTATGAGACGCTGGTGGACAACGACCCCCACGGCGGCGAGATCATCCTGAAGCAGTCCACCGTCTACTATATGGACTCCATCCTGCGGGACGTGGTCAACACCAGCGCCGGCACCGGCACCGGCGCCCGGATGCGTGGCCAGACCGTGGCCGGCAAGACCGGCACCACCGACGCCGGTACCGACCTCTGGTTCTGCGGCTACACCCATTATTACACCGCCGCGATTTGGGCGGGCTTCGATATCCCGGCCCTGATCCCCCAGTCGGCCATCAACCGGGTCCCCTGTCAGGCCCTGTTCCGCGAGGTGATGACCCCGCTGTGCGACGGCCTGCCCGACCAGCCGCTGCCTGAGCCGGAGGGCCTGCAGACTTACCACCTCTGCGCCGACTGCGGTCTGTTGGCCAACTCCACCTGTGACGCCGACCCCCGGGGGAGCCGGGTGAGCACCGTCAAGCTCTTCCCCGAGGACGCGCCCACCGAGGAGTGCCAGTGCCATGTATCCATGCTGGTCTGCACCGGCGGGGTGGTGCCCCCCGGCGCGGGCGGTGAGACCGGTGAAAACGGCGAGAACGGCGAGGGCGAGACAGGCGAGATGACAGCCGTCACCGGCTTCTTCACCCCCACGATCTACTGCCCGTCGGAGTCCCTGACTACGGTCAGCCTGGTGGACTATGTGCGTGAGCTGGCCCCCGGCGCGGCTACGCCCAGCGACCAGAGTTATCTGCTTTCCAATTTCCAGTTGAACCCGTGTCCCGTCCACGACGAAAACTGGGTGCCCGTACCCAGCGAGGATCCCAACGCCAGCGAGGAGCCCACCGAGTCGCCCGATGTGAGCGAACCGCCGGTGAGCGAACCGCCTGCTCCTCCGGTGAGCGCGCCGCCCACGCCCCCTGTGACCGAGCCTCCGGTGAGCGAGCCGCCCGCGCCCCCCGTGACCGAGCCGCCTACTGAGCCGCCCGTGGTGAGCGAGCCCCCGGAGGTGACCGATTCGCCCGTTGTGCCCGAGCCGCCTCCGGACGGAGGCGGGGGAGATGCCGAGGGGCAGTGATATGGCCTGAAAAGGAGCCGTCCGCGCGCGGACGGCTCCTTTGCGCTATTCTGACCAATATTGCGAAGCTTTGGGTAAAAGGTTTGGTCAAAATACGGGATAGATTGGAATTGCGCTCTGTCCGTCTCTGTGATACAATAGACCGCGTTGCAAAGACAGACAGGTGAGCTTGCCAACGCAGGGGGAGGTCCTCATGGAGACGACACAGAAGCCCAAGTATTTTATCGTGGAGTCCTCGGTGCTGCCGGAGATCTATCTCAAAGTGGCTGAGTGCAAGCGCCTGCTGGAGGCCGGAGAGGAGCGCACCGTCAACGGGGCGGCCCGGCGCACCGGTATCAGCCGCAGCGCCTTTTACAAGTACAAGGACGCCATCCGCCCCTTCCAGGACATGATCCGCGGCCGCATCGTCACCATCCAGGTGCTGCTGCGCAACGAGACAGGGGCCCTGTCCTCGGTGCTGAACCTGCTGGCGGACCGGGGGGTCAACGTGCTGACCATCAACCAGTCCATCCCCGGCGGGGGCTCCGCCGCGGTGACCCTGGGGCTGGAGACCACCGGCGTCGCCGGCGAGCTGGAGGAACTGCTGGGGGTGCTCCGGCAGGAGAAAGAGGTCATCCGTTGCGAGGTGCTGGCGGGCTGACGGAACAATGAGGTGAGAGCATGGTAAATGTGGCGATCTTGGGGTTCGGGACCGTGGGCTCCGGCGTGGCGGAGGTGCTGTGCGGACATGAGAGCAGCATCGCCCGTAAGGCAGACGGCCTGATTCGGCTGAAATACATCCTGGACGTGCGGGACTTTCCGGACAGCCCCTTCAAGGACTGTTTTGTGAAGGATTTCACCGTCATCGAAAACGACCCCGAAGTGGATATCGTGGTGGAGACCATCGGCGGGGCCGGCGTAGCCCTGGACTTCACCCGCCGGGCCCTGGAGGCCGGCAAGAGCGTGGTCACCTCCAACAAGGAGCTGGTGGCCGCTCACGGATATGAGCTGACACGGCTGGCCCAGGAGAAAGGCGTGTGCTATCTGTTCGAGGCCAGCGTGGGAGGGGGCATCCCCATCATCCGACCGTTGAGCCAGTGTCTGGCCGCCAACGAGATATTGGAGATCTACGGCATCCTGAACGGCACCACCAACTACATCCTCACCAGGATGATCAGGGCGGGGCTGTCTTTTGAAGCTGCGCTGGCGGAGGCCCAGGAGAAGGGCTACGCCGAACGGGACCCCTCCGCCGATGTTGACGGGCACGACGCCTGCCGGAAGATCTGCATCCTGGCGGCCATCGCCTTCGGGAGGCACATCTATCCGGAGCAGGTGCCCACCGAGGGCATCCGCGGCATCTCCCTGGCCGATGTGGACTACGCCGAGAGCGCGGGCAAGAAGATCAAGCTGCTGGGCCGTGCCATCCGGCTGGACGACGGCCGGGTGTGCGCCTATGTGGCCCCCCATCTGGTGGATCAGTCCGATCCGCTGGCCGGGGTGGAGGATGTGTTCAACGCCATCACTGTCCGGGGCGACGCCATCGGCGACGTGATGTTCTATGGCCGGGGCGCCGGCAAGCTGCCAACGGCCTCCGCCGTGGTGGCCGACGTGATGGATGTGGCCCGGAACCTGGGCCATCGGAAGGCCCTGCTGTGGGACGAGGGCGGCCAGGACGCCGCTGGCGGGGTGGCGGAGTTCAAGTCCCGCTGGTATGTGCGGGCCGCCGCCACTGCCGATGAGCTGAAGCACGCCCTGGGCGGCAAGCTGCCGGCGGGCCGGGGCACCGGGGACGGCGAGGCGGCCTGCCTCACCGACGAGGCCATGACCCGTGCAGAACTGGACCGGCGGCTGGCGGGGCTGGAGCCTCTGTCTGTCATCCGGGTGCTGGACTGACCCGGAACGCCCTTTGGGCATAAAATGAATGGGCGGGATGTGCCCGCCTGACATGGTTTTGCGAACTGATCCACAGGCGGGTCTGAGATCCGCCCCTGACTCCATAAGAAGGACGGAATGAGAATGGCACTGATCGTACAAAAATTCGGCGGGAGTTCCGTCGCGGACGCGGATCGCATCCGCAACGTGGCCCGCATCATCACCGATACCTATTGGGCGGGCAACGACGTGGTGGCGGTGCTCTCCGCCCAGGGCGATACCACCGACGAACTCATCGAGAAGGCGGCCGAGATCAACCCCGGCGCCTCCAAGCGCGAGATGGACATGCTGCTTTCCACCGGCGAGCAGGTATCCTGCGCCCTCTGCGCCATGGCTATCGAGGCGCTGGACTGCCCGGTGGTTTCCCTCACCGGCTGGCAGGCGGGTTTCCGCACCAACTCCGGCTATGGCAACGCCCGCATCAAGCGGGTCCGGGCCGACCGCATCCGTACCGAACTGGACAAAAAGCGCATCGTCATCGTCACCGGCTTCCAGGGCATCAATAAATTTGACGACATCACCACTCTCGGCCGGGGCGGATCGGATACCTCGGCGGTGGCCATCGCCGCCGCCCTCCATGCGGACCTGTGCCAGATCTACACCGACGTGGACGGCGTCTACACCGCCGACCCCAGAATCGTTCCCAACGCGCGAAAACTGGACGAAATCACTTTTGACGAGATGCTGGAGCTGGCGTCCCTGGGCGCCCAGGTGCTCCATAACCGCTCGGTGGAGATGGCAAAGCGTTATAACGTGAATCTGGAGGTGCTGTCCAGCTTCTCCGGTATGCCCGGTACGAAAGTGAAGGAGGTAGTCAAGAACATGGAAAAAACCTATATCAGCGGCGTCGCCAAGGATAAGAATATCGCCCGTCTGGCTCTGGTGGGCCTAGAGAACAGCCCCGGAATCGCCTACAAGATCTTCTCCCTGCTGGCCAAGAACAACGTGAACGTGGACATCATCCTCCAGTCCATCGGCCGCAGCGAGACCAAGGACATCAGCTTCACCGTGGCCAAGAGCGACAAGGAGCTGGCTCAGAAGGTCCTGGAGGAGAATCGGGACTCCATCCGGTTCGACCGGATCGACGTTTCCGACAATATCGCCAAGGTGTCCATCGTGGGTGCCGGCATGGTGAACAATCCCGGTGTGGCCGCCAAGATGTTCGAGGCGCTGTATAATGCGGGCATCAACATCAACATGATCTCCACCAGCGAGATCAAGGTGTCGGTGCTGGTGGACATCGAGGAGGCTGACCGGGCGGTACGGGTCATCCATGACCGCTTCTACGACGAGTTGACCGGGGAGCAGTGAGGATCGTGCAGAGAGGGGCCGGACGGAAGTCCGGCCCCTCTCTTTGCCTCTGCGGCAGGCGGCCGGCCATTGTCAGGGCTGACATGCGGGACGGCAAAAAAGCCCGCAAATTTGAAGCATTCCCCGTTGCAAATCGGCGGGTGAAATGGTACAATATATCATCTGTTATTATGGGTATCTGTGGGCAGATCGGACCGACGGAAACCAAAAGACAATGAGGTGCGTCCATTGTATCTGAAAGCGCTTGAAATACAGGGGTTCAAATCCTTCCCGGACAAGACGGTGCTGGCCTTCGGCTCCGACATCACGGCCATCGTGGGGCCCAACGGCTCCGGAAAATCCAACATCGCGGACGCCATCCGCTGGGTCATGGGGGAGCAGTCCGTCCGCTCTCTCCGGGGCAATAAGATGGAGGACGTCATCTTCGACGGCACCGCCAAGCGCAAGGGGCTTGGCTTTGCCGAGGTGACTCTGGTACTGGACAACTCCGAGCACATCTTCCAGATGGAGGAGACGGAGGTGGCGGTGACCCGCCGGTATTACCGCTCCGGGGAGAGCGAATATTATATCAACCGCCAGGCCTGCCGGCTGAAGGACGTGAACGAGCTGTTCATGGACACTGGCCTGGGCCGGGAGGGCTACTCCATCATCGGCCAGGGCCGTATCGACGAGATCCTGTCCGTCAAGAGCACCGACCGGCGGGAGATCTTTGAGGAGGCCGCCGGCATCTCCCGGTTCCGCCACCGGAAGGAGGAGGCGGAGCGCCGCCTGGAGCGCACCGACGAGAATCTGGTGCGCATCAACGACAAGATCGGCGAGCTGGAACTCCAGGTGGAGCCCCTCCGGGCCGCCGCCGAGAAGACGAAGAAGTTCCTCACCTTCCGGGACGAGCTGAAGGGCCTGGAGGTCACCGTGTGGCTGGAGCAGCTGGAAAAGCTCCGGGCCAATAGCGTGAAGCTCCAGACCGACCTTGCCAACGCCCGGGCCCAGCGGGAGGCGGCCAAGGCCGAAGTGGACCGGCTCTACGCCGCCAGCGAGAACTACTCCGCCCGGATGCGGGAGAAGGACCTGGAGGCGGAGCGGCTCCGCACCGTCCAGTCCGGGCTGGACGAGCAGGTGCTGAACTGTGAGAACGGCATCGCCCTGCTGCGCAACGACATCAAGAACAACAGCGAGAACGCCGCCCGCGTCAGGGAGGAGCTGGAGGCCCAGGAGGACCGGGCCGGGTCCATCGCCTCCCAGATCGAGGAGCGGGAGGGACGCCTGGCCGAGATCGGGCAGGAGATCGCCGCCTGCCAGGGAGAGATCGACGCTTTGACGAAGCAGGCTGAGGAGCTGCTGACCTCCGCCGGCTCCCTCAGCGACGAGCTGGACGCGCTCCAACAGCGGGAGCGGCTGGAGACCGCCTCCGCGGGAGAGGCACGGGAGCTGCTGTCCGCCCTGGCCGCCGCCGCCCAGGAGCTGCTGGACCGGGAGGAAAAGCTGGGCCAGGAGCTGAGCGAGCAGGAGGACAGGACGGTTGAGGCCAAAAAAACGGCGGACGGGCTCAGGAAAGAGCTGGCCCAGGTCACAGAGGACCGGGACGCCGCCAAAAACGTCATCAGCGGCTATAAGATGCGGTGCGAGACCCGCCGGCGGAAGCTGGAGGAGGTCCAGGAGCGGCACCGCCGCCTCCAGATGGACGAGAACAACCTGAACTCCCGCATCAAAATGCTCACCGAGATGGAGAAGCTGTATGAGGGCTACTCCAAGGCGGTGAAGCTGGTGATGGGGGAGGCGGACCGGGGCTCTCTCAAGGGTGTCCACGGCCCCGTGGCCGGCCTGCTCCATGTGCCCGACCAGTACGCCGTGGCCATCGAGATCGCCCTGGGGGGCGCAATGCAGAACCTGGTGGTGGAGCGGGACGAGGACGGCAGGAACGCCATCGAGTGGCTGAAGCGCCGGGACGGCGGCCGGGCCACCTTCCTGCCCATGAACACTATCCGCCCCGCCGATTTCAAGGACTCCGCCGTGGAGAAGGAGGACGGCTTCGTGGGCATGGCCGACGAGCTGATCTCCTTTGACAAGCAGTACTCCGCCGTTTTCTCCAATCTGCTGGGCCGCATCGTGGTGGCGACCGACCTGAGCAAGGCCATGGCCATCGCCCGGAAGTTCGGCCACCGGTTCCGCATCGTCACCCTGGACGGCCAAGTGATGAACGCCGGCGGCTCCATGACCGGCGGCTCCGCCTCCCGGTCCGCGGGCATCCTGTCAAGGGCCAACGAGCTGGAGCGGCTGAACCGGCAGAAGGACGGCCTCAGCGCCGACCTGAAGGCGGCCTCCGACGAGCTGGCCAAGGCCCAGCGGGAGCTCACCGCCGCCGAGTACGAGATGGACGCCGCCTCCGGCCAGCTCCGGGAGGCGGAGGACGCGGTATTGAAGCTCACCGAGCGGTCGGACAGCGCCAACGCCGCCCTGGCGGACATCCGGGTCCGTACCGAGGCCCTGCGGGGGGAGCGAGAGCAGGTCCGCCGCCGCATGGAGGAGAACGAGTCCGCCACCGTCAACGCCAAGAAGCGTATCGAGGAATTGGAGGGCTCCGCCGCCGCGCTGCGGGCTGAATCCGAGGCCAAGGCCCAGGGCCGGTCCGAGCTCCAGGAGAAGGTGGCCGGTCTCAACAGCCGGTCCGTCGAATTCAGCGCCAGGCTGGCCGGACTGGAGGGCGAACGGGCCGCGTCGCAACGGGGACTGGACGAGCTGGAGCGGCTGAAAAACGACCTGTCCGGCGACAGCGCCGGCCGGGCCGCCATGATCGAGCAGTTCGAGTCCAAAAATGCCGAGCTGGCCCAGCGCATCCGGCAGGAGGAGGAACGCTTGAACGCCCTGCGCCTCACCAGCCAGGAGGGGGCCGCTGCCCTGAAAAAGCTCAACGACGAGCGGCTTGAGCTGGAGGGGCAGCGCAACCAGGCGGACCGCCAGGCCAGGGACAAGAACAACGAACTTCTGAACATGGAGCGGGAGGTCTCCGTGCTGGAACAGCGGAATGCCTCCGCCGCCATGGAGGAGAGCCAGATCCTGGACAAGCTGTGGGAGAGCTACCAGCTGTCCCACGAGGCGGCTAAGGCCCAGCGGGTGGAGATCGAGTCGGTGTCCAGGGCCCAGCGGCGTATCGCCGAGCTGAAGCGGTCCATCTCCGCTCTGGGCAACATCAACCCCGACGCCATCGAGGAGTTCCAGCGGGTGAACGAGCGCTACACCCTGTTCACCGACCAGCGGGACGACGTGACCAAGGCCAAGCGGGAGCTGGAGGGCATCATCGCCCAGATCACCGGCGAGATGACCGGCATCTTCCGGGAGCAGTTCGCCCTCATCGACCAGGAGTTCCAGAAGACCTTCCTGGAGCTGTTCGGCGGGGGCAAGGCCGCCCTTGAGCTGGACGACCCGGACGACGTGCTGAACTGCGGCATCGAGATCAGGGTCCAGCCCCCCGGTAAGGCGCTGAAGATCATCTCCCTGCTGTCCGGCGGGGAGCGGGCCTTTGTGGCCATCGCCCTGTACTTCGCCATCTTGAAGGTGCGGCCCACCCCCTTCTGCGTTATGGACGAGATCGAGGCCGCCCTGGACGACCCCAACGTGATCCGCTTCGCCCGGTATATGCGCCGCATGTGCGATAAGACGCAGTTCATCGTCATCACCCACCGGCGCGGCACCATGGAGGAGGCAGACGTGCTCTACGGCGTCACCATGCAGGAGCAGGGCGTGAGCCGGATGCTCACCATCAACCTCAACGACGTGGAAAAGGAATTGAACATCAAATAAGGGGATTCTACATGGGATTTTTCGATAAGATCAAAAAACTGTCCATCTTCAATGGCCTGTTCTCCCAGCTGGACGACGACTTCTACGACGAGCTGGAGGAGTCCTTGGTCATGGCCGACATGGGGGCGGATACCACCATGGACGCGGTGGAAGAGCTGAGGGACCGCTGCAAGGAGCAGGGCATCAAGGACGTGGAGGGCGCCCGGGCCCTCATGCGGGACATCCTGGCCGAGAAGCTGACCTTCGACGACATGGGCGTGGATCTGTCCTCCACCCCCGCCATCGTGCTGTTCATCGGCGTGAACGGGGTGGGGAAGACCACCTCCATCGGCAAGCTGGCCGCCCGCTGGAAGGGGGAGGGCAAGAAGGTCCTGCTGTGCGCCGGCGACACCTTCCGGGCCGCCGCCGCCGACCAGCTCACCATCTGGTCGGCGCGGGCGGGGGTGGACATCATCAAGCAGCACGAGGGGGCCGACCCCGCCGCCGTGGTGTACGACGCGCTGAATGCCGCCCGTGCCCGCAAGGCCGACATAGTGCTGGTGGACACCGCCGGACGGCTCCACAACAAGCAGAACCTGATGAATGAGCTGAACAAGATCAGCCGGGTCATCGACCGGGAGTGCCCCGACTCCAGCCGGGAGACCCTGCTGGTGCTGGACGCCACCACCGGGCAGAACGGCCTCATCCAGGCCAAGGAGTTCGCCAAGGCCGCCGGCATCACCGGCATCGTCCTCACCAAGCTGGACGGCACCGCCAAAGGGGGCATCGTCATCGCCATCGCCAAGGAGCTGGGGGTGCCTGTCAAGTTCGTGGGCGTGGGCGAGGGCGTGGACGACCTGCGGCCCTTCGACCCCCACGCCTTCACCGAGGCCCTGCTGTAGGAGGTGCTGTCAAGTGGAATGCCCTTACTGTAAAAAGGAGATGCGGGAGGGGTTCATTCCCGCCACGCAGTACCGAGTGCGGTGGATTGCTGGCCCGCCGCCCAGGGAATTCCTGGACACCTTTGCGGACCGGGAGCAGGTTTGGCTCAGCGAGCTTCCCATGCTGACGTATAAGACGGCGGAGGCGTTCTACTGCCCGGACTGCAAAACGGTCATCCTCCCGGTGAAGGAGTTCAAGGACAACTTCGACAAGTTTGGGGACAAGGTGGACGAGATCGGCAAAAAATTTGCGGGCGCGTTTGACAGATTCACCGCCTCCAGGGAGGAGAAGGACGTCCGCCGGGAGGCGGAGAGGCGGGAGCGGGAGTCGGAGAAGCGCCAGGAAAACATTAAAAAGGGCAAGGACCCATGGGAGCTGTGACATATGAAACTGGTACTGGCCAGCAAGAACCCGAAAAAGCTCGTGGAGCTGAACGAGATATTGTCCGCCCTGGGGGTGGAGGTCTGCTCCGAGGCAGACGCCGGAGTGGATGTGGAGGTGGAGGAGACCGGCTCCACCTTTGAGGAGAACTCCCTGCTGAAGGCCAAAGCGGTCATGGAGGCCAGCGGCCTGTCCGCCGTAGCGGACGACTCCGGCCTGTGCGTGGACGCCCTGAACGGCGCCCCCGGCGTATATTCCGCCCGGTACGGCGGCCCCGGCCTGGACGATGCGGGCCGCTACCGCCTGCTGCTGGAGAATCTGCGGGGCCAGCCGAGAGCGGCCAAGTTCGTGTCGGTGGTCACCTGCTGCTTCCCCAACGGGGACGTGATCTCCGCCCGTGGGGAGTGCCCCGGCACCATCGCCTTCGCCCCCATGGGGGAGGGCGGCTTCGGCTACGACCCGGTGTTCTTCCTGCCGGGGCTGAAAAAGACCTTTGCCCAGCTCACGCCGGAGGAGAAGAACGCGATTTCCCACCGGGGCAAGGCCCTGCGGGCCTTCGTGGAGAAGCTGGCGGCGTATTTGAAATAACGTAGGGGCGCACAGTGTGCGCCCGTATCCCTGCAAGAACCGACGGTGGGCGCACAATGTACGCCCCTACAAGACCAATGCGGAAAGAGATGTGAAGCCTGTGGACTTGACAAGCAGACAGCGGGCCCAGCTGCGGGGCCTGGCCAACGACATCGACACCATTCTCCACATCGGCAAGGACGGGGTGGGGGAGAACCTCATCAAGCAGGCCGACGACGCCCTGGAGGCCAGGGAGCTCATCAAGGGAAAGGTGCTGGAGAACAGCCCCCTGTCCGCCCGGGAGGGGGCGGAGGAGCTGGCCGGAGCCGTTCGGGCGGAGGTGGTCCAGGTCATCGGCTCCAAATTCGTCCTGTACCGGGAGACCCACAGCAAGCCCAAGGACAAGCGCATCAAGCTCGTAAAGTGACCGGCCTACTCTGAGCAAAGGCGGTGTTCTTATGAGGATCGGCATCTACGGAGGCAGCTTCAACCCGCCCCACCTGGGCCACATGGCGGCGGCCAGGGCGGCCATCGCCGCGCTGGAGCTGGACAGGCTGGTGTTCGTCCCGGCGGGGGACCCGCCCCACAAGGAGCTGGCCCCGGGCAGTCCGTCGCCGGAAAAGCGGCTGGAGATGACAGCGCTTGCTGCGGACCAGCTGTTGCTGCCCAAGGTCACCGAGGTCTGGGACGTGGAGGTGGAGCGCCAGGGCAAGAGCTTCACCTCGGACACCCTGGCGGAGGCCGCAGAGCGCTGGCCGGGGGACGAGCTGTGGCTGTTGGTGGGGACGGATATGTTCCTCACTCTCCACACCTGGCACGAGCCGGAGCGCATTTTGAAGCTGGCCGGCGTGTGCGCCTTTGCCCGCAGCCTGTCAGACGACCGGGCGGAGCTTGAAGCGCAGAAAATTCGCCTGGAGCGGGACTTCGGCGCGAAGGTGGAACTTATCGCCATCCCCGGCCTGGTGGAGATATCCTCCACCCAGCTGCGGGTGGGCCTGTCACAGGGAGAACACAGCGCCGCGCTGGATCCCGCGGTGTACGGCTTCATCCTGCGGGAAAAGCTGTACGGGACAGAGGCCGACCTGACCCGTCTGAACATAGATGACCTGCGGCGGGTATCCTGGTCCATGGTGAAGGCCAAACGGCTGGCACACATCCGGGGCACCGAGGAGACAGCGGCAGCCCTGGCCCGCCGCTGGGGGGCGGACGAGGACGTCATGCGCCGGGCGGCCATCCTCCACGACTGCACCAAATACTGGACGCTGAAGGAGCATCTGGCCCTGTGTGACAGATACCATGAGCCCCTGGATGAGCTGGAGCGGAGCGCGGAAAAGCTGCTCCACTCCAAGAGCGGGGCGGTCATGGCGAAATACGTGTTCGGCCAGGAGGACGCGGTGGTGGAGGCCATCCGCTACCACACCACCGCCCGGGCGGGCATGAGTCTGGAGGAAAAGCTGCTCTATCTGGCCGATTACATCGAGCCCAACCGGGCCTTCCCAGAGGTGGAGGAGCTGCGGAAGCTGGCCTTTGAGGACCTGGACGGGGCGGTGGCCATGGGGGCCTGGCTGTCCATCCAGGAGATGGAGGAACGCAATCGAATCGTCCACCGCAACACGGTGGAGGCCTATACATACTATACGAGAGGAAAGCGCGCATGAGCGGGAAACGGATCGACAACAGCGTGGAAAGGCATTCCGATCCCTCCGGGGACAGGGCGCCTTCCCATGTCAGAAAGGGCGGGAAAAAGGACCGCGCGATGATGATCGTCATGATCGTTTTGGCGGTGATCGCGGTGCTGTTTGCAGCCGTTGCGGTGTTCTGGAGCCATTGGGTAGTCAGGCCGGATCTGCCCGGACAGGGCCCCACCTCCAGCACCCCTGGAGACGGCCCGGCGGACAGCGCGGTGCCCACAGAGCCTTCCCTGGAGGAGGGAGTGCGGCCCCTTTCCACCGGGGATCGAAAGAGTGAGGACTTCTACACCGTACTGATCTTCGGTGAAGATATCACCAGCGGGCTGACGGACACTATCATGGTGGCCTCCTATGATGTGACCAACCAGAGGGCCACCGTCATGTCCATTCCCCGAGACACGATTTACAATTCCCCGTATAAAACAGTGCCCCAGAAGATGATCAACTCCGTCTATCCCATGAATGGCGGGGGAGCGGAAGGCGTCAAGGCGTTGAAATCCGAGGTCTCCAGGCTGGTGGGTTTTGTGCCCGACTACTATGTGAAGATCAACTGGGAGATCGTGGGACAGATCGTGGACGCCATCGGGGGCGTAGATTTCTATATCCCCTGGCATATGGGGTATGACGATCCCTATCAGGATCTTCACATCCACTTTGAGGAGGGGCAGACCATGCTGGACGGAAAGCAGGCGATGGAGGTGGTCCGGTGGCGGAAGAACAACGATGGAGACAGGACCGCCCCCTCCAGCGATATTTCCCGTCTCAACCTTCAGCACGACTTTCTGAAAGCGATGCTGGAGCAGACGCTCCGGCCCCAGAACGTGCTGAAGGTACCCCAGTTGGTGGACCTGTTCAATCAGAACGTGGAGAGCGATATGACCCTGGGGAATATGGTCTGGTTCGCGCAGTCGGCGGTAGTGGGCGAGTTGGACACGGAGAATGTCAATTTCACTACCATGCCCTACTATGGCGTCGATGTCGGGAATGCGGTTTACAACTATCGGGTGTTCCCCAGACAGGAGGACCTGATCGCACTGATCAACGAATCCCTGAACCCCTATGTGGAGGAGGTCACCATCGACCAGTTGGACCTGATCTCGGTCAGCAGCGACGGGAACCGGCTTTCCTCCAGTACAGGCAGACTGAGAGATCCATCTGCAGGATGATGGTCCGGCAGAGTGACGATTGCAATCGAAAGGAGAACGTGTTATCATGCTGGAAGCGAAAGAGATGATCGGCCTGGCCGTCAAGGCGCTGGACGACAAAAAGGGGAAGGACATCAGGGTGTTGTACACCGCTGACCAGACCACTTTGGCGGACTACTTTGTCATCTGCAACGGCACCTCCAATACCCAGGTGCGCGCCCTGTCCGACGCGGTGGAGGAGGCCCTGTCCAAGGCAGGCGAGGAGCCCCACCACATCGAGGGCCACCGGGGCGGCCAGTGGACGCTGCTGGACTATTCCGCGGTGGTGGTCCACATCTTCACTGAGGAGGCCAGGGAGTTCTATTCCCTGGAGCGCCTCTGGTCTGATGCGGCGCCGGTGGACATCAGCGAATACCTGACCCAGGAATAAGCCCGAAAAGAGGTTTTCCCATATGGAAGAACAAGTGATCCAAAAGGAAGAGCAGACGGCGAAAAAGGTGATGCTCTCCGGTATCCAGCCCAGCGGCGCGCTGCACCTGGGCAACTATCTGGGCCCCCTCCAGCACTGGCCCCAGATGATCGAGGATTTTGACTGCTACTTTTTCCTGGCCGACCTGCACACCATCACCGTGCGGCAGGACCCGGCCGCCCTGCGCAGGCAGACGCTGACCATGCTGGCCACCTATATCGCCTGCGGCCTGGACCCGGAGAAGTGTACCCTGTTCATCCAGTCCCACGTCCACCAGCACGCGGAGCTGGGCTGGGTGCTGAACTGCTACGCCATGTTCGGCGAGCTGTCCCGCATGACCCAGTTCAAGGACAAGTCCGCCAAGAACACCGACAACATCAACGGCGGCCTGTTCACCTATCCCTGTCTGATGGCGGCGGACATCCTGCTCTATCAGCCGGACTATGTCCCCGTGGGGGAGGACCAGCGGCAGCATGTGGAGCTGTGCCGGAACATCGTGCAGCGGTTCAACGGCATCTACGGGGATGTGTTCAAGATGCCCGAGCCCTATATCCAGAAGGTGGGCGCCCGGATCATGTCCCTGAACGCCCCGGAGAGCAAGATGTCCAAGTCCCAGCCTGACGGCTGCGTGTTCCTGCTGGAAAAGCCGGAGGACATCGCCCGGAAGTTCAAACGGGCGGTCACTGACAGCGACACGGAGAACTGCGTCCGGTACGATCAGGCCGCCAAGCCCGGGGTCGCCAATCTGATCCAGATCTACGCCGCCGCCACCGGAAAGACCTTTGAGGACGTGGAGCGGGAGTTCGCCGGCTGCGGCTACGGCAAGTTCAAGCCCGCCGTGGGCGAGGCGGTCATCGAGACTCTGCGCCCCATCCGGGAGAAGACCGAACGTCTGCTGAAGGATAAAGCCTATCTGGAGAGCGTTTACCGCGCCGGCGCTGAGCGGGCGTCCTATGTGGCGGAGAGGACCCTGCGGAAGGTATACAAAAAAGTCGGCTTCATCCAGAGATAAAGATAGATTCAAAGGAGCGCGTTTCCATTGTATCACGTGTTGACTGACATGATCGCGGAGGGAAAAGACGTTGTCTGGTACCTCCGGGGCGGCGGAGTCTGGCAGGTGCTACTGGCTCTGCTGATTGCCGGGGTGGTGTCCTTTGCGGCCACTCCGCTGGTAAAGGTGCTGTCCGTGAAGTGGGGCGCCATCGATGTGCCCAAGGACAACCGCCGTATGCACGACCATCCCATCCCCCGGATGGGCGGCCTTGCCATCTTCTTTGGGTTCCTGCTGGCGACAGTCCTGCTGGTCCCCCTGGACAACGCCAAGAAGGGGATGCTGTTGGGCGCGGTGGTCATCGTGATTCTGGGCGTGTTTGACGACAAGTATGCCCTGTCTGCCAAGCTGAAATTCGCGGTGCAGATCGTGGCGGCCCTCATCGCCGCCTTTGCCGGCAACCGGGTCACGGTGCTGTCCAACCCCAATATCTTCAGCGACAACCCCTATTGGCAGCTGGGCTGGCTGAGCTGGCCGGTGACCATCATCTGGATCGTGGCGGTGACCAACGCGGTGAACCTGATCGACGGGCTGGACGGCCTGGCCTGCGGCGTGTCCACCATCAGCTCCGCCTCCATGCTGGTCATCGCCCTGCTGGTCACCGAGACGGACGTGGCGGTGGTGATGGCTGCCCTGGCCGGGGCCTGTATCGGTTTTCTGCCCTACAACTTCAATCCCGCCAAGATCTTTATGGGGGACACCGGCGCCACCTTCCTTGGGTACATCATGGCCACCATGTCGGTGCAGGGGATGTTCAAGATGTACAGCATGATCTCCTTTGTGGTGCCGTTCATCGTGCTGGGCCTGCCCATTTTCGACGTGACCTTCGCCGTGATCCGCCGCATCTCCCACGGCCAGAACCCCATGACGCCCGACCGGGGACACATCCACCACCGGCTCATTGACATGGGCTTCTCCCAGAAGCAGGCGGTGGGAGTGCTGTATCTGGTTTCCGCCATCCTGGGTCTGTCCGCCGTGGTGCTGACCGTTACCAGGGCGACCCGGGCGGCGCTGGTGCTGTTCGCCGTTGTGGTGGCGGCGCTGGTGGCCTGGCAGGTCTTCCTCAGTCACGAGCAGCACCACGAGAAGCAGGGGGAGGAGCATCCCCCGGAGGACTCCGCCAAGGGGGAGGACAAGCGCGATGGATAAGCTGAAGGTGATGACCATTTTCGGCACCCGGCCGGAGGCCATCAAAATGGCCCCGCTGGTGATGGAGCTGGAGCGCCGGAACGAGATCGAGAGCCTCTGCTGCGTCACCGCCCAGCACCGCCAGATGCTGGACAGCGTGCTGGACATCTTCCATCTGACTCCCCAGTTCGATCTGGATATCATGGAGCCCCGGCAGACCCTGTCCACCATCACCAGCAAGTGCCTGTTGGGCCTGGAGAAGGTGTTCCAGGAGGTCCGGCCGGACCTGGTGCTGGTCCACGGGGACACCTCCACCACCTTTGCCGGGGCGCTGGCGGCCTATTACCAGCAGATCGCCGTGGGCCATGTGGAGGCGGGCCTGCGCACCTGGGATAAATACTCCCCCTTTCCGGAGGAGATGAACCGCTCCCTGGTGGGGCGGCTGGCCGATCTGCATTTCTGCCCCACCGAGGCCAACCGACGCAACCTAGCGGCAGAAGGGATCACAAAGGGGGTCTACGTCACCGGAAACACCGTTATCGACGCACTGAATACAACGGTCCGCAAGGAACATCGCTTTACATCTTCTGAACTCAATGAGCTGGACTACAACGGCAAAAAACTCCTGGTGGTGACCTGTCACCGGCGGGAGAATTACGGCGAGCCCATGGAGCAGATCATGTCCGCGCTTCGCGCTATTGCGGAGCGGTACGCAGATCAGGTGGAGCTGGTCTATCCGGTCCATCTGTCCCCGGTGGTGCAGGAGGCGGCCCACCGCCATCTGGACGGGCTGGACAACGTCCACCTGATCGATCCTCTCCAGGCGGACGAGATGCACAACCTGATGTCCCGCAGTTATCTGGTGCTCACCGACTCCGGCGGGCTCCAGGAGGAGGCCCCCGCTCTGGGCAAGCCGGTGCTTGTCCTCCGCCGGGAGACGGAGCGCCCTGAGGCGGTGGAGGCCGGCACGGTGCGTATCGCCGGAACCCGGGCTGAGGATATCATCAACATGACAGCGGAACTCATCGAGTCCAAAGCCGCCTATGAGACAATGGCTCACGCTGTCAACCCCTATGGGGATGGTTGCGCCTGCCGGCGTATCGCCGATGCCATCTTGTATCACTTTGGCCGGGCAGACCGGCCGCCGGAGCCCTTTGCCAGCCGTTAAGGACTCTGATTTTGGAGGGGAGGGGAGCGCGTGGATGATAAAAAACGGATCCTGGTGTCGGCGGCCATCGTGTGTGTGGTGCTGCTGGCCGTATTGTCCAGCTTTCTCCCCAATATCTTCCTGAAGCCGCCGGAGGTGGTGGTTGCCGATCCGAACGACACGTCCAGTCTGCCGCCGGAGCCGGGAGATACCTCCGAGCCCCATGGAGTGATCGTGGACGTCACTCCGCAGACCGTACAGAGCATCATTGCCGGTCTGGAGCGGTATGAGAGCTACAGCCGCGGTATGACGGTGGAGTATTTTGACGACGACGGCCAATCCCTGGGCGTCACCAACATCCAGGTGTGGGCTGATGGCGGCTGGCTCCGCTCCTCAGCTGCGCTGAGTTCCGGCGCGGTGGAGAACGCCATCGTAGGGAATGGAACGCTGTGGCTTTGGTATGGCAGCGAGCGGACTCTTTATACCGGCCCCGCTGACCGGCTTTCTGACGATTTGCTCCAGTACATCCCCACCTATGAGGATGTACTGGCGCTGGACCGGGACAGCATCACCGCCGCCGGCTATGTTGAGCGGGGCGGTGTGCCCTGCATCTATGTGGAGGCAAAGGGCTCTCTGTCCGGCTATGTGGAGCGCTATTGGATCTCCGAGACCGGCGGCCTGCTCATGGCCGCAGAGACGGAGAAAGATGGCGTTTTGATCTACTCTATGGCATCCAACGAGGTGGTCAGCCCCATGGAACAGTCCGCCGCCGCGTTCACGCTGCCGGACGGGACGGTCCTCTACGCCCCTTTGGATGTGGCTTCATCCTGACCGCTGTCCTCCAGGCCCAGCAGGAGCAGCAGCCCCAGGGTGATGACCAGCTCCAGATCGTCCCCCTCCAGGTAGAGGAACAGGATGATCAATACCAGCAGGATGTCGCCGGCGTCCAGCTTTTCCAGGGAAAAGCGCTTCAGCACTCCATCCAGTAGTTTAGTGAATCCGCCGACTACCTCGCCTGCAAGATCATTCTCTGTGGTGCGGGAGGTCCGGGAGGTATGCGCGGGGGACTGTGGCGGTCGTTCCCGGGGCTCATCCTCCAGGTAGATGAAGTCATCCCCATTCAAATAGCGATTATACATGGCCGTCCTCCGTCGCCCCCCGGAACAGGTCCAGCGCGGACCGGATCAGCCGGGACAGCTTGGCGATCTGGATGGCTTTATCCAGCTTCGCATAACGCTCCTCCCGGACGAAGGGCCGCAAGGTGTTCAGCAGGGCCACCCGTTTGTCGTCATCCTCGTGCTGATATTGGGAAAATAGTTGCGCCGCGGCGGACAGCAGCTTGGGGTCCAGAGAACTGAAGTTCTCCAACAACCCGCCGGCGGATGGCCGTGTCGGGGCGGGCGACGGGGGAGAGGGGGCGGACCGCTCCGCGCTCTCGCTCTCTGGCGGGATGCCCTTTGGCTTTCCCCCCAGGTCCAGTGACCGGGCCAGCGACATGATCTGCGCCATGGCGTCCGGGTCATTGAGGACGCTCTCCAGTTTTTCCTCCAATTCCCCCACGACGCCGCCCCCTTTCAAGATTTATTTCAGGGTCTGCTTCATCTTTTGCAGGAGCCGGGCTCCCTCCGGGCTGTCCATCACCCGGCGGATGGCGTTGGCCAGCTCTCCCGCGTCGCCGTTGGCGGCCCGCTCCGCCGCTCCCTCCAGGTCTCCGCCGGTGGTGCCGCTCAGCATGGAGAATATCTTCTGTGTCTCCGGCGCGTCCCGAAGCTGCTCCAGCTTTCCGGTATCCTTTAACAGACGGCCGGCCGGCCCGCTGTTTAAAAGCTCTTCATATTTCGGCATTAAAACTCCCTCCGTTTCTGGGACTGACCCAGTATATGCGGAGAGGGGAGGAAGGTGAACTGATGAAGATATTGGTATTCTCCGATTCCCACGGCCGTCTGGGGACCATGGTGGACGCAATGGAGAAGGAGAGACCCCAGCGGGTCTTCTTTTTAGGAGACAACTATCAGGATGGAAAACTGCTTTCCGGCTGTTATCCGGAGGTGCCCATGGACATGGTCAAGGGCAACTGCGACTTCTGTGCCGGCCCCGACGAGCTGGTGGTGGAGGTGGAGGGTGTCAGATTCCTGCTGACCCACGGCCATAAGTATTACGTAAAAAGCGGCACCTGGCGGCTGCCGGTTGCCGCCAGAAAGGTGGGGGCCAAAATGGTTTGCTTTGGCCATACCCACGAGGCGCTGAACCAGCCGGAGGAGGGAATATGGCTGTTCAACCCCGGCACCGCGGGCGGCATCTATAACCGGGCTGGTTATGGCATCCTCACCGTGGAAGGCGGTCAGGTCCGTGGCGATCTGAGATAAACACGAATGAAAAGACCTCGTCCGGTGGACGAGGTCTTTTGTTCAGGCGTGACTTTGACGGGGGCGGCTGTCGGGCTCCGGCCGGAAGAGCAGAGTAATGCACCACAGGGCGGCCAGACCCACCAGCGTGTAGATGATACGGGCCAGCCAGGTGCCGGAGCCGCCGCAGAGGAAGGCCACCAGGTCGAAGTTGAACAGGCCGACAGAGCCCCAGTTCACTCCGCCGATGACAGCCAGAGTCAGCGCGAGCTTATCCAGAAACATGGTACAAACCTCCTTCGTGAAGCGTTTGCAAACGCTTTGGTCCTTGTCACGGGGATAGTTTGCGCCGTGTTTACCGAGCTATGCCGGGGAATTTTTTCGTGAAATTCCAGTTATTCCGCGGTGACGGAGCGGCTCAGGGGAATGATGGCCACATAGCTTTTACCCCGGCCCAGGGTGAGCGGCTGACCATCAGAGGTAAAGTAGCGGAGCTGTTCCTTTGCCTTACCTTTCTGCCAGGTGATGGGGATCATCTTGCCGCCGCAGGCGAAATATCCGTTTCCGGAGGAAAGGTCCACGTCGATGCGGCCCTTGTCGTCATAGACCGAACAGGCGGTCTGGAGGATGAGTACATTAGTGACGGAAATCTGACTGTTATCATTGCCGTCGATATACGGTGCGTCATATTCCTCCACTCCGTACAGGCCGGAGGCCTTGTCATAGCGGAATGTGGTAGTTTTGCTGGAGAAGGTGGCGGTGATTACGCTGGCGTCCTGACCGTCCACAGGGGTGCCGTCGTCGGCAAAGGCCATCTCATAGGAATAGCCCTCGGTGTGGGTCAGCAGGCCCTTCTTTTCGAGCAGTTCTTTGATGGCCTCACCGGATGTGACAAGCGAGTGTTCAAAGCCAAATTTTCCGTGGCCCTCCACCCGGTAGCGGTCCCGCCAGAAGATGGATGCCGAGGTGTAGTCCCCGTTCACGCCGTCTACGGTGTAGGCTCCGGAGGCGGCCTTGTTGTTGTAGAATTCCGGGCTGCCGCCGGCGTGGACATATACCGCATCATGCCCCTGGGCCAGTTCCCAGAAATACTGCCGGGCGGAGCGAATCGACGCGATGATTTCCTCATCCCCGGGGTCCAGGTAGATGGCCACCATGCGGGTGATGCCGCCCTCGGCCAGCACCTCATAGATGATATCCGCGCGGCTGTTTCCCTGCTGGGGAATGGCGGCCTTGATATTGTTCAGCATGATGGCGACCGGCTTCTTGCCGGACAGATCCTCATCCATTGGGATACCGGTGAGGGGATGATAAAACTTCGGTTCCGGCGTGGGGGTAGGGGTGGGCTCCGGCGTAGGCTTTGGCGTGGGGATGGGAGTCGTTTCCGCAGTGGGGGTGGGCTCCGGCGTGGGAGAGGGGGTCTCCGCCCCAGGAGAGCAGGCGGCCAGAAGCAGGAGCAGGACAGCGCAGAGCAGACAGACGATGCGTTTCATGGGCGGTCCTCCTTATGATTTGACGGGCCGGTATCTTCTCTCCACAAGTATAACATTTTTATCGAACGGTGTAAATAAAAATCGAAAGAGCGATAACGTTCCACGCCCCTTGTCAACGGCCGGCCGGTCTGTTATAATACGGGTCGGCAGGAAATGATCCGATTTTTTGAAAAAACCTCTTGACTGTCAAGCCGCTTGACGGCTTACGCTGTGGACAGGAGGTGGCGAATATGACCGTCAAGGAACTGGAGGAGCGCACCGGGCTGCCCCGTGCAAACATCCGTTATTACGAGGAGGAGGGGTTGCTCTCCCCAAAGCGCCTGCCCAACGGCTACCGGGACTACTCGGAGGAGGACGCCCGCACCCTGGAGAAGATCAAGCTGCTGCGGCGGCTGAATATGGACCTGGACACCATCCGGCTGATCCAGCGGGGGAGGCTCACCCTGAATCAGGCCCTGTTCAGCCAGCTGAACCGGCTGGAGGGGGACCGGGTGTCCATCGAACAGGCGGCGAAGGTCTGCCGGGAACTGAGCGATTCCGGGGTGGAGTACGTAGCCCTGGACCCCGCGCCATGGCTTAAAGCGTTGGAGGCCCCGGCGCGGCCAGCCGTCCCGCCGCCGGTCCCGGCGGAACAGGAGCCGGAGCTCCCGCCTTATACCGCCTGCCACTATCCCTGGCGGCGGTATTTCGCCCGGGCGGTGGATATGGCCCTGTACGATTTCCTCTTTCACGTCATCGTCCTTGGGGTGTTCCACGGGTACTGGCTGCTGGAGGTCTCGCGGCTGACGAACGCGCTGATCAATCTGGCCTGCTTCGCCCTCACCTTCGCGCTGGAGCCCCTCTGGCTCCACTTCTGGGGCTGGACGCCGGGGAAGTGGCTGTTCGGCCTGAAGCTCCGGGACAAAGACGGCGAAAAGTTGAGTCTGGCCGACGCCCGGGAGCGGGCCTGGAGGGTGGCCTGGAAGGGCTATCGCTGGACCATCCCCATCTGGGACCTGGTGACCATGTGGCGGTGCCGCAAGGAGGGCCTGGACGGCTTTGAGTCCGACTGGGATCTCGGATGGGACCGCCGGTACACGGTGGAGGAGCGCCCCGGTGGGGCCCGCCTGGGCGGCGCGGCCTATATCGCCGCGCAGGTCCTGTTCTGCGCGGTGATCGCCCTGTCGGTGCTGGCCTCTTATCTGCCGCCCAACCGGGGGCCGCTGACGGTGGAGCGGTATGTGGAGAATTTCAACTATTACGCGGGGAAATTCGGTTATGACGACCGCCTGGACCGGGACGGGACCTGGCAGGACGACCGCTATGTGCTGAAGCTCTCCGGGCTGGACGATCTGGATCCCGTGTTTACGATGGAGGACGGGGCCGTCACCGCCGTGACTTTCTGCGTCCGGAGCAATGAGGACTTCACATATATCCACGCCGACCATTTCCCAGAGAACGTGGGCCTGCTGGCCATGACCGGGGCGCTGGATATCGGCATATTCGATTTCGACCCGGATGGTTGGACTGGCCTGTGGGAGACCGCGGCGGTGCCCTACGGCAGCTTTACCCTGGACCACCGGGGCGTCCGGATCGAACAGCGGGTGGAGACCCGGGGTCTGGAAAACATGGGCACCGCCGGCTTTTGGCCGGACGAAGACAGCGGGGAGGCACCATATTATGAGAGGACCGTTACCATTTCACTGATCGGGGAGGGGTAAAAATGGTCTTGTCCATCGACGAAGTATATGATATTCTGGACGAGGTATACGCCGAGTTCCCGGAGGAACTCTTTCAGGACCTGAACGGCGGGGTCCTCCTGCTGGAGGACGAGGTGGCCGACCCCGAGGCCGGGGAGGACGTGTACGTGATGGGGGAGTACTGCTGCGACGAGATGGGGCGGTACATCAACCTCTATTACGGCTCCTTCGCGGCCCTGCTGGCGGACGAGCCCCGTGAGGTCTGGGTGGACGAACTGCGGGACACCCTCCGCCACGAGCTGACCCACCATGTGGAGGGCCTTGCCGGGGAGCGGAGCCTGGACAAAAAGGACGAGGCCCAGCTGGCCGCCTACCGGAACGGGGAGGACTGGCCGGAGGACCTGCATTTTGAAGAATGACATAGAAAGAAGGACAAAATCGTATGGAGACCATTAAGTACACCCCCAGAGGGGTCTGTTCCAGGGCCATGGAGATCGACGTTGAGGACGGCGTTATCCAAGACGTCCGGGTGCTGGGCGGCTGCAACGGCAATCTGAAGGGCATCTGCTCCCTGCTGCGGGGGATGACCGTACAGGACGCCATCGGCCGTCTGGAGGGCATCAAGTGCGGCATGAAGCCCACCTCCTGCCCGGACCAGCTGGCCCAGGCGCTGAAGCAGGCGTAACAGAAAAGACAGGAAAGAGGCGCGCCGCCGGCGCGCCTCTTTCCAATATTCAGTTAACGCTGGGGGCCTGGTTGGAGAACTTCTGCTCCGCCTGCTGGATCTGCTGAGGCTGGGCCTGAGTGACGGAGTACCAGCCCTTTTGGGTGGCGGTCTCATAGAGCTTGGTCTGGGTGCGGTGGCCCTGGGTGAGGATGTCCACAAAGGCGTCCCGCAGCTTGGTGTTGGTACATTCGGAGGCGAAGGTGTTGTAGTTGGTGGACATCTTCTTCTCGGTGAGGATCAGGTCGGTGATGATCTCGGAATCTTTCATTGACGGTTCCCTCCTTACTTCAGAAAGCCCAGCAGGGTGTCGTAGTTGTTCTTGTGCTGGGTGGCGTACTGGGTGAAAGTGGTCTTCAGCTCGGTGTCGGACACCTCTTTGGCCGCGTCCTGGTACTTGCAGCAGATCACCCGCTCGAAGTTGAGCTGGTCCTCCAGAGCGGACAGCTCCTTGGTGGTCAGATTGGGCATGTGGATTGCCTCCTTTTTCAAGTGTGACCATAGTATGGCAGGGGAGCGGGGAGAATATGCAAAAAGCGCCCGGGAATTTTCCCGGGCGCTTTTCATGCGGAAGGAGAGGACGCTCACTTCACGTTCAGCGCGTCCTTGTAGAACTGGTTCAGCTCCTTCTTGGTGGAGAACGCGGCCACATACATCTGGTTGCCCATGGCGTCGGCCAGGGCGTCGGGGATGCGGTCCACCATCTTCATGTTGGGGCCGTATTTCTCCATGAGGGCGGCGTGGTCCAGCACGAAGTCCTTGCCGTCCCGCCGGCCGGCGAAGGCGCAGTAGAAGTGCTCTCCCACGGGGACGGTGGACTGGTCGAAGGCGATCATATCCGCCCAGATCTTGTATACGTTGGTGGACCGGGCAAAATTGATCATGTCAGGGGTGAAGCCGCCGCAGGGCCGCATGTTGACCTCCAGGGCCACCACGTCGCCCTTCTTGCCCATGCCGGGCTGGTCCTGGGTGAGGCGGAAGAACTCGAAGTGGACGAACCGGCTCTTGACGCCGAAGGACCTGACGGTGGCCCGGCCTGCCCTGCGGGTGTCGGCGGGCAGGTCCTTGACGATGTAGTAGATGGAGTTGTCGTTGTCGTTGACGATGTCCATGATGGACATGGGGGTAATGTTGCCCGCCTCGAACATGGGCTCCCCCTTGGAGTCGATGATGGCGTCGTAGGAGTTGACCTCGGCGAAGATGAACTCCTCCATGATGTAGGTGACGCCGGGCATCTTGGTCTCCAGGAAGTGGCGCAGGTCCTCCTCCGAGGACAGCTTGTGGGTGTCGGAGGCGCCCACGCCGTTGTCGGGCTTGACCACTACCGGCCAGCCCACCTCCTTGATGAAGGCCATGCACCCCTTCTCGTCGTCCACCAGGTGATACCGGGCGGTGGGGATGCCCGCCTTCTGGTAGTATTCCTTCATTTTGGACTTGTACTTGATCCGGGGGATGTCCTCGATCTGGAAGCCGGAGGTGATGTGGAAGTCGGTGCGGAGCTGGGCGTCCCGCTCCAGCCAGTACTCGTTGTTGGACTCCAGCCAGTCGATGCGGCCGTATTTGAAGGTGAAGAAGGCCACCGCCCGGTAGACCTCGTCGTAGTTCTCCAGGGTGGTGACCTTGTAATACTCGTTGAGGCTGTCCTTCAGCTGGGGGGCCAGGTCGTCATAGGGGCAGTCGCCGATGCCCAGCACGTTCATGCCGTTGTTTTTCAGCTCCCGGCAGAACTGCCAGTAGTTGGTGGGGAAGTTGGGGGAGAGGAAGATGACGTTTTTCATGGAAAAGACCTTCTTTCGTGTGTTGATGGGATCAAGGACGGAGAAAATCCCCCGTCAGCCCTTTGGGCTGCCACCCCCTTTTGCGAAAGGGGGCTGGTACATAATTCGCACCGCGGTGCAGGTAACGTACCAGGCTCCCTTCGCAAAGGGAGCTGTCGCCGCCGCAGGCGGTGACTGAGGGTTTTCTCTCTCAGAAAAATCACTCCAGCAGATACGGCAGGAAATACACCACTTGCTTGTACCACCAGGGCCAGTCGTGATTCACGTCCCAGCCCCAGAAGTCCACCCACAGGTGGATGCCCTTGTCCGCGCAGATTTGGGCGATGCGGCGGGTGGTGTCAGGCTGCTCCCAGGTGCCCTGGCCCACGCAGATGACCCCCTTGTTCTGATTGTAGAGGTCGATATAGGGGTGGTCCAGAGGCATGTTCTCCAGGTAGTGGACGGGGGAGTTGCGGTAGACCACCTCGTCCATATAGCTGTCGAAGCCGTACTCGGCGGTGTAGATGCCGCTGAGGGCCAGTAGCCGGTCGAAGACGCCGGGGAAGCGGAAGTACAGGTTGGCGGCGTGGGTGGCCCCCAGGGAGGCGCCGAACACCAGGATGCCGGGGTCCCCGTCCCAGCCGTTTCGCTCGTTGGCCCATGAGCGCATAAAGGGCACCAGCTCGTCCACGATATAGGCGATCCACTGCTCATAGCGCCGGATGCGCCAGTAGGGGTCGCCCCACTTGTTGGACCAGCTCTCGGCGTCCATGGTGTCGATGCCGAACACCATCACCTGGCCGGACTCGATCCAGGGGGCCCACACGTCGGCCATGTGGAAGTTCTCAAAGTCGTAGAACCGCCCGTCCTGGCAGGGGATGAACAGCACCGGCCGGCCCGCGTGGCCGTAGACCTTGCACTCCATGTCCCGGCCCAGGGCGGGGCTGTAGTCCTTGAAATACTGCGTGTACACTTGAAACAACTCCTATGATCAGTCTGTCAGTAGTCCTTCCCGTAAAACAGCGCGTCCATGAAGAAGGGAATCTGCCGCTCCCAGCTGGCCTCGCTGTGGTCACCGCCGGGGACGATCCGGCTGGTCACATTGATCCGCCGTTCCATCAGCAGCTGGGTGAAGTAGCCAAAACCCTTTGCTATGGCGGCGTAGTTGCCCATCTCCCGGGAGCCGTAGTCCATGTAGAGGTGGGTGTCCGGGTTGAGCCTGGCGCTTTTGACGAGCCGTTCGATGCGCCCCGGCGCCACCCACAGGGAGGGGGACAGGGCCGCCGCCCGGGAGAAATACTTGTTATACTCCATCAGGGCGTAGAGGCTCATGAGCCCGCCCATGGAGCTGCCGGCGATGAAGGTGTCCGCCCGCTTTGGGAGGGTGGGGTATTCGTGGTCGATGTAGGGCTTGAACTCGTGGACGATCCACTCCATGGTGAGCTTTCCCCGGCCCACGAACTTGCCCATGCCCCGCCGCTGGAAGGAGTAGGGGGAGTACTCGGACAGCCGGGCGTTGTCGGGGCTGTGGTTGCATTCCACCGCCGCCACGATGAGAGGCATCTCGGTCTCCTCCAAGAATTCCTTCATGCCCCAGCTCTTGCCGTAGGTGGCATCCTCGTCGAAGAAGACGTTGTGGCCGTCGAACATATACAGCACCGGGAATCGTTGAGTCTCGTCCTCTTCAAACCAGTCGGGGATATAGACATAGGCTTTGCGGGGCTCGTCACCGGTGAGTTCGGGGAGAGTGACGTTCCAGGTCTCGATCATGGCAGACCCTCCATTTCGGGATGATGAAAGAAGTGTAGCACAGTAAAGCGGAAATTGCAATCTGCATTTTTCCATATTTGTCGATAGAAAAATATGCCTGTCAGTGTGGGAAACAGGAATTTGCAGCTCAGTTTATCCTCAAGCCGAGAAACGCTAAGTAATGGGAAAAACGATTTCAACAAAATATCGATTTGCAGAAAAGCACGATCTCCTCTGAACACGGAAAAGTATAGCATATTGTTCTTTCACATACAATAAGGAAAGAGGCTGTACCCTCGCGAGAAGGTACAGCCTCTTTTTTCTTAAATCAGGCTCTGTGGGCTGACAAAAACTCAGTCCTTCAGATCCTTGATGGCGGCTTGGGCGGCGGCCAGACGGGCGATGGGAACGCGGAAGGGGGAGCAGGACACGTAGTCCAGACCCACCCGGTGGCAGAACTCCACGGAGGTGGGGTCGCCGCCGTGCTCGCCGCAGATGCCCAAGTGGATGTTGGGGTTGTTGGCACGGCCCAGGTCGGCGGCCATCTTCACCAGCTTGCCCACGCCGTTCTGGTCCAGCTTGGCGAAGGGGTCGTTCTCATAGATCTTCTTGTCGTAGTAGGCGCCCAGGAACTTGCCGGCGTCGTCACGGGAGAAGCCGAAGGTCATCTGAGTCAGATCGTTTGTGCCGAAGGAGAAGAAGTCGGCCTGCTTGGCGATCTCGTCGGCGGTGAGGGCGGCCCGGGGAATCTCGATCATGGTGCCCACCTTGTACTTCATGGGGGAGCCGGCGGCCTGGATGAGCCGGTCGGCGGTGGAGGTCACGATGCTCTTGACGTAGGCCAGCTCCTTGACCTCACCAACCAGGGGGATCATGATCTCGGGCACCACGGTCCAGTTGGGATGGCGGTCCTGGACGTTGAGCGCGGCCTTGATGACGGCCCGGGTCTGCATGGCGGCGATCTCGGGATAGGTGACCGCCAGACGGCAGCCGCGGTGGCCCATCATGGGGTTGAACTCGTGGAGGCCGGCGATGATGTTCTTGATCTCGGCCACAGTCTTGCCCATGTCCTTGGCAAGCTGCTCGATATCGGCCTCCTCGGTGGGGACGAACTCATGTAGAGGCGGATCCAGATAGCGGATGGTGACAGGGGAACCCTCCATAGCCTCATAGATGCCTTCGAAGTCAGACTGCTGCATGGGCTCCAGTTTGGCCAGGGCCTTCTCGCGCTGTTCCACGGTGTCGGAGCAGATCATCTCACGGATGGCGGGGATGCGGTCCTCGTTGAAGAACATGTGCTCGGTGCGGCACAGGCCGATGCCCTCGGCGCCGAACTTCTTGGCCTGGGCGGCGTCGTGGGGGGTGTCGGCATTGGTTCGGACCTGGAGCCGGCGATACTTGTCCGCCCAGCCCATGACACGGCCAAACTCGCCGCCGATGGAGGCGTCCACGGTGGGCACGGGCCCGTCGTAGATCTTGCCGGTGGAGCCGTCCAGGGAGATCCAGTCGCCCTCATGGAAGGTCTTGCCGGCCAGCTCGAACTGCTTGTTCTCCTCGTCCATCTTGATCTCGCCGCAGCCGGACACGCAGCAGGTGCCCATGCCCCGGGCCACCACGGCGGCGTGAGAGGTCATGCCGCCGCGGACGGTGAGGATGCCCTGAGATGCCTTCATGCCCTCGATGTCCTCAGGAGAGGTCTCCAGGCGGACCAGGACCACCTTCTCGCCCCGCTCATGCCACTCCTTGGCCTCTTCGGCGGAGAACACGATGCGGCCGCAGGCGGCGCCCGGAGAGGCGCCCAGAGCGGTGGCCAGCACGGGGGCCTTCTTCAGGGCCTCGGCGTCGAACTGGGGATGGAGCAGGGCGTCCAGAGACCGGGGTTCGATCATGGCCACAGCCTGCTTCTCGTCGATCTCGCCCTCGTCGACCAGGTCGCAGGCGATCTTCAGAGCGGCGGCGGGGGTGCGCTTGCCGTTGCGGGTCTGGAGCATGTAGAGTTTGCCGTTCTCCACGGTGAACTCCATATCCTGCATGTCGTGATAGTGGTGCTCCAGCACCTTGCAGACATGCTCGAACTGGTCGAACGCCTCGGGGAACTTGTCCGCCATCTCGGAGATGGGCATGGGGGTGCGCACGCCGGCCACAACGTCCTCGCCCTGGGCGTTGGTCAGGAACTCACCGAACAGCTTCTTCTCGCCGGTGGCGGGGTTGCGGGTGAAGGCCACGCCGGTGCCGCAGTCGTCGCCCATGTTGCCGAAGGCCATGGACTGCACGTTGACGGCGGTGCCCCAGGAGTAGGGGATGTCGTTATCCCGGCGATAGACGTTGGCGCGGGGGTTGTCCCAAGAGCGGAACACGGCCTTGATGGCGCCCATCAGTTGCTCCTTGGGGTCGGTGGGAAAGTCCTGGCCGATCTTGGCCTTGTACTCGGCCTTGAACTGCATGGCCAGCTCCTTCAGGTCGTCGGCGGTGAGCTCCACGTCCTGAGTGACGCCCCGCTCGGCCTTCATCTTGTCGATGAGCTGCTCGAAGTACTTCTTGCCCACCTCCATGACCACGTCGGAGTACATCTGGATGAAGCGGCGATAGCAGTCCCAGGCCCAGCGGGGATTGCCGGACTTGCGGGAGAGGACCTCCACCACGTCCTCGTTGAGGCCGAGGTTCAGGATGGTGTCCATCATGCCGGGCATGGAGGCCCGGGCGCCGGAGCGGACGGAGACCAGCAGGGGGTTCTCCTTGTCGCCGAACTTCTTCTCGGTGATCTGCTCCATGCGGGAGATAAAGGACATGATCTGCTCCTGGATCTCAGGGGCGATCTGGCGGCCGTCCTCATAGTAGCGGGTGCAGGCCTCTGTGGTGATGGTGAAGCCCTGGGGAACGGGCAGGCCGATGCGGGTCATTTCGGCCAGGTTGGCGCCCTTTCCGCCGAGGAGTTCGCGCATATTGGCGTTGCCCTCGGAGAAAAGGTAGACGTACTTGTGAGCCATAGTTATCATACCTCCAAAAAAACAGTGTGGGAACACGCTGTAAAGACACACAATATTCTATCAAAATGAAGGGGATTGTCAAGATACAGTTTGTCCGGGAACGGCTTTGAAGGAAAATTTTTCGCGGGTTTGACAGATTCGGCCCCGCTGTGTTGTTATATAGGCAGAAGGGGGGTGAGGCCGATGGACAGCGCGCGGGCGGAATATCTGGTGGAGCGCTACGCCGATCTGCTGCTGCGCGTGGGGTACGCTTGGCTGGGCGACCGGGACGACGCCCAGGACATCTGCCAGAACGTCCTCATCAAACTGCTGGAGCGGCCCCGGGAGTTCCCAGACCCTGGACAGGAGCGGGCCTGGGTGATCCGGCTGGCGGTGAACGAGTGCAAGAACTGGAAGAGATCCGCCTGGAACCGCCACCGGGTCCCCCTGGAGGAGGGCGCGGCCCTCTCCGCAGAGGACCCGGGGCCGGAGAGCGAAACCCTGCTGGACCGGGTGCGGGCCCTGCCCGAGCTGTACCGGTCAATCATCTTCCTGCGGTACTATGAGGGCTACGAGGTCCGGGAGATCGCAAAGCTGCTGGGCATCCCGGCCCCGCTGGTGAGCACTCGGCTCAAGCGGGCAAAGGAAAAACTAAAAATCATGTTGGAGGAATCGGAATATGCGTGACAGATTTGAACAGTACAGAGCGGAGCTGGACGCCGTGAAGCTGACGGAGAACGAGAAGGCTGCTTTGGTGCGGACTTTGACGGCGCGGGAGCCAAGGGGGAACATCACCCGCTTCAAAACGGTCAAATGGGTGGCTCTGGCCGCCGCGGTGATGCTGCTGGGGGCGCTGACGATGATGGCGGCGGGCTATCTCACCGATTTCCGCACCGGCTACGATACCGTGGCCAAGCTGGAACTGACGGAGAACGGGAAGCTCTATTACTCCGCCAACCGGGAGTTTGTCAATCCCATCGAGGTGGACGAGGACGGCGCCGTCTGGTTCGTCGGAGACGGTCAGCGCATCGACATCACCGGCCAATTTGACGACGAGACGCCGTTCATCTACCGGGGCAAGGCGGAGGTCACCGGAAAGCCCTGGTACATCGCCATCGGCGGGTCGGTTTACAGGTACCCAATCACCGGCGAGCTGCAGGTGGACTACGGGACCGTGGACTTCCACCCCGGATTTGGCGGCATGATCGACGAGAACATGGCCGGATACAGCGGTTGGAGCACCGCCAACGGCTCCCGGTGGTGGGGGAACGCCCGGGAACAGATCTTCGCGGAGCTGGCCGCCGAGGGCTATGACGTTCCCACGATGGAGCAAGTGGCGGAGTGGGACCGCCTGGAGTAAGAGATGTTTGAACGCTGACAAAGGACGAAGGCCGCCCGGTACGCCGGGCGGCCTTTCCACGTCATCCTCCGGGCGGCAGGCACAGGATCACCAACGCAGCATATCCCGCCAGGAACACACCCAGCCAGATCAGAAACCGCTTCGATTTCAGTTTTACGCCCTTTCTCGTCAGAACCTCCAAAACGATCCCCATGACGATTGACCACAGGAAGGGAACCAGCCAGATGATCCAGCCGTAGTGATATCCGTAGGGATTGGGGAAGTCCCCCAGCCACTTGCCTAGGAGCGCCCCCGCCATAAACGCGGCGGCGGTGACGGCGGAGAACCGCCATTTTCCGAACAGGGCGGGGGCTGCGGACAGGATCATGCAGTAGGCGAACAGGCCTTGGGACAGCAGCCAGTTGAACGGGTAGGTGAAATTCTGCCAATCCGCGATCACGTTCCACAGGTCAACGGGCTCAATCCAGACCAGGAGCAGAGTTTGGCCGTGCCCGCTGAGTACGACCTCTGCCAGCAGGAACACCAGATAGGCCAGCAGGACCAGTCCGGCGTTGCGGAGGTTCCTCCACCGCCGCTTCTGCTTTGCCAGATCGGCCTCCAGTTCCTCGATGCGAAACTTGCGGTAGAGCTCCTCCGCCGGGGTGGCGCCCATCTCCGGGCCGCCGTCCAGCAGCTCGCTCACCAGGCAGCCCAGGACCTCCGCCAGCCGGAACAGGTTGTCCGAGCTGGGGGCCGACTGGCCGGCCTCCCACTTGGTCACCGCCTGACGGGAGACGTCCAGCAGCTCTGCCAGCTTTTCCTGGGACATCCCAGACCCGATCCTCCGCTCTTTGATGCGCTCGCCCAGGGTCATGGCCTCTCCCTCCGTTCCGCCCCCGCGTTTGGTCTTGTGATCCACAGTATACCCTCCTTCCGGGTGATTTGCAAGAAGCCTCCTGACAGCCCCATTGTACCGGCAATCGCCGGTGGCGGTCCACCAACTATCCGGCAACTTTCGGTTGCCTCCCGCATAAGATTTGGTCAAACAACAAGGGAGTCCTGCAAATAAAAGTCAAGCCCAAAAATGAAAAAAGGCCACAAAAATCGTGGTCTAAGAAAAAGGGCA
>CANRIW010000007.1 GCA_947630785.1 uncultured Oscillospiraceae bacterium | reverse complement strand
CTCTCTCACCTCATTCCCATTTTACCTCATCTATGCAAAAAAGTCTGCCTCTAGGCAGACTTTTTCGACAGACTGAGCGCTTCCTCCGAATCGGAGGAAGCGCTTTTTCGCGTTCACAGCACCCGCAGAGGCGGACCGTCCAGCCAAAGGACGGCGTCACACCGCTCCAGCACGGCCCCCTGATGGGAGGCAAGGACCACCGGCGTGTCCAGTGCCCGCAGGCGCTCCAGCATCCGACCGGCCCGCTCCTCGTCCACCCCGGCAAAGGGCTCGTCCAGCAGGAGAAGGTCTCCCCCCAGGGCGGCGCACCGGGCTAGGGCCAGCCGCCGGGCCATGCCGCCGGACAGAGCGGCGGGATACGCGCCCTCCTCCCCCTCCAGTTCGGCGAAAGCCAGCCAGCGGGAGACCTCTCCCCGGCGGCCCTTGGGCAGCACGTCGGCGATGTGCTGCCCCACCGTCCGCCAGGGCAGCAGCCGGTCCTCCTGGAACAGGAAGGCGGTCCGTTTGGGGTCGATGCCGGACACCGTGCCGCTCTCCGGCGCGGCCAGCCCCGCCAGCGCCCGCAGGAGGGTGGTCTTGCCGCAGCCCGATGGTCCCGCCAGCGCGGTGATCCCCCGGTCCGGCAGATCGATGGAAAACCGGTCCAGCACCGTCTTGTCCCCATAGCGGAGGGTCAGATTGCGCACCTGGATCATACCCGCTCCCCCCTCTCCAGCAGCAGGCGGAGAAGCCGCTCCAGCGCCAGGGACAGGGCAATGATCACCAGCGTCCAGGCGAACAGCTCGGGGGTCTCCAGGACCAGTCGGGCGGCCTGGAGCCTGGAGCCAATGGCCAGCGTGGGGGGACAGATGACCTCCGCCGCCACCCCGGATTTCCAGGCCAGACCGAAGGCGGTGAGCAGCCCGGCGGTAAAATGCCCCCGCAGGGAGGGCAGATAGATGAGCCGCAGGGTCTTGAGCCGGGAGAACCGGTAGGTGCCCGCCATCTCCAGAAGCTGGGGGTCCACGGCGGCGAGGCCGGCGGTCACGCTCCCCCAGACGACGGGCAGGACCATCAGCCCGGAGATGACGGCGGGGATAGCCGCCCGCGTCACCCACAGATACACCAGCAGGATGAAGGACACCACCGGCGTGGCCCGGACCACTTTCACCGCCGGGGCCAGCAGGGCCGACGCCCACCGGCTGAAATGGGTCAGAAAGGCCAGGGCGGTCCCCGCCGCCGTCCCCCAGAGAAGGCCCAGGAAGACCCGGAGCAGGGTCATCAGGGCGGACAGCCAGAAGTCCCCCGTCACCGCCAGGGCGCAAAGGGCCTTTGCCACCGCCAGCGGGCCGGGGAGCAGCAGCTCCCGCCCCACCAAAAGGGCCGCAAGCTGCCATACCCCCAGCCAAAAGACCGGGGGTATGGCGATCTTCATGCAGTTTTTCAGGCGCTCAGCCCACATAGTAGATGCCGTCGTCGGGGATGAAGCCGCCGATGGAGGCGGGGTCCAGTTTCCACAACACCCGGAAGTAATCGGACACGGCGCTCTGCATATCCGCCCCGGCGATGAAGGTCAGGTGGCACTGGGGGATGGCCGCCTTGGCGATGCCGGCGGAGGGGGTGATGCCCAGGTCGGCCACCATCTGGGCGGCGTCTTCCACATTGTTCACCACGTAATTGATAGACGCTTCATAATCCTTCAGAAAATCGTTCACAACATCAGGATAGGTCTCCAAAAACTCGGTGCGGACCACCACGGCGGTCATCACCAGCTGGCCGGCCTCCTCCGCCTCGTTCCACGCCTCGGTCACATCCACCGCGTCCCGCACGGAGCCCTCGCTCTTGGCGATGGCGGCGGTGGCGGCGGGCACCGGCAGCATGGCGCACTCGATCTCGCCGGAGAGCAGCCGGGCCTGGATCTCAGAGGCGTCGGCGAACTGAACGGTCACCTGATCGGCCACGCCGCTCTTCTCCAGCAAATGGCGGAGGATATACTCCGGATTGGCCCCCTGGCCGGCGGACCAGATGGTCTTCCCCGCCAGATCGGCGATGGAGTTGATGGCGGTATTGCCGCCGCTCTCCAGGATGTGCAGCACGCCCAGGGTGCCCAGGGCGATGATCTTCACGCCGCCGTCGGTCTTGTTATAGAGGTTCACCGCCGCGTTGGAGGCCATGGTGGCGATATCCATCGTGCCGTTGGACAGGCCGGCCACCAGGGCGGAGTTGTCCGCCTCGATGGTGTACTCATAGCCCTGGGCGTTCTCCTCCGGGACGGACAGCAGCTTGGCCGCGCCGATGCCGGTGGGGCCGGACAGCACCGCCAGCCGGGGGACGGGGCGCTCCACGTGGACGTCCTCGGTGGGCGCGGCGGAGGGCTCTTCGGAGGGCGTCTCAGCGGGAGCATCGGAGGGCTCTGCGGTCTCCTGCGCGGGCTCGGTGGGGGCCGCGGAGGGGACCTCGCTGGAATCGGCTGCGGGCCTGCCGCAGGCGGCCAGGACGAAGATCATGGTCAGGGCCAGCAGCAGGGCGGCGAGTTTCTTCAGTTTCATAGCGATCGTTCCTTTCGTTTGGGTTCAATGATGGGATGTGTGGCCGCCGAAGGCGGTCCTGAGCTTTTCCCGGTCGGTCACGCGGATGGTCTTTCCCTCCCGGGAGATGGCCCCGGCCCTCTCCAGCTCCTCAAAGGAGCGGTAGAGGGTGGCGCGGCCCACGCCGATGCGCCGGCAGAGCTGGGCGGCGGACAGGGTGAGCGCCCCGTCCTCCCCGCAGCTGGTGAGGAGGTACTGGGCCAGCTTGCCCTCCGAGGACACGGCGGACAGCGCCCCCAGCCGCCCGGTGAGGAACTGGATCCGGCCGGACAGATAGGTCACATACCGCTCGGCAAAGCCTCCGTCCCCCCGGATGAGCCGCCGGACGCCCTCCTGGGGGATGAGCAGGATGCGGCATTCGGTCTGGGCGGTGAGAGTGGTGGGATAATCCGCTCCGCCGGAGAACAGCGCCGCCGCCCCGAACAGGTCCCCGGCGCGAAGGGTGGACATAGTCAGCGCCCCCTTCTCCACCTTGACCCTGCCCTCCAGCAGCACCCCCAGGCACCGGCGGAACCGCCCCTGAGTGTAGATGGTCTCCCCCTTTCGGGGGGACAGCTCCTCGGCCCCGGCCAGCGCCTCGGCCAACAGCTTTGGGTCCACTCCCGCAAACAGGGGGTGGTCCGCGTTTCGCGCCGACTTCACAGGCACCCCTCCAAAACTGTATCATTTGATACAGTTTTATTATAGCGTCTTTTCCCTTTCTGTCAAGATGGAAGTGTGCCCAAAAATAATTTACACTTTGTACTTGTTTTTTTTCGCCGGGGCCTGTATACTGTGGAGGTTAAAGTTGACATAATCCGAGTGGGACTTCTCCACCCGGTCTGAGAAAGAGGATGCCGATCATGGCAAAGAGACAGCAGGTCCACCGGAAGAAGAACAGCAGCGGGGCGTTCCGCTTCTTCCGGGGCCTATATATCACCGTATTTGCCTTTTCCCTGGTCATCGTGGTGGGCTATATCGCCTTCCGCATCTGGGCGCCCGCCCCCGATGTGGACGATCAGGTGGTGTTCCACCCGGTCGCCGACGATGGACCCGGCGACACCGCCGCTCCCAGCGCGGAGCCGACCGCCGCTCCCAGCGCCGCCCCCAGCCAGGAGCCGGATGGGGTCGTGTTCCACCGGCGGGACGGGATCTACACCTGCCTGCTCATCGGCTCAGCGGATATGGGCGGCACCGACACCATGATGCTGGGCGTGTTCGACACCGGAAACAAGACCGCCTCCCTGATCTCTCTCCCCCGTGATACGGTGGTCCGGGTCAAGGGAGAAAACCGGAAGCTCAACAGCGTACAGTCTGTGGGCGGCACCGATCTGCTGGTCAGCACCGTCTCCAGGATGCTGGCCGTACCGGTGGACTACTATGTAGAGGTGGACACCTACGCCTTCAGGGCCATCGTGGACAAGATCGGCGGGGTATACTTCGACGTGCCGGTGAACATGGACTATGACGACCCCTATCAGGATCTGCACATCCACATCAAAAAGGGCTATCAGCTGCTGAACGGGAAGCAGGCTCTGGGCGTTATGCGGTGCCGCAGCTGCTATGCCAGCGCCGACATCGGACGCACCCAGACCCAGCGGAAGTTCCTCACCGCCCTGGCCAAGCAGACCGTCACCCTGTCCAACGTGGACAAGGTGCCTGACCTCATCAACATCCTCTCCTCCTATGTGACCACCGACATGCAGCTGAACCGGATGGTCTGGTTCGCCACCCAGGCCGTGGGGATGGATCTGGATACCGCTCTCACCACCGCCGTGTTGCCCGGAGAGTGGATCAGCCCCTACTATGAGCTGGACGACGAGGGCGTGCTGGAACTGATCAACGGCCTCGGGCTCTACGAGGAGGAGCTGTCCTCCGACGTCCTGAATATCTGCCACCCGTAACGACGCGCAAAACGGCCCTCCCGAAACCGGGAGGGCCGTCTTTTCGTTCCGAGGTATTTACTTGGTGGCCCAGGTGCCCGTGGCCGCCGCCGTCAGGTAGGCGTTGATGAACCCGTCCAGGTCCCCGTCCATGACGCCGTTGACGTTGGAGGTCTCATAGGCGGTGCGGTTGTCCTTCACCAGCTGGTAGGGCATGAACACGTAGGAGCGGATCTGGCTGCCCCACTCGATCTTGAGCTGAGCGCCCTTGATGTCGGAGATCTTGTCCAAGTGCTCCTGCTCCTTGATCTGCATCAGCTTGGAGCGGAGCATCTTCATGCAGGTCTCCCGGTTCTGGAACTGGGAGCGCTCCGTCTGGCAGGACACCACGATCCCGGTGGGCTTGTGGATCAACCGCACGGCGGAGGAGGTCTTGTTGATGTGCTGGCCGCCGGCGCCGGAGGACCGGTATACCTGCATCTCGATGTCCTCCTCCCGGATGTCCACCTCCACGCTGTCGTCCAGCTCGGGCATGACCTCCACCGCGGCAAAAGAGGTCTGCCGCCGGGCGTTGGCGTCGAACGGGGAGATGCGCACCAGCCGGTGGACGCCGTGCTCGCTCTTCAGGTGGCCGTAGGCGTTGTCCCCCTCGATGCGGATGGCGGCGGACTTGATGCCCGCCTCGTCCCCGTCCTGGTAGTCCAGGATGGTATAGGTGTAGCCGTGGCGCTCCGCCCAGCGGGTGTACATCCGGTAGAGCATCTGGGCCCAGTCCTGGGCCTCGGTGCCGCCGGCCCCCGCCTGGAGGGACACGATGGCGGGAGAGCCGTCGTACTCGCCGGAGAGCAGGGTGTCCAGCCGGGCGGAGGCGATCTCGTTCTCCAGCTTGGCAAAGCCCTCCTCCACCTCGGGCACCAGGGACTCGTCCTCCTCCTCCTGGCCCATCTCGCACAGGGTGAGCAGATCGTCCAGCTGGCCCAGCCGCTTCTGCTGGGAGGCGATCTTATCCTCCAGGCGGCTGATGCGCTGCTGGACCTTTTTGGCCTTCTCCACGTCGTTCCAGAACCCGTCGGAGGCGGACTGGGCCCGCAGCTCGTCCAGCTCCCGCTCGGCCCCCTCCAGGTCCAGCGACTGGCCCAGCAGCTCCAGCTCGGGCTTCAGGGCGTTCAGCCTGGTCTTGTACTCGTCGAATTGTACGATCATAGATGTTCCCTCATTTGGCTTGATTTGTCCCATATATTATATAGAACCGGCGGCCGGTTGTAAAGGAGAAAGTTGCCGGGGCGGTCAAAAGGCGGCCAAAAGGCTTAAAATGGGCTTGGATCATGATCCTCTTGACATTTCATGCCCGCTCATGTTATAGTTTTCCCATCTTATGAGAGGAGGGCGCGGTGATGCGGTGGATGCAGAACGGCTTGAGCCTGCATTTTAACGGCTATGATTTGGCCATCCATGGGATCAGTGCGCCTTTTTTTCGGTGACCGCGGGTCACGATAACTGGTCGCGCCGATCCTTTTCTTTATGATAAAAAGAAAGGATGGCGCATTTTTTATGCCTAAAAAAAGCAAACAATTCTCGCTTTCCAGACAAAAGCTGGCCCTTCTGGTCCTGGAATGGTCGGTGGGCTTTCGCCCGGCGGGAAGCGTGTGGGTCCTCCTGCTGGCTCTGCGTGGGTTCTCCCTGGTGGAGATCGGCTTGGCGGAAGCGGTGTTCCATACCGTGAGCTTTTGCTGTGAACTGCCTTCGGGACTTCTGGCGGACGTGATGGGCCGGAAGCGGACCCTGACAGCCAGCCATGTGATGTTCGTGCTCTCCACCCTGCTGATGGCAGCCTCCCGGGGAATGGCCGGGGTATGTCTGTCTCTGGCCGTTTCCGCCCTCGGGTACAATCTGGAATCCGGTACGCGGGAGTCCATTACCTATGAATCCATGCTCCAGGCGGGACAGGAGACGGGTTATCTGAGCTTCTCCTCCCTGCAAAACGGGGTATACCGCTTCAGCGGCGGCGCCGCGATGCTGCTGGCGGGGGCTACGGTGCTCCTGGGTTGGCGGCGGGCGTACCTGCTGGACACGGGCGTGGCCCTCATCGGTCTGGCGGCCGCGCTGGCCATCACCGAGCCGGAGCGGGACGCCCCCCGGCCCACGCTACGGACGTTACCCGGCGCCCTGGCGGAGACGATTCGGGGCGCCTGGACGCTCCTCAGATCGGACGGTACGGCCGTCCGGATCATGGTGCTCAACGCCCTGGTGGGGGTATGCGCGACCCTGACGGGGTTTTACCTGCAAGAGAAGGTAGAGGCGGCGGTGACGGTCCCCGCGCTGCTGGGTCCGGCGCTGTTCGCACTGGACCTGGGCGGCGGACTGGCAGGACTTCTGACAGGCAGACTGGACCACCTGTCCTATCCGAAGGCGGCGGCCGTCACCGGAGGCGGCGTTCTGCTCTGCGCCCTGGCGGCACGGGGGACGTGCCTGCCGGTGCTGATGGTCTCCGGCCTGCTGGCGGGACTTCTGGATGACAGTCTGCAATTGATCAGCGACAAGAAGCTGAACGACCGGTTCCCGTCCGCTCAGCGGGCAACGCTCATCTCCGTCTCGTCTATGATCTTTTCGGTTTTTATGATACCGCTGTCGCCGCTTTTTGGCTGGTGGTTCTCATAAGCTACCATCGGACTGGTCTATGATCATTTTCGAGAGAGCCGGGCCAATATAAGTCAAAAAGGAGCCGCTCACGCAGCTCCTTTTTCTCTCCCGCTCACCGCTCGCTCACACGGGGGCCGTCCTGACCGAAGATCAGATCGTCCACGTCCTGGGGCGCGGGGTCGGGCATCCTGTTGAACCGTCTCATCGCCTGCTCCTGTTCTTTCCGAGCGTTTTGTTTGGGATAAACACTCCCCTCTTACAGGTCAGTATATGCACGAAAGCGTGCAGCGGTGCGGGGAAAAATCTTCCGTCATTTCACCGCCGCGGGGACGGCCCCCCGGTGGGCGATGGGGCTCCAGCGGCGGGTGTCGTGGAACAGGGAGAGCACCTGGATGGGCGCCCAGGAGGCGGTGAATACGGGGAAGAACAGGATGGCGGGTGCCATCCCGGCCAGGTCATAGCCGCCCAAGAGGGCCAGGACCGCCCCCACCCCCACGCCTCCTAAGTACGACAGGGCCAGCCCGATCAGGAACGCCGGCAAGGCGGCCGGCCCGCCCGTCAGCAGCAGGGCCGCCCCCAGCAGGGCGGAGATCCCCTGGGAAAAAGGCAGCAGCAGGAACATGACCATGTCGAAGCGGAGCCCCGGCGCGGGGCAGTCCGCCCGCAGCAGCTCCCCCAGGCGCAGCTTCCCCACCTGCATGATGCCGCTGATCCAGCGCTTCCGCTGGCGGAGGGAGACCAGAAAGTTGTCCGGAGCCTCGTCATAGTTCACCGCGTCGGGCACCCAGGTCACCCGGATGCCCGCCTGGGCCAGCCGGGAGGCGAACTCGCAGTCCTCGGCGATGGTGGAGGTGTTCCAGCCCCCCAGCTCCTCCAGCACCTCCCGACGCACGGCGAAGCCGGTGCCCACCAGCTTGGCGGACAGCCCCAGCGCCGCCCTGGGCCGGTTCCACACCAGGTCCACGGAGGCATTGAACAGGCCGTAGCACCCCGCCGTCGCGGAGGCATGGGGATTGGCCGTTCTCATGCGGCTCTTGCACGCCCGCGCCCCGGCCATAAATGCGTCGTTGAGCCTTGCCAGATAGTCCGGGGCCAGGGTGTTGTCGGCGTCCAGCACCACGAAGGCGTCGTACCCCCGGCCCATGAGCTGCTCAAACGCCTGATGGAGGGCGTCCCCCTTGCCGGCCACGGGCCCCCGGCAGCGGATGATCTCCGCGCCGGCGGCCAGGGCGGCCCACTCGGTATCGTCGGTGCAGTTGTTGGGGACCACAAATACATCGAACAGGTCCGGCGGGTAGTTCTGAGCTCTCATGCTCTCCACAAAATTCCCGATGACCCTCTCCTCGTTCCGTGCGGCGGCCAGCACCGCGAACCGGGTCCGATAGGGGGCCGGGACGAAACTCCGGCGGGGCAGCGCGGTGAACAGCGCCACCAGGGTGAAATAGAGCCCAAACACCTTGAGGACGGACAATAGAAGCAGACAGATCAGGCGAAAAACAGCCATGGCGCACCTCCCGGAGAAGATGACGCCATGGTAACAGATCGGATTTAAGTTGAAGGACAGAAAGCCATAAGATTCCTTTAAGGTTCTTTAACCTCCCGGCGCCACAACGCCGGGGGGCAGAGGCGCTCCCGAACCACGGCGCCCGCTCACAGCCGCCCGCAGGGCCGTCAGGCAGACCCGTTATCCCTTGTGCTTGTAGTCCCGGGTCTCCCCCTCGGGCAGCTCATAGTTCTCCATCACATCCCGCAAAGGGTCCATATATTTCTCCGACCGGTGGACCACAAAGGCGTCCGCGTCAATGGGGATGCCCAGCTTGTCCATCCGGCGGACGCTCCAGATATACAGCTCGTCCAGCACGGGCATGAGCGCTTTGCCCGCCTCAGTGAGCTCATAACACACCTTGGGCGGAAGCACATCGTAGGAGATGCGCTTGACCAGACCGTCGTCCACCAATTCCTTCAGCTGCTGGCTCAGGACCTTTTCCGACAGGGGGAACACCCGCGCCGCATAGTTGAAGCGAATGGAGCCGTTGGTATCGATCTCGTGGAGAATGGTCATCTTCCACTTCCCGCCGATACACTGCTGCACATAGTGATAGGGATTTACCGGCCTCTGTTCCCGCTGTTCCGTCATCATTTTTCCGCCTTTCGTCCATAAAGCTCGTATTTTGGTCTTAGTTTATCATATCGACCGGCGGTTTTCAAGAGGGCCGCGCGGCTCTGCTCGGACAGGTGCAGAAATTTCTTGGCAGATTTTGTGCAAGCCTCTATAAAAATCGTCAATCCATCCATTCTTATGCCAGCATTTTTGTGGATTATATCCAAAAAACAGCCGTTTTCCCCCTTCAAACACCCCCTTTTCGATGAGGTACTTACATTTTGGTTGGTATTGCAGAAAACTCCAAAGGATTTTATTATATAAGCAGTATCCCCGCACCCTTTCAAGCGGGTGAACCAGACTAATCAGGAAAGGAAGATCCATCATGATCAAGCGTACCTATGAGGAGCTCCAGCCCTACTTCCCCCCCGGACATTTCGGCGTGACCTGCAAGCGCTATCACGGCAAGGACGAGACCGGCGCCACCAAGTTCTGGATCGGCATCTCCGAGTTCGAGCCGGGCGGCGGCGCCGACTGGGCCTATGAGGACAACCCGCTGGAGAAGGTCTACTTCATCCTCGAGGGCGAGATGACCGTCACCGACAAGGACGGCAACGTCTATGTGCTCCATCCCGGCGAGTCCATCTCCTTCCCCCCCAACGAGGGCCGCGGCCTGAAGAACGAGTCCGGCAAGCCCGCCAAGATGCTGGTCATCATCAACTATCCCGACGCGTGAGCCACTCGCTCAACTGAATTTATAAAGGAGGAATTTCCCATGGTTCCCGTGGAAAAGAGTTTCGTGCAGAATATGTTCTCCGTTGAGGGCAAGGTCGCCCTGGTCACCGGCGCCACCGGCGCTCTGGGCTGCGTGCTGGCCAAGGCTTACGGCTACGCCGGCGCCAAGGTCTTCATGACCGGCCGGAACGACAAGAAGCTGAAGGCCCTGGAGGACGAGTTCAAGGCCGAGGGCATCGACTGCGCCTATTATGTGGCCGACCCCGCCAAGGAAGAGGACGTGGACGCCCTCATCAAGGCCTGCGTGGCCAAGTACGGCGAGATCAACATCCTGGCCGTGGCCCACGGCTTCAACAAGCCCCAGAACGTGCTGGAGCAGTCCGTGGCCGACTGGCAGTACATCATGGACGCCGACTGCAAGAGCGTCTACATCGTCACCAAGTATGTGGCCCACCAGATGGTGGCCCAGGGCAAGGGCGGCAAGATGGTGGTCGTCACCTCCCAGCGCTCCAAGCGCGGCATGGCGGGCTACACCGGCTACTGCACCTCCAAGGGCGGCGCCGACCTGATGGTCTCCTGCCTGGCCTGCGACCTGACCGCCAAGTACGGCATCAACGTCAACTCCATCTGCCCCACCGTGTTCCGCTCCGACCTGACCGAGTGGATGTTCGACCCCGAGTCCGCCGTGTACAAGAACTTCCTGAACCGGGAGCCCATCGGCCGCCTGGGCGAGCCCGCCGACTTCGTGGGCTACGCGCTGTTCCTGTCCTCCGCCGCCTCCGACTTCATCACCGGCAGCAACGCCGACTGCTCCGGCGGCTATCTGGTGGTGTGATCCGGGAGGCCCTTCATGGAGATCAAAAACGTATTGATCTGCGGCGGCGGCATGATGGGCAAGAACATCGCCTTCGTGTTCGCCTCCAACCCCGCCTATCAGATCGCGGTCTATGACCTGTACCAGACCGACGTGTACGGCGGCATCCGCACCAACACCAAACAGCTGGTGGACCACGGCGTCCTCACCGAGGCCGACGTGGAGGACCGCCTGAGCCGCATCCAGTTCACCACCGACATCGACTCCCCCCTGGTCTCCTCCGCCGACTTCGTCATCGAGGCCGTGTTCGAGGACATGAAGATCAAGCGGGAGACCTTCGCCAAGCTGGAGGCCCGCTGCCGGCCCGACACCATCTTCTGCACCAACTCCTCCGTCATGAGCCCCAGCGAGATCAGCGCCGAACTCCAGCACCGGGAGCGCTTCGTGGGCACCCACTTCTGGAACCCCGGCCATCTGATCCCCCTGGTGGAGGTGGTCAAGTCCGACGCCTCCTCCGACGAGGTGGCCCAGACCGTCATGGACGTGCTGGCCAGCGTGGGCAAGGAGCCCGTGCTGTGCAAGAAGGACGTCCCCGGCTTCATCGCCAACCGTATGCAGCACGCCCTGTGGCGTGAGGCCATCTCCATCGTGGAGCGGGGCATCGCCGATCCCGAGACGGTGGACAAGGCCGTCCGGTACGCCTTCGGCCTGCGGCTGCCCCAGCTGGGCCCGCTGACCAACAGCGACATGGTGGGCACCCAGCTCACCTACAACATCCACGACTACATCCTGAAGGATCTGGAGGACTCCCACGAGCCGTCCCCCCTGCTCAAGCAGATGCTGGACGAGGGCAAGATGGGCTTCAAGTCCGGCGAGGGCTTCATGAAGTGGACCCCCGAGCAGATCGCCAAGGAGAACGCCGACCTGAACGAGTATCTCATCAGGATGCTCTACGGCAAGTAAGACACACAAAAAATATTTTTAGGAGGAACGATTACCATGGGCAAGACTGTTTTCGTTGACCTGACCCACCCCTTTGGCGCTGAGATCCCCCGCTGGCCCTATTTTGACAAGCCCGAGATCGTGGGTGCCCACTCCATGGCCAAGGGCGGCGTGCTGACCCAGAGCATCAAGTGCACCATGCACACCGGCACCCACTGCGACGCCCCCCGTCACGTGATGGAGTATGAGTTCGACGGCCGCCGCGCCCGTTACAGCGACGAGATGCCCATCGACGCCTACACCGGCACCGCCATCGTGCTGAAGATCGACATCGAGCCCTGGGGCCTCATCACCGACAAGCACCTGGACGCCGCCTGCGAGAAGTACGGCGTGAACCAGGCCGACCTGGAGGGCAAGGTCCTCTGCCTGAACACCGGCATGCACCGCCTGTTCGACGACTCCAAGGCCTACTATCACTATGCCGCCGGTACCGGCGTGGAGGCCGGCAAGTGGTTCGTGAAGAACAAGGTCAAGTGCGTGGCCATGGACAGCCAGGCGCTGGATCACCCCCTGCACACCGCCATGGGCAACAACGGCATGACCCGCATGAACCTGCTGGGCGCCACCGGCAAGCCCATCACCGAGGAGTACAAGGAGCTGTTCGGCGAGGAGGCCTATGCCAAGTTCGACAAGTTCGAGTACATCCGCATCTTCGGCCAGAAGGCCTATGACGAGCTGTACGGCGACCTGGAGAACATCGGCGTGTGGGGCACCTGGGAGCCCTGCCACAAGGAGATGCTGGGCCACGGCATCGTGGGCGTGGAGAACCTGGGCGGCGACCTGGACAAGATCCCCGCCGGCGTGTGGTTCCGCTTCAACTGCTTCCCCCTGCGCTGGTACATGGGCGACGGCTCCATGGCCCGCTGCTCCGCCGAGATCGACGAGGACCTGCTGGTCCCCGGCGTCCCCACCCGCACCTACAAGTACGGCGGCACCGGCTACGGCACCGCCGACGGCAACGGCGACTCCTGCCTGGAGTACATCCAGAAGCTGTTCAGCCGCAACAAGTAAGTTTTCTGACCACACGGAAGTGCGGGCGCTGGAAAGCGCCCGCACTTCCATGGAATTTGACAGAAAGGACTGTTTCCCATGGCTGATCTGAAGAACAAGTGCATCATCACTGTGGCCCCCACCGGCGCGTGGCCCAAGAAGGAGAACAACCCCAACGTGCCCATGACCCCCGAGGAGATCTCCGAGGACGTGTACACCTGCTGGAAGGCCGGCGCCGCCGTCGCCCATCTGCACATGCGGGATGACAACGGCAACGGCACCATGGACCACAACAAGTTCGCCAAGACGGTGGAGCTGCTGAAGACCAATCACCCCGACTGCGACATCGTCCTGAATCTGACCACCTCCGGCGACCTGAACGCCACCGAGGAGACCCGCCAGATCCACCTGAAGGAGCTGCGCCCCGAGATGGGCTCCTATGACTGCGGCTCCATGAACTGGCTGCACACCAGCCTGTTCCTTAACCCCCCCAAGTTCCTGGAGGAGCTGGGCAAGAACATGCAGGAGTGGGGCGTCAAACCTGAGATCGAGGCCTTTGACCCCGGCATGATCGCCAACGCCGCCTACTATCTGAAGAAGGGCGTGCTGAAGGCCCCCCTGCACTTCCAGTTCTGCATGGGCTGCGCCAACGGCATCCCCGGCAGCATGAAGAACCTGATCTTCATGAAGGAGACCATGGAGCAGCTGTGCCCGGGCTCCACCTGGAGCTGCTTCGGCGTGGGCCACTCCGCCATGGAGATGCTCTACGGCGCCGTGGCCCTGGGCGGCCACATCCGCGTGGGCATGGAGGACAACGTGATGTACTCCAAGGGCGTGCTGGCCGACAGCAACAGCCAGTTCGTAGAGCGGGCCGTCCGGGTCATCAAGGAGTATGGCCGCCAGCCCGCCACCCCCGACGAGGCCCGCCAGATCCTGGGCCTGAAGTGATCCATGAGCTGGGGCGTCAACCTGATGTACTATCACTGTCCGGACTGCGGCAAGAAGTTCAAGTACGCGGAGGACCTGATCGCGTACTTCCAGGACCAGTTCGGCCGGTGCCCCGCCTGCGGGGCCGAAGGTGTCTTTGAGAAAAACGGCGCCCGCACCCTGGACGACTTCGAGTACGAGGAAGTCGAGGACTGACAATTAGTTTTACCAAATACGGGATTGCCGGGCGGGAAGGTTTCTTTCCGCCCGGCATCCCTGCCGTTCCACCTTGACCCGAAAGGGGTTTTTACATGTCCGCCGCCGCCCAGCAATCCATCTCCCTGGCCATCCAGCTGATCCTCATGGTGGGGGCCGGCATCCTGGCCGTCCGCCTGAAGATCGTCTCCGCCGACTTCGACAAGCCGCTGACCTCCTTCCTGATGAAGCTGTGTCTGCCCTGCATGATCGTCCGCTCCATGCTGGGGGACTTCTCCTGGGAGGAGCTCATCAACTGCGGCCGGCTGGTGATCCTAGCGCTGATCCTGTGGGCCATCACCTTCGCCGTGGGCCAGGGGCTGTACCTGGCCATGGGAAAGACCACCTCCGCCCGGCAGATGCGGTTCAGCTGCATGTACACCAACTTCACCTTCGTGGGCATCCCGGTGATGGAGGCCCTCTACGGCGACCAGGGCGTGTTCTACTTCGTGGTGTTCCTGGTGCCCTACCGGATGATCTACTACAGCTCCGCCGAGCCCTTCCTCTCCCCGCCGGGAACGGAGCGCCGGAAAAAGACCCTGGCGGAGCAGATCAAAGGCTGGTTCTCCGCGCCGGTCATCGCCGTGTTTATCGGCCTGATCCTGTACGTGACCCAGCTGCCCCTGCCCGCGCCGGTATCCGGCGTCATCAACTCCCTGGGGGGCTGCGCCTCCCCGCTGGGGATGGTGCTCTGCGGCATCTCCCTCAGCCGGTACGACTTCAAAAAGCTGCTGAGGCTCAAGTATTTCCTCATCCCCCTGGTGCGCAACCTGGCCCTCCCCGCCCTGACCCTGGGTCTGTGCCTGCTCACCCGGCTGGACGCGGAGCTGGCCCATGTGGCGGTCATGTTCGCCGCCCTGCCGGTGCCCTCCCTGCTGGCGGCCTTCACCATCCAGTACGACCCCGACCGGGAGAGCCAGTTCCAGGCGGCGGCCACGGTGCTGCTGTCCACCCTGTTCTCCGCGGTGACCATCCCCGTCTGGGCGGTGGCGCTGGCCCATCTGATCCCGTGATCTCACTCTGAAAACTCGGACATTCGCTCCTTTACATAGACAAATCAAACAATGAGGTGCTATTTATGAACAACTCCACCCAAAAGCTGTCCATTCGCTGGCTCTATCTGGTCATCGGCACGGCCGCCATGCTGTTCGCCGGCATCATCTACGCCTGGTCCATCCTCCGCGCCCCCCTGGAGGCCGAGTTCGGCTGGGCCGCCAACAACATGGCCCTGAACTTCACCCTGACCATGTGCTTCTTCTGCATCGGCGCCTTTCTGGCCGGTATCCTGAGCAAGCGCCTGGGCGTGGCCGTGTCCATCATCGTGGCCGGCCTCATCGCCGCCGCCGGCCTGGTGCTGACCTCCACCCTGTCCGGCTCCAGCGTGGTGCTGCTGTACCTGTTCTACGGCATCATGGCGGGCACCGGCATCGGCTTTGCCTACAACGTGATTCTCTCCACCGTCAGCGCCTGGTTCCCCGACAAGAAGGGCCTCTGCTCCGGCGTGCTGCTGATGGGCTTCGGCGCCTCCGCCCTGGTGCTGGGCAATCTGGCCGGCTCCTTCATCCGCAATGCCGACATCGGCTGGCGGTTCGCCTTCCGCTTTTTGGGCATCTCCCTGGGCGTGGTGCTGGTCATCGCCGGCCTGGTCCTCCGCAAGCCTCCCGAGGGCACCCAGTTCCCCCAGCCCAAGGCCAAGGCCGCGGCCGGCGGCGAGAGCTTTGAGCCAAAGGACTACACCACAGTGGAAATGATCCGCCGTCCCTCCTTCTGGATGGCCTTCGTGTGCATCATCTTCCTGGCCGCCGTGGGCAACTCGGTCATCAGCTTCGCCAGCCAGCTGTCCCAGTCCGTGGGCGCCACGCTGGAGCTGGCCACCGTGCTGGTGGGCGTCCTGTCGGTGTGCAACGGCCTGGGCCGCATCCTCACCGGCGCGTTTTTCGACTCCCTGGGCCGCCGGATGACCATGCTGGCCGCCAACATCCTCACCATCGCCGCCGCCGGCATCACCCTGGTGGCCGTGCTGGTCCACTCCCTGCCCCTCTGCATCGTGGGCCTGTGCCTCACCGGCCTGTCCTACGGCTCCTGCCCCACCGTCACCTCCGCCTTCACCTCCGCCTTCTACGGCACCAAGTACTTCCCCACCAACTTCTCTATCATGAACTTCAACCTGATGGGTGCCTCCTTCATGGCCACCGCCTCCAGCGCCCTGCTCACCTCCTCCGGCGGGTATATCGCCCCCTTCATCCTGCTGCTGTGTCTGTCGGTGGCGGCCCTGGTGCTGAACCTGCTCATCCGCAAGCCCTGATTTGCCCCAAAATGCGCACACAAAAGCGCCCTCTCTGTGTCAGAGAGGGCGCTTTTTCACACTCACAGATGATATAATTCGCTGTATTTTCGGGTCAGATAGTCGGTGTAGATGGTGGGATCGAAGGTCCCGCAGGCGTTTTTCACCACATCGGCGGGCTCTAAAAGGCCGCCGAACCGGTGGACCTTCTCCTTAAGCCATGCGGTCACCTGGGACAGATCCCCCCGGCCCACCGGGCCCCACACGTCTATGTCATGCTCCATGTTTTTCAGCATCTGGGCGCCGTAGGCGCTGCCCAGGGCGTAGGTGGGGAAGTAGCCCAGGGACCCTCCCGCCCAGTGGGAGTCCTGGAGGCAGCCGTGGGTGTCGTCGGGCACATCCACCCCCAGATACTCCTTATAGAGGCGGTTCCAGGTTTCAGGCACGTCTTTGGCCTCCAGGGTGCCGTCGATGAGCCGCTTTTCGATCTCGTAGCGGACCATCACATGGAGGGGGTAGGTCAGTTCGTCTGCCTCGGTGCGGATGAGGGAGGGCTGGGCTTTGTTCACCGCCCGCCAGAACATCTCAGGGGTCACGTCTGCCAGCTGCTCCGGGAAGAACTCCCTCATCCTGGGAAAGATGGCCCGGATAAAGGGCAGGGACCGGCCGATCAGATTCTCGTAGAACCGGGACTGGCTCTCGTGGAGGCCCATGGACACGCCCCCGGCCAGGCGGGTATACTGCAGCTCGTCCGCCACCCCCAGGTCGTACTTGGCGTGGCCCCCCTCGTGGATGACCGAGTACATGGAGGAGGCCACATCGTTCTCGTAATAGTGGGTGGTGATACGCACGTCCTTGTTGTTGAAGCTGTCGGTAAAGGGGTGCTCCGTCTCACCGATGCCCACATGCCGGCGGTCCAGCCCCATGACCTCCATCAGGTAATCGGAAAATTTTCGCTGGGCCTCGACGGGATAGCGCCGGCGGAGGAAGGAGTCGTCAGGCTGCTCCTTTTCGCCCACAGCCCGGATCAGAGGCACGATGCGCTCCCGCAGGGCGGCGAAAAAGGGGTCGTAAAAGGCCATGGAGGTCCCCCGCTCGTACTCGTCCAACAAAGCGTCGTAGGGGGCCTTGTCGGGGTCGTAATATCCGGCGAATTTCCGGTTGAAGGCCACGATCTTCTCCAGGTACGGCAGGAACAGGGCGAAGTCGTTCCCCGCCTTGGCCCGTTTCCACACGGCGTTGGCCTCGCTGGTGAGCCGCTGGAACTCCATGTACTCCTCCGCCGGGATACGGCGGTCTTTGTCGTAGTCCCGCTTCAGCTCCTCCACCTGCCGCCGCCGGACCTGGTCCAGCTCCTCTTTATGGGCCGCCAGGAAGTCCAGCAGTTCCCCGGTCTCAGGAGAGGTGAATCTCTCATGCCACTCCCCCGCCAGGACGCTCACCGCCAGGGAGCGGCCCTCCTCAGTATCAGACGGGGCCACGGTATCCCCGTCCAGGTACAGGGCGGACAGTCCCGCTCCATAGGCATAGGACTTTTTTTGCAGCGCGTCCAGCTTGTTCAACGCCTCGTTCAGTTCCATCGTTTTCCCCTCGTTTCTCTTGTGTTTTGCCCGGTGATAATATTCGATCTTCTCCCACAGGATGGGCGGCCACGCGATACACACCAGCCCGAAGGCCGCCAGCAGAGCCATCAAACAATCCCAAAACAGCGCCATTTCCGCCACCTCCGGCCCATTCTATGGCCAAAGAGGGGGGTTCGTTCACCGGTTGAAGCAGACCAGTTCCGCGCCGTTCTCGTCCACCCGGATGGCGGAATAGGCGCCCTGGGTGAAGAACCAGTTGTAGTCTGGGTTCATCAGCTCACACTCCCTGGCCAGCCCGAAATGGCTCAGGATCAGGGACAGGGTGCCGCCGTGGGCCACAAGGAGGACGTCCTCCCCCCGCGCCACCAACTCGTCCACCGCGGCGCCCACCCGCTCCTTCATATGGGCCACGTCCTCGCCCCCCGGCGGTGGCATGTGGACCCAATCCCGCAGCATCCGGTGGAAGTCGTCCCCCCAGCGGGCGAAGCCCTCCTTAAAGGGCATGTCCTCCATCTCCCCCATGTCCTGCTCCCGGAGGCGGGGGTCAGGCTCCACCTCTACTCCCCTTCCCTCCGCGCAGATGAGGGCGGTGTCCCAGGCCCGGGACAGGTCGCTGGCCACGCAGCGGGTGAAGGACACCTCCCTCAGCTTCTCCGCCGCCTGCCGGGCCTGCTCCCGGCCCAGTTCTGTGAGGGGGTGGTCGGACAGGCCGTAGAACACTCCCCGCTCATTGCCCACGGACTGCCCATGGCGCACCAGATACAGATACATCCGCGCACCTCCTCAAAACAGACTGACCACGCCGTAGGCCAGCAGACTGATGACCGTCCCCGCCACCAGCACCCCCGCCACGATGGATGGGAGGGCCTTTCGCAGGGGCATATCCAGAAAGGCCGCCGCCAGGGCGCCCGTCCAGGCCCCTGTCCCCGGCAGGGGAATGGCCACGAAGATGGCCAGACCCAGGTATTTGTACCGGCTCACCACCCGGCCCTTCAGGTGGGCCTTCCGCTCCAGGGCGTCCACCATGCTGTTGAGCTTTGGGAAACGCTGCCGCATCCACTGAAAAACGCGCCGGATATAGACGATGATGAAGGGCACGGGGATCAGGTTTCCGATGACGGCGGCCAGCCAGGCCGCCCACACGGGCAGCCCCGCCGCCACCCCGAAGGGGATGCCGCCCCGCAGCTCCACCACCGGGATCATGGACACCAATATGGTGAATACGAACTCGCCGAACCGGGTCCCGGTCAGCCACTGTAAAATGTCCAATGGGTCTCCTCCTATCGCGGGAGTTTTACTCCAGCGCTTTTTTCAGGTATTGACCGGTGTAGCTGTCGGGCCGCTGGGCCACCTGCTCCGGCGTGCCCGCGCACACCACCAGGCCACCCCCGGAGCCGCCCTCCGGCCCCAGGTCGATGATGTAGTCCGCCGTCTTGATCACGTCCAGGTTGTGCTCGATGACCACCACCGTGTTGCCGTTGTCCACGAACCGCTGGAGCACGTCTACCAGCTGGTGGACGTCGGCGGTGTGGAGGCCGGTGGTGGGCTCGTCCAGGATATAGATGGTGGAGCCGGTGGACTGCTTGGACAGCTCGGTTGCCAGCTTCACCCGCTGGGCCTCGCCGCCGGACAGGGTGGTGGAGGGCTGGCCCAGCTTCACATAGCCCAGGCCCACGTCTTTCAACGTCTGCACCTTGTTTTTCAGCCGGGGCAGGTTCTCAAAGAAGGGCAGGGCCTCGTCCACCGTCATCTCCAGCACCTCGTGGATGTTCTTGCCCTTGTAGCGGACCTCTAGGGTCTCCCGGTTGTACCGCTTGCCCTTGCACACCTCGCAGGGGACGTAGATGTCGGGCAGGAAGTGCATCTCGATCTTCAGCAGGCCGTCCCCGGAGCAGGCCTCGCACCGGCCGCCCCGGACGTTGAAGGAGAACCGGCCCGGCCCGTAGCCCCGGCTCTTGGCGTCGGGGGTGGAGGCGAACAGGTCCCGGATGTCGTTGAACAGCCCCGTATAGGTGGCAGGGTTCGATCTCGGCGTCCGCCCGATGGGGGACTGGTCGATGGCGATGACCTTGTCCAGATATTCCACGCCCTCGATGCCGTCGTGTTTTCCGGGGCGGGCCTTGGTGCGGTTCAGCTCCGCCCCCAGCCGCTTATACAGGATCTCGTTCACCAGGGACGACTTGCCGGAGCCGGACACGCCGGTGACGGCGATGAAGGTCCCCAGGGGGAACTCCACGTCGATGTGCCGCAGATTGTTCTCCGCCGCCCCCCGAATGATAAGGCTCTTGCCGTTCCCCGGCCGCCGGGTCTCGGGCACGGGCACCTTCTTCCGGCCCGCCAGGTAGTCCCCGGTGATGGAGCCGGGGGTGTTCATGATGTCCTCCGCCGTGCCGGTGGCCACCACCTGGCCGCCGTTGACCCCGGCCCCGGGGCCGATGTCCACGATGTAGTCGGCGGCCCGCATGGTGTCCTCGTCGTGCTCCACCACGATGAGGGTGTTGCCCAAATCGCGGAGGTGCTTCAGGGTGTCCAGCAGCAGGTCGTTGTCCCGCTGGTGAAGGCCGATGGAGGGCTCGTCCAGGATATACAGCACCCCCATGAGGGAGGAGCCGATCTGGGTGGCCAGGCGGATGCGCTGGCTCTCCCCGCCGGAGAGGGTGCCCGCCTGCCGGGTGAGAGTGAGATACTGGAGGCCCACCGAGCGGAGGAAGCCCAGGCGGTTCCGAATTTCCTTGAGTATTTGGTCGGCGATCATGGACTGGGTGGGGGTGAGGGCGATGGTGTCCAGGAAGGCCAGTGCCTCGTCCACCGGCTTTTCGCAGAACTCATGGATGGAGACGCCCCCCACAGTGACGGCCAGGGCCTCCCGTTTCAGCCGCTTGCCCTGACACGTCGGGCAGGGGCACTCGCTCATGCAGTCCTCGATCTCCCGCTTCATGGCGTCGGACTGGGTCTCGGAATAGCGGCGCTCCAGGTTGTTCACGATGCCCTCAAAGGGCTGGTACAGCACCCCCTTGCCCCGGGGCTGGTCGTACTGGAGGGTCAGTTTCTCCCCCTTCGTGCCGTACAGGATCACGTCCATGACCTCGTCGGACAGCTTTTGCACCGGGTCGGTGAGCTTGAAGTGGTACTTCTTGGCCAGGGCGTCAAAGTACATCCGGGAGATGCCGTCGGACTTGATGTGGTTCCACCCCGAGGCGGTGATGGCCCCCTCCAGGATGGACAGGGACTTATTGGGGATGATGAGGTCGGGGTCGACTTTCAACTGCATCCCCAGGCCGGTGCAGGTGGGGCAGGCGCCGTAGGGGTTGTTGAAGGAGAACATCCGGGGGGTCAGTTCCTCGATGGACACGCCGCAGTCCTCGCAGGCGTAGTTCTGGGAGAACATGATATCCCGGTCCTCCCCCACGATGTTCACGATGACGATGCCCCCGGACAGGTTGGAGGCGGCCTCCACGCTATCGGTGAGCCGCCGGTTGATGCCCTTCCGGATCACCAGCCGGTCCACCACGATCTCAATGGAGTGCTTCCTGTTCTTGTCCAGTTTGATCTCCTCGGTCAGCTCGTACAGGGAGCCGTCCACCCGGCAGCGGACGTAGCCGGAGCGGCGGGCATCCTCGAAGATCTTGGCGTGCTCGCCCTTCTTTCCCCGGATGACGGGGGCCAGCACCTGGATGCGGGTGGCCTCGGGCAGGGCCATCACCTGGTCGATGATCTGGTCGATGGTCTGCTGCTTGATCTCCTTGCCGCAGACGGGGCAGTGGGGGGTGCCCACCCGGGCCCACAGCAGGCGGAGGTAGTCATAGATCTCCGTCACCGTGCCCACGGTGGAGCGGGGGTTCTTGGAGGTGGTCTTCTGGTCGATGGAGATGGCCGGGGACAGGCCCTCGATGTAGTCCACGTCTGGCTTCTCCATCTGGCCCAGGAACATCCGGGCGTAGGAGGACAGGGACTCCACATACCGCCGCTGGCCCTCGGCGTACAGGGTCTCAAAGGCCAGGGACGACTTGCCCGACCCGGACAGGCCGGTGAACACCACCAGCTTGTCCCGGGGAATGGTGACGTCGATGTTTTTCAGGTTGTTCTCCCGTGCGCCTTTGATGAAAATATGGTCTGCCATAGATGGTTCTCCTTATTTTTGCGTCCCGGCGGCCAGCCGCAGGCAGCCGTCCCGGAGCAGATCGATGTTCTCCTCCTGCATCACGGTGTCCTTCGCGGTGTGGATGCGGTCCATGTACCAGCCGAAGGTCTTGCTCTTTTTCAAAGCGCACACCCCGGCGGCCCGCCGGAAGGAGGCGTTGTCGGAGGGGTAGAAACCGAAGCCCCGGACCACCTCCACTGATTTCCCGCCTTGGGGCAGGAAGGCGGACTCGATTTGGGCCAGGGCGGCCCCGTCCTGTTTCAGCCCCTTGGTGGGGAAGAACTGGACGGACTCCCCGTCGGACACACAGTCGAAGTTGATGACCAGGCCGCCGTTTTTCACCGTTTTGTGCTTCCCCGCGAAGGCGGAGGAACCCAGCATCCCCCGCTCCTCGTTGTCGAAGAACACGAAGCACACCCTGTCCCGATCCTCCGGGGGCAGGGCCAGCGCCGTCTCCACCAGGGTGATGACCCCGCTGGTGTTGTCGTTGACGGTGTGCCGGTTGGCGGGACCGAAGAACAACCACCAGCAGAAGAACAGCATGACGGCGATGAATGCCCACAGAGCGACGGGGAGGGGTGGGTCGAACAGGAGGATCACCAGAACCTCCGCCAGGGCGGCAAGGAGGAACATGGGGACCGCCAGGGCCAGCTGATACAGCAGATACCACCCAAAGTTCCGGGGGGTGATGAAGTTGGGGATGGGCAGCACGGCCTGGGTGTCGTAGTGGGCGGTGAAGAATACCTCCGCCCGCTCTGGGTCGCCCACGATGACATTGTGGGCAAAGGCGCTCTGTTCCACTGTGGGGGCGTACCCCGCCTTTTTCAGTTCACCGCACAGCCAGTCCCGAAAGGCGGCCTTCTCCCGCCCGGACTTGCGCACCTGATATTGTTCCAGAATTGTTTTTGAGGTCTCTGTCATCACTTATCCCTCCACTGTCACGTCGGCGGCCGTCCCGCCTACCAGGACCATCAGGTCCTCCGGGCCCACCTCCACCTGATACCCGATCTTCCCGGCAGACACCAGGATGGTGTCGAACAGCAGGCATGTCTCGTCGAAGATGGTGGGGAACCGCTTTTTCATCCCCACCGGGGAGCAGCCCCCGTGGACGTAACCGGTGAGGGACAGCAGCTCCTTCTGGGGCAGCATGGCCACGGACTTCTCCCCCGCCGCTTTCGCCGCCTTTTTCAGGTCCAGCGCCGCCCCCACCGGGATGGGGAACACATAGTACGCCCCGGATGCCCCTCTGGTCACCAGGGTCTTGAACACCCTGTCCGGGTCCTGGCCGGTCATGCGGGCTACCGTCACGCCGTCCACCGCGCCGTCCTCATGGGGATAGGTGTGGGCGGTGTACGCCACCCCCGCCTGGTCCAGCAGGCGCATCACGTTGGTCTTGTCCTCTTTTTTCGCCATGGCGCGCCTCCGCTAGTCGATGATGGTCAGGCCCCAGATGTAGACGCCCAGGATGAATGCGGTGAAGAGCACCCAACCCACCTTCTGCATATAGAGGTAGAACTCCGTGGGTTCCGGGTCCTTGACGGACAGGAAGTGGTTGAACCGGAACAGGGCCATGGGAAACGCCACAGCCAGGGCCGCGATGCCGGACAGCAGCAGCGCCGCCAGCGCCCAGGCCATCCAGCTTCCCCGCCGAACCAGCTCCGGCCCCCGGGCGAACCTGAAGATGTCGAACTCGCCGAAGTCGGGCTCTGCGTTTCCCACCACAATGGTGATGGGGGCGTGCCACTCCCCGCCCTCGTCGTACAGCGTCGGGAAACCGGACGCGTAGGGGTTATACGCCCCCTGGAACAGGGTCTCCCCGTCCCGGGTGATCTCCACCCGGGGCCAGACGTCGCCGTCCCCGTCGGTGACGGTCCCCTCCGGGTAGTCCACCCGGCAGGCGTGGACCAGGCCGCCGTCCTCGGTCAGGTCCACCACCGTCCCCGCCCCGTCCGGGCGGCAGGCGATGGAGACGGTCTTGCCGTGGATCCTGCCGGTGTAGACGGCGGCATCTCCCTCCCGGGAGGGATACAGCATCGTCCCCCGGAAGCTTACGCCGGGATGTCCCTGGAACCAGGCGGTGAGGACACCGAACACCACCGCCATCACCAACAGCAGGATCAGGAGCGTTTTTTGCAGCGTTGTGCGGGGGTAATCGTCCATGGGAGCACCTCCTGTCAGGACGGCAGCTTACCCGTATATCAAATGCGCCAGCAGCACCAGCACAGCGATATGGACGGGATAGAAGGCGTAGCAGGCGAACTGGATGGCCCTGCTGTGGGGGCCCTGTTTGCCGTTGTAGAGCCAGATGGGGATGAGGGCCAGCACCGCCAGCCCTTGCTCCGGGATATCGAAGCTCCGGCCAAAGAGAGTGACCGGGTAGACCAGCCCGCCGATCATCTCCCAGTTGATATAGAACAGGGCGGCCAGTTCGATGATCCAGCCGAATTTCACGTCCCGGCACAGGTAGAACACGATCACCGTCCAGACGCCGTAGCCGAAGTAGTCCACAAAGGTGACAAAGCCCACCAGATAGGTGACGATCAGGGTCAGGGGGATGGCGATGACAAAGGCTGCCGTCCCCTTCTTTTTGGCCCAGTCCAGCACAATCAGGGCCAGCAGGGCCTCGCAGAAGGTGAACATGACGTTCTGGTGGAAGGGGTTGATGGGCCCGCCCTCGGTGAGATAATTGAAGGGAATCTCGGAGATCAGGGCGAAGAGGAACATCCGCAGCAGGTACTTCTTCCGGTCATGGGTCAGGGCAAAGCCCTCCGCGATCTGGAAGGCGAAGATGGGAAAGGCGATGCGGCCCACGGCGGTGAGCCACGCCCAGCCCTGCCCCGGCGCGACGGTGGCCCAGGCATGGTCGCACAGCATCAGCGCCATGGCGATGATCTTCAGCGTCAGGGCGTTCAGGCATTTCAGGCGGGCCAGTCCTTTGGTCTCGTCCATAGTCATTTCCCCCGCAATTTGATGATCTGGTCCCGCAGGGCGGCGGCGATCTCGAACTCCAGCATCTTGGCCGCCTCTTTCATCTCTTTCTCCAATCGGGCGATGGTCTCCGCCCGCTGCTGCTTGGTGAGCTGGGCGGCGTTGGGGTCGAAGGCGGCCTTCTCCTCCGGGTTCAGGGCCATCAGCTCCCGCACCGATTTGATGATGGTCCTGGGCACGATGCCGTGGGCCTTATTATAGGCGTCCTGCTTGGCCCGGCGGCGATCGGTCTCCTCCATGGCGCTGGCCATAGAGGGGGTGATCTCGTCGGCGTAGAGGATGACCAGGCCGTCGGCGTTCCGGGCGGCCCGGCCGATGGTCTGCACCAGGGAGGTCTCGGAGCGGAGGAAGCCCTCCTTGTCCGCGTCCAGGATGGCCACCAGGGAGACCTCGGGCAGATCCAGGCCCTCCCGGAGCAGGTTGATGCCCACCAGCACGTCGAACTCGCCCAGGCGCAGGTCCCGGATGATCTCCATGCGCTCGATGGTGTCGATGTCGTGGTGCATGTACCGCACCCGGATGCCGGAGGTCTTGAGGTAGTCGGTAAGGCCCTCCGCCATCTTCTTGGTGAGGGTGGTCACCAGCACCCGCTCGCTCCGCTGGGTGCGGAGATTGATCTCGGCAATGAGATCGTCGATCTGCCCCTCCACGGGGCGGACCTCCACCCGGGGGTCCAGCAGGCCGGTGGGCCGGATGACCTGCTCCACGATCTGCCCCGCCCGCTCCCGCTCGTACTGGCCGGGGGTGGCGGAGACATAGATCACCTGATTGAGCCGCTGGGCGAACTCGTCGAATTTCAGGGGCCGGTTGTCAAAGGCACAGGGCAGGCGGAAGCCGTAGTCCACCAGGGTGGTCTTCCGGGCCCGGTCGCCGTTGTACATGGCGTGGACTTGCGGGAGAGTAGCGTGGCTCTCGTCGATGAACAGCACGAAGTCCTTGGGAAAATAGTCCAGCAGCGTGTGGGGCGGGGTGCCGGGAGCCCTGCCCTCGATGACCCGGGAGTAGTTCTCGATGCCGGAGCAGTAGCCCAGCTCCTGCATCATCTCCACGTCGTACATAGTGCGCTGCTTGATGCGCTGGGCCTCGATGAGCTTGCCCTCTTTCTCGAAGAAGGCCACCCGCTCCTCCAGTTCTTTATAGATCTCCTGGATGGCGGCGTCCATCTTATCCTTGGGGGTAACGTAGTGGGTGGCCGGCCAGATGGGGATGTTATTCAGCCGCCGGACCGGCGTCCCTGTGACCACGTTGATCTCGCTGATGCGGTCGATCTCATCCCCGAAGAACTCCACCCGGACGGCGGTGTCCTTCCAGTAGGCGGGCCACACCTCCACCGTGTCCCCCCGGACCCGGAACATGTTCCGCTCCCAGGCAATGTCGTTGCGCTCATAGCGGATGGCCACCAGCTTTTTCAGCAGCTCCTCGATCCTGATCTCCATGCCCACCCGGAGGGACACCATCATCTTGGCAAAGTCCTCCGGCTCGCCCAGGCCGTAGATGCAGGACACGGAGGACACCACGATCACGTCCCGCCGCTCCAGCAGGGACGCGGTGGCCGACAGCCGCAGCCGGTCGATCTCGTCGTTGATGGACATGTCCTTCTCGATGAAGGTGTCGGTGTGGGGGATATAGGCCTCGGGCTGGTAGTAGTCATAGTAGGACACGAAGTACTCCACCGCGTTGTGGGGGAAAAACTCCCGGAACTCGGCGCAGAGCTGGGCGGCCAGGGTCTTGTTGTGGGCCAGCACCAGGGTGGGCCGCTGGACCTTCTCGATGACCTTGGCCATGGTGAAGGTCTTGCCGGAGCCGGTGACGCCCAGGAGCACCTGCTCGTCCAGGCCGTTCTCGATGCCGGCCACCAGCGCCTCGATGGCCTCGGGCTGGTCGCCGCTGGGGGTGTATTCGGATACCACTTCGAACCTGGGCATGGAGCGCCTCCCTTCCGGCACACGGGCCGCTTCTATGATAGAACATTCGTTTTAATCTGTCAAGGGGGACCGGAGCCCTCCTGCGGGAAATCCATTGTGTTATCGTATCATATCCGGGGGCATCCCGCAAGGTGTTTTTGCCGGGAAACTTTTCTTTTCCGAGCAAAAAGAGAGCGCCGTCTCCGGCGCTCTCCCGTTCAATCGTTCAGGAGGCCGCTCTCCGCCATGGAGGTGGCCTCGTCGTTGGCAAAAATGACATGATCCAGCAGCTGGACCCCCGCCTCCGCCAGCACCGCTTTCAGCCGGCGGGTGGTGGCGACATCCGCCTCGGAGGGCAGCGCCACGCCGGACACGTGGTTGTGGGCCAGCACCACCCGTGTGGCGTTGCAGCTCAAAGCCGCCTCCAGCACCTTTCTGGCGGTGATCTGTACCGCGTCGGCCACGCCCTCCCCCAGCTTTCTCTGGGCGATGACTTTGTTCTTCCCGTCCATGCAGATCAGATAGGCGATCTCATCCCGGGTCCCGAAGAACAGGGGCCGCAGCAGCTGCTCCATCTGGCCCATGGTCACCACCCGGCCCTCAAAGGAGTACATCCGCTCCAGGTACCGGCCGGACAGCTCCATCACCAGCCGGATGAGGGCGGCGGTATCCGGGCCCACGCCCTCCACCTCCATGAGCTGCTCCGGGGTGGCGTGGAACACCCCCACGATGCCCCCGAAGTGCCGCTCCAGCTCATGGGCCAGGGTGTTCACGTCCCGCCGGGGGATGGCGTAGAACAGCAGCAGCTCCAGGGCCCGGTGGTCTGGCATCCCCGTCAGGCTGTATCCCCGGTCCCGGAACTCTTTTTTCACCCGTTTCCGGTGATCCTGATGGGGATTCTCAGGCCCCTTTGTCTCTTTCCGGCCGGCCACGGTTCAACCTCTGGGGCCGTATTGGGCCAGGTACGCCTCCATGCGGCCCCGCATCTCGTCGTCGATGTACACCTTCCCGTCCACCGGTTTGTCGTGCAGCGCCTCTATGATCTCCCGGATGGTGACGATGGGGAACACCTGGATGCCATAGTCCTCCCGCAGCTCGTCCAGGGTGGTGCAGTCCCTGGTGCCCCGCTCCATCCGGTCCACGGAGACGAACAGCGCTCTGATGTCCACATCGGCCACGTGTTTGAACAGCTCGATGGTCTCCCGGACGGCGGTGCCGGCGGTGACCACGTCCTCGATGATGGCGATGCGGTCCCCCGCCTGGGGCTTGTAGCCCACCATAGAGCCCCCCTCGCCGTGATCCTTGGCCTCCTTGCGGTTGAAGCAGTAGGGCAGGTCCCGTCCGTAATTGCGGAACAGGGAGGCGGCGGTGGTCACCGCCAGGGGGATGCCCTTGTAGGCGGGGCCGAACAGGGCGTCGATGCCGTCGGGCATATGCTCCTGGACGCAGGCAGCGTAGTAGTCCCCCAGGCGTGCGGCCTGGGCGCCGGTCTTGTAGTTGCCGGTGTTGACGAAATAGGGGGTCTTGCGGCCCGACTTGGTGGTGAAGTCCCCGAAGGTCAGCACGCCGGAGCGCACCATGAAGTGGATAAATTCCTCCTGATAGGGGGTCATGTTCCCTCTCTCCTTTTCGGCGAAAAGCCGTCTTTTTCGTCTGATTATACCATTAACGGGGATGGGTTGTAAAGATATAATAACAAGAAGAAAACCCTCAGTCACGGCTTCGCCGTGCCAGCTCCCTTTGCGAAGGGAGCTTGGTACGTTTCTTGCGCCGCGGTGCGAATTTCGTACCAACCCCCTTTCGCAAAAGGGGGTGGCAGCCCGAAGGGCTGACGGGGGATTTTCTCCTTATTTTCTCTGTGGCCCAAATGCCGGAATTGCCCGGGGTTCCTCCCCATAGCCCGCGGCGGCGTCCAGGGCGTCCGCGCCGGGAAGGATACGGCGTGAGCCGTTCCGCTCCACCGTGAGGGTGAAGCCCTCCCCGTCCGACGTGAATACCGTCCCGCCAGGGAGGGGCCGCTTTGTCACCGTCCAGCCCATGCGCTCCAGCGCCATGGTGAGGGCCGCCGGTCCCCGGACGAAGGCCACCCCGCCCCGGGTCAGCCGATCCCCCGCCCGGTTGGCCGCCCAGGCGCAGTCCGCCCCGGCCAGCAGGTCCCAGGAGCCCGCGGCCCCGGCCTCTCCTGCCGCAGGGAGTGAGGCGGCGTCCAGCGCCCGCCCCGCCCTGTCGTGGAGGTGGACGCGGACCTCCTCCCCCTCCTGCCGGACGAACAGGGCGGCGGCGAAGCCGTAATACCCCACCAGCCAGACCCCGCAGGCGGCGCAGGTCCCGTCGTGGAACCGGACCTCTCCGCCGGCGAGAGCTGCCCCGCACCCGGCGGCACGGGCCAGCAGTTTGGCCCGCTCTCCCCCGGCGGAGCCGATGGCCACCGTCCCCGATCGGGCCAGCCTGGCCCCCAATTCAAACAGTTCTCTCCCCTGACACAGCATAAGGGCACACCTCCTCATTTTGCGGGAAGTGTGCCCTCTTTTGGAATAGTTTAATCCTTTTGGTACAGCGCCAGCGCCTTTTGAAGCCGGTTTTTGAAGTCCTCCGCCGCCCAGTCCGGGGACAGCACCTCCACCCCGTCCTCCAATCCGAAGATCCAGCCCCACAGGATGGGGCTCACCACCACGTCCAGGGTAACGGTGAAGTGGTCGTCCCCGTCGGGCACCAGCATGACCTCCCGGCCGAACCGGTCCAGCACGATGCCGGCGTACCGGTTCTGGCACCGGAGCCGCAGGCGGCAGGGAGTCCCGGCGTACATGCCGAAGTGGCGGGAGGCGTAACCCTCCGGGTCCCAGCCCTCTCTGGACCGCCCGGCCATGCCGGTGACGGCGATGTCGCTCATCTTGTCCACCCGGTAGTGGCGCAGCTCGTTCCTGGTCTCGTCCCAGCCGGCCAGGTAGTAGTTCTCGCTGTCCCAGATGAGGCCGTAGGGGGTGAGTTTGTACCGGGCCCCCTCCCGGCGGTAGACCTTCTCCTTGGCCCGGTCGTACTCGAAGTAGCGGAAGGTCACCACCCGGTTCGCGGCGATGGCCGCGTGGAGCTTGTCCACGTTGTAGAAAATGCTCTCGTTCATGGTCTTGATGCGGCGGTCCACATAGACCTGCCGCTGAAGCTGCCGGGCCTGATGGACGGAGGCCAACCCCTCCAGCTTGCGGATCAGGGCCTCGCTCTTGCGGTTGGTGAGAAAGCGGCTGGACTGGACCGCGTCCACCAGCAGCTTCAGCTCGGCAAGCTCAAAGTCCCGCTCCCCGATGAACCAGCCGCCCCCCTTGCCCCGGCGGGACTGGACGTCCAGGCCCAATTCCCGGAGCTGCTCCATATCGTCGTAGATGCTCTTCCGTTCGGCGGACAGGCCGTGGCGCTCCAGCTCCTCCTGCATCTCCTGGCGGGAGACGGGGTAGTCCTCGTCGCTGCGCTCCAGCAGCAGTTTGGCCAGGATGGGCAGCTTGCGCTTGTAGTTGGCGTTCTTCGCCATGGCGTATCCCCTCCTTTCGGACGTATGGTATCAAACCAGGAGTCCTATATTTGGGGATATTATAGCAGGTCTTGCGGAAAAGCGCAAGTCCCATAAAAGGGGCAGTTTTTACGGCTCCACCCGCGGGGGCGTTACCTTGTCGGGGATCATAGGCTGCCCGGAGAAATCGATATCCAGGCAAAACCCTCCGTCGATGGCATACCGGACGAACCGGGCGCACAGCTCACCGGCCCGCTTCGCGTCGTCAGTATCGAGGCTCAGCTTATACCCCACGCCGTTCACCACAAAGGACACCTCCCGGCTCTCCCGCAATTCGGTGCCGTCGTCCAGGACGCAATAGCCCGTGTTCTTCAGGGCGGTGATCTTCACCCCCAGATACTCCGTGCGCTGATAGTCGTCCTCGGGAAAGACGACGCAGGAGGGCACCTTGCCGCCCTTCATGATCTCCAGAGACAGGTGAAGGTTTTCTCCGTCGGCGTACACAGACGCCGCCTGGGGTGTGCCGTCCTCCGAAAACCAGAGCACGCCGCCCCAGTCCAGGCCGTCCCACAGCAGATGGATCGCCATGGCCTCCTCCCCGCCGCACAGGGCGGTCACATCGGCGTAGGAGGCGTCCCGGTACAGCGAGCCGGGCAAGGCCAGCGCGTAGTCCTGCCGGGCCAGCCCGGAGGCGTCCAGCCAGTTCAGGGCGGGCAGGAAGTAGTAAGCCTGGGTCTCCCCCTCCGCCAGCCAGTAGCCCGGGTCCACGCCGGGCTCTTTGCCCACGTGCTCCGGGTCGTCCGGGTCGGGCGCGGGCACTTCCGGTGCGGGCTCAGGGACGCCGGTGGTCAGAACGCCGCTTTCGGGGTCGCGGGCGGGATCGGGGATGCTGCCGGGGACGGCAGTCTCCCCCGGCCCCAGCGGGTCCACGGCGGACAGGTTCGCGGCGGGCAGACCGGCGAACCGGCCCGCCGCCCAGGCCCCCACGCCGATGACCAGCGCCACCGCCGCCGCCAGAGAGCCCCATTTGAGCCAGGGATTGGGCCGCTTTTCCGGCGTCTTTAAGCTGGTCAGCTTCTCATGGAGGGTGTCGGATACTTCGATATCGTCCATATAGCGTTTATATCGCTTCATTCAGAATTCTCCTTTCAGCTTTTGCCGCAGGGCCTCCCGGGCCCGGCTCAGGTCGGACCGCACCGTCCCCGGCCGCCGGCCCAATATTTTGCCGATCTCCTCGGTGGAGTACCCCTCGTAGTAAAAGAGGTGGACCGCCGCCCGCTGGTCCGGGGGCAGTTCCAGGATGGCCTCCACCAGATCGGCGGTCTCGGTGTTGGGGGCGGGGTATACGTCCAGCAGTTCCACGGTGGGGTGGCGCTGCCGGTCCCGGAGCACGTCCTTGCAGATGTTTGCCGTCACCCGCAGCAGCCACGCCTTTTCGTGGTCCTCGTCCTTGAATTTCGGGCGCGTCTGCAGATAGCGCAGGAAGGTGTCCTGCACCGCGTCCTCCGCCTCCGCCGCCGTCCCCAGGATGGCCAGGGCGGCCCGGTACAGCGTGTTCTCGTATTTGCTTACCAATTCCTCCAACCGGTTGGACGGGTCCATTCCCTTGCCCCCTTTCACTGATAAAACGCAAAACCGGGCCCCATTGCTGCAAGGGGAGAAAATTTTTGTGGAAAATCCTGTGCCTCTATGATATACTGTTTTCAACGATCATTCAACCGAAAGGAGAGCGCGTATGGATCAGGAACTCCGGCTGGCCGTCCTCATCGACGCGGACAACGCCCCCCGCTCCGCCCTGCGGGAGATCATGGCGGAGGTGGCCGTGTACGGTGCCGCCACCGTCAAGCGCATCTACGGGGACTGGACCGCCCCCAATATGAACTCCTGGAAGCCCCTGCTGCTGGAGCACGCCATCACCCCCTTCCAGCAGTACGGCTACACCACCGGCAAGAACGCCACCGACTCCGCCATGATCATCGACGCCATGGACATCCTCTATTCCGGCAACTGCGACGGATTCGTGCTGGTGTCCAGCGACTCCGACTTCACCCGCCTGGCCACCCGGCTGCGGGAGGCGGGCATGAAGGTCTACGGCATGGGGGAGAAAAAGACCCCCAAGCCCTTCATCGTAGCCTGCGACAAGTTCGTCTACATCGAGTCGCTGAAGGCCGCCGAGGCCGCCGCCGTCAAGGAGGCCGCCCCCAAGTCCAAAAAGAAGGCCGCCGGGGCGTTCTCCCCCGCCCCCGAGCCGGAGCCTCAGAGCCTGGGCATCAAGGAGCTGATCGCCCAGTCGGTGGAGGACCTGGCCGACGAGGACGGCTACGCCTACCTGGGGGACCTGGGCAATCTGCTGATGAAGAAGCAGCCCGACTTCGATCCCCGGAACTACGGCTTCTCCAAGCTGTCCAAGTTCATCTCCTCCCTGGACGGCTTTGAGACCGACGAACGGCGCAACGCCAACTATCAGGGCACCCAGATATACGTCCGCAACAAAAAGTGACAGACGCGCAAAAGCGCGCCGGTTTCAAAACCGGCGCGCTTTCATTCTTTTCCGCACAGGCGGAGGAATTCCCGGAAGATCGCCCCGCCGTCCACTGTGTCCGTCCGGGCCAGTGCCCCGGTCATCCGCTCCGGGTGGAACTGGACGGAGATCAGCGGCAGGGACTCGTGCTCCAGCGCCTCGACCACCCCGTCCCCCGAGCGGGCCGAGGCGCACAGCCTCCGGCCCAGCCGCCCCACGCCTTGGTGGTGATTGCTGTTCACCGGGAACAGAGGGCCGTACAGCCGGCGGAGCAGGGTGCCCTCCTCCGCCCGGACGGGGTGGACGGTGTCCCCCTCCCGCTGATGGTCCGGGACCAGACGGCCCAGGTCCTGGATGAGATTGCCCCCGGCCCACACGTTCACCACCTGGTGCCCCCGGCAGATGGCGAGGACGGGCTTCCCCGCGTGGGCGAAGGCGTCCAGCAGGGCCAGCTCCGCCCGGTCCCGGGCCGGGTCGATGCCGTGGGAGCCCCGGTCCTCCTGGCCGAACCGGGCGGGCTCCACGTCTCCGCCGCCGGCCAGCAGCAGGCCGTCATAGGACAGGTCCGGCTCCGGCAGATAGGCGGCGAACGGCTTGCCCCCCGCCGCCCGGACGGCGTTCACATAGTTGGCGGGGTTGCCCCCGCCGGTGGAGATCAGAATTCTTGGTATCACGCGGACACCCTCCCCTGTTTCAATGTCTGTCTCAGTTTGGCCGCCAGGTCGGTCACCGACAGCCCCTGGGCCAGCAGGGCGGCGAAGTACAGGATCGCGCCCAGCACGGCGCAGAAGGTGGCGGCGGTCAGTTCCCCCAGGCCGGAACCCAGCAGGATGTCGAAGAACAGCCGGCACCAGACCCCCATGAACCCCGCCGCCAGCAGGGGCCGGACAAACCAGCGGAACACCTTTGGCCGCAGTTCCGCCGCCCGGAGGACGGAGATCAGATTCAGCCCCATTCCCACCAGGCCGGACAGGAGGAACCCGGCGGCGAACCCGGCCAGGCCCCATCTGGCCACGGTGAACCAGGTGAATCCCAGCTGCACCGCGTCGCTGAGGATGGCGTTGCGGGCGGCCCTCCCCTGGAGGCACAGGCCGTTCAGCGCCCCGGACAGGACGGACTGGTAGCAGTTCAGCAGCGTCCCGGCGGCCAGAGGGAGGATGAACTCCCCCACCCGGGCATCTCCGAACATGGTCCTCCCCAGGGCGGGGCCGATGACGGCCAGCAGGGCCATGCAGGGGGCGGTCAGCAGGGAGGTGGCCGACATCACCCGGTCCAGGAAGCTCCCTGCGGCCCGGCGGTCCCCCCGGGCGGTGCGGCGGGCCAGATCGGGCACCATCACCAGGCACAATGCCCCGACGAACCCGGTGGGCAGGTTCAGCAGGGGCAGCGTCATGCCGGACAGCACCCCGAACTCCGCCATGGCCCGGTTGAGGGCCATGCCGCCCTCCACCAGTTTCGCGGGGATCAGCACCGCGTTGGCGGAGCCCAGCAGCGTCCCCAGCAGGGAGGTGGCCCCCACCGGCAGGGCGATGGCGAACAGCTGGCGGCGGGAGAAGGCGGCTTCCGTCTTCCCCGGCGGGTCACGCCGCCATTGACGGCGCATCAGAAGCGTCAGCGCCAGGGCGGAGAACACCTCGCACAGCACCATCCCCAGAACGATAAGCCCCACCGTCTGCTCCGCCGTCCGGGGAAAGACCAGCAGCAAAAGCAGCAGCACCGCCCCCGCCCGGATGAGCTGCTCGGCGGTCTCCACGGCGGCGGGAGGCCGCACCAGGCCGATGCCGTAGAAACAGTGCTTGTGGAGATTCTCCACCCCGGTGAGGAGCATGCAGGGCACCAGCAGGGCCACCCCGAGGCGGGTGCGGGCGTCCCCCAGAATATACACGGAGACGGGGTCGGACAGCAGTAGCACCAACCCTCCCAAGGGCAGGGCCAGCAGGAAAAAGCATCCCAGGGCCCGTTTCAGGACCGTCTTTACCGCGCCGCTGTCCCCCAGGGCGTGGTACCGGGCGGACTGGGTGGACACCGCCACCGTCAGCCCCACGGCGGTCACCGACATGAACACGGAGTAGACGGGCATCACCAGCTGATACAGCCCCATGGTCTCCGCCCCGATGAGCCGGGACAGGGCCATGCGGTAGAGGAACCCCACCACCTGGGAGAACAGCCCCGTGGCGGTGAGCAGCAGCGTCCCCGCGAGGATTGACGGCAAAGCAAGCCCCCCTTTCAACGGATAAGCTATCCTATGAAAGAGGGGTTGTCTGTTATCCTTCCGCGATGCGCTCCAGGACGCCGGTGGACGCGTCCAGGTAGTATTCGGCGGTATTGGTGGCGATGTGCCAGCAGGGGATCAGCCGGATGGCGCCGGAGGCAGACTGCCCGGCGCGGTATCCCGCCTCCATGGAATCGAGGGCAGAGCACACGTCCCCCCGCTCCTGGACCCCGTCCAGGAACCGCATGAGGGCGGTGGGCAGGGTGAGGACCGTTCCGCTTTCTTCAGCGAAGGAGGCCGAGACCAGCAGGGCCCCCTCCACTGTCCGGAGCCGTCCCGCCTCATAGACGAAGGTCACGGTACAGGTAAACAGGGGCCTTCCCTCCCAGGTCTGGACAAAGGTGACGGCGGTGTCTCCATCCTCTGTCTGGGTGACCGACCTCCGCTCTCCCTCCACCCCCATCTCCCGCAAAAGGCGGCCGGCATGGCCGGCGGGGTCGTCGGTCTGCCAGCGGGGGTCGTCATCCAGCTTTGCGGAAAGCTCCCCGCCCAGCCGGATGGACACCTCTCCCGCGTCCGTCCGATAGAGGTACAGCCCGCCTCCCCGGTTGTCCCCGGAGACGGTCTCCCCCAATAGGGCGGCGGCCAGAGCCGCCTCCTTCGCCGCGTCCCGCTCCACACTGACGGGGCTCAGGCCCTCCGCGCCGGACAGAGCGGAGTGCTCCGCCCGGATGCCCTGCGCACCCAGCGCCTCCACCGCCTGGGTGACGGCGGTCCGGTCATAGGAGTCGGCCTCGCTCTTCCGGACCCACACCAGGGCCAGCAGGAAGCCGTTCACCAGCAGGAGCAGCAGGATGATGATGGTTTTCACTTTTCGCCACTCCACGATGGCCGGCCTCCTCTCCCGATATCACGTTTCCGCCACCCACCGGGGCATAGCGGCGTCCCCGCCGCCGTCCAGGTGCAGGATGAGCAGCTCCATCCGCTCCTCTGTTAACTCGGGCAGCAGGGCGGCCGCCCGGTCAATGGGCAGCAGCATGGCGGTCTCTCCGTTGGCGGTATAACTGCGCAGGCGCAGGGTAAAGTCGGTGATGCAGCCCTCCCGGATCAGGAAGCTGGCGCACCAGCCCTCCTGATAGAGCTGGACGGCGCTGCCGTTCAGCCGGTAGCCGAAGGAGACCTCGAAGCCGTCCTCCTCCTGCCGGGCGGAGATCAGATACAGGGTCGCCTCCCCGCAGAAGGGGCCCACCGCCTTCTCCGCCAGAGCCCGGGCGGCCTCGATGGCCCCCGCCGCTCCCGGTCCGGCGGGATATTTGCCCCCCTGGGACGCCCGGTAGGTCACGGCGCCGCTGCTCTCCACCTCCAGCCGGTCGCCGCCGTCCAGATATGCCTCGCCGCCGCTGACCTGGGTGTGGTTCTGACCGCTGAAGGACAGGGCGGACAGCAGGGCGGGCACATTGGCCTGGGTGAGGGGATTGGCCGCGCTGTACTCCGGCGGAGTGCGCTCCTCCTCGGTAATAAGGGTATAGGGCTGAAGATAGGCAGCCAGCGTCTCGTCCTCATAGGCAAAATAGGCGCCATTGTCCTGGCAGTCTCCGATGATGGGTTCCAGGTGGAGGGAACGGCTCAGGGCGGTGCCGCAGCGGTAAAGAAGCCCCGTATCCGCGTCCTGCCAGCACAGCAACACCTGGTCCTCCTCCCCGGCGCACAGCAGGACACGCCGGGCGGAGCCGGCCAACGCGCACTCCCCCGCCTCGCTGAGCCAGGCGCCCAGGGCGGACAGTGGGACGGCTCCGCCAAAGTCGAAATACAGCCCCGGCGCGGACAGCGACCTCTGCCACTCTGTCCGTGAGATATCCTGAGAGGGGCCCGCGGAGGCCAGCGCGTCTCCCAGCAGCGGCCCCATCCGGGCAAAAAGCTCATCGGTCCGGGTCTGATCGTACTGCACGCCATAGCGGCCCTCTCCATTGGTGACCACCAGCGCCGCGGGCATGGTGGCCGCAATGGGGGCGTCCTCCCCGCCAGTGCTGGCCGCCGGCTCCTGCCTGGGCACCAGGCCGGACAGGCTGCCGCTCCCGAACAGCAGCACGGACAGCAGCAGGGCGGCGGAAAGGGCCAGCAGGGCGATAAGCAGATCCTTGCCCCACTCGATCCAGCGCTCAGCGTTCCTCATTTTGTCTCACCCTTTTGGGGCCGCCGATGGGCAGCTCCATCCGTACGGTCAGGCCGGGCGTCTCCTTGTCCACCAGGTAAATAGCGCCCTCGTGCTGGTTCATGATCTCCCGGGCGATGGACAACCCCAGCCCCGTGCCGCCGGACTGGCGGGAACGGGCCTTGTCCACCCGGTAGAACCGCTCAAAGATGTGCCCCCGGTCGGCCTCGGGGATGCCGATGCCGTTGTCGTCCACCTGCATCCACACCCGGTCCCCCTCCCGGCCGGCGGAGATGACGATGCGCCCGCCGTTGGGGGTGTACTTGATGGAGTTGGACAGGATGTTCATCATCACCTGGACCACCCGCTCCCGGTCGGCCACGATCTCAGGCAAGTCCTCCGACAAGTCCAGGATCAGCTGGTGGGCGTGGTTCTGGGCGTCCAGCCGGATGGCCTGATAGGTGTCGTCCACCGCCTTGCCGAAGGGGAACCGGGTCAGCCGCAGCTCGCTCCGGCCCGAATCGAACCGGGACAGGGTGAGCAGGTCCTGGAGGATGTGGATCATCCGGTCAGACTCATTGAGGATGACCCCCAAAAACCGCCGCTCCATCTCCGGGGGCAGGTCGCCCACCCCGTCGGACAGGGTCTCGGCATAGCTCTTGATGTTGGTGAGCGGGGTGCGCAGCTCGTGGGACACGTTGGCCACAAAGTCCTTCCGGGTCTGCTCGGCGGTGCGCTGCGCGGTGACGTCGTGGATGAGCACCAGCACGCCGCCCTGATTGGCCCGGGCGAAGGGGGCAAGGAGCAGCTCCAGATACCGGCCACCCACCGTGCGCTCTGCGGCCAGATGGCTGGCGGCGCCCTCCACCTCGCGGAAGGGGAACAGGTCGCCGAACAGGGGGCCGTAGCTGTCCTGATCGGTGAACTCCCGCCCCAGCAGCTGGGCGGCGGCGGGGTTGGAGTGGATGACCCGCTCCTCCCGGTCGAAGGCCACCACGCCGTCGGCCATGTGAAGGAACAGGGTGTCCAGCTTGTTGCGTTCGTTCTCCACCGCGGCGATGGTGGTCTGGAGCTGGCCGGCCATGGCGTTGAAGCTCTCGGTGAGCTGGCCGATCTCATCGCCGCTGGTGACCTCCAGCTTCCTGGAGAAGTCCCCCTCGGCCACATCCTCGATGGCGTCGGTGAGCCGCTGGAGGGGGGCCACCATGGTCTTGGACAGCAGGAAGGACAGCAGCACTGAGATGACCAGGCCCAGCACCAGCGCCTCCAGAATCAGGGAGAACATCTCCCCGTTCAGAGAGCGGGCGGTGGCCCGGTTGTCCAGGATATAGACGATGTACCTCTGCCCGCCACGGGTGATGGGGATAGCGGCGTCCATGTAGTCGGCGGCGGCGCTGCTGTCATAGCCCGGCTCCCCCAGCAGCGCGGTGGTGATGTTGGGGGTGATGGCCAGACCGCCCTCCGGCTGGGGAGCGGAGCCCGCCAGATACCTGCCGTTGGTCCCGTCCAGCACATAGTAGTTGCGGTTTCGGCCGTCCACGCCCAGGGTACCCCCGTAGGCCCGCAGAACGGCCTCCACCATGGCGGCGCCGTCGGTCTCGTCTTTGGTGGGCCTCTGGAGATCCCGAATGAAGTCCACGTTGTCCTGTCCGAAGGCGGCGGCCATCTGCTCATAGAAATCGTCGATATAATATCTTGTGACGGAGTTCATCAGGAACGCGCCCACCACCACCATCAGCGACACGATGAGCAGCACCATGATGAGCATCAGTTTCAAGTGCAGGCTGCGGCGCATGGGCGCGCCCCCTTTCGTTCAGATCATCCGGGCTGCCGGAACGCGTAGCCCAGGCCCCGGCGGGTCAGGACGAACTCCGGCGCGGCAGGGTCGTCCTCCAGCTTTTCGCGGAGGCGGCGGATGGCCACGTCCACGGCCCGGACGTCGCCCACATAGCCCTCGTAGTTCCATACCTTTTCCATCAGCAGCTCCCGGGAGAACACCTGCCCCGGCCTGGAGGCCAGCAGCCGCACCAGTTCGTACTCCCGCTGGGTCAGATCCACAGGCGCGCCGTCCTTGTACACCATCATGGCGTCCAGGTCGATCCGCAGCCGGCCGATCTCCATCTGGTTGGGATTCGCGGCGGGCTGAGCGGTCATCTCGGTGCGGCGGATGTTGCTTTTGACTCTTGCCAGCAGTTCCCGCATGGAGAAGGGCTTGGTGATATAGTCGTCCGCGCCCAGCTCCAGGCCCAGCACCTTGTCGGTCTCCTCCTCCCGGGCGGTGAGCATGATGATGGGGGTTGCCTTCCCCGCCTCCCGCAGGCGGCGGCAGACCTCGAAGCCGTCCATCTTGGGCAGCATCAGGTCCAGCAGGATCAGGTCGGGGTCCTTCTCCATGGCCAGCTGGAGCCCCAGGGCCCCGTCCAGAGCCTCCAGGGTGCTGTACCCCTCCCTGGCCAGATTGAAGGCCAGGATGTCCACGATGTTGCGCTCGTCCTCCACGATCAGGATCTTTTTAGCCATCCCGTTCCCTCCTCATGATCCGCTCCGCCCGGTACAGGGCGGCGATGGTCTTGCAGTCCTGGATGCGCCCGTCGGCGGCCATGTCCAGCGCCTCCTCAAAGGGCACCTTGAATACGTCCAGGAACTCGTCCTCGTCCAGATGCCTGTCCCCGAAGGTGAGCCCCCGGGCCAGATATACGTGCTGGAGCTCGTCGCAGTAGCCGGGGGTGGGCAGCATCTCCCCCGCGCTGTCCCAGCGGGATGCCTCCGCGCCGATCTCCTCTTTCAGTTCCCGCCTGCAGGCGTCGTCGGGGTCCTCCCCCCACTCCAGTTTCCCGGCCGGCACTTCGATGATGACCCGGTCGTAGGGGTAGCGGAACTGCCGCTCCAGATAGACGTTCCCCTCGTCGTCCACGGGGACCATCACCACCGCGCCGGGGTGGCGGATGACCTCCCGCCAGGAGGTCCTGCCGTTGACCAGCTCCACCGTGTCGTAGTATACCTTCAGCAGGCCGCCGTCGTACACCAGCCTGCTGGTGAGGGTCTTTTCGTTCAGATCCATGAAAACCGCCTCCAGGTCATAATAGTTCAATTTATTGTAGCACACTTTTTCAGAAATAGGAAGATAAAAATCGGCGCTTTCTGAGATCGTGCCGGCCTGCCGGCGGCCTGCCCTATTGCGCCGGGATCCGATCCATGATATAATTTTTGTATATAGCATCACATTGAGAGGGCCGGGAGCGCTATGAGGACAGTTGTCATCACAGATGGAAAATACCGCGCCACCGTAGCGGCGGCACGGGCGCTGGGCCGCGCCGGTTACAGGGTGGCGGCCGTCCAGACCAGAGTGGACAGCCCTCTGACGCCGCCAGTGTTCACCTCCCGCTTTGTGTCCGAGACCCGCTGGATCGACGGTTCGGCGGCCGATGGTGACTATCCCGGGCGCCTGATGGCCCTGCTGGAGGAATTCGGCCGCCCGATCCTCCTGTGCGGCGGCGCGGCCACCCTGAATGTGGTCGCCGCCCGGCGGGACGCCTTTTCCGCCGTCTGCGACTTTCTCATCGCCCCTCCCGCCGTTCTGGACCAGCTCAATGACAAGGAGGCCGTCCACCGCCGCTGCGAGGAGCTGGGCATCCCCGTGCCCCGGCAGTACCAGGGCGCGCCGGACGCCTACCCGGTGGTAATCAAGCCCCGATGCGGGGAAAAATTCGGTCTGAAAGCCAAAGACCGCTACGCCGTGGCCCGAAACCGGGCGGAGTACGAGCGGCATCTGGCGGCCATGGAGCGCTGGGACCCCACCCCGCTGGTCCAGGAAAAGATAGACGGGGACGGCGCCGGCGCCAGCCTGCTGCTGGACCGGGACAGCCGCCTCATCGGCGCCATCTGCCACCGGCGCATCCGGGAGTACCCCGCCTCCGGCGGGCCCTCCACCTGCTGCGAGAGTTTTTACGACGAGGCCATGATCGACACGGCCGCCCGGCTCCTCCAGTCCTTCCGTTTCACCGGTCTGGCCATGGTGGAATTCAAGGGGGGCCGCGTATTGGAGGTCAACCCCCGCATCTGGGGCAGTTTTCCCATGACGGACTGCGCCGGGAGCCCTCTGGCGGTCCGCTATGCCCAGGCCGCCGCGGGCGAAGCGGTGACCTATGTTCCCCGGGACTATGAGACAGGCGTCCGGATGCGCTTCACCCTCAACGACGCCGCCGCCTGCCTGGACTATCTCCGCCACGGGAGGCCGGGGATGCTCCTGGGCGGCGCGGCCGACCTCTTCCGGGCCAGAGAGGCTCTGGCGGCAAAGGACGATCCGGCCCCTCTGCGCCGGTATCTTCGGAACACCCTGCTGAGGAGGTAGCCATGGAGCTGAAACTGGATCTGCACATCCACTCCTGCCGCTCGCCCGACGGGCGCATGACCCTGGAGAAGATCGCCGCCCGAGCCAGGGAAGTTGGGCTCCAGGGAGTGGCCGTCTGCGACCACGATCTGCCCCTGACCGACCCGCCCTCGTTCCCCGGCCTCCTGCTGATCCCCGGGGTCGAAGTCTCCACCGACCGCGGGCATCTGCTGGGCCTGTTCGTCACCGGGCCCATCGAGACCAGGGATTTTCAGGCGGCGGCGGTAGCCATCCACGCCCAGGGAGGGCTGGCGGTGCTGGCCCACCCCTTTGAGCACCGCAGGGAGGCCGGAGAGCTGGAACCTCTGGTCCCATATCTGGACGGCGTGGAGGTCTGGAACAGCCGGGCGGAGCGGAAAAACCGGTCTGCCAACGCCATGGCGGCGGCCTTTGCCGGCGCCCACGGGCTGCGGCCCTTTGCCGGCAGCGACGCCCACGTCCCTCAGGAGGTGGGCGCGGGCTATGTGGCCGTAGAGGCGGAGTCCCTCACATTGGAGGCTGTCAGGGCCGCTCTGCTGACGGGAGACGCCCGCCCCTTCGGACGGCGTAGCCCCGCCCGGTACGTGGCCGCCAGCCAGCTGACAAAGCGCAAAAAAAACGGGGCCTCCCCGGCCTCGTATCTGAAATGGGCGCTGTTCGCGCTGAAGTGCTGCGCCCGGGACCTTATAGACAGGAGTTGAAGAACATGTCCCTCATTGTAAAGATCGGCAAAAAGGGCAAACAGTTTTTGAAAAAGTACATCCTCCCGCCCGCGGTCCCCAGTCTGAGCTATACCCGCCGGCTGGAGCAGATCAAGACCTCCCGCCGCATCTGCGCCATGACCTTTGACGACGGCCCCATGGACCTTCCCGCCTCCCCGGACCGGTTCGGGGGCAGGTCCCTGACCGACGTGCTGCTGGATACTCTGGCGGAGTTCGGCGCCAAGGGCACCTTCGACGTGGTGGGCGACACCGGCGAAAATTATCCCGACGAGGCCGGCAAGCTGGGCAGCGCCGCATGGGGCGGCGTCCGGTACGACCACTACCCCGACATCCACAGGGACGACAGGGGCGGCGCGGTCCACAACGACCGGCTCATCCGCCGGATGCTGGACGAGGGCCACCAGATCACCAGCCACGGCTACCGCCACATCATCTTCGGCAAAAAGCCCTTTGTCTACGGCAGACGGGTGTACCTGGGAACGGTGGACAAGGCCGTGGAGGACCTGCAAAAGCTGGACAGGCTCATGCGGGAGCGGTACGGCTATCAGCTGACCATGCACCGCCCGCCCCACTATGTGGACCAGATGCAGGACGGCTTCACTAGCTACGATGTGTGCGACCGCATGGGATACCAATATCTGGCCGCCTCTTTCGACGGGGCGGGCTGGCTGCCCTCCGTCCTCACCGACCCGGACGCCGCCCTGGAGGCCGAGGTCAACGCCATGGTGGAGCCCATGCGCAGGGCGCTGGAGCAGGACCCGGACTTCTTCCGCGGCCAGATCATCTTCCAAAAGGACGGCTACAATATGGCCAAACGCACCCCGGTGGCCTTCGGGCTGCGCAAGCAGCTGGAGCTGCTGCGGGAATACGGCTACCAGGTGGTCACGGCCCAGGAGCTGGTGAAGGAGAGCCCCTTTGCCGACCTGGGCAGGGACGACCCTCTCTTTGAAAAGCTGGCCGGTCTGCAGAAGGAGCGGGCCGTCGTCTACTCCGACAACCTCCTGCGGCTGGACGCGCCCATGACCCAGGGGGAGCTGGCCATGCTCCTGTGCCCCAGGGCGGAGGCCATGGACCGCCGCTGGGCGGCGATCCGCCGGACCGGCAAGCGGGCCCACCCCTACTCCGGCGCCATGGAGTGGTGCGCGGAGCAGGGGCTGCTGGAAAAGGGCGCGAAGCCGGAGGCGCCGGTCACCGCTCTGCCGGAGGGATATTTCCTCCCCGCCGCCGACTACACCCGCCGCGGCGTCTACACGGCGTACCGGGCCTGACCGGGCCCGGCCGGCGGGCCGTCAGCGGAGGAGTCAGCCCTCCCCGCCGAACAGCCCCCGCAGAAGGGCCATCATCCGCTCCAAATCGATGGGTTTGGCCAAATGGCCGTTCATCCCCGCCTCCATGGCCCGCTCCCGGTCCTCCTCGAAGGCGTTGGCGGTCATGGCGATGATGGGCAGGGAGGCCAGCGCCGGGTTGTCCATGGCGCGGATGGCGCGGGTGGCGTCATAGCCGTCCATAATAGGCATCTGAATATCCATCAGGACCAGATCATAGTACCCCGGCTGGGACGCGCGGACCATGTCCACGGCCTGTTGGCCGTTTTCGGCGCACTCCATCAGGAAGCCGGCCTCTCCCAGGATCTCGGTGGCGATCTCCCGGTTGAGCTCGTTGTCCTCCGCCAGCAGGATACGCCTGCCGGCAAAGCCGGACTCCCGCGGGAGGACCCGCTTTTCCGCGGGGACGTCCTCCGAAGTCCGGCCCAGGCTCCGCTCCAGGGTGTGGTGGAGATCGGATGCGAACAGGGGCTTGCTGATAAAGCCGGTGACGCCGGCCCGGCGGGCCTCCTGCTCGATATCCGTCCAATCATAGGCGGACATGAGGATGATCGGGGAATCGTGCCCCGCGATCCTGCGGATCTCCCGGACGGTCTCGACGCCGCTGAGCTCAGGCATGGACCAGTCCACGATATAGACCTCAAAGGGGTCGGTGAGCTCCTCAGCCTCCACGGTGCGGGCAATGGCCTCCTTGCCGGACAGGGCCCACTCAGCCCTCATGCCGATCTCCCGGAGCATCTTGGACACGCTCTGGCAGCAGACCATGTCGTCGTCCACCACCAGGCCCCGGAAACCCTTCAGCTCCGCGATGGGGCCCATCTCCTGGCGGGCGGCGGAGAAGCGCAGCTCCAGGTTCACGGTGAAGGCGGTGCCCTTCCCCGGCTCGCTCTCCACAGAGATCGTGCCGCCCATCATGTCCACGATGTTCTTGGTGATGGCCATCCCCAGGCCGGTGCCCTGGATGCCGCTGACAGTGGAGGTCTGCTCCCGGGTAAAGGGGTCAAAGACGGTCTTCGCGAACTCCGGGCTCATGCCGATGCCGGTGTCGCTGACCCGGAACTCATAGAGGCCGCGCCTGGGGTTCCGGGCGGGCTTTTGGGTGACCCGGATGGCTACCGTGCCCCCCGCCGGGGTGAATTTGATGGCGTTGGAGGTCAGGTTCAGCAGGATCTGGTTGAGCCGCAGTTTGTCACAGTACACCTCCTCGTCCGCCACATCCACGGTATCGATGAACAGCTCCAGGCGCTTGGCATGGATATCGGACTGGATGATGTTCCTGAGGCTCTGGAGGATGTCCGCCAGGTTTTCGGGGCGCTCGTTGACGGTGACCTTGCCCGACTCGATGCGGCTCATGTCCAGCACGTCGTTGATGAGGCTCAGCAGATGGTTGGACGCCTGGGCGATCTTGGCCAGGTAATCCTGAGCCCGCTCCCGGTTGTCCAGATGGGTGGTGGTCAGCGCCGTATATCCGATGATGGCGTTCATCGGCGTGCGGATGTCATGGGACATATTGTTCAGAAAAGTGGTCTTGGCCCGGTTGGCGGCGTCCGCCGCCTGGAGGGCCCGGGACAGCTCCTCCGTCTTGGCCTCCAGCTCGCCGGTGGCCAGGGCGATCTTTTTCTTCAGCTGCCGCTGGTTGCGGGAGCGCACCGCCAGCATGGCCAGAGCGAAGAGGAGCAGGAGGACCAGGATCACCCCCAGTACGCTGTAGATCGGATTCCGGTAAAGGAAAGCGACCAGGGTCATATCGGTGCGGGTCCCGGCGTCCACCTCCCGGGCCGTGATGGCGTCCAGCTCCGCCTCGGTAAAGCTGTCCGCCCCCTTGTCCAGCAGGGAGAGCAGGTAGCGGCCACCGGGGACGCCGCTGCCCACGGCATAGGCCATGGAGGTATCGCCGAAGACCACGGAGGTCAGCCGGTTGCGGGCGTCCTGCTGGACGTACTGCTCGGCGGCGTAGGCGTAGAGGAAGGTGGCGTCGACCTCGCCGTCCAGCACCGCCCGGACACAGTCCTCCGAGTTGGAATACCGGACCAGCGCCTCCTCCGGGTAGCGGCTGGCGATGTAGTTATTGATGGCATCGGCCCGCTCCATGGCCGCCACCCGCTCCACCTCGCCGGTGAAGCCGTCCAGGGTCACCCGGGCGAAGGTGGTGTGGAAATAGGGCACCGTGATCTTGTAGCCCTCCTCCTCGGCCATATAGTAGTCGCCGGCGAAGTCCAGCACCACGTCCGCCGCCCCCTCCGCGCGCAGGGCGTAGTACTCGTCCCGGTCCTTCACCGGGACAAATTCATAGGTCAGCCCCAGCTGCCGGGCCAGCCGGTCAAAAATGGCGGGGAGGATGCCCCGGGCCTGGCCGTTCTCAAAGTAGCAGTAGGGGGCCCGGTCCGGATTGATCAGCAGCCGAAGGGGCTCGCCGGAGGCCTGGCGCTCCTCCAGAAAAGCCCGTTCCCCGGCGTTCATGATGATGGAACCGCTCTGGTCAGTGGCGTAATACTTCTCGTGGAGGACGTCCCGCCAGTTGGGGTCGTGAAGGTCCATCTCGTTGATGGCCTCGTCGATCCGGGCCATCAGGTCCGCCCGGTCCTTCCGGGTACAGATGTAGAAGGGGCTGGCGTCAAAGGAGTCGAGCAGCCACTCGTTTTCCAGCAGCCGCAGGCTGCCGGTGACGGCGGCATCCACCGCTCCGCTCTGGAGGGCGGCGGTGAGCTCGTCCTGGCCGGCGAAATACACGGGGTGGTATGTAAAGCCGTGCTGCAGGGCGAAGCGCTCAAAATTGGCGTTCTTGGAGTTGCCCTCCAGCATCCCCACAGTGATGCCTTCATAGGTGGCGTAGTCCCCCTCCACGATCTCCTGGTTGCCCGCCTTCACGGTGAAGATGGTGGAGTTGACGCCGATGTCCTGGGCGGAGAAGAGGAACTCCTCCTCCCGCTCGGGCGTCTTGGACACAGAGGTGACGATATCCACCTGGCCGCTGCGCAGCATGTCCAGGGCGTCGGCGTAGGAGCCCTCATAGCCCACGTACTCATAGGACCAGCCGCCGTGGATGGCCAGCCGCTGGAGGAACTCATAGCCGTAGCCGTCGCGGCGGCCGTCCTCCTCGATGATATGGTAGCCGGAGAAGGCGAAAAAGCCCACCCGGAGGACGTCCGGCTGTTCCCCCGCCGGTCCCGCCGCCCGGGCGGTACGGCAGAGCGGCGCCAGCAGCAGCGCGGCCAGCGCGAGGCTTAGCAGTCGAATCCTTTTCATGATAACGGTTCCTCCATATGCAGCAGATATCTTACTATACCTTAAAAACCCTCCAAACGCAAGAAAAACCTGCCCTCCGCGGACCGGGAAAACACAAGGAATATTCAGGAATATATTCCGCGCGGAACGCGCTTGCAGCCGCCCTATGACAGGGCGCTTTTTTGTCACATTGGCTCACTCCGATCCATAGGATAGCTTGCGGGGGCCCGCAAAGACGGCCTCCGCGGGAAAGGAGCGAGCCAAATGTTTGAGACGCTGCGCCTCTCCGACCTGGGGGAAGGGGAGAGCGCTTATGTGAAGGAGGTCAGCGCCCGGCCGGGGATGGACCGGCGGCTGACCGATCTGGGACTGGTGCCGGGGACGCAGGTGACCTGCGTGCTGCAAAGCCCCGCCGGCGACCCGCGGGCCTACTGGATCCGGGGGGCTCTCATCGCCCTGCGGGGGAGCGACGCGGGGGGCGTCCGGGTGGAGGCCGTCCCGGCGGGGGCAGCGGCCCTATGAGCAGCCAAAAGCCCCGGATCGCCCTGGCGGGCAATCCCAACGTGGGCAAATCCACCCTGTTCAACGCCCTCACCGGCCTGCGGCAGCACACCGGCAACTGGGCGGGCAAGACGGTGGCCACGGCCAGGGGGGAGTACCGCTGGCGGGGGGTGGACTACGAGCTCATCGACCTGCCGGGGACCTATTCCCTGGCGGCCCACTCGGAGGAGGAGCGGGTGGCCAGAGACTACATCGAGAGCGGCAGGGCCGACGGCGTGGTAGTGGTGTGCGACGCCACCTGCCTAGAGCGGAGCCTGATCCTGGTGCTCCAGGTGCTGGAGCTCACCGGGCGGGTGGTGGTGTGCGTCAACCTCATGGACGAGGCCGCCCGGCTGGGGGTGGAGGTGGACGTGACCGCCCTGTCCGACCGGCTGAGGGTGCCGGTGGTGGCCGCCGCCGCCGGGGACGGGATCGGCCTGGACGACCTGCGCTGCGCCGTCGAGAAGCTGGTAAAGGGGGAGGGGGAGGCCCCTCCCGCCCCAGAGCGGGCCCCGGAGCAGCGGGTGAGCCTGGCGGAGCGGTACGCCCGGCAGGTCCTCCGGGGCCAGGAGGAGAGCCGCCTCCGCCGGCAGCGGCGGCTGGATAAGCTGCTGACCTCCAAGAGCACCGGCATCCCCATCATGCTCCTGCTGCTGGGGGCGGTGGTCTGGCTGACGGTGGCGGGGGCCAACCTGCCCTCGGCGCTGCTGACCAGGCTGTTCGCCTCCGTCGGCGCATGGCTGGAGGGGCTGCTGGCGGGGGCGCCGGCGTGGCTGTCCGGCCTGCTGCTGGATGGGGTGTGGCGGGTGACCGCCTGGGTGGTGGCCGTCATGCTGCCCCCCATGGCCATTTTCTTTCCCCTGTTCACCCTTTTGGAGGACCTGGGGTACTTACCGAGGGTGGCCTTCGTGCTGGACCACGCCTTCCAGAAGGCCAAAACCTGCGGCAAACAAGCCCTGTGTATGTGCATGTCCCTGGGCTGCAACGCCTGCGGGGTGACGGGCTGCCGCATCATCGACAGCCCACGGGAACGGCTCATCGCCATTCTGACCTCGTCCCTGGTGCCCTGCAACGGGAAATTCCCCACCCTCATCGCCCTCATCACCCTGTTCTTCGTGGGCGGGCGGAGCGGATTGCTCCCCTCGCTGGAGGGGGCCGCCCTGCTGCTGGGGGTGCTGGTGCTGGGGGCGGCGGGGACGCTGGCCTGTTCCCGTTTTCTGTCCGCCACGGTGCTAAAGGGGATGCCCTCCTCCTTCGCCCTGGAGCTGCCCCCCTTCCGCAAGCCCAAGGTGGGGCAGGTGCTGGTGCGCTCGGTGCTGGACCGGACCCTGTTCGTGCTGGGCCGGGCGGTGACGGTGGCCGCCCCCGCCGGCGCGGTGATCTGGCTCACCGCCAACATCACCGTGGGGGACGCCACGATTTTGGCCCACTGCACCGGCTTCCTGGACCCCATCGCCCGCCTGTTCGGGCTGGACGGCGTTATCCTGATGGCCTTCCTGCTGGGCTGGCCCGCCAACGAGATCGTCCTGCCGGTGATGCTGATGGCGTACCTCGCCACCGGCTCCCTGGTGGAGTTCGACGACCTGGCCGCCCTGGGGCAGCTGCTCACCCAGCACGGCTGGACCTGGCTGACGGCGGCCTGCACCATGCTGTTCTCCCTGTTCCACTGGCCCTGCTCCACCACCTGCCTCACCATCTACAAGGAGACGGGCAGCCTGAAATGGACGGCGGCGGCGGTGGCGCTACCCACGGTGCTGGGGCTGGGGCTGTGTCTGGCGCTGAACGGGGCGGCCCATCTGCTGGGACTGGTATGACCGCAGAATTAGCACTCTCGAAATGAGAGTGCTAATTCTTTACGATTTGTTCATGATTTCTCCGCCGGAGGGGGCTATAATACAGGGCAGAACGTCAGCCTGGCCCGGTCACCTCCGGGCCGCCGAAGGAGTGAATACCATGAACACGAATCAGTTTACCCAGAAATCTCTGGAGGCCATCCAGGTCGCCCAGAACATCGCCAATGAGTACGGCAACCAGCAGATCGAGCAGGCCCATCTGCTGCTGGCCCTAGTGGAGCAGGAGGGGGGCTTCATCCCCCAGCTGCTCACCCACATGGGGCTGACGGCGGAGTCCTTTGAGGCCGCCGCCCGCCAGGAGGTGGAGCGCCTGCCCAAGGTCAGCGGCTCCGGTCGGGAGGAGGGCAAAGTGTACGTCTCCCAGGAGGTGGACCGTGCCCTGAACGGGGCGGTGTCCGTCGCCGGGAGCATGAAGGATGACTTCGTCTCGGTGGAGCATATCCTGCTCTCCCTCATCGACAACGCCGACAGCACCTTAAAGGAGCTGTTCCGCGCCTACAACGTGGACCGGGAGAAGGTCATGCAGGCCCTGGCCGCCCTCCGGGGCAGCCAGCGGGTGACCACCGACAACCCGGAGGACACCTACGAGGCCCTGAAAAAGTACGGCTCCGACCTGGTGGAGCGGGCGCGGCAGAACAAGCTGGACCCGGTCATCGGCCGGGACGACGAGATCCGCAATGTCATCCGCATCCTGAGCCGCAAGACCAAGAACAACCCCGTTTTGATCGGCGAGCCCGGCGTGGGCAAGACCGCCATCGCCGAGGGGCTGGCCCAGCGGATCGTCAAGGGGGACGTGCCCGCGGGGCTGAAAGACAAGACCATCTTCGCCCTGGACATGGGGGCGCTGATTGCCGGGGCCAAGTACCGGGGCGAGTTCGAGGAGCGGCTGAAAGCCGTCCTCAACGAGGTGAAGAAGTCTGAGGGCCGCATCCTGCTGTTCATCGACGAGCTGCACACCATCGTGGGGGCGGGCAGGACCGAGGGCTCCATGGACGCCGGCAACCTGCTGAAGCCCATGCTGGCCCGGGGCGAGCTCCACTGCATCGGGGCCACCACCCTCAACGAGTACCGGCAGTACATCGAGAAGGACGCCGCCCTGGAGCGCCGCTTCCAGCCCGTCATGGTGAACGAGCCAAACGTGGAGGACGCCATCGCCATCCTCCGGGGCCTGAAAGAGCGCTACGAGGTGTTCCACGGCGTCAAGATCACCGACGGGGCCATCGTGGCCGCAGCCACCCTGTCCGACCGGTATATCTCCGACCGGTTCCTGCCCGACAAGGCCATCGACCTCATCGACGAGGGCTGCGCCCTCATCCGCACCGAGATGGACTCCATGCCCACCGAGCTGGACGTGATCTCCCGGAAGATCATCCAGTGCGAGATCGAGGAGGCCGCCCTGAAGAAGGAGGAGGACGAGCTGTCCAAAGCCCGCCTGGCCGACATTCAAAAGGAGCTGGCCGAGCTGCGGGATCAGTTCAACGCCGGCAAGGCCAAGTGGGAGAACGAGAAGAACGCCATCGGTACGGTGCGGAAGCTCCGGGAGGACCTGGAGTCCGCCAACGCCGCCCTGGAAAAGGCCCAGCGGGAGTACGACCTGGAGAAGGCCGCCGAGCTGCAATACGGCACCATCCCCTCCCTGAAAAAGCAGCTGGAGGAGCAGGAGGCCCTGGCCGCCAGGTCCAAGGAGGACAATCTGCTCCGGGACAAGGTCACCGAGGAGGAGATCGCCCGCATCGTGGAGCGGTGGACGGGCATCCCCGTGGCCAAGCTGATGGAAGGGGAGCGGGAGAAGCTGCTCCACCTGGAGGACATCCTCCACCAGCGAGTGGTGGGCCAGGACGAGGCCGTCCGCCTGGTGTCCGAGGCCATCCTGCGCAGCCGCGCCGGCATCGCCGATCCTGACAAGCCCATCGGCTCCTTCCTGTTCCTGGGCCCCACCGGCGTGGGCAAAACAGAGCTGGCCAAGACGCTGTCCGAGGCCCTGTTCGACAGCGAGAAGAACCTGGTCCGCATCGACATGAGCGAGTACATGGAGAAGTTCTCCGTGTCGAGGCTCATCGGGGCCCCTCCGGGATATGTGGGCTACGAGGAGGGCGGCCAGCTCACCGAGGCGGTGCGCCGCCACCCCTACAGCGTGGTGCTGTTCGACGAGGTGGAAAAGGCCCACCCGGACGTGTTCAACGTGCTGCTCCAGGTGCTGGATGACGGCCGCATCACCGACAGCCAGGGCCGCACGGTGGACTTCAAAAACACCGTCATCATCCTCACCTCCAACTTGGGCAGCCAGTTCCTGCTGGACGGCATCGACGACAGCGGCGAAATCAGCGATGCCGCCCGGAGCCAGGTGGAGGAGCTGCTGAAGCGCTCCTTCCGGCCCGAATTCCTGAACCGGCTGGACGAAATCGTGTTCTACAAGCCCCTGACGCGGGACAACCTGTACCACATCATCGACCTGCAGTTGGAGAACCTTAACAAGCGTCTGGCCGACAAGCGGCTCAACGTGCAGCTCACCGACGAGGCCAAGGCCTTGGTACTGGAGGCCGCCTACGACCCCATGTACGGGGCCCGGCCCCTGCGCCGGTATCTCCAGCACACGGTGGAGAACCTGGTGGGCCGGAAGATCATCGCCGGGGATGTGTCCCCCGACGCCACCCTGGTGGTGGACCGGGAGGGCAATCAGCTGATCATCCTGTAAATACGCATAAAAGCCGGCGTCCTTGCGGACGCCGGCTTTTATGCGCGCTTCGGGCGAAAAGATTGGTTTCCTTGCCGCCCCGCGTCGGAATTCTTGACAAAGATACCTACCAATTCCCCGGTGTCGGGGTCGGCCAGATCCAGCACAAACAGGCGGCCGCACAAGGTCGGGATCGGGAAAAACACGTACTCCTGGCTGCGCTTTTTGCCGATGAGGTCCAGACACTGGGCAAAGCGGTCCAGCTTGGATTTCGGGAAAAGGTAGTCAAAGTGGGCCAGCAGGAAGTGGTCAAAAGGCACGCCTTTCAGCATTTCCAGAGTCTTTTTGTAGTCCTCCAGAGAGCTCTCCGGGAAGAAAAGGCACGCCTGGGGAGAGACGGCGTCCCCGGCCAGCAGGAGGCTCCTCTCCGGAATCAGCAGGCCCAGGCTGCCGGGGGTGTGGCCGGGCAGGGCGATGACCTCGGCGGTCAGGCCGCCCAGGTCGACGACCGTGCCGGGGGCAATGGGATGGACCCGGTCCTTGTCCGCGAAATTGGGCACCATATAGGAAAAATCCATCCCCTGGGTCTCCTCCAGGATGGGCAGCTCGTCAAGGCCCATCTCCATCAATGGAAAGTCGGCCTCCGACATATAGACCCGTTCGAACTGGAAGTTACCACCTACATGGTCGAAATGGCAGTGGCTGTTGATGACCATGGGCACAAAGCCGGTCAGGCCGGCCACATAGGCCCGCAGGTCCCCCAGGCCCATCATGGTGTCGTAAAGGATGGCGCCAGCGCTCCCCACCAGAAGGGTGCAGAAATTTCCCCGTCCATCCCCGATGTGGAACACGCCCTCCATGACCTCTCTGTGGCTCAGTCCGCCCATGCCGACTCCCCCTTGGCTTTTTGAAGATGGTAGCACAGAACGGGGTCGGCTGTCAAGCGCGGAAGGAGCGGGAAGGGCTTGAAACCGCGGGCAAAGCGTGATAAACTGTTCCCGAAAAACAAGAGAGGAGCGAGTCGGATGGAACGGATGACCCCAGAGCGGCTGCGGCGGGCCAAGGATGAGCTGTTCCGGGCCCTGCAGACCAAGACCCAGCTGCGGCAGTTCCTGCAGATCGCCCACGACGCCACCGGCCTGCAGTTCAGCCTGTGCAGCTCCAGCTTCGCGGTGCTGGCCACCTGTCCCGACATTGACGACGAGAAAAACCTGGTCACCTCCGGCGGACGGCAGTTCGTGCGCTTCGGCGTGACCCTGGAGATGGACGAAAAGCGGCACGTGAAGCGCCTTTTGGAAAGCACCCGGCCCAGCGTGTCCACCGATCCGCGCTTCCCCTGCCCCATCCTGTTCCAGTCCATCCGCATCAATCAGGCCATGGTGGCCTACATCTTCTCCCCCGGGCGGCCGGAGGGCTTTTTCCCCGAGGAGCTGGATCTGGTCGAATATCTGTCTCAGGTCCTCTCCATCGAGATGCAGAAGCAGGACTTCTTTGCCACTGAGAGCGGCGTGAAATATGAGTATTTCCTCTCGGAGCTGCTGGAGGGCCGGCTCAAAGGCGACCAGTTCGCCGTACAGCGGCTACGGCAGCTCAAGATCCAGCCGCAGCGCTATTATTTTCTGGCGGAATTCACCTTTGACGACGTGAGCACCCGACCCTCCGGAAGTTATTTCTTTGACCAGCTCCAGGCCATGTTTCCCGGGTGTCTTGTGGGCATCGTCCACGGGCGGATGTGTATGCTGCTGCCCCGAAGCGGGATCGCGCCGCTCAGCGATCAGGAGGCGGTGGCCCTGGGAAAATTCCTGGAGTTCAATCAGATGCGGGCGGCGTTCAGCTACCGCTTCACCTCTCTGACCATGGCACGCTATGCCTGGGAGCAGACCAAGGCCGCGCTGGAAGCCTTGCCAAAGGGTGAGCGGCTGGGAGGTTACGCCAGGTCCCATCTCTTCCACCTGTTCTCCCGGGCGGGGGACGCAGAGCATCTGCGGACCATGATCCACCCGGACATCGAACTGCTCCGCCGGTACGACGGAGAACACGACAGCCACTACATGGACACCATCCGGGCGTTCCTGCAGGAAAACCGGAGCTCGGCCCGGGCCGCCGCCGCTCTGTTTATCCACAAGAGCACGTTTTTTTTCCGCATGGGAAAAATATCGGAGTTGGTCGGGACCGACCTGATGCACGACGGGGAGCGGCTGTTCGACTATGAGTTCTCCTTCCGGCTTTTGGATTACCTGGAGCGCTTCTCCGGGGACTATGAGGAGCGGGAGGAGACCGTCTGAGCGTTTATTAGACTTTTGTCGGAAATAGTGGGCAATTATTTGAAAAGCATTTGACTGCTGTCGGATGACGAAACCGGCAAAGAGAATTATAATCTTAATTGAATAGTTTGCACAAAGGGGCACGGCAGAATCCCGTTTTTTGTAGATATAACTCACGGTTTACCGGTGTCCACAGCGTGGACAGGGCGCCGGAGGCCGGGGTGGAAAAATCGCCCGGAGTTCCCGGCGCCCGTTCTCTTTTTGGACGGCTGTTTGGTTCGCGTGTCATTTGGCCGCACAGGGGCGGCCCACAAACATAGGAGCGCGGCTTTTGCCGGGCCTCCGACAAAAACACAGGAGGTAGTATTATGGCATTCAAAGTGATGGGCGTCTGCGGAGGACGCAAGGACGGCAACAGCGAGATCCTGACAAAAGAGGCTCTGCTGGCCTGCCAGGAGCTGGGGGCGGAGATCACCTACGTCAACCTGAGCGACTACAAGATCATCGACTGCACCGGCTGCACCCACTGCACTCAGGGGATGTTCATGAAGGGCGAGAACGTGGGCTGCGTGCTGAAGAACCTGGACGACAAAGACAAGCTGATGCAGGCCATGTTCGAGAACGACGCGTTCATCTTCGCCGCTCCCACCTACGATCTGCAGGTTTCGGCCAACTTCACCCGGTTCATGCAGCGCTCCCTGGCCTATGAGACCGCCTTCCTGGAGAAGATCGGCGCCATCAAGCCCAAGCACCGCATCGCCGGCCTGATCACCACCGGCGGTTCCACCCGCGCCTGGATGTCCATGTCCCTGGAGAATATGCAGGCCGCCATGTTCACCTGCGACTTCAACGTGGTGGACATGATCCTGGCCACCCGCGTCCCCGCCAAGGGCCATGTGCTCACCCGGCCCGACCTCATCGAGCGGGCCCACAAGATGGGTGAGAACATCATGCGCTCCCTGAGCAAGGATCCCAAGGACCGGGGCTGGGAGGGCGACCCCGACTTCGGCTGGTGCCCCCACTGCCACTCCAACTCCCTGTCCCTGGGCGAACCCCAGTGGGACGGCACCTACTACAAGGTGGAGTGCCAGGTGTGCGGCTGCGGCGGCGTGCTGAAGGAAGAGGACGGCAAGTGGAAGTTCGTCATCGACCCGGAGAACGGCCACCTGAAAGACCGCACCACCGTGGCGGGCCGCGGCCTCCATCTGGACGAGATTGGCACCACCGAGGGCAGCTTCTACCGCGATCCCCACAACTTCGAGATCGTCAAGGAAAAGATGCCCCGCTATAAGGAAATGAAGTACAAAACTGTGTAAGCGATTTAATTATCATATATGTTAGTTTTAAGGAGGTAAACACTATGAAGCAACTGGAAACCGATGTCATCGTCGTGGCCGCGGGCCTGAGTGGTCTGGCCGCCTGCTGCGCCGCCGCCGAGGGGGGCGCCCGAGTGGTCTGCTTTGAGAAGGCCAGCACCACCGGCGGCGCCGCCAACATGGGCATGGGCCCCCTGGGCGTGGGCTCCCGCATCCAGCGTGAGCACATGATCCCCCTGAGCCCCATCGAGGCTTTCCGCAAGCACATGTATTTCACCCACTACCATGTGGACCCCCGCCTGGTGCGGGACTACTACTTCAAGTCCGGCGACACCATCGACTGGCTGTGCAACATGGGCGTGGAGTTCGTGGGCGTGCAGCGGGCCTTCGGCGCGGACGAGGCCACCCGCCCCTACTCTGACGGCGAGTTCACCTGGCACGTCTGCAAGCCCGAGGGCGGCGGCGTTCCCGGCCCCCGCGCCGCCTCCGGCATGATGAAGAAGATGACCGAGTACGCCCAGAGCCTGGGTGTGGAGTTCTATCTGGAGACCCCCGTGAAGAAGCTCATCCAGGAGGACGGCGCCGTGGTGGGCGTGGTCGCCGTGGACAAGAGCGGCGAGGAGATCGAGTGCCGCGCGCCCTCCACCATCGTGGCCACCGGCGGCTTTGGCGACAACCCGGAGATGATCAAGGAGTACACCGGCTTCGAGTTCGGCAAGACCATCTTCAACTTCGCCGTGCCCGGCATGAAGGGCGACGGCATGAAGATGTGCTGGGAGGCGGGCGCCGCCAAGACCCCTATCATCATGGAGATCATGTACCAGCTGCCTGACAACATGAACCACTTCATCATCGAGGGTGCCTTCCGTCAGCCCTGCCTGTGGGTAGACCGCAACGGCAACCGCTTCATGCCCGAGGATCAGATCGGCAACACCACCTTCACCGGCAACGCTATCTCCCACCTCCCCGGCAAGGTGGCCTTCTCCATCTTCGACAGCAAGGCCCTCAAGCGCTATAAGAAGCACGGGCCTGACATCATCTCCCACGTCCATCCCCACGACCTGTACGACCACTTCGACGAGCAGTGGGAGCGGGATCTGGCCGCCGGCTACGAGCCCATCGCCCAGGGCGACACCATCGAGGAGCTGGCCAAAAACGCCGGCATCGACGTGGACGGCCTGGTGGCTCAGGTGGAGGAGTACAACGCCATGTGCGACGCCGGCTACGACGAGCTGTTCGAGAAGAACCGCGCCTATATGCAGAAGGTCGAGAAGGGGCCCTTCTACTGCTGCCGCCAGACCGTGGGCGCCTACGGCTCCCTGGGCGGCGTGAAGATCAACCACAAGATGGAGGCCGTGAACGAGGACGCCCGTCCCATCCCCGGCCTGTACTGCGTGGGCACCGACGCCTGCTCCATCTACGGCGACTCCTATCCCTTCGTGCTGTCCGGCAACACCATGGGCTTCTGCCTGAACTCCGGCCGCATCGCCGGTGAAAACGCCGCGGCAAAGGTGGGCTTCTGATATGGTGACGCTGACTGTCAACGGCCAGGTCATCCAGGCCGCCGAGGGGCAGTCGGTCCTCCATGCGGCGCTGGCGGCGGGGGTGTACATCCCCCATCTGTGCGACCACCCTGACCTGGAGGCCAAGGGCGGCTGCCGCCTGTGCAGCGTGACGGTGGACGGCGGGGACGTGCCTGTCCCCGCCTGCACCACCACCGTGGCCGAGGGCATGGTGGTGGACAGCAGGACCGAGGCCGCGGAGCTGACCCGCCGCACCTCCATGGAGCTGATGCTGGCCACCCATCCCGCCGACTGTACCGGTTGCCCCAAATACGGCAAGTGCGAGCTGCAGAGCCTCTATCAGTACATGGGGGTCAACGGGCAGGACTGGCGCATGAAGTCCCGCCCTGTCCCCAACAACGACTCCAATCCCCTGATCTCCCACCTGTTCACCCGTTGCATCCGCTGCGGCCGGTGCATCCGCGCCTGCCAGGACCTGCGGGGCGTCAAGGTGCTGGACTACATCCGGGACGGCGTGGGCGTCCACGCCGGGGTGCCCGGGGGCAAGAGCCTGGTGGAGGCGGGCTGCCGCTTCTGCGGGGCCTGCATCGAGGTGTGCCCCACCGGCTCCATCGTGGACGCGGTGGGCGTGATGGAAAAGCATCCCGCCTACGCCGACAACGTGGTGCCCTGCCGGGCCGAGTGTCCCGCTCACACCAACATCCCGGAGTACATCCGGGCGGTCCGTGAGGGGAGGCCCGGCGACGCGGTGGCCATCATGCGGGAGAAGCTGACCTTCCCCCTGACCCTGGGCTACATCTGCAACCATCTCTGCGAGACCGGCTGCAAGCGCACCGACGTGAACGACCCCCTGTCCATCCGGAATTTGAAGCGGTTCGCCGTGGAGAACGACAAGGAACAGACCTGGAAGGGCAAGGGCTTTATGAAACCCCGCACCGGCAAGCGGGTGGCGGTGGTGGGCTCCGGCCCCTGCGGCCTCACCGCGGCCTACTACCTGAACAAGCTGGGCCACGACGTGACCGTGCTGGAGAAGCGTCCCCAGCTGGGCGGCCCCATGACCAGCGGCATCCCGGCCTACCGGCTGCCCATCGAGGGGGTCAACGCCGAGATCGACTACATCATCCAGTCCGGCGTGAAGTACGAGGTGAACCACGAGGTCTCCGACGTGGCCGCCCTGAAAAAGGACTACGACGCCGTGCTGGTGGCGGTGGGCGTGTCCAAGGGCAAGAAGCTGGGCTTCCTGCCCGGCGCCAACTTCGACCAGGTCTACACCGCCATCGACGTGCTGGCCGACCTGCGGGCGAACAAGGATATCTCCTACCTGGGCAAGACCGTCTGCGTCATCGGCGGCGGCTCCGTGGGGTTCGACGCGGCCCGGTCCCTGGTGCGGAAGGGCCTGACGGTGAACCTGGCCTGCATCGAGCCGGCGGACAAAATCCTGGCCGACAAGGAGGACCAGGTGGAGGGGGCCGAGGAGGGCGTGAACATCCTGCCCGGCCGCTCCTTCGAGGAGATCGAGGGCACCCAGGAGAAGGTCACCGGCCTCCGGGTCCACACGGTGAAGTCCTCCACCTATGACCGGGCCACCGGCAAGGTGACGGAGGTGGCGGTAGAGGGGAGCCAGACTGTCATTCCCTGCGACAGCGTCATCTTCGCCACGGGCCAGTACACCGGTCTCCAGGACTTCGAGAACTTCGGCATCGAGCTGAACCGGATGGGGTATCCCATCGACCCGGAGACGGGCAAGAGCGGATTCAAGACCAGCGTGGAGGGCATTTTCGCGGCGGGCGACGCCATTACGGGCATCAGCTTCGTGATCAAGGCCATCGCGTCGGGGCGTGAGGTGACCTCCGTCATCGACAAATACCTGGGGGGCGACGGAGACATCGAGGAGACGCTGGTGGAGCGGACGGCCGATCCCCACATCGGGGAGTTCCCGGGGTTCGGGACGCTGCCCCGGGTGGAGATGGACGTCATCGACCCGGAGACCCGTGTCAAGAACGGGGACGAGAACGTCTACCGGACCTACACCTGCGAGCAGGCCCACTGCGAGGCCCAGCGCTGCCTCCAGTGCGACCTCCGGCTCCAGCTGGAGACGGTAAAGCTCTGGAACGAATACGGAGGTGGCGAGTGATGGAGGAAAAATTGCTGAACCTGCCTGAGACCTGCTGCCCCGTGGACGAGCTGCTGAAATACGTCCGGGGCCACAAATGCCTGGACTGCGGCAAGTGCGTCTTCGGCTATGAGGGCGCCGCCCAGCTGGAGATGACCCTGAACGACATCACCATGAAGAAGAGCCGCAGCACCGACATGGACCAGCTGCGCAAGCTGTGCGGCCTGATGAAGACCCAGGCGCTGTGCGAGGACGGCGTGGAGCTGGCCGATACCGCCCTGGCGGTGATGGAGAAGTACGCCGACGAATTCGCCCAGCACATCGCCAAGCGGAGCTGCAAGGCCGGCGTGTGCAAGCGGTTCGTCACCTACCACATCCTGGCCGACAAGTGCGTGGGCTGCGGCGACTGCATGGACGCCTGCGAGGACGACGCCATCCAGGGCCGCGCCAAATTCGTCCACGTCATCGACCAGAACGAGTGTACCCAGTGCGGAAAGTGCAAAGAGGCCTGTGAGGAGGACGCCATCGTGATTGCCGGCGCCATCAAGCCCCGGTGCCCGCCCAGGCCCATCCCCTGCCGTCGCTGATGGCGCCCCATTCTTTTGTGATCTGATAAGATCGATATAAATCCAAAAATTTTTTAGGAGGTCATTTATCATGGAAGAGCGTACCAATGTTTATGAGAAGATCGTGGAGCGTCTGACCGCCATGCTGGGCGCGAAGGACTACACCGAGGCCACCGCCTTTGCCGACCTGGGCATGAAGTCCGTCAACTATTCCTCTATGATCAACGTGCTGGAGGACGAGTTCGACGTGGAGATCCCCTTCATGGACTTCCGCCGCAAGGCCACCATCGGCGAGGCCGTCGACTTTGTCTGCGGGCTGATCGACGGCTGAGAAAGGAGCACCTGAATGGAATCCAAAGGTATGTCCAACGGCCACGAGATCTTCTCTGAGAAGAGGGTCATGAAGGGGGAGGAGATCGAGGTCTTCTACCGCCAGGCCCGCACCCCCGTGGATCCCGAGGAAGGTCTCGATCTGTCCAAACTGGAGGGCATCGCCTCCACCGCCCACGGCTTCTGCGCCAAGTTCAACCAGCGCACCTATATGACCGAGGACGGCCTCATCTGCGAGCAGGACGTTCCCGTCATCCTCCGGGACGGCACCAAGATCTACACCGACATCTACCGCCCCAACACCACCGAGAAGGTCCCCGTGCTGATCTCCTGGAGCTACTACGGCAAGCGCCCCGGCGACGGCATGAGCGAGTGGCAGGTGATGGGCGTGGCCCCCGGCACCATCTCCACCATGGCCAAGTTCGAGTCCCCCGACCCCGGCTTCTGGTGCCATAACGGCTACGCCATCGCCAACGTCGACCCCCGCGGCACCGGCCATTCTGAGGGCGACATCGACATGTTCGGCTCCATCGACGCCCAGGACGGCTACGACTTCATCGAGTGGGTCGCTCAGCAGCCCTGGTGCTCCGGCAAGGTGGGCATGGGCGGCAACTCCTGCGTGGCCATGACCCAGGTCCGCATCGCCGCCACCCAGCCCCCCCACCTGGCCTGCATCGCCCCCTGGGAGGCCACCTGCGACATCTACCGCGAGTCCATCTACGAGGGCGGCATCCCGGCCCTGAGCTTCAACGAGTTCATCGTGGCCTCCCTCACCGGCCCCAACAAGATCGACGACCAGGTGGAGAACGGCCGCCACTATCCCCTGATGAACGGCTACTGGGAGGACAAGATCCCCGACTTCAAGAAGATCCGCATCCCCGTGTACGCCTGCGCGTCCTGGCAGCACTTCCATCTCCACGGCTCCTTCAACTTCTTCCGCAAGATCCGCTCCACCAAGAAGTGGATGCGCGCCCACCGGGAGCAGGAGTGGCCCGATCTGTACAACACCGCCCACGCCATGGACCTGAAGAACTTCTACGACCGGTTCCTGAAGGACGTCCACAACTGCTTCGAGATGACCCCCCGCTACCGCATCGAGGTCATGGACGCCTACGACTACGACTATCAGACCGACCGGCCCGAGAAGGAGTTCCCCCTGGCCCGCACCCAGTACAAGAAGCTGTACCTCAACGCCGCCGACGGCTCCCTGAACTGGGAGAATCCCGCGGTGGAGAGCAAGGTCAGCTACGAGTCCAACACCGAGCAGGTCAACTTCGACATCAAGTTCGAGGAGGACACCGAGATCACCGGCTACATGAAGCTCCGTATGTGGGTGGAAGCCGACGGTCACGACGACATGGATCTGTTCATCACCATCAAGAAGCTGGATGAGGACGGCAACTGGCTGCCCACCAGCATCCTGGGCGAGCCCCACCCCGGCACCTGGGGCAAGCTGCGCGTGTCCCACCGGGAGCTGGATCCCAAGCTGTCCACCGATTTCGAGCCCGTCCTGTCCCACAAGCGGGAGCTGAAGCTGCAGAAGGGCGAGATCGTCCCCGTGGACATCGCCCTGGTGCCCACCAGCTGGATCTGGCACAAGGGCCAGCAGCTCCGGGTGGAGGTGGCCGGCCGCTACATCCGCGAGGGCTGGTTCGAGCCGCTGACCTGGGAGACCGACAACCACGGCCAGCACATCATCCACACCGGCGGGCAGTACGAGAGCTATCTCCAGATCCCTGTCATCCCGCCCAAATACAAGGCGGGCAACTACACCTATCGCTGAGAGGAGGAATGTGCCATGGGTATGATGGATGAGATTTTGCGGAAGGCCAAGGCCGATCCGCAGATCGTGGCGTTCCCCGAGATCGGCGAGGAGAAGATCCTGAAGGCGGCCCAGGAGTGCGCCGCCCAGGGGATCTGCAAGCCCATGCTGGTGGGCAAGGGCGAGGAGATCAAGGCCGCCGTGGCCCAGTTCGGCATCGATATGACCGGCATCTCCGTGTTCGACACCACCGATGAGGCCGCCTGCGAGGAGGTCTTCAATGCCTACGGCGAGGTCAACACCGAGATGAGCGCAAAGGCCATCCGCCGCAAGGCCAAGGACGATATGTACGTGGCCCTGATGATGCTGGCCATCGGCAAGGTGGACGTGATGTTCGCCGGCATGAGCCACACCACCGGCGAAGTCATCTGGGGCGGCCAGACCATCGTGGGCCTGAAAGAGGGCGTCACCACCGTGTCCAGCATCGGCGTGTCCCAGATCCCCGGCTGGAACGGCAGCGAGGGCGACCTGCTCATCATCGGCGACAGCGCCGTGTGCGTCAATCCCGACCCCGCCGACCTGGCCTCCATCGCCGTGTCCGCCTGCGACACCGCCCGGGATCTGCTGGGCTGGGAGCCCCGTTGCGCCATGGTGTCCTACTCCACCGACGGCAGCGCCGAGAGCGAGCTGGTGGACAAGGTGCGCAAGGGCGTGGAGATCGCCCGGCAGATGCGGCCCACCTACGCCATCGACGGCGAGTTCCAGCTGGACGCCGCCATCGTCCCCGCCGTGGCCGCCAAGAAGGTCAAGCGGGAGAGCCCCGTGGCCGGCAAGGCCAACATCATCATCTGGCCCGACCTGAACGTGGGCAACATCGGCGTGAAGCTGCTGCAGATCTTCGGCCATGCCGACGCCTACGGCCCCGTGCTCCAGGGCTTCAAGAAGATCGTGTGCGACTGCTCCCGCAGCGCCCCCGTGTCCGAGATCGTGGGCAATGTGGCCATCGCCGGCGTCCGCGCCCAGAACAACAAGTGACCCATGAGGATATTTGCCATCAATCCTGGCTCCACCTCCACCAAGATCGCCCTGTTTGAGGACGATCAGAAGCTGTTCCAGAAGAATGTGGATCACGACGCCAACGAGCTGAAAAAATTCAAGGAGATCGCCGACCAGCTTCCCTTCCGCATGGAGACCATCCTTGCGGAGGTGGAGGCGGCGGGGATCGACCTGTCCCAGGTGGACGCCTGGGCCGCCCGGGGCGGCGGCCTGGTGGGTCTGGTCAGCGGTGTGTACGCCATCAACGACATCATGCTGCGGGACGCCCGGGCCTGCGTCACCCGTCATCCCAACACCCTTGGCGTGCAGATCGCCCTGGAGCTGCAGAAGCGGTACGGGGGCGAGATGTTCTGCGTCAATCCCCCGGACGTGGACGAGCTGGATGACGTGGAACGGGTCACCGGCTTTCATGAGGTCTTCCGCCAGAGCAAGGGCCATCCCCTGAACCAGAAGGAAAACTGCATCCGCTACGCCGCCTCTCAGGGCAAAAAGTATGAGGATATGAACCTCATCTGCTGCCATATCGGCGGAGGCGTGTCGGTGGCGGCCCACCGGAAGGGGCAGCTCTGCTGCTGCAACGACGCCCTCAACGGCGACGGGCCCATGGCCCCCACCCGGGCCGGCTGGGTCCCCGCCACCGACGTGATCCGCATGAGCTTTTCCGGCCAATTCACCGAGAAGGAGCTCATCGACCGGGTGATGAAGCACGGCGGTCTGGTGGACCACCTGGGCACCGCCGACGCCAGGGAAATCGTGGAGCGTATCAACAAGGGTGACAAATACGCCAAACTGGTGTATGACGCATTCATCCGCCAGCTGGCCAAGGCGGTAGGCGGCTGCGCCGCCGTCCTGGAGGGCAGGGTGGACGCCATCATTTTCACCGGCGGCATCGCCCATGATAAGTATCTGGTGGATGAACTCAGCCGTTACGTAGGCTGGATCGCCCCCATCTCCGTCCAGGCGGGCGAATTTGAGATGGAGGCCCTGGCCGCCGGCGCCATCCGCGCCCTGAAGGGCGAGGAGAGCGTCAGGCAGTACACCGGCGTACCCGTATTCCAGGGCTTTGACTATCTGAAAGGCTGAATAAGCATCTCCATGCCTCACAAGGCACGGGGCACAGCGCCGACAAAAAGCGTCGGATCCGGCGAAAGCCGGATCCGACGCTTCAGCTTGTCGAAAAACCGAGTCTAAGCGGTTGCATAGGCTTGGTTTTGATTTACGGAGAAGATACAGCAAAAGAGC
>CANRIW010000006.1 GCA_947630785.1 uncultured Oscillospiraceae bacterium | reverse complement strand
ATGAGGGCCGCATCGTCCAGAAGGGGACGCACGATGAATTGGTTGCGGACGAGGGCGGAAAATACCATGAGCTCTGGCACGCCCAGGCGCAGTATTATACAGCAGAATGATTAGAGAAGCGCAGCTTGCGACCGATACAGGCCGGAAGCTGCGCTTCTTGTTATGCGCCGCACTGATGGATTTCAACTATTTTTACTATGCTTATCCGTTATGGTAAAGTATTTCCATGCTTGACAACGCAGGGCAGGAAACCTTAGATTTCCTGCCCTGCAAAATATGAGTAATTCGGTATGCCTCGCACAGTCTTAAAACGATATCATTTTTCGTTTAGAGAAAGTCCGAAGGCTTACAAATGTGCTTGTGTTTTAACGTCTGCTGTGGTAAACTGTCCATGAACTTTGGTGTGGACTTTGACCCTTACAATGACCCTTACCGCGACGGGATCGGCCAACACCACTTAACACAAGACAAAATGCTGATGATTCGCAAGTTCGCTTTTTCCAATGGGGCAGGGAGATGAAGGTACGGACGGGCACCAAGCAAATGGCGTTCCCGGCAATTCGAATCCTTCATCCGCTGCCATAGAGACACCCCGGAATCGTATTGATTTCGGGGTGTTTTTCTGCTGTGGCCGTTCCCAAAAAACAAGCCCCTCCCCGAATCGCTCCGGGGAGGGGCCGCTGCCGTACCCGGATCGGGCACGGGCTGGAGCTGATGGTGGGAATCGAACCCACAACCTTCTCATTACGAGTGAGATGCTCTACCATTGAGCCACATCAGCGCTTTGGAACGCCCGGAGCGGAAATCCGCCCTCTTCCGGACGGTCCACTCCGTCAACAGCGCATATTTTAGCACAGTCCGGCCCCTCCCGTCAAGAGCAAAATCCCGTCTCCGGCGCTTTTCCAAAGTTAAGACAAACTTTATGTTTTGACGCTTTACGCCGCCGCGCTTTTGTGGTATGGTAATAACTGAAATTTTTGCCGGAAGCAGGCGGAAAGGGGGAAAAGACCATGGCGTCACGGCGGAACGGCAGACGGCAGCCCAAACTGGGGGAGGTCAACTACCGCAGAAAGATCGAGCGCGTTTTTCCGGACCCCCGGCAGGGCCTCACCACCCAGCAGGCCAACGAACTGCTCTCCAACGGCTACGGGAACGACTCCGGCCGATCCAACGCCAAGACCACCGGCGAGATCATCAGGGAGAACACCCTGACCTTTTTCAACCTGGTGTTTGTGGTGCTGGCGGCGCTGCTGGTCATCGCCCGCAGCTTCACCGACATGTTCTTTCTGGTCATCGCCGTGGTCAACTCCCTCATCGGCATCGTCCAGCAGCTCCGCTCCAGGGCCACCCTGGCCAAGCTGGACCTGATCTCCGAGGCCCGTGTAAAGGTACTGCGGGACGGGCAGCTGGGCACCGTGCCCGTCCACAAGCTGGTGCGGGAGGACATCGTGGAGCTGGGGGCCGGGGACCAGATCCCCGCCGACGGCCCGGTGATGTCGGGCCAGGTGACGGTGAACGAGGCCCTCCTCACCGGCGAGGCCGACCCCATCGCCAAAAATAAAGACGACAAGCTGCTGTCCGGCAGCTTCGTGGTGTCCGGCAAGTGCCGGATGCGGCTGGACTTCGTGGGGGCGGACAGCTACGCCGCCCGGCTGGCCCAGCAGGCCAGGGAGGACCAGGGGGTGGGCCGCTCCGAGATGATGCGCTCCCTGGACCGGCTGATCCGGTTCATCGGCTTCGCCCTGATCCCCATCGGCGTGGCCCTGTTCTGCAACAGCTATTTCGTGCTGGAGGAGGGCTTCGCCGGCTCCATCACCTCCATGGTGGCCGCGCTCATCGGCATGATCCCGGAGGGGCTCTATCTGCTCACCACCGTGGCCCTGGCGGTGTCGGTGATGCGGCTGGCGGGGCGGCAGACGCTGGTCCACGACCTGGCCGCCGTGGAGACGCTGGCAAGGATGGACGTGCTCTGCGTGGACAAGACGGGCACCATCACCGAGCCGGACATGACCGTGAAAGAGATCGTCCCCCTGGACGAGGCCCAGTTTCCCGCCACCGCGGTGGAGGACACCTTCAACGCCTACTATAAGGCCATGGACGCCGACAACGACACCGCCCGGGCCATGGCCGCCCGGTTCGATAAGGGCACCTACTGGCCGGTGGAGCGCATCGTGCCCTTTACCTCCGCCAACAAGTGGTCGGCGGTGGCCTTCAAGGGCCACGGGGCCTTCGTGGTCGGCGCGCCGGAGTTCATCCTGAAGGAGCGGTACAAGGAGCTCCAGGACAAGGTCAAGCCATATCAGGACCAGGGCTGCCGGGTGCTGCTGCTGGCCAAATGCGATCAGCCCCCCACGGCGGCGGGCGGCATCGCGGGCGGGGTGACCCCCGTGGCCCTGGCGGTGTTGAGCAATCCGGTGCGGGCCGAGGCCCCCGACACCTTCGCCTACTTCGCGAAACAGGGGGTGACCGTCAAGGTCATCTCGGGGGACAACCCCTCCACCGTGTCCGCCGTGGCCGCCTCCGCCAACATCCCAGACGCGGATAAATGCGTGGACGCCGCCACCCTGAAAGACCCGGAGGACTACGACCGGGCGATCAATGACTACACCGTGTTCGGCCGGGTGACCCCGGACCAGAAGCGCAAGCTGGTGAAGGCCCTCCAGAAGGCGGGGCACACCGTGGCCATGACGGGGGACGGCGTCAACGACGTGCTGGCCCTCAAGGACGCCGACTGCGGCATCGCCATGGCCTCCGGGGCGGAGGCCGCCTGCCAGGTGGCCCAGGTGGTGCTGCTGGACTCCAACTTCGCCTCCATGCCCCAGGTGGTGGAGGAGGGGAGACGGGTCATCAACAACATCCAGCGCTCCGCCGCCCTGTATCTGGTGAAGAACATCATGTCCTTTTTCCTGTCTCTGTTCACGCTGTTCGCCGGCTTCCCGTACCCCTTCTCCAGCCCCATCCAGCTCACCCTCATCAGCGCGGTGACCATCGGCATCCCGTCCTTCCTGCTGGCCCTGGAGCCCAACCACGAGATCGTCAAGGGCAAGTTCATGACCAACGTGCTGCGAAGGGCCCTGCCCGGCGGCCTCACCAACATCGTGCTGATGGTGGGCATCGAGCTGTTCGTGTTCGCCTTTACCTTTGAGCGCACCACCCTGTCCACCCTGGCCACCGTGGTGATGGGGACAGTGGGCCTGCTGGTGCTCTACTACATCTCCCGGCCCCTGGACTGGAAGCGCTGGACCATGCTGGGCTGCATGACGCTGGCCTTCATCGTGGCGGTGCTGGGCTTCGGCAGGGTGTTCCACCTGGTCCCCCTGGACCTCCAGGCCGGCCTGGTCATCACCGTGTTCCTGCTGCTGGCCCCTACGGTCATCTTCGTGTTCGAGCGGGCCTTTGAGGTGGGCAGCGCCTCCGCCGCTCTGCTGGTGAAATACCTCCGGGAGAAGGGTTATCTGGCCCAAAAGGTGAAATGATATACAAAAACAGCGGACCGGCCGGTCCGCTGTTTTTCGTTCCCGATCTGCAAAGTGGACGTCTCCGGCTTGCAATTTGCCGGAAGATGGTGTAAAATACCGTCAGACGACAACGCCCCCAGGAGGGGCGGGAGGGAGGTACTTATGAATTTCCAACGCGGACAAGTCAAGCGCGAGGTGCGGGAGGCCATGAGGCTCACCCGGCCCCGGCCCATCTGGGTCACTCTGTTCTACCTGTTCATCGTGGGGCTGGTGAGCGGCGTTATCAGCTCCGTGGTCTCCGTCCTGGCGGGCGGCGGCATCCTCACGTCCCCCGACCTGCTGGGCGCCCTGTTCACCGGCAACTACGATACCATCGTCAGCAACACCGGCCCCGGCCCCGCCATCCCCCCCGGCACCGCGGTCTATATGTTGGTCATCACGCTTCTGGGCGCGTTGATCACCGGCCTGTGGCAGTCCGCCATGAGTGTGGGCTATACCGACTACTGCGTGTCCATGGTGCGCCATGAGAACCCCGGTATCGACAGACTGTTCGCCATGCTCCGCCACGCCTGGCCCATCATCGTCACCTCGTTCCTGGTGGGCCTGTTCTCTGTCCTGTGGTTCCTTCTGTTCTATGTGGTCTGCCTGATCGTCATCGGCATCGGCGCGGCGGTGATGGCCGCCCTCCCGTCGCTGGTCATCCTGGGCGTGCTGTTGATGCTCGCCGCCATAGTCATCATGGTGGTGGGGATGCTTTGGGCCGTCCTCCGCTACGCCATGGTCAATTACCTGATGGCGGATCAGGGGATGTTCGGCCTGGCCGCCATCCGGGAGAGCAAGCGGCTCATGAAGGGACATCTGCTGCAGTATGTGGGGCTGAATCTGTCCTTCATCCTGTGGTACCTGCCCGCGATCATCGGCAGCGGCTTTTTGACGTTCAGGATGAGCACCATGATCGGCGAGGCCGCCTCCAACGCGGTGGTGGGCATTTTCGACGAGTCCTACCTGGTGGACGCATTCTACGGCCTGCTGGCCACCATCGCCCTGTTCGGTCTGTTTGTTCTGATCCAGGCCATCCTGAACCTGTATCTGACCCCCTATGTGCAGGGGACTGTGGCCCGGTTCTACTTCTGGCTCACCGGGACGGACGTGTCCGGCCAGCGGCCTCCCTACGATCCGCCCATGCCCCCGGTGAACGGCCCCTACACCTGGACCGACGAGTTCCAGTCCGGCGGCCAGGGCACCTATACCGGCACCGGCTATTCCGACCCGCCGGCCCGGCCCGCCGCGCCCCCCGTGCTGCCGTCTCAGCCCGCCGCGCCGCCCGCCGCCCCGGATGTGCCTGATGTCCCCGAGGCCCCGGCCCAGTCCGACGTTCCGGAGGACCCCTGGGACCGGCCGGATGAGTCCTCCGCCAAGCCGGACGGAGACGAGCAATAATCCAACCAGATAAGCCACAGCAAAGGAGTACAAGACCCCATGGACAAGATCAAAATGACCACCCCCCTGGTGGAGATGGACGGGGACGAGATGACCCGCGTCCTCTGGAAGCAGATCAAGGAGGAGCTTCTGGAGCCCTGCATTGACCTGAAGACCGAGTATTATGACCTGGGTCTGCCCGAGCGGGAGCGCACCAAGGACCAGGTGACCATCGACGCCGCCGAGGCCAACAAGAAGTACGGCGTGGCGGTGAAATGCGCCACCATCACCCCCAACGCCCAGCGTGTGAAGGAATATGACCTGACACAGATGTGGAAGTCCCCCAACGGCACCATCCGGGCCATACTGGACGGAACCGTGTTCCGGGCCCCCATCATGGTCGACGGGATCAGCCCCGTGGTGAAGAACTGGAAAGAGCCCATCACCATCGCCCGCCACGCCTTCGGGGACGTGTACCGGGCCTCCGAGTACCGTGTACCCGGCCCGGGCAAAGCCGAGCTGGTGTTCACCGCCGCCGACGGCACCGAGACCCGCCAGACCATCCAGGAGTTCAAGGGCCCCGGCGTCCTCCAGGGCCAGTTCAACCTGGACAAGTCCATCATGTCTTTTGCCCACTCCTGTTTCCGGTATGCTTTGAGCACCAACCAGGACCTGTGGTTCTCCACGAAGGATACCATCTCCAAGCAGTACGACCACCGGTTCAAGGACATCTTCGCCGACCTCTACGAGGCGGAGTACAAGGCGGCCTTTGAGGAGAAGGGGATCGAGTACTTCTATACCCTCATCGACGACGCGGTGGCCCGGGTCATCCGCTCCAAGGGCGGCTTCATCTGGGCCTGCAAGAACTACGACGGCGACGTGATGAGCGACATGGTGTCCACCGCATTCGGTTCTCTCGCCATGATGACCTCCGTGCTGGTGTCTCCCGACGACAACTTCGAGTACGAGGCCGCCCACGGCACCGTCACCCGGCACTACTACAAGTATCTGAAGGGGGAGGAGACCTCCACCAACCCCATGGCCACCATCTTCGCCTGGACGGGCGCCCTGGCCAAGCGGGGGGAGCTGGACGGCATCCCGGAGCTGACCGCCTTTGCCAAAAAGCTGGAGAAGGCCAGTATCGACACCATTGAGAGCGGCGTCATGACCGGCGACCTGGCCGGCCTCTGGGAGGGGGAGGCCCCCGTCCGGAAGGTCACCAGCTTGGAATTCCTCCGGGCCATCCGGGGGAGGCTGTAACTAAATGACATGAAAACGCCGCCTGACAGCGTCAGGCGGCGTTTCTGTGTCATAATGTCGTTATTGCTCCGGCGTTCCGCCGCAACCCGTCAGCTTTGTCATCTCCTCGATGCGCTCCAGGGGGAACGGCGGCAGGGACAGAGGCCGCACGGCGATGGACATCAGCTTCATGGGGTTATCGTCTGCCGCGATGCGGTTGGAACTCAACGCTCCGCATATCTTACAGCGGTGGATGATGGCCCACTCGCCGTGTTTTCTGACCCATACCGCGACGGGCTCCATCACGCCGCCGCAGTCCGCCGCCCGGTCTCCCGGCACGGTGTCAAGGTGCTGGCTCGACAGGCAGTAGGGGCAGTGGTTCCTGTGCTCGCTGCCCGTTCCCTCGGGCGGGACCGTCCTGCCGCACACCTTGCAGGTGAACGTCTCGCGGCTTGGACGTATTTTATAGTAACCGTCCTCGGATGATTTTTTCCTGTTTTCCCGTTCCATGGTGGGAAGCCCTCCTAAAAGCAAAATCATAAACCTTTTGGGAGGCCTGTAGGTCCGCAACAAGCCTCCCGGCTATGCTGCAAGGGCCCTCTCATTCATGCGATTCTTCAAACGATTTCCTCCTTTATGGATATATCATTGGATTTAACAGCTTCAGGCGCTTTTTTTGCACGCTTGAATGGGGTTCAAGCGTCCCTCAGTCAGTGACGATGCTGAGCGCGTCCCCTTCGGCGGTGATGCGGATGGTCCGCACGGGGTCGGCGTACCGCTCGATCAGTTTTGCGGCGATGGGGTCCTCGATGTCCCGCTGGATCTGCCGCCGCAGGTTCCGGGCGCCGTAGACGGAGGAGTAGGACTTCTTCACCAGGTAGTCCAGCACGCTCTCGTCATAGGAGAAGTCGATGTTCTTGTCCTTCATCACCGCGTCCAGCTCGGACAGCATGATCTTCGCGATGCCCTTGAAGTTGTCCTCGGTGAGCTGGTTGAAGTAGACGATCTCGTCCACCCGGTTGATGAACTCGGGCCGCAGGAAGGACTCCAGCCCCTTCATGGCCTTGTCCTTTCCAAGCTGGTTGGAGGACCGGTCGAAGCCCAGGGAGCCGCCCTTGATGTTGCTTCCGGCGTTGGAGGTCATGACGATGACGGTGTTCTCAAAGTTGACCACTTTGCCGTGGGCGTCGGAGATGTGGCCGTCGTCCAAAATCTGCAGCAGGACGTTGAGCACGTCGGGGTGGGCCTTCTCGATCTCGTCGAACAGGATGACCGAGTAGGGCTTCCGCCGGATCTTCTCAGTGAGCTGGCCGGCGTCGTCATACCCCACGTAGCCCGGAGGGGAGCCGATGATCCGGGACACGGAGTGCTTCTCCATGAACTCGGACATATCCAGCCGGATCAGGGACTCGGGGGAGGAGAACAGGTCGGCGGCCAGCTGCTTGACCAGCTCGGTCTTGCCCACGCCGGTGGAGCCCACGAAGATGAAGGACACGGGCTTGTGCTTGGCGGAGATGCCCACCCGCCCCCGGCGGATGGCGTTGGCCACGGCGGCCACGGCCTCGTCCTGGCCCACGATGTGGGACTTGAGGCGCTCCTCCAGCTTGGCCAGCCGCTCGAACTCCTGCTCCTGGATCTGGGAGGCGGGGATCTTGGTCCACAGCTCGATGACCCTTGCCAGGTGGGCCGCCGTCAGCGGGGGGTCCCCCTTGGCGGCCAGGGCGGCGCGCTCCTGCTCCAGACGGGCCTGGCGGCTGTGCAGCTCGGCCAGCCGCTGATAGGCTTTGTTGTTGGCGGCGGTCTGGACCTCCTGCTTCTGAGCGTTCAGGTCGCTGAGCTTGCCGGTCAGCTCGCTGATCTGACTGCGGCGGTTGTTCTGCCGCTCCTGGAAGGCGGGGTCGCTACGGTTGGGGGCCTCGGCCTCGTCCCGGCTCACCGCCATCTCCAGGGTGTCACGCTGACGCTGGAGCCGCTGGATCTGCTTTTGCAGCTCCTGGAGCTGGGGATCGTCCTGCCCGCCGGTGGAGGCCAGCACGATCTCTGCCTCCTTCTCGTAGTCGGCCAGCTCCCGGTCGATCTCGGCCATCCGGGCCAGGTCCTTGTTGTGGAGGTTCACGTCGGAGGAGGCCTCGTCGATGAGGTCGATGGCCTTGTCGGGCAGATACCGGTCGGTGATGTACCGCTCGCTCATGGTGACGGCCAGCCGGCACATATCCGGGCTGATGGATACGTGGTGGAAGCCCTCGTAATAGGGGGCGATGCCCTTGATGATCTCCACCGACTCCTCGATGGAGGGCTCCTCCACCATAACGGGCTGGAAGCGGCGCTCCAGGGCGGAGTCCTTTTCGATGTACTTGCGGTACTCGGTGAGGGTAGTGGCGCCCACCACCTGGATCTCGCCCCGGCTGAGGGCGGGCTTGAGGATGTTGGCGGCGTTCATGGAGCCCTCCGCATCCCCCGCGCCCACGATGGAGTGGACCTCGTCGATGACCAGGATGATGTTCCCCAGCCGCTTGATCTCGTCGATGAGGCCCTTCATGCGGCTCTCGAACTGGCCCCGGAACTGAGTGCCCGCCACCAGGGCGGTCAGGTCCAGCAGATAGACCTCCTTGTCCAGCAGCTTGTAGGGCACCTGCCTGTCATAGATGCGCTGGGCCAGCCCCTCGGCGATGGCGGTCTTGCCCACGCCGGGCTCGCCGATGAGACAGGGGTTGTTCTTCTGCCGCCGGTTCAGGATCTGGATGGTCCGCTCGATCTCGTTCTCCCGGCCCACGATCCGATCCAGCCTGCCCTCCTGGGCCCGCCGGGTCAGGGACATGCAGTAGCTCTCCAGGAACTTGCGCTTCTGGGACCGGTCGCCGTTCTTCTGGGGGGGCTCCTTGCCGTCCTTGGAGGGGGCGCGCTGCTCCCCCTGGCCGCTTTGGCCCTCCTGATTTTGATTCTGACCTCCGAACAGCTTGTTCAGGAAGGGGAAGGTGGCCGTCCGGCCCTCGTCGTCATCGTCCTCGCCCCGGTCCTCGCCATCGGAGAGGCCCTCGGAGCCCTCGGCGCCGCCAAAGGCGGACATCATCTCATTGGAGATGGACTCCAGATCGTCGTCGGAAATGCCCATCTTCTTCATCATGTCGTCCACCGGCTTGATGCCCAGTTCCTTGGCGCATTTGAGGCACAGGCCCTCGTTTTTCGTCTGGCCGCCCTCGATCTTTGTGATGAAGATGACCGCCACGTTTTTGCGGCAGCGGGTGCACAGTGTAGGCTGCATAGCTTGCTCCTTTCACAGGGGAAGTGTCCTTTTGGGGACACCATAGCAGATAAATATGAACGTGTTGTGAATAATATGGTGGGAATATTCAAACAGACTGGCGCGTACCGGCGGGGCTGGCACCATCTGCCGGTCACGCGGGCAGATCCTCCCACAGCTGCCAGAGGTTGTCGATGGTGAACAGCTTCAGCAGGGGGGACTCCGGCTCCGCCGGGACCCAGCCCAGCGCCTGGCACACCCAAACTACAACGATGATGATGAGCGCCGCCTCCGCAAGGCCGATGACGATGCCGCCGATCAGATTGATCTGGGACAGGATGGGCAATTTGAAGGCCAGATCCAGGGCGTGGCTCAGCAGGAACCAGCCCAGCACGACAGCCACATAGGTGAGGCCAAACAGCACCGTCCTGGAGAACCCCTTGGCGATATAATCCGCCAGGGCGTCCACCGGGGACTGGGTGGGGGCCTGGTGGACCTTGCCGCTGTCCACCGCCCCTTTCAGGAATTGCCAGATGCCTTTGAAAAGGCCGGCATCCTTGATGTCGTCCATCACCTGCTCCACGGTGTAGACGGGCGTCTGGGTCCCCGTCCCGCCGCTCCCTCCGCCGGCGGGGCCGGCCCCTTCGGGAGCGCCGGAGGCCTCCGGGACCGCGCTGACCTCCGGAGAGGCGCTGGGGGCGGGCAGATATTCGTCCCACTTATCCAGGGCGTTCTGGACGGAGTCGGGCAGGGCCTCCGTGATGGCGCTGGAGATCACCGGGCGGATCAGTCCGGCTACCGGCTCGCAGAACATCGAGGAGACGAATCGGGCGCCGAAAAACGCCACAAAGGCGGCGGCCAGACCGCAGAGGGTCAGGATCAGCCCCCTGCTGGCGCCCCGCCAGACGAACAGCGCCAGAATGGCGATAATGATCACGTCATAGATGTAAGATGGCATGGTGGGACCCTCCTGTGTATCGTATCAAAGGGCGGATGCCCGCTGGAAAAGACGGTCAGGGGATATAAAAGCTGGCTGTATCGGAGGAGAGGAGGACAGCGGAGCCGTTTTCCAGCATCAGCACGTCCCGGGCGCCCTGGGTGCCCTCCAGAGAATTGTACAGCTCCAGAGAGCTGGTGTAGATATCCAGACGGTCCGCGGTGAGCACCGCCACATACTGCCCCGCCGCCGAGATGGCCAGCACCTGTTCGTTGACGGCCAGGGTATTGACCTCGCCCTTCTCATTGACGATGAGCAGTTCCGCCTGGCTGCCCGCCTTATGCCGGCTCACCAGCACGGCGGCAAAGCCGCTGCCGCCCAGATCATACTGCCGCAGATAGCGGCTGGCCCAGCTGGCGGAGCGGACGCCGCCCGTGTGATCCACCACAGAGAGGCCCTGCTCCTCCATGCACCACAGCAGATCAGAGGTGTGCTTTGCGTCCAGAATCACGGCCCCGCCCAGGGAGCAGGTCAGATCGGGGGTGAACTCCCCGGCGGAGTAGGTCATGGAGTAGAACTCCAGAGTGGTGGCAAAGCTCCCGCCCTCCTGCCCCACGGTGAGGATGGCCAGGGTCCTGCCGTCGTCGGACAGGGCGGCGTCCATGGCCAGGGTGGAGGACAGGCTGACCGTCATCACCGGCTCATAGGAGGCGTCGTACACCGTCACCGCGCTGCGGTAGCCGCTGGGCTGGGTGACCACGGTGAGCTGGCCGTTTTTGTTGAGCCGGGCGGACAGGATGGTCTCCAGGTCGTCCGCGGACCAGATGAGGGAGCGCTCCCCCAGCACGTAGAGGGAGGAGCCGCCGGCGTCGTAGGCCACGGCCAGGGTCCCGTTGGTGTTCACCACCGGGTGATCCATGGCGGCGGACTGGCTGATATACCGGGTGCCGCTGCCGGAGTAAAGAGAGATGGCGTTGCCGGAACAGACCAGCAGGTCGTTGTCCAGGGCGGCGAAGGCGTCCTCGATGTTGCCGTCGTACACGAAGGACTCGGCCTGTCCGCTGTCGTTGCGGAGCAGAGTGCGGTATTCGAACCACCGGCGTATGCTGTCGATGTTCAGCCGGTCCCGGAAGACCACCGCCAGCACCGCGCCCACGGCCACCGCAGCCACCAGCAAAAAGACCAGCAGCCGCCTGACAAGGCCCGGCTTTTTCTTATCCTGTTCGGGCTGTTGAGGGGTCTGTTCCGCCATGAAGCGCCCTCCTCTCGGTGAAAATAGGGGTGTTAAAGCACGTCCTCCCCGTACCACAGGTTGGTCATGTAGAGCCCGTCCGGCGGGGCGGTGGGCCCGGCCAGGGTGCGGTTGCGGGAGGACAGGATCTCCGGGATGTCCGCCGGGTCCAGCTTGCCCTCGGCGGCGTAGATGCAGGTGCCCACCATGGCCCGGACCATGTTGTAGAGGAACCCGTCGGCGCACACCCGGCAGTCGATGATCCTGCCGCGGCGCTCCACGTCGAAGTAGTGGACGGTGCGGACGGTGGTCTTTGTCTCGGTGCCCACCGAGCGGACGGCGGCGAAGTCGTGGGTGCCCACGAACTGTTTTGCCGCCTCCGCCATGACGCGCTCGTCCAGCGGCTTCGGGTAGAACCACACCCGGTTTACATAGAAGGGATCCCGGATGCGGGAGTTGTAGATGCGGTAGGTGTACTCCTTCTTCAGGCAGGAGCCGATGGCGTTGAAGCTGTCGGGGACGACGGTGGCCTTATACACGGAGATGTCGTCCGGCAATCGGGTGTTCACCGCCAGAGGCAGCCGGTCGACGGGGATGCCGGAGGTGGTGCGGAAGTTGGCCACGTACACCCGGGCGTGGACCCCCGCGTCGGTGCGGCCCGCCCCGGTGACCTTCACCGGGTGCTCCACCACCGAGGACAGGGCCTTCTCCAGGGTCTCCGCCACGGAGGAGGCGTTCTTCTGCACCTGCCAGCCATGATAGGCGGTGCCGGTATAACTGAGCCGCAGTGCGATATTGCGCTGTTCCATCGGTCCGCCGCCTTTCACGAATAATTACAGCCCAAAGCGCCCCATCACGCCGATGACCACCGCCAGGACCACGGCGCCGATGATGAACATCACGTCGCCGGGCCGGAAGTGGAGCTGGTTCATGCGGGTGCGGCCCTCGCCGCCGTGGTAGCAGCGGCACTCCATGGCGGTGGCCAGCTCGTCGGCCCGCCGGAAGGCGGAGATGAACAGGGGCACCAGCAGGGGGATCAGGGCCTTTGCCCGCTCGATGATGCTGCCGTTGTCGAAGTCGGCGCCCCGGGCCCGCTGGGCGGACATGATCTTGTCGGTCTCCTCAATGAGGGTGGGGATGAACCGCAGGGCGATGGACATGATCATGGACAGCTCGTGGACGGGCACATGGAGCTTTTTCAGGGGGGACAGCAGGCTCTCCAGCCCGTCGGTGAGGGCCAGGGGGGAGGTGGTGTAGGTGAGCAGGAAGGTGCAGGAGATGAGCATCATGATGCGCACCACCATGAAGAAGGCGTGGAGCACCCCCTCGTAGGTGACGGTGAAGATCCAGAGGGAGAAGATGGGGGTGCCGGGGGTATAGAAGGCGTTGAGCACGGCGGTGAACACCAGCAGGAAGATCACCGGCTTCAAACCCTTCAGCAGGGCCTTCACTTTCACGGTGGACACCTTGACAACCACGGCCAGCACCGCCAGTAAAATGGCGTAGGTGACGAACCACTGGGCCAGGAACAGGGCCACGATATAGACCACCAGCCCAACGATCTTGGCCCTGGGGTCCAGCCTGTGGATGGGAGAGGAGCCGGGGAAGAACTGGCCCAGGGTGATGTCTTTCAAGGCCATTACCGTCCGCCTCCTCTCTTGAGAGCGGAGAGAACGGCGTCACGGGCCTGCTCCACCGTGTAGACGGAGGCGGGCACGTCCACGCCCAGGGAGCGCAGCCGGGCGAACACCCGCGTCATGGCGGGGACGCCCAGGCCCATCTGCTCCAGCTCGGGGCCGTGGGCGAACACGTCCGCCGGGGGGCCGGAGAAGGGGATGTGTCCGTGGTCGATGACCACCAGCCGCTCCGCCTCCCTTGCCACCTCCTCCATGGAGTGGGACACCAGGATGACGCAGGCGTTTTTCTCCTGATGGTAGGTGCGGATATTTTCAAGGATCTGGGCAGCGCCGGAGGGGTCCAGCCCCGCGGTGGGCTCGTCCAGGATGAGCACCTGGGGCTCCATGGCGATGACCCCGGCGATGGCCACCCGCCGCTTCTGCCCGCCGGACAGATCGAAAGGGGACTTGTCCAGCACGCCGTCGTCCAGTCCCACGAACCGGGCGGCCTGGCGCACCCGGCGGTCGATCTCGTCCTTGTCCAGGCCCATGTTTTTCGGGCCGAAGGAGATGTCCTGGTACACCGTCTCCTCAAAGAGCTGGTACTCCGGGTACTGGAACACCAGCCCCACCTGGAACCGGACCTGGTGGGTGCGCTTTTTGTCGGCCCAGATGTCCTCGCCGGCGAACAGCACCTGGCCGTCCGTGGGCTTCAAAAGGCCGTTCAGGTGCTGGATCAGGGTGGATTTCCCCGACCCGGTGCGCCCAATGACGGCGATATATTCCCCCGGCATGGCGGCAAAGTCCACCCCCTCCAGCGCCACATGGCGGAACGGGGTGCCCTCGCTGTACACGTGGGTCAGTTGTCTCGTCTCGATGATAGGGTCCAAGAGCTTCAGTCCTTAAATCAATGTCGTAGGGGTGTTAGGCAAAACGGTGGTTTTTTAGAGAGGAAAACCCTCAGTCAGCCCTTGCGGGCTGACAGCTCCCTTTGCGAAGGGAGCCGGGTACTTCTATCGCAGCGGTTGCGTACAACGCACCAAGCCTCCTTTCGCAAAAGGAGGTGGCATCGCCGCAGGCGATGACGGAAGATTTTCTCCGCCCTTAAAAGGCGTCCCGGTTACGCCAGCAGCTCCTTCAGCGCCGCGGCGCACCCGTCCACGTCCAGGGTGTCCAGGGGGACGTCCACGCCGCTTTGACGCAGTTCATACATCAGCGCCACCGGCTGGGGGACCTCCAGGCCCATGGCACGCAGGCCCTCCACGTCCCGGAACACCTCTTTCGGGGCGCCGTCCCGGACGATCCTCCCGTCGTGCATGACGATGAGCCGGTCCGCCTGGGCGGCCTCGTCCATGTGGTGGGTGATGAGCACCACGGTGACCCCCCGCTCTCGGTTCAGCTTCTTCACGGTGGAGAGTACCTCCGACCGGCCCACCGGGTCCAGCATGGCGGTGGGCTCATCCAGCACGATGCAACGGGGCCGCATGGCGAGCACTCCCGCGATGGCCACCCGCTGCTTCTGTCCGCCGGACAGCAGGTGGGGGGCGTGGCGGGCGAACCGGTCCATGCCCACGGTCTTGAGGGCGTCGTCCACCAGCTGTCTGATCTCCTCAGAGGGCACCCCCAGGTTCTCCGGGGCGAAGGCCACGTCCTCCTCCACCACCGAGGCCACGATCTGGTTGTCCGGGTTCTGGAACACCATGCCGATCTGCCGGCGGATGTCCAAGAGACGATCCTCGTCCACGGTGTCCATGCCGTCCACGTACACCTTGCCGCCGGAGGGCAGCAGGATGGCGTTGAAGTGTTTCGCCAGGGTGGACTTGCCGGAGCCGTTGTGCCCCAGCACCGCCACGAAAGAGCCGGCCTGGATGGACAGGGTCAGATCGTCCAGCACGGTGGGGGCGCCCCCCTCCTCGGTGGTGTAGCGGAAGGTGAGATGTTCGGTTTTGATGATGGGTTCGGACATGGGTTTACCTCTTCTGCCAGCGGCCCGTGGCCCCGCAGGGGAGGGCCAGGCCGGTCTTGGTGACGGGCAGGCCCAGCTCGTCGGACACGGTGCGGCCGCCGAATCTGCCGCCAATGACGGTCTGTAAAATGTAAGTCAGCACCGACGGGGCCAGCCCCGTGGTGTAGGAGTTCAGGATCACGAACAGGGGATCGTCGGACAGCACGCCGGACACCAGCTCCACGAAGGGGTACAGGTTCTCCTCCAGCTTCCACACCTCGCCGGAGGGCCCCCGGCCGTAGGAGGGCGGGTCCATGATGACCGCGTCGTACCGCCGGCCCCGGCGGATCTCCCGCTCCACGAACTTGGCGCAGTCGTCCACGATCCAGCGGATGGGGGCCTCCGACAGCCCGGAGAGCCGGGCGTTCTCCCGGGCCCACTGGACCATCCCCTTGGCCGCGTCCACGTGGCAGACGGAGGCCCCCGCCGCCGCGCAGGCCACGGTGGCCCCGCCGGTGTAGGCGAACAGGTTCAGCACGGAGACGGGCCGGCCGGCGTTTTCGATCTGCTCCCTGGCCCAGTCCCAGTTGGCGGCCTGCTCCGGGAAGACCCCGGTGTGCTTGAAGTTCATCAGCCCCACCTGGAAGGTCAGGTCCTTATAGTGTAACTGCCACTTGCCGGCGGCCCCGCCGCTGGCCCACTGGCCGCCTCCGGTGCTGGAGCGGGCGTAGCGGGCGTCGGGCTTTTTCCAGCCACGGTGGGTCCGGGGGGTGTCCCAGATGGCCTGGGGGTCGGGCCGCACCAGCAGCCTGTTCCCCCAGCGCTCCAGCTTTTCGCCCCGGCCGCAGTCGATGAGCTCATATTCGGTCCAGTCAGACGCCAGCCACACGGAAAGCCCTCCTTCCAGGAATCGCGCGATGTATCATAAAATCAAGGTATTATACTACAACCGCGCCGAATAGTCAAACAGAAAGAATCGGCGGCCTGTCCCTCGATTGGGGACAGTTTCCAAAATCCATCGGGTCAAAAACCGCTCGCCATGCCCCACAAAATTCGTGATAATTTTCGAAAGCAAAAATATTGACAAGGGGGTGCAAACGGACTATAGTGTAACTCGCTATCCGTGAAAACCCGGGCCGGCCTCCGCCGGCTGTCCGCAATTGACGGACACTTGCCGGGCGAATAAATCGAGGGAGCTGAAATTGTAAACAATTTGCAGAAAAGGTGATGTAACATGTCCAAGGAACTGATCCGTCTGTCCGACTGCGTCATGACCTATGACGACGACGTGGTGCTGGATCACATCGATCTGACGATCCGGGATAAGGAGTTCCTCACGCTGCTGGGCCCCAGCGGGTGCGGCAAAACCACCACGCTCAGAATCATTGGTGGTTTTTTGACGCCGACCTCTGGGGACGTTTTGTTTGACGGCAAGCGCATCAACGACGTGCCGCCCCACAAGCGCATGGTGAACACCGTGTTCCAGCGGTACGCCCTGTTCCCCCACCTCAACGTGTTTGAGAACGTGGCCTTCGGCCTGCGCATGGGCCAGACCGTGGTGGAGCAGGAGAACGGCCAGGAGGTCCGCCGGAAGGTGAAGATCCCCGAGCAGGAGATCCGCCAGCGGGTGATGGAGATGCTGGAGATCGTGAACCTGAAGGGCTTCGAGCGGCGGCCTGTCACCGCCCTGTCCGGCGGCCAGCAGCAGCGGGTGGCCATCGCCCGGGCGCTGGTGAACCGGCCCAAGGTGCTGTTGCTGGACGAGCCCCTGGGCGCCCTGGACATGCGGCTCCGCAAGGATATGCAGCAGGAGCTGAAGCGCATCCAGCAGGAGATGGAGATCACCTTTATCTATGTGACCCACGATCAGGAGGAGGCCCTGGCCATGTCCGACACGGTGGTGGTCATGGACGGGGGCCGCATCCAGCAGGTGGGCACCCCTGAGGACATCTACAACGAGCCGAAGAACGCCTTCGTGGCCGACTTCATCGGCGAGTCCAACATCATCGACGGCATCATGCGCTCCGACGGGGTGGTGGAGATCTTCAACCGGAGGTTCCAGTGCCTGGACAAGGGCTTTGCCAAGGACGAGCCGGTGGACGTGGTCATCCGCCCCGAGGACGTGGACATCGTGTCCGAGGCGGAGGGCCAGCTGAAGGGCACCGTCACCTCCGTCACCTTCAAGGGGGTCCACTACGACACCATCGTGGACTTTTACGGCTTCAAGTGGCTCATCCAGACCACCGACTTCTGCCCCGTGGACAGCCATATCGGCATCAAGATCGACCCCGACGGCATCCACGTGATGAAGAAGAGCCAGTACTCCGGCATGTTCGGCGACTACTCCTCCTACTCCGAGGAGTACGACGAGATCAACGACCCCACCCTCCTGGACGAGGAAGAGGAGGGAGCGGACGATGAAGAATAAGCGCTCTCTCTTCGCCGTCCCCTATGTGATCTGGATGGCGCTGTTCGTGGTCATCCCCATCGTGATCATGCTGGTGTACTCCCTCACCGTCACGGTGACCTCTGAGGCGGGGGAGACCCTCCAGTTCTCCCTGGAGAACTTCACCGGCATGGGGCTCTATGTGTCGGTGTTCGCCCGGTCCTTCTGGCTGGCCATCATCGCCACGGTGGTGTGCCTGCTCATCGGCTACCCGGTGTCCTACTGGATGGCCAAGGAGGGCCCCGGCTTCCAGCGGGTGGCCATGGCCCTGATCATGCTGCCCATGTGGATGAACTTCCTGCTGCGCACCTATTCCTGGATGTCCATCCTGGAGAACAACGGCCTTCTGAACCAGCTGTTCCAGAAGATCGGCCTCATCGCCCTCTACAACAGCGTCACAGGCCAGAACATCGAGTACTTCCAGATGATCCGCACCCCCGGAGCGGTGGTGCTGGGCATGGTGTATAACTACCTGCCCTTCATGATCCTGCCCATCTACTCGGTGATCCTCAAGCTGGACAACTCCCTGCTGGAGGCCGCCCAGGACCTGGGGGCCAGCTCGGTCAACGTGTTCCGCAAGGTCATCCTGCCCCTGTCCCTGCCCGGGGTGCTGTCCGGGGTGACCATGGTGTTCGTCCCCTCGGTGTCCACCTTCGCCATCTCCCGGCTGCTGGGCGGCGGGACCCAGATGATGCTGGGCGACCTCATCGAGAACCAGTTCCTGGGCGGGGCCTACAACCCCCACCTGGGGGCTGCCATCTCCATGGTGATGATGGTCATCGTGGTGGTCTGCATGCTGGTCATGAACCACTTCGGTGACGGCGAGGAACAGGCGGTGATGCTATGAGACGGCGCAACGGTATCGGCGGCCGCCTGGGCATCGGCCTGGTGTTCCTGTTCCTCTATCTGCCCATCATTTTGCTGATTGTCTTCTCCTTCAACGCCGGGGACTCCTCCGCCGTGTGGCAGGGCTTCTCCCTCCAGTGGTATCAGTCCCTGTTCCACAACCGGCTGGTGATGGAGAGCGTGGCCACCACCCTCCTGGTATCCCTGCTGGCCACCGCCATCGCCACCGCGGCGGGCACCTTCGCCGCCATCGGCATCTACAGCCTGACCCGGAAGTGGCGGGACCCCATCCTGACGGTCAACAACATCCCCATGATGAATGCGGACATCGTCACCGGCGTGTCCCTGTGCCTGTTCTTCGTGGCCTTTTTCAACGGCTGGCGGGGCTTCGCCGAGTGGATCAATTCGGTCCAGTCCGTGGTGACCCTGCCCGAGCGGCTCCATCTGGGGATGGTCACCCTGGTGCTGGCCCACGTGTGCTTCAACATCCCCTATGTGATCCTGAACGTGGCCCCGCGCCTCCGCCAGATGGACAAGAACCTGGTGGACGCGGCCCAGGACCTGGGCTGCACCTGGATGCAGGCCTTCTTCAAGGTCATCCTGCCGGAGATCAAGCCGGGCATCGTGTCCGGGGCGCTGATCGCCTTCACCATGAGCGTGGACGACTTCGTCATCTCCTATTTCACCGCTGGCTCCGCCACCTCCACCCTGGCCATGGCCATCTACGGCATGACCAAGAAGCGGGTGACCCCGGTGATCAACGCGGTGTCCACCCTGATGTTCCTGGCGGTGCTGGTGATCCTCATCATCAACAACATCCGGGAGATGCAGCAGGAGAAGATGGCCGAAAAGCGGGCCTCCTTCGAGCCTGTAAAGCCGAACCCCTTTATCGAGTCCGTCCGGGAGAAGCTGTCCACCCCCGGCGGGAGATGGTTCAAGCGGATCGCCGCCGCGGCCCTGTGCGTGGTCTTTGTGGTCAGCGTGGGGCTCCTGGCCGCCTTCACCGGCAGCCAGCCGGTGGTCAACGTGTGCTCCTGGGGCGAGTATATCGACGAGGACCTCATCACCGAGTTCGAGGAGGAGTACGGCATCCGGGTGAACTACCAGACCGCCGAGTCCAACGAGGCCATGTACTCCCTCATCAAGAACGGCGGCGCCGACTACGACGTGATCGTCCCCTCTGACTATATGATCTCCCAACTCATCGAGGAGGGGATGCTGGAGGAGCTGGATTATTCCCAGATCCCCAACTTCGAGCTGATCGATGAACGGTTCCGCAACCTGCCCTACGACCCGGAGAACAAATACACCGTGCCCTACACCTGGGGCACCGTGGGGATCATCTACAACACCGCCATGGTGGACGGGGAGATCGACAGCTGGTCCTGCCTGTACGACGACGAATACGCCGGCCAGGTGCTGCTGATCAACAACTCCAGGGACGCCCTGGGCATCGCCCTGAAATACCTGGGCTATTCCATGAATACCACCGACGAGAGCCAGATCCGGGAGGCATACGCCCTCATCGAGGACGCCGCCCGCCGTGGCGTCTTCCAGGGCAAGGTGATGGACGAGGTGTTCCAGACCATGGAGGGGGGCAATGCCGCCATCGCCACCTATTACGCCGGCGACTACCTGACCATGCTGGAGAACAACGAGGACCTGGCCTTCGTGGTGCCCAAGGAGGGCTCCAACTGGTTCGTGGACGCCATGTGCGTGCTGAAAGAGGCCCCCCACTACGACAACGCCATGAAGTGGATCAACTTCATCGCCTCCACCGACGCCAACCTGCGGAACATGGACTACATCTGGTATGCCAGCCCCAACCGGGAGGCCCTGGAGCAGTACCCCGCCTGGTATGAGGAGCAGTACGGGGAGGAGCTGGACCCGGAGATCTATGAGATCATGGCCGCCCCCGACGAGGTGCTGGACCGCTGCGAGATGTATGTGTGCCTGCCCCAGGAAACCCGCACTCTCTACAACGACCTGTGGATCAGGCTGGGCACCTGAAATTTTCCGAAAAAACCGCAGAAAAGGTTTGACAAGCCGGTAAGGATTTGGTACAATACCATCCGTGCCATTATGCGAGGTGTGTCATGAAGCTGGATCTCAAGCAGTTCGCCCAGGAGCCGGGCGCGGTATTGCCGTTCTCCTTTGCCATGGACCTGTCCGATGTGGAGTGGAACGGCGCGCGGCCCGTCACGCGGCCTGTCGCTGTGGAGGGCAGGGTGCGGAACATGGCCGGGGCCATGGTGCTTGAGGCGAAGCTGGACACAGTTCTGTCGCTGGTCTGCGACCGGTGTGCCAAGCCCTTTGAACGGGAGAAGACGGTGGAGTACGAGACCCTGCTGGCCCTGGAGCTGGAGAACGGGGAGAACGACGACATCGTCCTGCTGGACAGGGACGGGGCGCTGGAGCTGGACGAGCTCATGCGGGAGACCTTCCTGCTGGAGATGGACACAAAGAACCTCTGTTCCGAGGACTGCAAGGGCATCTGCCCCGGCTGCGGCGCCGATTTGAACACGGAGAAGTGCCGCTGCAAAAAAGAGGTGGACCCCCGGCTGGCCAAGCTGGCCCAGCTCCTGGAACAGGACCCTGACGACGTATAAAGTATGTCTTTTGGACATAGACCGACAAGGAGGTGTCAAAATGGCCGTCCCTAAGAGTAAAGTATCCAAGCAGCGTCGGAACAAGCGCCGCAGCTCCGTCTGGAAGCTGGCGACTCCCTCTGTCAATACCTGCCCCAAGTGCGGCGCCGTGTGCCTGCCCCACCGCATCTGCAGGAGCTGCATGACCTACAATGGCCGCGAGCTGGCTCCCGCCGCCGACAAGAAGTGAGTGACCAAGTCAAAAAGCTGCCGCGGCCCCGCGGCGGCTTTTTCTTTGCCTTTTTGCAGAAAGGACTATCTTTTTTTCGCGTTCTGTGGTATACTACCATGAAGATTTTACCGGGCCCTCCGGCCCGATCATCCATAAGGAGTGATTTCCATGGCGAAGCCCCTGGTGGCCATCGTAGGCCGCCCCAACGTGGGGAAGTCCATGCTGTTCAATAAGCTCACCGGCAGGCGGCTGTCCATCGTGGAGGACACCCCCGGTGTCACCAGGGACCGGCTGTACGCCGAGGCCGAGTGGCGGGGGAGGACGTTCCAGATCGTGGACACCGGCGGCATCGAGCCGGGGACCGACGACCAGATCCTTTCCTTCATGCGGGAGCAGGCGGAGATCGCCATCCAGTCCGCCGACGTGATCATCTTCGTGTGCGACATCCGCACCGGCATGACCGCCGCCGACCAGGAGGTGGCCGGGATGCTCCAGCGGGCGGGGAAGCCCGTCATCCTGGCGGTGAACAAGATGGACTCCACCGGCCCCACCGACCCGGACATCTACGAGTTCTATAACCTGGGGCTGGGGGACCCGTACCCCCTCTCCGCCGTCCACGGCCACGGCACCGGCGATCTGCTGGACGCCTGCTTCGAGCACTTCCCCCCGGAGGAGGACGAGCCGGAGGAGGACGACGTGACCAAGGTAGCCGTCATCGGCAAGCCCAACGTGGGCAAGTCCTCCCTGGTGAACCGCATTTTGGGCCAGGAGCGGGTCATCGTGTCCGACGTGGCCGGCACCACCCGGGATGCGGTGGACAGCTATTTCGAGAACGAGCGGGGCAAATACCTCATCATCGACACCGCCGGCATGCGGAAGAAGTCCAGGGTGGACGACCGGGTGGAGAAGTTCTCCGTCCTCCGGGCGGCCATGGCCATCGAGCGCAGCGACGTGTGCGTCATCATGATCGACGCCCGGGAGGGGGTCACCGAGCAGGACACCAAGGTGGCCGGCATGGCCCACGACGCGGGCAAGGCCAGCGTCATCGTGGTGAACAAGTGGGATCTGGTGGAGAAGGACGGCAAGACCATGCAGCGCATGGAGGAGGACATCCGCCGGGACCTGTCCTATATGACCTACGCCCCCATCCTGTTCATCTCCGCCCTTACCGGCCAGCGGGTGGGGAGGCTGTTCGACTATATCGACTCGGCGGCGGCGAAGGCGGCCCTCCGCATCCCCACCGGGATGCTCAACCAGGTCCTGGCCGACGCCCAGGCCAGGGTCCAGCCCCCCACCGACAAGGGCCGCCGGCTGAAGATCTACTATATGACCCAGATCGGCGTCAAGCCGCCCCATTTCGTGTTCTTCTGCAACGACGCCAAGCTGTTCCACTTCTCCTATCAGCGCTATCTGGAGAACCAGATCCGCAACACCTTTGACCTGACCGGCACCCCGGTGCGGATCACCATCCGTCAGCGGGGCGACAAGGAGGACTGACCCATGTTCACGCACATCTTTGAAAATGCGGGAGTGCCGCCTCTGTGGCTGGCGGCCGCCGCTCTGGGGATCGCGGTGGTGGCCTATATCCTGGGCTGCTTCAACGGCTCGGTGGTGGTGTCCCGCTACATCCTCCGGGACGACGTGCGCGGCCACGGCAGCGGCAACGCCGGCCTGACCAACTTTTACCGCACCTTCGGCGGCCCGCTGACGGCGGTGGTCATTCTGTCCGACGTGCTCAAGGCGGTGCTGGCCGTGTGGTTCGGCTCCTTCATTGCCGGGCAGCTGTCCCCGGAGCTGGTGGTGCTGTCCAAGTACTGGGCGGGGGCTTTCTGCCTGCTGGGGCACATGTACCCCTGCACCTTCCAGTTCCGGGGGGGCAAGGGCATCCTGTCTGGCGGGGCCATCGTCATCATGATCGACTGGCGGGTGGCCCTGGCGGCGTGGGCGGTGTTCCTGGTGCTGGCGGTGGCCACGCGGTACGTGTCCCTGGGCTCCTGCGGGGCGGCGGCAACCTTCCCGTTCACCTCCGCCTTCCTGTACCGGGACGCGCTGATCACGGTGCTGGCGGCCCTGCTGGCCGCCCTGGTGATCTGGAAGCACCGGGGGAACCTGGTGCGGCTGGCCAACGGCACCGAGTCCAAGTTCACCCTGCACAAAAAGGCGGCGGCCTCCGGGGAGACGGCTTCCGGGGAGGCTGAGGCCCCTTCCGGCGGACCGGAAGCCACGGAGGAGGTCCCCGCGGAGGAGGTGTCCGGACAGGCGGATGCCCCGGACAGCGGGGAGGAGAAAAAGGAGGACGAGGCATGAGGACCGCAGTGATCGGAAGCGGCGCCTGGGGCACCGCTCTGGCGCTGGTATTGATAGAGAACGGCCACGAGGCCGCCCTCTGGAGCTACACCAAAGACGAGAGCGACGCCATCGCCGCCCGCCGGGAGAACCCCATGCTGCCCGGCGTCCCCCTGCCGGAGGCACTGGGGCTGACCTGTGACCTCTCCTGCGTGAAGGGGAGGGACCTGGTGGTGCTTGCCACCCCGTCCTTCGCGGTGCGCTCCACCGCAAGGGCGCTGAAAGAGGTCATCGACCCCGGCGTTCCCGTGGTGCTGGTGTCCAAGGGCATCGAGAAGGGCACCTCTCTGCTGCTCCACCAGGCGGCGGAGCAGGAGCTGGGGGAGAGCACCCCGATCGTGGTGCTGTCCGGCCCCTCCCACGCGGAGGAGGTGGGCCGGGGGGTCCCCACCGCCGTGGTGGTGGCCTCCGAGAGCCGCCGGGCCGCCGAGCTGGTCCAGGACCTGTTCATGAACCGGCGGTTCCGCATCTACACCTCCCCGGACATCATCGGGGTGGAGATCGGCGCGGCGCTGAAAAACGTCATCGCCCTGTGCGCCGGCTGCTGCGACGGCATGGGCCTGGGGGACAATACAAAGGCCATGCTCATGACCCGGGGCCTCACCGAGATCGCCCGGCTGGGCGTGGCCATGGGGGCCCGGAAGGAGACCTTCGCGGGCCTTGCCGGAGTGGGGGACCTGATCGTCACCTGCACCTCCATGCACTCCCGGAACCGCCGGGCGGGCATCCTGCTGGGGAAGGGCAAGACCATTGAGGAAGCCATGGCCGAGATGGGCGGCGCGGTGGTGGAGGGCTACTACGCCGCCGCCAGCGCCAGGGAGCTGGCCGAAAAGGCCGGGGTGGAGATGCCCATCACCACCGGCGCCTACGAGACCCTGTACCACGGCAAGGACCCCCGCCTGGTGCTCACCCAGCTCATGAGCCGGGAGAAGCGGGGCGAGCTGGAGGAAGAGGAGTCCTGGATCTGAAAAGCGCGTTACAGATGGAAAAGCGCCCCGTACCTGACCGGTACGGGGCGCTTTGTTGGCTTGAGCTCAAATCACACCGCGCGGGTGACCTTGCCGGAACGGAGGCAGCGGGTGCACACGTAGACGTGCTTGGGGGCGCCGTCCACCACAGCCTTGACGCGCTTGACGTTGGGCTTCCAGGGGCGGTTGGAGCGACGGTGAGAGTGGGACACCTGGATGCCAAAGTTCACGCCCTTGCCGCAGAACTCGCACTTGGCCATATTGACAAACCTCCTCGCTGGTTGGAATTGCATGATCGCGCTAACTATGCTATCTTAGCAGAAAGGGAACGGAAAATCAAGAGCGAATTTGCGGAATCCGCTATTTTTTTCTGAGCGGGATTGTGTTATAATGACCTCGCTCGTAAACTGCTGAAGGGGGCGTGAGCTCATGGCGATGCGCAAGAGTATCCAGCTGGGTACCATCATCGACCAGTTCGACCTGGAAGTGCTGTACGGCCCGGAGGGCTACCGGGACAGAAAGATCACCATCGAGCACGTGGACCGGCCCGGCCTGCAGCTGACCGGCTACTTTGACTACTTTGACAAAGAGCGCATCCAGCTCATCGGCCTGGTGGAGACCTCTTATCTCAACGGCCTGGCCGCGGAGGAGCGGGAGCGCCGGTTCGATATGCTCTTTGCCTACCATCCGCCGGCGGTCATCTTCGCCCGCGGGCTGGAGCCCTATCCTGAGTGCATGGAGATGGCAAAAAAGCACGGCCAGGTCATCCTTCGCACCGGCGAGACCACCGCGAATATCATGAGTATGATGATCGCCTATCTGCGCACGGCCCTTTCCCCGACGATCACCCGGTCCGGCGTGCTGGTGGAGGTCTACGGCGAGGGCGTGCTGCTGGCGGGGGAGTCCGGCGTGGGCAAGAGCGAGATCGCCATCGAGCTCATCAAACGGGGCCACCGGCTCATCGCCGACGACGCGGTGGAGATCCGCCGCATCCCCAGCGGCGGACTCATCGGCACCTCCCCGGAGCTGATCCGCCACTATATGGAGCTGCGGGGCATCGGCGTGGTGGACGTGGAGCGGCTGTTCGGGATGTCCGCCATCAAGTTCGACAGCCCCATCGACCTGCTCATCAACCTGGAGGACTGGGTGGAGGGCAAGATCTATGACCGGCTGGGCGCCGAGGAGCTGTTCACCGACCTGCTGGGCGTGCAGCTGCGCACCATCACCATCCCCGTGAAGCCGGGGCGGAACCTGGCAGCCATCGTGGAGGTGGCCGCCATGAACAACCGGAACCGGAAGATGGGCTACAACGCCGCCAAGGAGTTTGCCGAGCGGGTGGACGCCGATATCTACCGGAGATACAACGAGAGCGGGCTGGGCGGCGCCGCCGCGGCCGAGGAAGAACGATAAACGACTGACCGGAGGGATCATTATGTGCGGGATCGTTGGATATGTGGGCGGGGAAGAGGCCGCCCCCATTCTGCTGGACGGACTGGCGCGGCTGGAATACCGGGGCTACGACTCCGCCGGCGTGGCCATTTTTGACGGTGAAAAGCTCCGGGTGGCCAAGACCAAGGGCCGCCTGCGGGCCCTTTCCGATATGATCCAGGGCGGCGCGGCCATCCGGGGGACCATCGGCGTGGGCCACACCCGCTGGGCCACCCACGGGGCCCCGTCGGATGTGAACTCCCACCCTCAGGTGAGCCGCAGCGGCCGCATCGCCGTGGTACACAACGGCATCATCGAGAACTACGCCGAGCTGAAGGAGTTCCTGATCTCCCAGGGGGTGGACTTCGCCTCCGAGACCGATACCGAGGTAGTGGCCCAGCTGATCGAATACTTCTATGAGGGGGACATCCTCAAGGCCGTGGGCCGGGTGCTCCACCGCATCGAGGGGGCCTACGCCCTGGGCATCATCTGCGCGGACGAGCCGGAGCGGCTCATCGCCGTGCGCAAGGACAGCCCGCTGATCCTGGGACTGGGGGAGGGCTTCAACTTCCTGGCCTCCGACGTCACCGCCATCATCAAGCACACCCGGGACGTCATCTACATGGAGGACGGCGAGATCGCCGAGCTCACCCGGGAGGGGATCACCTGCTACAACCACCTGCTCCAGCCGGTGAGCAAGGAGACCGCCCATGTGGACTGGGAGATCGACGCGGCGGAGAAGGGCGGCTATGAGCACTTCATGCTCAAGGAGATCATGGAGCAGCCGGAGGCGCTACGGCGGGCCATCTTTCCCCGTGTCCGGGACGGCCAGGTGTTCTTTGAGGATTTTACCCTGGAGGACGAGTACATCCGGGCCCTCCGCAAGATCTTCATCGTGGCCTGCGGCTCCTCCTACCATGTGGGCATGGTGGGCAAGTACAACCTGGAGAAGCTGCTGCGCATCCCCGTGGAGGTGACGCTGGCCTCCGAGTTCCGCTATATGGACCCCATCCTGGACGACAATACCCTGGTCATCGTCATCAGCCAGTCGGGAGAGACCCTGGACACCATGGCGGCCCTCCGGGAGGCCAAGGGCATGGGAGCCAGGATCCTGTCCATCGTCAACGTGGTGGGCTCCTCCATCGCCCGGGAGTCCGATGTGGTCCTCTACACCTGGGCGGGACCTGAGATCGCCGTGGCCACCACCAAGGCATACTCCACCCAGCTGGCGGTGCTGGACCTGCTGGGGCTGTACTTTGCCGGGAAACGGGGCAGTATCACCGACGAGCGTCGGCAGGCCGTGGTGGGGGAGCTGCTGCTGCTGCCCTCCAAGCTGGAGCAGGTGCTGGAGAAGCACGGGGACATCCAGTACTATGCTTCTCAGTATTTTAACCACGACTCCATCTTCTTTATCGGCCGCAACGTGGACTACGCCCTGGGGCTGGAGGGCTCCCTCAAACTCAAGGAGATCAGCTACATCCACTCCGAGGCATATGCCTCCGGCGAGCTGAAGCACGGCACCATCTCCCTCATCGAGGACGGCACCCTGGTGGTGGCGGTGGCCACCTACGGCAGGCTGTTTGACAAGGCCATGAGCAATGTGGTGGAGGTCAGGAGCCGTGGGGCCGACGTGCTGGCCCTCACCACCGAGGGCAGGGAGGAGGCCATGGGCAAAAACGCCAACGGCCTTATCACCATCCCGGAGACCGACGAGCTGCTGCTGCCCTCCCTGGGGGTGGCGCCCCTTCAGCTGCTGGCCTATTACATCGCCCTCATGCGGGGCTGCGACATCGACAAGCCCAGGAACCTGGCCAAATCGGTGACAGTGGAATAACTGAACGGAAAAAACACTTGACAGGCGGGGCAGAGCCCCGCCTGTCAAGTGTTTTTCCGTCCACGGACACGGTGACTCTGTTGTCACTGCTCCGCGATATCCACATGCAAGTTGTCCAGGATGTCCTCCACCTCGTCACGGGTCAGATACCCGCCGTACAGGCTGATACTGGCGTGGTCGGTATAGCAGGAGGCCCAGACGTTTCCGTGGTCCATTTTGACGACGAATTGCAGGCCGTCCGCCGAGGTGTAGTAATAGGCGGTCTCATAGCTGCCGTCGATGATATAAGCGTCGGCGTTTTCGTAAAAGCCATCGGCGCCCACGTGGTCCACGTCCACCCTGACATACGCGCTGCCGTCCTCTTTGGCGTAGAGCGCCAAAAGCGACTCGCTGATATACCGGCCCCAGGGGTCGGACACCTGGTACAGGAAGTTCCCGTCGGGCACATAGCCGTAGTGCTCATCCATCCAGGACAGGTCCAGGGTGATATTGCCCGTCATGGCGGCCAACAAATCTGCGGGGTTTTCCGCGGTGTACTCCATCTTCACCGCGCCGTCGCCCCGGCTGACCTTCCGGCTGCGGAGGGCCGGGTCGTCGCTCAGCACTTCCACAGTGTCCCACTGGGCGTACTTGTACATGGGGCCGCCGTTCAGCCGCTCTCCCCTATCCCAGTCGTCCGATTTGGCGCGGCTGCTCTCGATCATCTCCTCCAGGGAAAAGGGCTCCATCCCGCTGGAAGAGACGACGCTGTAGCCAAACGCGGGGGCGCCGCCGCCCGTCCCGTCGAGGGACGGCAGATCGTCCGCGCTGTCCACGATGATGTCGTTGTGGAACAGTAGCCCCGTCACCGCCGCGCCGGCAGTCACGGTCATGGCCAGCGCCAGCACCACCACGGCGGCGATCAGCGCCACTTTGGTCCTGATTCTCGGTCTTTTCACAGAGGTTTCCTCCTTTTTGTCATTGGTCGGCTGTTCGGAGAGGTAGGAACGGATGCGCTCCCGGCTCCCCTCCGGCAGCCGCAGTTTATCAGAAACGCGCCTGAGTTCTTCTTCCATCATCGATCCCTCCCAAGCTGTTTTTTCAGGATGTCTCTGGCCCGGTGCAGCCGCATGGACACCGCGGAGGGGCTGACTCCCAGCAGTTCCCCGATCTCCCGAAGGTCGTACCCCTCAAAATAGTGGAGGGTCACCGCGGCCCGGTACTTCTCGGGCAGCTCCATCACCGCCCGGAGCAGGTCCCGGTCCTCCGGCTGGACCAGCGCCGTCACCTCCTCCAGAGGGACAGTCTCCCGGCGTTTCGCCGCGCGGAGGACGTTTTTACAGTGGTTTGCCGTCAATCTGGCGAGAAAGGCCCGCTCTTTTCCGGGATAGGCGGTCAGTTCTCCCTCCAGCAGTTTGAGAAATACCGTCTGCACGGCGTCCTCCGCCTCCTGGGGCGAGCGGAGATAGCCCAGCGCCACCCGGTACACCGTGTCCGCGTAGCGGTCGAACAGCTCCAGCACAGCCTCGCGCTCCACCGGCACACCCCCCTTCCGTTTTTTGTGGCCACATATCTATAACAACTCAGCGGACCAGATCAGCACATATCCGCATGAAAAAATCCCTCCGGCCGGAGGGATTTTTCCGCGTGTACGCGCTCAGTTCTTTTTTCCAAACACCTGTTTCCCGCCCACGGACACGGTGACGCCGGTCTTTCTGGCGGGCTCCATTTCCTTTCTTGCCCGCTCCAGCGCCTTCCGGTAGGGGGCGATCATGCCCTCGGTCATCTTGCTCCCCACCTGGGCCTTCAGTTTGGGATTAGCCAGCATCCCGCCCACCAGGTACATCGCCAGCATCCGCCCCCGGTTTTTCTGGGGGAAGTCGTACTGGCCGTGGGCTTTGTAGAACTTGTGGTCGGCCTTCATCATGCCCTGCATGAGCCAGATCAGGTCCCGGAAGATCTTCATGCCGCCCACGCCGTAGAAGTTGGCTGGCTTCTCGTATCTGTGCCCGATGGCGTAGGCCAGCCTGGCGGCCATAGCGTCGATCTCCCCGTCGGGATCGGTCTCGTCGCAGGCGACGCCGGCCAGATAGTTGCCCCCCACCTGGGGCTCGGCCTCCAGGATCAGCCGCAGGTTCTCCTCCCGGCTCAGATCGCCGCACACCAGATAGCCCATGGGCATCCCCATGGTGACGGTGCGGTGGCCGTTGCAGAACTGCCGGTCGTCGTACAGCTTGAAGCGATAGCCCTTGGAGTGGTCCCGGACGGTGAAGGCGGTGACGATGGCCTGGCCGGTCTGGATCTTCTCCCGGAGCAGCTCGGAGAAGCCGTCGTTGTAGACGCACTGGCCGTCCACGGCGCAGTTGAAGCAGCCGAGACACCCGCCCTTGATGGGGAAGTCCAGGATGTTCACCACGGTGGTCCTGTATGGCAGCACCGCCCGGAACCGGTCGATCATCGCCTGGAGTTGGGCATCCTCCGGGCCGCAGTCGGTGACGATGATCACGTTGCCGCTCTTTTCCTCTGTGGACTGGGGCACGGTGACGGGGACGTGCTTCGCCGGGGCGGGCACGCTCGCCATTACCGGCTCGGACAGGCCCCGCTCCATCTGCCACACCAGGAAGTCGAAGAAGTCCCGGGCCTCCTTCTGGCCCTTGTCGGTGGTCAGGTCGTCCATGTCGGCGCTGAGGCCGTCGATGAACTTCAGCCCCATGTCCTGGCAGTTGTCCCTGATGAACCGGTGGGCGGTGACATCGTAAAAGTGCTTGGAGGTGGTGATCTGGGTGGCGTACTTGCCGGCCAGATCGACCCCGCTGCCCTTCATCAGCTCCACGAACCGGTGGAGCTGGCTGGGCACCACGAAGGTGTACACCGGGTAGGAGAACAGCAGCAGGTCGGCCTTTTCCAGCGCCGCTCTGGGTTCAGAAAAGTCCCGCTCGTAGGATTTAATCTTCGCCCCCGCGTCCATGATCTCAAAGGTGTGCTCCGGGTGGAGGATCTGGAGGTACAGCACCGTCTGGAGGGTGGCGCTGTTTTTGCCCTTGGGGCTGCCGTTGATGACCAGTATGTTCATAATCTTCCCTCTCTGTCAGTTTTTGGAGTATGTGCCTATATATTACCCCATTTCGGCCGGGAGGGCAAGGGCAAAAGCACGGCCGGAGGAAATTCCCGTCCGTCCTTCCGCCGGGATAGGGACAATCCAACCCCGCATACACTTCCCCGGAGGTGGTCATCCATGTGGACGGCATGGCTGTTGCTGACCCTGAACGGGCTGTTTTTTACTCTCAGACTGGCGAACAACACCGGCTCCTTCCCCCGGGCCCTGACCCCGGAGGAGGAGGCGGACTGCCTGCGGCGGATGGCGGAGGGGGACGCCGACGCCAGGGATACCCTTATCGAGCACAACCTGCGGCTGGTGGCTCACATCGTGAAGAAATATTATACCGCCAACGGCGACCAGGACGATCTGATCTCCATCGGCACCATCGGGCTCATCAAGGGGGTGTCCACCTTCCGGCCGGACAAAAAGGTCAAGCTGGCCACCTACGCCTCCCGGTGCATCGAGAACGAGATATTGATGTACTTCCGCTCCCAGCGGAAGCTCCAGGGGGAGGTCTCCCTGTCCGACACCCTGGACAATGACGACGAAAACGGCTCTCTGTCCCTGATGGACGTGGTGAAGGTGGACGACACCATGCTGGAGGACCTGGACCTGCGGGACGCCTGCGAGAAGGTCCGCCGGTGCGTGAAGACCTGCCTCACCGGGCGGGAGGCCCACATCATCCGCCTGCGCTACGGGCTGGACGGCCAGCAGCCGTTGACCCAGCGGGAGATCGCATCCCTCTGCGGCATCAGTCGCTCCTACGTGTCCCGCATCGAGAAAAAGGCGCTGGAAAAGCTGCGGGAGTGCTATGATAAATGCTGAAAAAGGGCGGCGGCCAGTCGGCCGCCGCCCAAAAGAATGTCCGTGCCGGTATCATTCCTCCGGCGGCTCTGACGCGCTCTCCGGCGGAAGCTCGTCCGGGTCCGGTTCGGCTCCGACGTCCGTCAGATAGCGCAGGACCAGCCGCAGGGCCCGGAGAGCGCTCACCGCCAGGGGAAGCAGCAGCCACAGCCCCGCCTGGTCCGTCAGCCCGTATTGAAGGGGCGGATCGGCCAAGGCCAGACACGCCGCCGTCACCCAGCAGCCGCAGGCGGCCAGGTCCATCCCGAACAGGCCGAACTCCAGGGCGCTGAGCAGTCCGCCGGCCATCAGGGCGCACAGGCAGCCGATTTGAAGAGGGGAGGACCGGGGACCGAACCAGTAAAATCCCGCCAGGGCCACGGCGGCGGCCAGGGCGATCAGGATACCCATCCATCGGATGATCAGGGAGCGGCAAGGGGGATAGGGCAGAGCGTTTTCCGGCCAGAGGAGCACTCCGGTGCTGTCCGCCAGTTCCACCGCAGCGGGGGTGAAGGTGCTGTTGGTGAGCACCACCCCGTGATCGCAGCCATAGTACCGCGCCCCGGCAAAGGCCTCCTGCACCGCGTGATTGCCCACGGGGCGGCTGTAATACTTGCACTGGATGGCGTACCGTTCGCCCTTGTGCCGGGCCAGGATGTCCACCCCCTGGTCGCCGCTGCCCCCCGTGAGGGTCACCCGGTCGAAGCCGCACCGCCGGAGCCGGCGGGCGCAGCGCTCCTCATACTCCTGCCCGGTCATCTCAGCCGTTGGCGATGGCGGCGATGCGCTCCACCGCGCTCTGAATCAGGGCGGACATGGGCAGGTCGGGCACCCCGGCCACCACAGTGGCGCAGTGGCTCACGGGCACCAGCACCCGCACGGCGGGGCTGCTGCCCACGGCGGCGGCCATAGCCGGGGTGATCTCTCCCAGCAGGGCGTCGGCCACCACGATGCCGATGGGGCCGGTGATGATGTCTGCCCGGCGGGCGTTGACAACCACGGCGTTCTCCCCGGTGGCGGCCCTGTCCGCCCCCGCCTTCAGCATGGCGGAGGTGGCGGCGCTGTTGGTCCCCACGGCGATGACGGCCGCTTCCGGCGCCGCCTGCCTGATGGCGGACACCAGCTGGCGGCCCATACCGCCGCCCTGCGCGTCGATGACCAGAATGTTCATGGTATCCCCTCCAAACCGTACTTATGTTCTATTTTAGCAGAGCGATGCCGCGACGTCAAGGGGCGGCGCATAAATCCCCGGCCATCCACATACAGTTTGGAGTGACGATTCGGACAAGGAGGGGATGGGCGTGGCCGTTTCCCACGATCAGAACAGGGGGAGGGGCCGCCGTCCCGCCCCCAGGAACAGGCGGCCCCCGGAGCGGGAGGATCGCGGGCGGGAGGGCAGCCGGCTGCTCCGGCTGGCGGTGAGCCTGGGGCTGTTTTTGCTGGTCTACTTCGGCAGGGGCATCCTGCCCGGGCAGGTGGAGGCGTGGCGGAACGCGCTGACCTCCGATGTGGACTTCCAGGGGGCGTTCCGGCAGTTCGGACAGTCGGTGTCGGCGGGAGAGCCGGTGCGGGACGCGCTTCAACAGCTCTGCGCCGCCGTGTTCGGCGGTGAAGAGATCGAACCACCCGCTCCGGAGGAGCCTGGAGCGGCAGATATGGCCATCGTCCCATTGAGCGAGACCGCACATATGGGGCTGGACTGGCTCAACGAGCACGGCGCCCTGGCCGGCCGCTCCAATGATGATGGCGGGGAGGAGCCCGATCCCGCTCAGGCCCCGGAGCCGACTCCAACGGTGACCCCCGAGCCCACGCCGGAGCCCACGCCCTCTCCTGCGGTGGTGACGGCCGTTGCACAGACCACCGACGATCAGGGGCGCAGACTGCCCTCCAACGTGAGTTTCGAGCACTATGAGCTGGGCCTGGAAGAGACGGTGAACCCAGTGGAGGGGAGCATCACCTCCTATTTCGGATACCGGGACAGCCCGGTCAACGGGGTAAATGAATTCCACCTGGCTCTGGACATCGGCGCGAAGGAGGGCTCGCCCATCGGGGCCTACGCGGACGGCACCGTGCGCTATATCGGAGAGAGCGATGAGTTCGGAAAGTACCTCTGCATCGACCACGCCAACAACGTGGCCACCTTCTACGCCCACTGCTCCAAGCTGCTGGTGTCCAAGGGCCAGAAGGTCTCCTGCGGGGAGACGGTGGCGCTGGTGGGCCACACCGGGAATGCCACCGGTCCCCATCTCCATCTGACCATCCTGAAGGACGATATCCGCCTGGACCCCATCTATTATGTGGACTACTGAGGGGCCGGAGGTGAGGGTCACCCCCGGCTTTCTGCTGCTGATGGCCGTCCTGTTCTGGCTGGACGAGGGGGTGGGGCTGCTGCCCTGGGGGGTGCTGGCCTGCCTGCTCCACGAGGCCGGCCACGTGGCCGCCGCCCGCCTCTGCGGCGGGAGGGTGGAGCGATTTGCCCTGAGCGCCGTGGGGGCGGAGCTGACCTTCGACTATCTGCGGCCCCTGCCCTATGGCAGGGACAGCCTGGTGGCACTGGCGGGGCCGGCGGTCAATTTGCTCACCGGCGGGTTCGCTCTGATGATGCGGTGGTATCTGCCCGCGGCGATGAGCCTGGGGATCGGGGCCTTTAATCTGCTCCCGGTGCGGCCCCTGGACGGAGGCCGGGCTCTGTACGATATGCTGGCCGGCTCCCTGGACGCCGACTGGGCGGAGCGGGTCTCCACGGCGGCGGCGGGCTGCGTGGTGGGGGCCCTGGTAGGGATGGGGGCGGTGGCCGCGGCCAGATTCGCCAACGTGACTCTGCTGCTCACCGCCCTGTGGCTGCTGGTGAAGACGTTCCGGTCTTAAGACGGAGAAAATCCGAAAAAAGTGCTTGCATTCCCGATCTTGTTATGGTATACTACCCAAGTCTGAGTAAGGGCGGTCCTCTGCGCGGCCACAGGGCACGGACGCACGAACGCCTGAGATTTAGGAGGAAAAATACCATGAATCTGTTGCAGCAGTTCAGCGACAAGTACACCAAGGACGCGCCCCCCCAGGTCAACGTGGGCGACACCGTCCGGGTGCACATCCGCGTGAAGGAAGGCAGCCGCGAGCGTATCCAGGTGTTTGAGGGCACCGTCATCGCCAAGAAGCACGGCGGCGTGGAGGAGAGCTTCACCGTCCGCCGCATCAGCTACGGCGTGGGCGTGGAGAAGGTGTTCCCCCTGCACGCTCCCACCATCGAGAAGGTGGAGACGGTCCGCAAGGGCAAGGTCCGCCGGGCCAAGCTGTACTATCTGCGGGACCGCGTGGGCAAGGCCGCCAAGGTCAAGGAGGACCTGTAAACAGCGTTCAGACACAGGAGGAGCGGGTTTTCCGCTCCTTTTGTGCTATTTCAAGGAGAGGGGGCGTCCGCCCGTGAACATCCAGTGGTATCCCGGCCACATGACCCGCACCCGCCGGCAGATGGAGGAGGACCTGAAACTGGTGGATCTGCTGGCTGAGGTGGTGGACGCCCGCATCCCGGCCTCCAGCCGCAATCCGGACATCGACAGCCTGGCGGGGAACAAGCCCCGGCTCATCATCTTCAACCGGGCGGACCAGGCCGACCCGGCCATGACGGTCAAATGGATCTCCTCCTATCAAAAGCAAGGTTTCGATGTGCTGGAGACCGACGCCAGGCAGGGCAGAGGGGTGGACCGGTTCCCCGCCGCCGTCCGCGCGGTCCTGCGGGAGAAGATCGAGACATGGAAAGCCAAGGGCCAGGTGGGCCGCCCCATCCGGGCCATGGTGGCGGGGATCCCCAACGTGGGCAAGTCCACCTTCATCAACAAGGTGGCCCGCCGCAAGTCCGCCAAGGCCGGCGACCGCCCCGGCGTCACCAGGGGGAAGCAGTGGGTGACCGTGGACAGCGGCCTGGAGCTGCTGGACACCCCCGGCATCCTCTGGCCCAAGTTTGAGGACGAGACCACCGGCCTCCACCTGGCCTTCACCGGCGCGGTGAAGGACGAGATCATGGACACCGAGACCCTGGGCTGCCACCTGATGGTCCTGCTGGGGGAGCGCTATCCCGACGCCCTGCTGGCGGGCTACAAGCTGAAGGAACTGCCCGCCCGGGAGGACGGGGAGAACGACGTGACCTGGGGCTGCCGCCTGCTGGGGGCCGCCGCCGTCCGCCGGGGTATGAAGATCTCCGGGGGCGAGGCCGACACTGAGCGGATGGCCCGGGTGCTGCTGGACGAGTTCCGCTCCGGCAAGCTGGGACGCTTTACACTGGAGGCACCGGAGGGATAAATGATGGACCTTTGGCGATATGAGCGGGAGGCCGCCCGGGCGGGCCGCGCCCGCGTCTGCGGCTGCGATGAGGCGGGGGCCGGTCCCCTGGCGGGGCGGGTGTACGCCGCCGCCGTCGTCCTGCCCCTCGGCGTTGACATCCCCGGCCTCAACGACTCCAAAAAGCTGACGGAGAAGCAGCGGGAGGCCCTGTTCCCGGTCATCAAAGAGCGGGCTATGGACTGGTCAGTGGCCTATGTGGAGGCGGAGGAGATCGACGCCACCGACATCCTCAGCGCCCGCATGAAGGCCATGCAGCTGGCCATGGACGGCCTGGACCCGCGGTCGGACTGGGCCCTCATCGACGGCAACCGGGACCGCGGGAAGAAAGCCGCCATCACCACACTCCACCAGTGCATTGTAAAGGGGGACTCCCTGTCAGCCTCCATCGCGGCGGCCTCCGTCCTGGCCAAGGTGAGCCGGGACCGGTACATGGTGGAGATGGCCGCCCTCTATCCCCAATACGGGTTCGAGCGGCACAAGGGCTACGGCACCGCCCTCCACTATGAGCGGCTGCGGCAGTACGGCCCCTGTCCCATCCACAGGCGGACCTTTCTGAAAAACCTATGAGCGGCGAGAAACGGGAGATCGGCGGCGCCCAGGCCAGGGTGAAGGGCAATTTCGGGGAGCGGCTGGTGGCCGACGCCCTGGAGAAAAACCACTGGACCGTGCTGGAGCGGAATTTCCGCTGCCGCTTCGGGGAGATCGACCTGATCGCGGCGGGGAGGGAGTACATCGTCTTTGTGGAGGTCAAGCTGCGCAGGAGCGCCCGGTTCGCCGACGCCCGGGAGTTCGTCACAAGGGATAAGCAGCGCAAACTCAAGGCCACGGCGGAGTGGTATCTGTCCGGGCACCCCACGGACCTCCAGCCCCGGTTCGACGTGGCGGAGGTCTACGCCCCCGAGGGCGATCAGACCGCCCAGCCTGTCATACGCTACTGGCAGAACGCCTTTTAGGAGGGCTGTATATGGGTAAGATCCCGGTGTTCGACGCCCACTGCGACACCATCTCCCGGTGTCTGCGCACGGGGGAGGGGCTGGCGTCCAACGGGGGCATGGTGTCCCTGGAGCGGACGGAGCCCGTCTTTGACCGCTACTGCCAGCTCTTCGCCCTGTTCGCCACGGGGGAGGGCGTGGAGGAGCGGTATTGGGAGCTGCTGAGATGTTTTCAGGAGCAGATGGCCGCCAACGCGGATCGCATCGTCCAGTGCCGCACCGCCGAGGATGTCGAGGCCGCCCACAGATCGGGCAAAGCGGCGGCCTTCCTGTCGGTGGAGGGGGCGGAGCTGCTGGGCTGCGACCCCGCCCGGCTGGACCAGGCGGCGGAGGCCGGTGTGGCAGCCATCAACCTGACCTGGAACCACGCCAACGCATTGTCCGGCTCCCACTGCGACCGGCCGGAACAGGGGCTGACCCCGCTGGGGAAGCGGTTCGCCGCCCGGATGGAGGAGCTGCACATCCTCATCGACGTGTCCCATCTGTCCGAGCCGGGGTTCTGGGACGTGGCGGAACAGGCGCGGCGGCCCTTCATCGCCAGCCATTCCGACGCAAAATTTGTCCGGGACCACACAAGGAACTTGACGGATGAGCAAATAACTGCGATAATAAAAAATCAGGGTGTGATCGGCCTCAACTTCTACACCAAGTTCGTGGGCGGCTCCCTGGACCTGGACACGGTCCGGGCCCACGCGGACCACATCCTCAGCCTGGGCGGGGAGAGGACCCTCGCCCTGGGGGGCGACTGGGACGGCTGCGACACCATCCCGGACCTGCCCGCCGTGGACGTGCTGCCCCGGCTGTACGATCATCTGCTGTGCCATGGGTACTCCGAGACCCTTGTACAAGATATTTTTTACAACAATCTGATGAGAGTGGTGACCGCGAGATGAACTATCTGAGCACACGCAATAAGGAACTGCGGATGACCCCCGCCCAGGCCATCGTCAAGGGCCTGGCCCCCGACGGAGGGCTTCTGACCCCGGCGGTGATCCCCCGCATGCCCGCGCGGGCCATGGAGACCATGAAAGATATGTCTTACCAGCAGCGGGTGGTGTATATCCTCAACAGCTTTCTGGAGGGCTTTTCCAGCTCCGAGCTGACCAGTTACGCCGCCTCGGCCTACGGCGGCGGCAAATTCAGCCACCCCGATGTGGCCCCCGTGACCCGGCTGGACGACAATACCCATTGTCTGGAGCTGTGGCATGGCCCCACCTGCGCCTTTAAGGACATGGCGCTCCAGCTGCTGCCCCATCTGCTGTCCGCCTCCCTGGGCAAGAGCGATGAGAAAAAGTCGGCCTGCATCCTGGTGGCCACCTCCGGCGACACGGGCAAGGCCGCCCTGGAGGGCTTCCGGGATGTGGAAAAGACCCGCATCCTGGTGTTCTACCCCAAGGACGGCGTCTCCGAGATCCAGGAGCTCCAGATGGTCACCCAGGAGGGGGGCAACGTGGGGGTCTGTGCCGTGGTGGGCAACTTTGACGACGCCCAGACCGGCGTGAAAAAGCTCTTCGCCGATGAGCGGCTGGCGGAGGAGCTGGCCGAGCGGGGGTGGTTCCTGTCCTCCGCCAACTCCATCAACTGGGGCCGGGTGCTGCCCCAGATCGTGTACTATGCCTCCGCCTACTGCGATCTGCTCAGGACCGGGGCCATCGCCTCCGGACAGGAGATCAACTTCTGTGTGCCCACCGGCAATTTCGGCAATATTCTGGCGGGCTACTATGCCAAGTGCATGGGAGTGCCCATCAAAAAGCTGATCTGCGCCTCCAACTCCAACAACGTGCTCACCGATTTCATCAACACCGGCGTCTACGACCGAAACCGCACCTTCTACAACACCATTTCGCCCTCCATGGATATCCTCATCTCCAGCAATCTGGAGCGGATGCTCTTCGAGCTGGCCGGGCGGGACGACAAGCTGGTGCGGGATTACATGACCCAGCTCAATGAGATCGGCAGCTACCGTGTGGAATCCTTTATCCGGGACAAGATGCAGCGGATCTTCCACGCTGGCTATGCCGACGAGGAACAGACCAAGGCCGCCATTGCCCGGCTTTGGGAGGAGCACAAATACCTGATCGACCCCCATACCGCCGTGGCCTTCCACGTGCTGGACCAGTACCGGGCCGACACTGGGGACGACACCCCCGCCGTGGTGGTGTCCACCGCCAGCCCCTTCAAGTTCTGCGACAGCGTGCTGGACGCCCTGGGCGTGAAGGAGCGCAAAGACGGCCTGGACGGACTGGATCAGCTGTCCGGCCTCACCGGCGTGGCGGCGCCAGACGCCCTGACGCGGCTGAAGGGCCGCCGGCCCCGGTTCACCTCTGTGGTGGAAAAGAGGGATATGGAGGCCCCCGTTCAGGCGTTCCTGGCGTGATTCCGCGTTGGTGAGGTGATCCTATGGCGCTGTACGCGATCGGCGACACCCATCTGTCCCTTGGGACGCCGGACAAGTCCATGGAGGTATTCGGTCCCGGCTGGGAGGATTACGTGGACCGGCTCCGGGAGGGCTTTTCTCAGGTGGAAGAGGCCGACACGGTGGTGCTGTGCGGGGACCTCTCCTGGGGGATGAGCCTGGAGGAGGCCAGGGAGGATTTCGCCTTCCTGAACGCTCTGCCGGGGGAGAAGTGGCTGGTGAAGGGCAATCACGACTACTGGTGGAACACCGCCGCCAAGATGAACGCCTTTTTCGCCGCCAACGGCTTTACGAAGCTCCGCATCCTCCACAACAACTGCGCCTTTTACGGGGAGACCGCCCTCTGCGGCACCCGGGGCTGGTTTTTTGAGGAGAACGGCGCCCCCCAGTGGGAGAAGATCTTCAACCGGGAGCTGATCCGGCTGGAGGCGTCTCTGAAGGCCGCGGGGGAGGCGGAGAAGCTGTGCTTCCTCCACTATCCGCCCCTCTATAAGGGCTACCGGTGCGAGGAGATCATCGCCCTGCTGGAGCGGTACGGGGTGAGGACCTGCTGCTACGGCCATCTCCACGGCCCCAGCCACCGCCTGGCGGCGGAGGGAGACCGGAACGGGGTGGACTACCGGCTGGTATCGGCGGATTATGTCGGATTCCGGCCGAAAAAAATCTTGGATTAGTGAAAAAAACAGTGGAAATTTCTCCACCTATCTGATAAAATATCTTGGCGATTTAGAAAGAAGGCTTAAAGGCCGATTTGGGAGGAAACCAAACTATGAACATCAAGAGCAGCGAGAAAAAAGAGAACAGCGCCTATGAGCTGGTCATCGAGGTGGGAGCCGCCGAGTTCCAGGCCGCCATCGACAAGGTGTATAACCGCCAGAGGAAGAGCATCTCCATCCCCGGCTTCCGCAAGGGCAAGGTGCCCCGGAAGATGGTGGAGAAGTTCTACGGGGAGAACGTGTTCTTTGAGGACGCTATCTCCGAGGCGTATCCCGCCGCCTATGAGGCCGCGCTGAAGGAGACCGGCATCGACCCCGTGGCCTATCCCCAGCTGGAGGTGCTGGACGTCAGCAAGGACGGCTTCACCTTCAAAGCCACCGTTACCGTCAAGCCCGAGTGCTCCATCAAGGATTACAAGGGCCTGCCCGTGGCCAGGCCCAGCGCCGAGGTCACCGACGCCGACATCGAGCGGGAGCTGAAGCCCTACATCGACCGGGCCTCCCGGCTGGTCAGCGTCAAGCGCAAGGCCAAAAAGGGCGATGTGGCGGTCATCGACTTCGAGGGCTTTAAAGAGGGCGTGCCCTTCGACGGCGGCAAGGGCGAGAATTACAGCCTGGAGCTGGGCTCCGGCAGCTTTGTCCCCGGCTTTGAGGACCAGGTCATCGGCATGAAGGCCGGCGAGGAGAAGAACATCGACATCACCTTCCCCGAGAACTACACCCCCGAGCTGGCCGGCGCCGCCGTGGTGTTCCATGTGAAGGTCAACGAGGTGAAGGAGAAGGAGGCCCCCGAGGTGGACGACGAGTTCGCCAAGGACGTGTCCGACTTCGACACCCTGGATGAGTTCAAAAAGGACCTTGCCGACAAGCTGGCCAAGCGCCGCGCCGACCAGGACGAGCGGGACTTTGACGAGGCTGTCACCGGAGCGCTGATCGAGAAGCTGGAGTGCGACGTGCCTGACGCCATGGTGGATTATCGGGCGGAGAAACTGCTGGAGGACTATGCGGGCCGCATCGAGTCCCAGGGCATCAAGTTCGACCAGTACCTCCAGATGATGGGCATGACTATGGACACCATGCGCGCCCAGGCCAAGGCCGCCGCCGGCCGGGCCGTCCGCCGGGAGCTGGCTCTGGAGGCCGTGGCCGCCGCGGAGGGCATCGAGGTCTCCGACGCCGACGTGGACGCCGAGTACGCCCGTCTGGCTGAGGAGTACAAGATGGAGGCGGACCAGGTGAAGGCCGCCGTCCCCGCGGAGGACGTGAAGAAGGACCTGGCCGCCCAGAAGGCGTTCGAGCTGGTGAAGGGCTCCGTGAAGAAGCCCGCCGCCAAAAAGACCGCGAAGAAGGCGGAGAAGGCTGAGGAGAAGGAGACCAAAAAGACGGTGAAAAAGGCGGCCAAAGCCGAGGACAAGGCCGATGAGGGCGAGGAGAAGCCCAAGAAGCGCGCCACGAAGAAAAAGGCCGAGGACAAGGCGGAGTAAATGCCTTTTTGAGAGAGTGGGAATAGGTCCTGGCAGTACCGGGGTATAATTACCCCGCCGTTTCCCATCGAAAGGAGTTTTTCACATGAGTTTGGTACCCTATGTAGTGGAACAGACCAGCCGGGGCGAGCGGTCCTACGACATCTTCTCCCGGCTGCTGAACGACCGGATCATCTTCCTGGGCGAGGAGGTCAACGCCACCACCGCCGCCCTGGTGGTGGCCCAGCTGCTGTATCTGGAGGCCCAGGATCCGGACAAGGACATTCAGTTCTATATCAACAGCCCCGGCGGCTCCGTCACCGACGGCATGGCCATCTATGACACGATGCAGTACATCAAGTGCGACGTGTCCACCATCTGCGTCGGCATGTGCGCCTCCATGGCGGCCTTCCTGCTGTCTGCCGGGACCAAGGGCAAGCGCATCGCCCTGCCCAACGCCGAGATCATGATCCACCAGCCCTCCGCCGGCACCCAGGGCCAGATCACCGATATGGCCATCCACCTGAAGCGGCTGGAGACCATTAAGAGACGGATGAACGAGATACTGGCCGCCAACACCGGCAGGAGCGTGGAGGAGGTCACCGCCGCCTGCGAGCGGGACAACTTCATGTCCGCGGAGGAGGCCAGGGAGTTCGGTCTCATCGACAAGATCATCACCAATCGCTGAACGGACAGGGGAGAGAGCGGAGGGGACCTCCGCTCTTTGCCCGTTTGACCCGAAAGGAAGATTCTTATGGCAAGAGACGATTACCGGTCCGTCCGCTGCTCCTTCTGCGGCAAGCACCAAGAGCAGGTGGAGCGGATCATCGCCGGACCGGGCGCCTATATCTGCAACGAGTGCGTCCACCTGTGCATGGACATCCTGGACGAGGGCCAGGACAACGTGGACGTGGTCAACGACGTGCCCGACGTCATCCCCACCCCCAAGGAGATGGTGGAGGTGCTGGACCAGTACGTCATTGGCCAGGAGGACGCCAAGAAAGCGCTGTCCGTGGCGGTGTACAACCACTATAAGCGCATCTACTTCGGCGGCGGGGACGATGTGGAGCTCCAGAAGAGCAACATCCTGATGATCGGCCCCACCGGCTGCGGCAAGACCCTGTTCGCCCAGACGCTGGCCCGCATCCTGAAGGTCCCCTTCGCTATCGCCGACGCCACCACCCTCACCGAGGCCGGTTACGTGGGTGACGACGTGGAGAACATCCTCCTGCGGCTGGTGCAGGCCGCCGACTACGACATCGAGCTTGCCGAGCGGGGGATCATCTACGTGGACGAGATCGACAAGATCGCCCGCAAGAGCGAGAACACCTCCATCACCCGTGACGTGTCCGGCGAGGGCGTGCAGCAGGCCCTGCTGAAGATCCTGGAGGGCACCGTGGCCAACGTCCCGCCCCAGGGCGGCCGCAAGCACCCCCACCAGGATTTTCTCCAGATCGACACCAAGAACATCCTGTTCATCTGCGGCGGCGCCTTCGACGGACTGGAGAAGATCGTGGAGCGCCGGCTGGACCAGAAGACCATCGGCTTCGGCGCCGACGTGAAGACCGCCAAGGAGCGGGAGAACTCCAATGTGCTCAAGTCCGTCCAGCCCCACGATCTGCTGAAATTCGGCATCATTCCGGAGCTGGTGGGCCGCCTGCCCGTCATCACCACTCTGAGCGCCCTGGGCAGGGCGGAGCTGGTGCGCATCCTCACCGAGCCCAAAAACGCCCTGGTGAAGCAGTATATCAAGCTGCTGGACTATGACGACGTGGAACTGGAGTTCACCCCCGACGCGCTGGACGCCGCCGCCGACAAGGCGCTGGAGCGGAAGATCGGCGCCCGGGGCCTCCGCGCCGTGCTGGAGGAGATCATGACCCCTGTGATGTACGACGTGCCCTCGGACGAGAGCATCGTAAAGGTGATCATCACCGGGGATGCCATGCGGGGCGCGGGCCAGCCTGAGATCGTCCGCCAGGAGGGCCGTCCCGCCCGCCACCGTCTGGGCGGGGCCGATCTTCACGCGGAAAAGGGCGGTAAGGCCGCGCCGCAGGGAAACGTATCGTAATGTGCGGAGGGGTGGGCATATTGTCCGCCCCTTTTCCCACATAAGAGGAGGGATCGTATGAGCGACCATATCATGATGCCCGCGCTGGCGCTGCGGGGCCTGACTGTCTTCCCCCAGCTGACGCTGCACTTCGACGTGGGGCGGGAGGCGTCCATCAAGGCGCTGGAGGCGGCCATGGCGGAGAACCGGACTATCTTCCTGGTGACCCAGCGGGACGTGACCGTGGAGAACCCGGAAGGGAAAGACCTTTACAACGTCGGCACCATCGCGGATGTGAAACAGATCCTCCGGCTGCCGGAGAACAGTGTCCGGGTGATGGTGGAGGGCCGGAGCCGGGGCCGCATGACGAGCCTTGTGTCCACCGAGCCCTATCTGACCGCGGAGGTGGAGTATCTGCCCGCGCCGGAGACCCTGCGGGGCAATTCCTCCCGTACCGAGGCCGCCATCCGCCAGATCTACGCCCACATGGAGCGGTACACCGAGCTGTCTGACCGGGTGCCGCCGGAGGTCTACCTGAAGATGCTGGCCAGCGACGATCCGGCCTATATCTCCGACTACGCCGCCCAGAACCTCCCCCTGCGGTTCGAGGACAAGCAGGCGGTGCTGGAGGAGCTGCGCCCTGCCCGGCGGATCGGACTGCTGTGCCGCATCCTGGGCCGTGAGGTGGAGATTCTGGAGGCGGAGGCCGATCTGGCGTCAAAGGTCCATGAACAGGTGGCCAGCAGCCAGCGGGACTACTTCCTGCGGGAGCAGCTGCGGGTCATCCAGCGGGAGCTGGGGGAGGACGGCGAGCAGGACGAGATCGGAGAGTACCGCCAGCGTGTGGCGGAGGCCGATCTCCCCGACGAGGTCCGTGAGAAGCTGGAGAAGGAGATCAGGCACCTGGAGAAACAGCCCTTCGGCTCCGCCGAGGGGGCGGTGATCCGGGGGTATCTGGACACCTGTCTGGACCTGCCCTGGAACAAAAAGACCAGGGAGCGAGTGAGCGTACACGCCGTTTCCAAAACGCTGGACGCCGACCACTACGGCCTGGAGAAAGTCAAGGAGCGCATCCTGGAGTTCGTGGCGGTGAAGCAGCTGGCCCCGGAACTGAAGGGGCAGATCATCTGCCTGGTGGGCCCGCCGGGGGTTGGCAAGACCTCCATTGCCATGAGCGTGGCCCGGGCCATGAACCGAAAGCTGGCCCGGATCTCCCTGGGCGGCATCCGGGACGAGGCGGACATCCGGGGCCACCGCAAGACCTATATCGGCGCCATGCCGGGGCGGATCATCGCCGGCATCCGGCAGGCGGGCAGCTCCAACCCGGTGCTGCTGCTGGACGAGATCGACAAGGTGGGGGCCGACCACCGGGGGGACCCGGCGGCCGCCCTGCTGGAGGTGCTGGACGGGGAGCAGAACTCCACCTTCCGGGACCACTATCTGGAGGTGCCCTTCGACCTGTCCGACGTGATGTTCATCACCACCGCCAATACCACCGACACCATCCCCAAGCCTCTGCTGGACCGGATGGAGGTCATCGAGCTGCCCAGCTATACCGACAAGGAAAAGCTGGAGATCGCCAAGCGCCATCTGCTGCCCCGGGAGCTGAAACGCCACGGCCTCACCAAGTCCAAGCTGAAGATCACCGACGAGGCGATCCTTGCCATCATCACCGGCTACACCCGGGAGTCCGGCGTGCGGCTGCTGGAGCGGCGGCTGGCCGCCCTGTGCCGCAAGGCGGCGGCGCGTATCGTCCGGGACGGTGCGAAGCGGGTCACCGTCACCGAGGCCGACCTCCATGAGCTGCTGGGTCCCCGGCGCTACCAGGACGACACCCCGGAGCGGGAGCCCCTGGTGGGCGTGGTCAACGGCCTGGCCTGGACCTCCGTGGGCGGCGAGATCCTGGAGGTGGAGGCCAACGTGGTCCCCGGCTCAGGCAAGATCAGTCTCACCGGCAACCTGGGGGACGTGATGAAGGAGTCCGCCCAAGCGGCCCTGTCCTTCATCCGGGCCCACGCGGACCGGCTGGGCGTGGCGGAGGACTTCTACAAGACCAGGGACATCCACGTCCACTTCCCGGAGGGCGCGGTGCCCAAGGACGGACCCTCCGCCGGCGTGGCCATCGCCACCGCCATGGTGTCCGCGCTGGCGGGCGTGCCCGTCCGGCGGGACGTGGCCATGACGGGGGAGATCACCCTGCGGGGCCGTGTGCTGGCCATCGGCGGCCTGCGGGAGAAGACCATGGCCGCTCTGCGCAATCATATCGGCACCGTGCTCATCCCCGCCGACAACGTGAAGGACCTGGAGGACATCGACCAGACCGTCCGGGCGGCGCTGAGATTCGTGCCCATCCGGCAGGCGGACGAGGCCCTGGCGGAGGCGCTGGCCGGCAACCCGGCGGCGCCCAAGGGCCAGTCCGCCGTGGCGGCGGACCAGCCCCATGCCGCCGGGGACGCCATCGGCCTGTGCCAGTGAGGTGCCCATGGCGATCAACTGGAACAAGGCGGAGTTCGTCCGCTCGGCGGCGAAGCCCGCGGATTTCATCCGGGACGGGCTGCCCCAGGCGATGTTCGCGGGCCGCTCCAACGTGGGCAAGTCGTCGGTGATCAACCGGCTGCTGAACCGAAAGAACTTCGCAAGGGTGGGGGCCGCCCCCGGCAAGACCACCCAGATCAACTATTTCCGCATCGACGGGAAGCTCTACCTGGTGGACCTGCCGGGATACGGCTACGCCAGAGTGTCCCAGGCGGAGCGGGACCGCTGGGGCAGGCTCATGGAGCGGTGGTTCGCCGACGTGGGGCCCATGGCCCTGGGCATCCTGGTGGTGGACGCCCGGCACAGGCCCACCGCCGACGACCGCACCATGTCCGACCTGTTTTTGAGCACCGGCCAGCCCTATGTGGTGGTCGGGAATAAGCTGGACAAGCTGAAAAAGAGCGAGATCGAGGGCAATTTGGCGCTGGTGCGGGAGACGCTGGAGCTGCCCGGCCGGGTCCAACTGGTGCCCTTCTCCGCCGAGAAGGGGGAGGGCAGAGAGCGCCTGATGGGCCTCATTCTGGAGCATGTGGAGGGAACGCTGTGAGATATGTGCGCGTCGAGCTGCCGGACGGCCCCAGGTGGGGCGCGGTGAAGGGAGAGGACGTCCTCACCCTGAAAAAGGCCCCCTATGAGGGGATCGAGTACGACGGGAAGAGCCTGCCGCTGAACAGCTGCACGCTGCTGGCCCCCTGTGAGCCCACCAAGATCGTCTGCGTGGGCAAGAATTACGCGGAGCACGCCCGGGAGATGGGGGCCGAGCCCCCCGGCTTCCCGGTGCTGTTTCTCAAAGCCCCCAACACCCTCAATCGGCCGGAGGGGACTGTCCACGCGCCGGAGTTCGTCCAGCGGCTGGACTATGAGGGAGAGCTGGCGGTGGTCATCCGGCGCAGGGCGAAGGCTGTGAAGGCGGAGGACTTCGCGGACTATGTGCTGGGCTATACCTGCCTGAACGACGTCACCGCCCGGGACGTACAGCGGCACGACGGCCAGTGGACCCGGGGCAAATCCATGGACGGTTTCTGCCCCGTGGGCCCCTGGGTCACCGACGAGGTGGACCCCTCCTGCCTGAAGCTGGAGACCCGGCTCAACGGCAGGGCCGTCCAGCAGGGGAACACCGCCGACTTCATCACCGACGTGCCGAAGCTGCTGGAGTTCATCACCGCCTCCATGACTTTGGAGCCGGGGGACGTGATCGCCACCGGCACCCCGGCGGGCATCGGCCCCATGGTCCCCGGCGACACCGTGGAGGTGGACATCGAGGGCGTGGGCGTGCTGGTGAGCCATGTGATCTGAGTGCTTTCCCCGGCGGAGGGGGCTCCTCCGCCGGGGAAATTTCTGGATATTTTGTTGGCGGTTTTTGTCAAATTAGAATAAAAATTGAAAAAATAGCGGGAAAAATCGTTGAAAGTTTCAAAAACTTCAACAAAAATACGAAAAACACTTGCAAAAGTCCCAAATATCAGGTATACTGTTTCTGGACTCTTATACACGTTAGACCCGCTGACCGTCCGTGCGGGCCCGAACAAAGGAGGCGATGACGTGTATCAGGTCGGGGACAAAGTGGTCCATCCCATGCACGGCGCCGGGATCATCGATTCCATTGTTCAAAAAAAGGTGGCCGGCCAGGTCCAGGACTATTACCTGCTGAAGCTGTCCGCCGGGAGCATGATGGTGATGATCCCCACCGGGAGCACTGAGGAGATCGGCGTCAGGCCGGTGGTGACCGGCGAGGAGGCGGAGGATATCCTCAGCGCCATGGAAAACCTTGAGGTGGACATGACGCAGAACTGGAACCGCCGTTACCGTGAGAACATGGTGCGGCTGAAGAGCGGCGATCTGCTGGAGGTCGCCAAGGTGATCAAGGGCCTGATGGCCCGGGAGGACCAGCGCGGTCTCTCCAACGGAGAGCGGAAGATGCTCCACATGGCAAAGCAGATCCTCATCTCAGAATTGGTGCTGGCCCAGAGCCTGCCCTATGAGACGGTGGAGGCCAGCGTGGACAGCGTACTGCGTCAGTGATCGAGCGGAAGGAGCCGGGAGGGCTCCTTTTTCGCGTGAGGAGGATTACATATGCTGAGACAGCTGCTGCAAAAGCTGACGGGCAAAAGCGACCCCGTCAAGTGCTCGGCGGTCATCGTGGCGGCGGGCAGCTCCACCCGGATGGGCTTTGACAAGGTCTTTACCGACGTGGGGGGCGAGCCCGCCCTGATCCGCTGCCTGCGGACCTTCCAGGCGGCCCCCTCCGTGGATGAGATTGTGGTGGTGGTCCGGGAGGACGCCCTGGGGGAGGCGGCCCGGCTCATCAAGGATGCCGGTCTCACCAAGGTGACCAAGGTCATCCGGGGGGGCGACACCCGCACCCGGTCCGCCCGGCTGGGCACCCTGGAGACGGACCGCAAGGCGAAGCTCATCGCCATCCAAGACGGGGCCCGCCCCTTCGTCACCGTGGAGGTCATCGAGGACACCATCGCCCAGGCGGCGGTCTGCGGCGCGGCGGCCCCGGCCCTGCCGGTGAAGGATACGGTCAAGCGGGTGGGGGAGGACGGCCTGGTGGCCGAGACCCTGGACCGCTCCGCCCTGTGGGCCGTCCAGACCCCCCAGGTGTTCGACGGCGACCTGATCCGGGCCGCCCTGCAAAAGGCCATCGACGACGGGGCGGAGCTCACCGACGACTGTGCCGCCGTGGAGCGGCTGGGCATGAAGGTGACCCTGATTCCCGGCGACGAGCGGAACATCAAGCTCACCACGCCGGCGGACCTGGCGGTGGCCAAAGCGCTGATGGAGGAATACGGCCAATGACGCGCATCGGACACGGATATGACGTACATAAGCTGGTGCCGGATCGGAAGCTGATCCTGGGCGGGGTGGAGGTCCCTTACGATAAGGGCCTGCTGGGCCACTCCGACGCGGATGTGCTCACCCACGCGGTGATGGACGCCCTGCTGGGGGCGGCGGGCCTGTGGGACATCGGCCACGCCTTCCCGGACAGCGACCCGGCCTACGCGGGCATCTCCAGCCTGGTCCTGCTGGAGCGGGTGATGGGGATGCTGGCGGGAAAGGGGTACGCCGTGGGGAATGTAGACGCCACCGTCATCGCCCAGCGGCCGAAGTTGTCCCCCCACATCCCGGAGATGCGGGAGAAACTGGCCGCGGTCATGGGCGTTCCCGCCGACCGGGTGAACGTGAAGGCCACCACCGAGGAGGGCCTGGGCTTCACCGGGACCGGGGAGGGGATCGCCGCCCACTCTGTTGCCATTATTGTGGACAAGTGAACCATATCACCAACGCTTCCCCCAGGGCATACAATGCCCTGTGAGGAGCGTTTTCGCGCCCCTCGAAACAGGAAAGGAATGATGGGCCGATGGTTCACTATCTGATCGTCTGCCGCTCGCTGACCCACGCCCAGCGCACCGCCCATCTGTTGGAGCGGGCGGGCATCGCCGGCTCGGTGATCCGCGCCCCGAAAGTCATCTCCAAAGAGGGATGCGGTTACTGTGTCCGGGTGGCGGAGCGGAAGCTCACCGACGCGCTGATGGTCCTCCGCCGGGAGGGGGTGGCCCCCCGGCAGGTGTTCCTCCAGTCAGCGGAGGGGGTATACAGCGAGGTGACGGCATGATTTATCTGGACAGCGCGGCCACCACGCTGGAAAAGCCCCGCGGCGTCCCCGCCGCCTCCGCCTGGGCCATGACCCATATGGCCAGCCCCGGACGGGGCGGACACCCCGCCAGCGCCCTGGCCGCCGACGCCATGTACCGCTGCCGAGAGACGGCGGCGGAGCTGTTCGGCGTGGGCGACCCGGAGCGGGTGATCCTCACGTCCAACGCCACCCACGGCCTGAACATCGCCATCCACTCGCTGGTGAGGCCGGGGGCCACGGTGCTGATCTCCGGCTATGAGCACAACGCCGTCACCCGGCCCCTGTACGCCCGCCCGGATGTGAAGGTCAAGATCGCCGCCGGCCCCCTGTTCGACTCAGACGGCGTCTATGGGGCCTTCCGCCGGGAGCTGACGTCGGAGGTGGACGTTGTCATCTGTAACCACGTGTCCAACGTGTTCGGCTTCATCCAGCCGGTGGACCGGATCGCCGCCCTGTGCCGGGAGCGGGGGGTGCCGCTGATCGTGGACGCATCCCAGTCCGCCGGGGTGCTGCCGGTGGATCTGACCCGCTGGGGGGCGGCCTTCGTGGCCATGCCGGGGCACAAGGGGCTGTACGGCCCCCAGGGCACCGGCCTGCTGCTCTGCGGGGCGGAGGCGGAGCCCCTCCTCTATGGGGGGACAGGCAGCCAGTCCCGGTTTCAGGAGATGCCTGACTTTCTGCCTGACCGGCTGGAGGCGGGGACCCAGAATGTTTGCGGCGCCGCCGGCCTGCTGGCGGGGATGCGCTTCGTCCGGGAGAAGGGGATATCCCGCATCCACGCCCACGAGACGGGACTTGCCCGGCGGCTGATGGACCGGTTGGCCGGCCTCCCCGGCGTGACGGTGTACCGGGGACCGGACCAGAGCGGGCTGTTCTCCGTCACCGTGGACGGCATGGACTGCGAGGAGATCGGGGCCGCCCTGGCACGGCGGGGAGTGGCTGTCCGGGCGGGGCTACACTGCTCGCCCCTGGCCCACCGGACCGCCGGGACGGAGGAGAACGGCACCGTCCGGTTCAGCTTTTCGGCGTTCAGCACGGCCCGGCAGACCGACCGGGCGGTGGAGATATTCCGGCAGATCGTATCACAGAGCAGAGGGGCGCGGTGAGGAGCCGCGCCCTTTTGCCGTGGAAGCGAGGAATTTGACCGGTGAAATTTATCGGTTTGTCTTGCCATCCCTGTGGGAAATGTGGTATAATACCCTGAATGATTTTGCGAATCTGCTTACGGCCATAAAACTGACGGGCTGTTTCAGAAAAAGGGGGGTAGGAAATGGACGCCATCCTGCGGTTTTTGCGGCAGATCCCGGAGTACATCAAGCTCATCGGCCCCTTTGACGTGCTGGATATGGCCCTTATTGCCTTTGGTGTCTATCACCTGTTCCGCTTTGCCCGAAAGAGCAGATCCGGCCAGCTGGTCCGGGCGGTGCTGCTCATCATCGGGGCCATGCTTCTGGCAAACCTGCTGCGGCTGCGTGTGGTGAGCTATGTGCTCAACCGCACGGTGGAGCTGGGCCTCATCGCCCTGATCATCCTGTTCCAGCCGGAGCTGCGCCGGTTTTTGGAGCAGATGGGCAGCGGGCGCATCAAGGAGCTGTTCGTCTCTGAGAGCGCGGGGAACGATCTGGAAAACGCCATCACCGAGACAGCGGCGGCCTATGCCGACCTGTCCGCCGAAAAGGTGGGGGCTCTGATGGTGTTCGAGCGCAAGACCATTCTGGACGATATGCTCAAGACGGGGACGCCGCTGGACGCGGCGGTGTCCGCCCAGCTTCTCAAGAACCTGTTCTGGAACAAGGCCCCCCTCCACGACGGGGCGATCATCGTCCGGGCGGGGCGCATCGTGGGGGCGGGCTGTATGCTCCCCCTGTCCGGCAACGTCAATCTGGATCACAGCCTTGGGATGCGCCACCGGGCAGCCATCGGCGCCAGCGAGAACTCCGACGCGGTGGTGGCCGTGGTGTCCGAGGAGACGGGCACCATCTCGGTTGCCATCAACGGGGCGCTCCAGCGGAACCTGGACCGCATCGGGCTGGAGGAGATCCTGCGCGCGGAGCTGACGCCGGCGGAGGAAGAGGGCGGCAGGATCGCCAGTTCCGCCGCCAGGCTCACCAGCGTATTCAAGGGCTTCAAGGGAGACAGTACAAATGGGAAAGAAGATTCTTGACAGCCGTTTTCTGTATATTGTACTGTCTGTCCTGATCGCCATCGGTCTGTGGCTCTTTGTCACAGTGAACGATGAGGCGTCCCACTCCAAGACCATTGCGAGGATCCCCGTCACCTTTACCGGGGAGGAGATCCTGGCGGAGCGGGGCCTGATGCTTGTAGACGGACCGTACACCGCCAATGTGACGGTGCAGGCCACCAATATGGTGCTGGCTTCCCTGACCAACCAGACGGTACAGGTCACCGCCAATGTGTCGGGCATCTACGAGGAGGGAAGCCATTCGGTGACCTACACTGTGTCGCCGCCGCCCAGTGTGGACCGGAGCCAGGTGACCATCGTCAGCGGGGTCAACGGCAGCGTGATCACCGTAGAGGTGGCCCGGTACAGCAGCCAGGAGATCCCGGTGGAGGGCGAGTTCACCGGCAGCGCCGCCGAGGGCTATCTTGCGGGCGATAAAGAGGATTTCGTGTTTTCCCCCAAGGTCGTGGTAGTCAGTGGCCGCCTGGAGGACGTGAACCAGGTGGCCCGGGCGGTGGTCACCGTGGACGACGAAGGACTCACTGGAACGGTCAATGGGGAATATCCCTTCCGGCTTCTGGACCGCAGCGGCAATGAGCTCGATCTGGATGTGACATGCGATGTGGAAATGGTTTACACCACTTTCCCCATCCAGGCCACCGCTGAGATCCCACTGGCCGTGACCTTTGTGGACGGCGGCGGCGTAGGCGCCGGAGAGGCGTCGGCCGAGCTGTCCGTCGAGAGCATCACAGTGGCGGGCACCACCGAGGCGGTGGAGGCCGTCAAGGCGGCGGGGGCCATCAATGTGGCCACCATCAACCTGGACTCCGTTCGCGACGGGGAGAAACTGACCTTCCCGGTGCCTTTGGACGACGAGCTGACCAACCTCACCGGGGTGGAAAATGTGGAGGTCACGGTCCGCTTCAACAAGCAGTTGGCGGAGCGGACGTTCCAGGTCAGCAATATCCGCTGCATCAACGTCCCGGAAGGGTGGACGGCGGACATCATCACCCAGGTGCTCTCCGTCACCGTCCGGGGCGAGCCAGACCTGCTGGACGCCGTCACGGACGAGAGCCTCCTGGCGGTGGCCGACCTCCAGGATATGACGCCGTCCGCCGGCGGGTATACCGCCACCGTCCGGGTCTATCTGAACATCGCGCCCTCCATCGCGGAGGTGGGAGTGCTCAGCGGGGACTACCGAATCGCCCTCAATTTGACGGAGGGTATTCCTGAGCCCGCCGCCCTTCCCGCGGCCACCGGCTGATGTTCGGCTATGTCCGGCCGGTCCTGGACCGGCTGAGCGGGGAGCAGCGGGACGCCTACCAGTCCGCCTACTGCGGCCTGTGCCACGCCCTGGGAAGACGCTGCGGCTTCTGGGCCCGGTTCACCCTGCAGTACGACTTCACCTTTCTCGCCATCCTGCTGGCGGCGGGGGAGAGCTGTGAGACGGAGTGCCGCCGGTGTCCCGCCCATCCCATCCGCAAGCCCCGGGCCTGTGTCAAAGGGGACGCGCTGGACCTGGCCGCCGACGAGAGCATGATCCTCACCTGGCACAAGCTGTGCGACGACGTGGCCGACCACAGCTTTCTCACCGGCCTGCCCGCCCGGTTCCTCCGCCTGGTGTTCAGAGGAGCGTATCGGAAAGCGGCCACCGCCCGGCCTCAGTTCGACGGCCGGGTCCGGGATGGACTGGCCCGCCTGGACCAGCTGGAAAAGGCCCGTTCCCCGGAGCTGGACCGGGTGGCCGACGTGTTCGCGTCGCTGCTGTCCGCCGCGGCTGACAGTCTCCCGGACGGCCACCCCAACCGGCGGCCCATGGAGCAGCTGCTGTACCATCTGGGCCGGTGGATCTATCTGGCGGACGCCTGGGACGACCTGGAGGAGGACGAAAAAAAGGACCGCTACAACCCCCTGGCCGCCCGCTTCCCGGAGGGGGCGCGGGAACAGCGGGACTATTTTGAGACCACCCTCACCCACTCCGCGCGGCTTGCGGCCTCGGCCGCCAACCTGATGGAGCTGGGGGAGTGGTCGCCCATCGTGGAAAACGTGATCTACCTGGGCCTGCCCGCGGTGCAGAAGGCCGTGCTGGAGGGCCGGTGGAGGGAACTACAGAAGACAAAGACAAGGAGGGCCCCCGATGCGCGATCCCTATGAGGTGCTGGGCGTCAGCCAGAGCGCCAGCGACGAGGAGGTAAAAAAGGCCTACCGGGAGCTGGCGCGGAAGTACCACCCCGACAACTATCAGAACAACCCCCTGGCCGACCTGGCCGAGGAGAAGATGAAGGAGATCAACGAGGCATACGACGCCATCACCAAGGGGCGGAGCGGCGGCCAGAGCGGGTACTCCTCCGGATACTCCGGCGGATACGGAAGCTCCGCGTACCAACAGGGGTACGGGGGCGGCTCCTATCAGCAGTCCTCTGGTTCCGCCTACGCCCAGGCGCGCCAGCAGATCAACGCCGGCGACCTGGACGGCGCGGAGCAGACCCTTCAGGGGGCCGGCGGCAAGACGGGGGAGTGGTACTTCCTCATGGGGAGCATCGCCTACCGCCGGGGCTGGCTGGACGAGGCGCGGCAGAACTTTCAGATCGCCGTGCAGATGGAGCCGGGGAACATGGAATTCCGGCAGGCCCTGGCCATGATGCAGCAGGGGGGCTACTCCTATCAGCCTACAGGCATGACGGGGGCCCAGTGCGACAGTCTGGACTGCTGCACCACCCTGATGTGCATGAACTGCCTGTGCGGGAGCTGCCGCTGATATGAGACGGAAGAGTTCCGCCGCAAAAGTGGCCTATCCGGCCATCCTGGCGGCGTTGGCGCTGGTGCTGGTGTATCTGGGCTCCATCGTCCCCAGGGGAAACATCGGCATCGTGGCGGCGGCGGGGGTGCTCATGGCGGGGGCGGTGATCTCCGTCAGTATCCAGGCGGGCTTCCTGTGCTGGGGGGCCGTGTCCATCCTGGCATTCCTGCTGGTGCCCGACAAGCTCTGCGCCCTGATGTTCGCCGTGCTGTTCGGGCTCTATCCCATGGTGAAATCCATCGTGGAGGCCCGCCGGTGGCCCAAGGCCCTGGAGATTGCGGTCAAGCTGATATTCTTCAACGCCGCGCTGACGGTGCTGTGGCTGGTCATGGGGGCGGCGCTGCTGGCCTCCCTGCCGGAGTTTATGGCGAAGGGCTGGTGGATCGTGTACCTTATCGGCAACATCGTCTTTCTGCTCTATGATTTTGGCTTCAGCGGGCTCATCGCCCTGTATGCGGCGCGGGTGGACAAATACATCCACTGAACCGACCTGAACGAATGAGAGGAATCCAAATGGTTAGAAGTATGACCGGCTATGGCCGGGGAGAACAGGCATATGAGGATATGACCGTCACCGTGGAGCTTCGCGCGGTGAACAACCGGTATCTGGACTGTACAATCAAAATGCCCCGCAGCTATCTCTTTGCCGAGGACGCCATGAAGGCCAGGGTGCAGGCGGGGATCGGCCGGGGCAAGGTGGACGTGTTCGTCACCATCGTCCACACCGGTGGGAACGATCTGGCTGTCATCGTCAATGAGGCGCTGGCCAAAAGCTATGCCGCTGCCCTCCAGCAGGTCCATGCGGCGGCTTGGAAACAGCTGGGCGAATCCGGCGGCGGGATCCTGGTCAAAGGGGAGTGCTCCGTCATCGATCTGGCCCGGTTCCCCGATGTGCTCACGGTGGAGAAGAAGGAAGAGGACCCGGAGCAGATGAAGGAGCGGCTGCTGGCCGCTCTGGACCTGGCCGTGACCGACTTCAACGCCATGCGGGAGAAGGAGGGCGCCCGGCTGGCCGAGGACATCCTGAGCCGGGCGGCCGCCATCGAGACCATGGTTGGCAAAGTAGAGGAACGCTCCCCCCAGACGGTGTCCGAGTACCGGGCCAGGCTGGAGGCCCGCATGAACGAGGTGCTGCAAAACACCCAGATCGACCCCGCCCGCATCCTCACCGAGGCGGCCATCTTCGCCGACAAGGTGGCGGTGGACGAGGAGACGGTGCGCCTCCACAGCCACATCGCCCAGCTCCGGGAGCTGCTGGACAAGGGCGGGGCCGTGGGCCGCAAGCTGGACTTCCTGATCCAGGAGTTCAACCGGGAGGCCAACACCATCGGCTCCAAGTGCTCCGATCTGGACATCACCCGCACGGTGGTGGACATCAAGGCGGAGATCGAGAAGATCCGGGAACAGATCCAGAACCTGGAATGACCGGGAGGGCTTCGGATGAAACTGGTGAATATCGGGTTCGGGAACCTGGTCAATCCCCGGCGGGTGGTGGCCGTGGTCAGCCCGGATTCCGCCCCGGTGAAGCGGCTGGGCCAGGAGGCCAGGGAGCGGGGCGTGCTCATCGACGCCAGCTTCGGACGCAAGACCCGGGCCGTGCTGGTGACCGACAGCGGCCATGTGATCTGGTCCTCCCTGACCTGCGAGCAGCTGGCCGCCCGGTTCGATGACAACGGCGAAGACACGGAGGAAAAGACCCCATGAGCGAAACACAGAAAAAGCGCGGAGAGCTGATCGTGCTGTCCGGCCCCTCCGGGGTGGGCAAGAGCACGGTGATCGCCGAGCTGCTGAGCAGCCGGCCGGACATCCACTTCTCGGTGTCCTTTACCACCCGTGCCCCCAGAGTGGGAGAGCAGGACGGCGTCAACTACAACTTCGTCTCCCGGGAGGAGTTTGAGCGAATGATCCGGGACGGGGAACTACTGGAGTACGCCGAGTACGTGGGCAACTACTACGGTACTTCGCTGAAGGTCATTCAGGAGCAGCTGGACCGGGGGGTGGACGTGCTGCTGGACATCGAGGTCCAGGGGGCCGCCCATGTGAAGGAGAAGTGCCCGGAGGCGGTGCTGATCTTCCTGATCCCGCCCTCCATCGAGGAGCTGTCCCGCCGGCTGCGGGGCCGAAACACCGACGATGAGGAGGCCATCGCCCGGCGGCTGGTCCAGGCCGGAGAGGAGTGCCGGGAGTGCCCCCGGTACGACTATCTGGTGGTGAACGACACGGTGGTGGACGCCGCCCGGCAGATCCAGGCCATCCTGGAGGCAGAGCGGTGCCGGACTCCAAAACGGCTCCATCTGGTGGAGGGATTCGCTTCCGCCGAACCGTGATATTTGTATTGAGACAAGTCGATCAGACAGGGAGGAAAACATTATGTTATTGTATCCAGCCATTCGGGACCTGCTTGACAAGGTGCCCAGCCGCTATATGCTGGTGAACATGGTCGCCAATCGGGCCAGGAAGCTGTCCAGCGAGGCGGAGAAGGAGGGCGAGCCCCTCCAGGAGAAGGCGGTGTCCATGGCGATCAATGAGGTGGCCAGCGGCGCGCTGACCATCGAATCCGCCGAGCAGGAGGAGCAGCAGAGCGGAGAGGCCGGGGAGTGACCCGATAGATACAGGGCAAGCGGGGCGACCTGCTTGCCCTTTGGACGCTGTGTGACAGGAGGTGGGGGACATGGCCAGTATCGCGAAGATCGTGGTGTCGGCGGCCCCCTACGCCATCGACCGGCCCTATGACTATCTGATCCCGCCGGAACTGGACGGCCTGGTCCGTCCGGGGATGCGGGCGGCGGTGCCTTTCGGCTCCGGCAACCGGGGGACGGACGGGGTGGTCCTGTCCCTGGGGGAGCGGGAGGACACGGCAAAGCTGAAATCCATCCAGGCCCTGCTGGACGACCAGCCGGTGCTGGACGAGCGCTCCATCCAGCTGGCTCTGTGGATGCGGGAGCGGTACTTCTGCACCGTGTACGACGCCCTGCGGATCATGCTGCCGGCGGGGCTGTGGTTCTCCCTGATGGACTGCTGGAAGATCGCCCCCGGCGTGGACCGGGAGGCCGCCTATGAGGCGGCGGGCCGTTCCGTCAACGCCAACAAGCTGGTGGAGCTGCTCTTTGCCAACGGCGGGGCGGCGGAGCTGGGCAGGATCCGCGTGGCCTTCGGCACCGTGGACCCCGGCCCCGCCATCAAAACGCTGTCCGACAAGGGGATCATCGTCAAAGAGACCCAGGCCGCCCGGAACGTGGGGGACAAGTCGGAGCAGATCGCCGCCCTGGCCATGCCGCCGGCCGACGCCATGGCGCTGGTGGCCTCCAGGCGGAGCAGGGCGCCCCTCCAGTACGCCGCGTGCGAGGCCCTCTGCGCCATCGGAGAGGTGTCCGCCAAGGAGCTGTGCTATTTCACCGGCGCGTCCATGACCACCCTCCGCTCGCTGGAGAAGCGGGGGGTGCTCACCCTCTCCAAGCGGGAGGTCTACCGCCGGCCCGACCTGCCCGAGCTGCCCCAGGCGGCCCCCATCGCCCTGAACGACCAGCAGCAGGCGGCCTATGATGGCCTGCTGGCCCTGGCGGAGGAGGGAAAGCCCGCCGCGGCGCTGCTCTACGGCGTCACCGGCAGCGGAAAGACCCAGGTCTATCTTCAGCTCATCCACACCCTGCTGGACCGGGGAAGGACCGCCCTGGTCCTTGTGCCGGAGATCGCCCTGACGCCCCAGCTCATGCGCATCTTCACCTCCCACTTCGGCCGGGAGGTGGCCATCCTCCACAGCTCCCTCTCCGCCGGCGAGCGGTACGACGAGTGGAAGCGCGCAAAGCGGGGGGAGGCCAGAGTCGTGGTGGGCACCCGCTCCGCCGTGTTCGCCCCTCTGCCCGATCTTGGGGCCATCGTCATCGACGAGGAGCAGGAGCCCACCTATAAGTCGGAGCAGACCCCCCGGTATCATGCCCGGGAGGTGGCGAAATACCGCTGCTTCAAGGAAAACGCCCTGCTGGTGCTGGGCTCCGCCACCCCCAGCGTGGAGACCATGTACCACGCGAAGCAGGGCGATTACAACCTGTTCCACCTGGACCACCGCTTTAATGAGAGGGCCCTGCCCAGGGTGACCATCGTGGACATGAAGGAGGAGCTCCGCCGGGGCAACGGCACCAGCGTCAGCGCCGCCCTGGCCTCCAAACTGGAGGAGACCATGGACCGGGGAGAGCAGGCCATCCTGTTCCTGAATCGCCGGGGGGCCCACCGGATGGTCACCTGCGGGGAGTGCGGGGAGACCCCCACCTGTCCCCGGTGCTCGGTGAGCCTGACCTATCACTCCGCCAACCGGCGGCTCATGTGCCACTACTGCGGCCACTCAGAGCCCCTGCCGGAGGAGTGCCCCTCCTGCGGCGGCATCCTGAACTTTGTGGGGACAGGCACCCAGAAGCTCCAGGAGGAGCTGCGGGACCTGTTCCCCGGCGCGGAGACCCTCCGCATGGACGCCGACTCGGTGTCCGCCACCCACACCCACGAGGCCATTTTGGAGGAGTTCCGCCGCCGGCGGGTGCCCATCCTGCTGGGCACCCAGATGGTGGCCAAGGGACTGGATTTTGAGAACGTCACCCTGGTGGGGGCGGTGAGCGCCGACCAGTCCCTTTACAGCGGGGACATCCACGCGGGGGAGCGCACCTTCTCCCTGCTCACCCAGGTGGTGGGGAGAGCGGGCCGGGGCGGCAAGGAGGGCCAGGCGGTCATCCAGACCTACACCCCGGAAAACGAGGTCATCCGGTGCGCCGCCCGGCAGGATTACGACAGCTTTTACGTGCAGGAGATCGCCATCCGGAGGGTCCGGAACTTCCCGCCCTTCAGCGATCTGTTCGTGCTGTCCGCCTCCGGGCCGGAGGAGACGGCGGTGCTGCGGACCTGCCTCCGGCTCCGGGACGCCCTCAGCGGGGCGCTGAACCAAAAACCCTACAGGGACCAGCCCTGGCAGCTGCTGGGCCCCGCCCCGGCGGCGGTGGCCAAGGTGAACAACCGCTACCGCTACCGGCTGATCCTGAACACCAGGAATACCAAAGAGATCCGTCTGCTGGCGGCCCATCTGCTGCGGCAGGCCCAGGCGGACAAGGCCAACCGCGGCGTCACCGTCTTTGCCGACGTGGACCCGCTGGACTGACAAGGAGGAAAACACGATATGGCTGAACGCGTGATCATCACCAGAGGAGATCCCTGTCTGGAGAAGAAGTGCCGCCCGGTGGTGAAATTTGACAAGCGGCTCCATACCCTCATCGACGACATGAAGGAGACCCTGCTGATCTCCAACGGCGTGGGGCTGGCCGCCCCCCAGGTGGGCATTCTCCGCCGGGTGGTGGTGGTCATGGACGTGATGGAGGAGGGGAACGAGCACATCCTGGAGCTGGTGAATCCGGAGATCGTCGCCCAGGAGGGAGAACAGACCGACTTTGAGGGCTGCCTCAGCGTCCCCGGCCAGTACGGCATCGTCACCCGGCCTTACAAGGTCACCGTCCGGGCCCAGGACCGGGACGGCAGCTGGTTCGAACACACCGGGGAGGAGATCGTGGCCCGGTGCTTCTGCCACGAGCTGGAGCACCTGGACGGCCACCTGTTCGTGGAGCACACGGACAGGCTCTATACCCCCGAGGAGATGGACGAGTACCGGGCCGCCCATGAACAGAGGGAGCAGGAGGCGGAATCGGAGGGCGGCGAATGAGGATCGTGTTCATGGGCACCCCGGAGTTCGCGGTGCCCTCCCTGCGGGCGCTGGTGGAGGCGGGGCACGAGGTGTGCGGCGTGTTCACTCAGCCGGACAAGCCGGTGGGACGGCACCAGAACAAGCTCCAGCCGTGTCCTGTCAAGGAATATGCCCTGTCAGTCGATATTCCCGTGTATCAGCCCGTTAAGATGCGGGACGGGGAGGCGCTGGCCATCCTGAAGGAGCTTTCCCCGGAGCTCATCGCGGTGGCGGCCTACGGGAAGATCCTGCCGCCGGACATCCTGGCGCTGCCCAAATTCGGTTGCGTCAACGTCCACTCGTCTCTGCTGCCGAAGTACCGGGGAGCGGCCCCCATCAACTGGGCCATCCTGAACAGCGAGGACGTTACCGGCGTCACTATCATGTATATGGCTGAGGGGCTGGACACCGGCGACATCCTGACCCAGGCGGAAACCACTATCGGCATCGACGAGAACGCCCAGGAGCTCACCGCCCGCCTGGCGGAGTTGGGGGCGGAGCTGCTGGTGAAAACGGTGACGGACATCGCCGCCGGGACCGTTTCGCCCGTCCCCCAGGACGACGGGCAGTCCTGCTACGCCCCCATGCTGTCCAAGGAGCTGTCCCCAATCGACTGGGGGCAGCCCGCCCGGCGCATCCACGACCAGGTCCGGGGGCTGTACCCCTGGCCGGCGGCGGTGACGGCGCTGGACGGCGTCCGCTGCAAGATTTTGCGGACGAGACTGACGGGGGAGACCTCAGGGAAATCTGCCGGAACGGTGGTCCAGGCCGACAAAAAAGGCTTGAAGATCGTCTGCGGGGACGGTAATATCCTTGCGATCGCGGAATTGCAGCCCGACGGCAAAAAGCCCATGCCCGCCGCCGCCTTTCTGGCCGGCCACCCGGTGAAGGGGCCCCTATGAACGACAAGCGCCCCATGTCCGCCCGGGAGGCGGCGCTGGTCACCCTGGCCGCCTGTGAGCGGCAGGGCGCCTGGTCGGACGGCTTTCTGAAAAAGACCCTCCGGGAGGGCAATCTTGACCGCCGGGAGGCCGCCTTGGCCACCCGGCTGTGCTTCGGCGTCCTCCAGAACCGGATGCTGCTGGACTGGCATCTGGCCCGATTCTGCAAGATGCGGCTGGATAAGCTGGAGCTGAACTTGCTGTGCGCTCTGCGGATCGCCGCCTATCAGCTCCTGTTCCTGAACAAGATCCCCGCCAGCGCCGCCGTCAATGAGGCGGTGGAGTCAACGCGCCGGTACTGCAAAAACCCCAGAGCCACCGGCATGGTGAACGGGGTGCTCCGGGCCATGCTCCGGGCGGGAGAACTGCCGGAGCCCACAGGAGCTGACAAGGCAGAAACCTTGTCAATAAAATACAGCCATCCCCGGTGGCTGACGGAGGCGTTCATCGCCCGCCTGGGGGAGGACGGCGCGGAACAGCTGCTCATCGCCGACAACGGACAGCCCCCCGTCGCCGCCCAGGTGAACACCACCCGGACCACGGCGGAGGAACTCGTCTCCGCTTTGGCCGCTGACGGGGTAGAGGCGGAGCCCCACCCCTGGCTGCCGGACTGCTTCATTTTGAAGAACTCCGGCGATCTGGAGCGGCTGGCCGCCTATCGGGAGGGGCTGTTCTACATCCAGGACCCGGCGGCCCGTCTGGCGGTGACCGCCGCCGGCCTCAGGCCGGAGACGCGGGTGCTGGACGCCTGCGCCGCCCCCGGCGGCAAGTCCTTTGCTGCCGCCATCGACATGAAAAACAGGGGGGAGGTCGTCTCCTGCGACATCCACCCCCACAAGATCAGGCTGCTGGAGGCGGGACGGGACCGGCTGGGCCTGTCCATCGTGACGCCCACCCTCCAGAGCGGCGCGGCGTTCCGCCCGGAGTGGGAGGGCGCCTTTGACGCCGTGATCACTGACGTGCCCTGCTCCGGCCTGGGGGTCATCCGCAAGAAGCCGGACATCCGATACAAGGACCCGGTACCCATGAAGGGCCTGCCGGCCATCCAGCGGGCCATTCTGGACAACTGCGCCCGGTATGTCAGGCCCGGCGGAACGCTGGTCTACTCTACCTGCACCCTGCTGGAGCGTGAGAACGAGGGCGTGGTGGACAGCTTCCTGTCGGACCATCCCGATTTTGGCCCGGAGCCCTTCACGCTGCCCCAGTTTGGCGAACAGCCGGGAATGGTGACCTTCTGGCCCCACATCCACCACACCGACGGCTTCTTTGTGGCAAAGCTGCGAAAGAGAGGGTGAGCCTCTTTGACCGATCTGAAATCCATGACCCCGGAGGAACTGGCCGCTTATTTCAAGGAGTTGGGTCAGCCCGCCTTCCGGGCAAAGCAGGTGTTCTCCTGGCTCAGCCAGGGCGTGGCGTCCTTCGACGAGATGACCAACCTCCCCAAGGATCTGCGGGAGCGGCTGGCGGGGGAGTGCCGCCTGTTCGCCCCACAGATCGAGCGCAAACAGGTGTCCAGAATCGACGGCACCGTCAAGTACCTCTGGCGGCTCTGGGACGGCAACTGCGTGGAGACGGTTTTGATGCGCTATCACCATGGGAATATTGTGTGCGTGTCCTGCCAGGCGGGGTGCAACATGGGCTGCGTGTTCTGCGCTTCCACCCTGGGCGGCAAGGTGCGGGACCTGACCGCCGGCGAGATTCTGGACCAGATCATTTTCACCCAGAAGGACAGCGGGGAGAAGGTGTCCAACATCGTGATGATGGGCATCGGCGAACCCCTGGACAACTTCGACAACGTGCTGCGGTTTCTGGAGCTGGTCAACCGCCCGGACGGGCTGAACATCGGCATGCGCCACATCTCCCTGTCCACCTGCGGGCTTGTCGATAGAATTGACAAACTGGCGTCACTTGGGTTACAATTGACACTCAGCGTATCCCTCCACGCCCCCGAAGACGAGACCCGCTCCCGGCTGATGCCTGTGAACCGCGCCGTGGGGGTGGAGAGGCTGATGGAGACCTGCCGCCGGTATTTTGAGACCACCGGGCGGCGCGTCTCCTACGAGTACGCCATGATCGACGGAGTGAACGACAGCGACGAACAGGCGGACCGGCTGGCCGCCCTTTTGAAGGGCCAGCCTGCCCACGTGAATCTGATCCCGCTGAACGATATTGCCGAGTCCCCGCTGAAACCCAGCCGGCGGGTGCGGCAATTCCAGCAGAGGCTGGAGAGGCAGGGCGTCACCGCCACGGTGCGCCGGAAGCTGGGAAGCGATATCGACGCCTCCTGCGGCCAGCTTCGCCGGCGGCACATGGAGACGGGAAGGGAGTCACAATGAAGCTGTACGGTATGACCGATGTGGGCCGCGTCCGCCGGGACAATCAGGACAGCTACGCCTTTCGCCAGCTGACGGATGACACGGCGGTCCTTGTGGTGTGCGACGGCATGGGCGGCGCCCAGAGCGGCAGCGTGGCCAGTGCCATAGCGGTGGAGGCTTTTTCCGCCGAGGTGGAAAAGCTCTGCGCCGCCGGAGCGCCCCGCGACTCTGAGGGGCGGGAGCTGGTCCTGATCCGGGCGGCGGCGGCCGCCAACAGGCGTGTGTTCGATACGGCGCAGCGCGATCCGGATTGCGAGGGCATGGGGACCACGCTGGTAGGCGCGCTTGTCCTGCCCGGCGAGGCGTATATCGCCAATGTGGGGGACAGCCGGTGCTATCTCCTCAGAGGCGGCGAGGCCCGCCAGCTGACCACTGATCACTCCTATGTGCAGGTGCTGGTGAACCGGGGGGAGATCACCCCGGAGGAGGCCAGACACCACCCCCGGCGAAATGTGATCACACGGGCCGTGGGGGTGGACAGCGAGGTGGGCTGCGACATCCTGCGGCTGGAGACCTGCCCTGGTGACCGGCTGCTGCTGTGCTCGGACGGGCTCACCAATGTGCTGGACGACGGAGAGCTGGCGGAGCGGTCCGCCGCCGAAGCGGACCCGGAGCGGTACGCCAGGTCCCTGCTGGAGATGACGCTGGAGCGGGGGGCACCCGACAACGTCACTGTTGTCCTGGCCGAGATTTGATGGGGAGGATTTACGCTATGGATCAATACATAGGTAAAATGCTCGATAACCGATACGAGATATTGGAGCGCATCGGCAACGGCGGCATGGCCGTGGTCTACAAGGCCAGGGACCACCGGCTGAACCGGCTGGTTGCGGTGAAGATCTTAAAACCCGAGCTGGCCAGCGACGCCGATTTCCGCCGCCGCTTCCACGACGAGTCCCAGGCGGTGGCCATGCTGTCCCACTCCAATATCGTCTCTGTATACGATGTGAGCCGCTCCGACGGGCTGGACTATATCGTCATGGAGCTTATCGACGGCATGACCCTCAAGCAGTATATGCGCAAGCGGGGTACCCCGCTGAACTGGCGGGAGGCCGTCCACTTCATCACCCAGATCCTGCGGGCGCTGGACCACGCCCACAGCCGGGGCATCATCCACCGGGACATCAAACCCCAGAACGTGCTGATTTTGCGGGACGGCAGCGTGAAGGTCACCGATTTCGGCATCGCCCGCATCGCCAGCGCCGCCCAGCATACTATGACCGCCGAGGCCATCGGCTCGGTCCACTACATTTCTCCGGAGCAGGCCAGGGGCAGCCATGTGGACTGCCGGACAGACATCTACTCCGCCGGCGTGGTCCTCTATGAGATGCTCACCGGACGGCTCCCCTATGAAGGGGACAACCCGGTGAACGTGGCCATCCAGCACATCAGCTCCATCCCCATCCCCCCCGGCGAGCTGAACCCGGACATCCCCCCGGCGCTGGAGGGGATCACCCTGAAGGCGATGGCCCATGACCTGGGCCAGCGGTATCCCTCCGCCGAGGCCATGTTGGATGACCTGAAGGAGTTCCGCAAAAATCCGGGCATGACGGTTTCCGCTCCCACGCAGGAGGAGGTCGTGGACGAGCCCACCGTGATCATGGGCCCAGCCCAGGAGCCGTCGTCCCGTCAGGCACGGGCCCGTGAGCCCGCCCCTGTCCGGGACAGCAGATATCAGGGCCGGCGGGCCGGGTCAGAGCCCGACTATGACGGCGGGGAGGATGGCAGCCGGATCGCCTCCATCGCCCCCGTTGTCGCGGTGGCAGCCATCATCATCTTCATCGTAGGTATGGGGGTATTTGTGTGGAACGTGCTCATCAAGCCGATGATCTCCCCCTCGACGCCCGCTGAGTACACCGTTCCTGATCTGCTCGGACATACTCTGGAGGAGCTTGAGAACGACCCGACTATTCTGGATGGATTTACCCTTCAGGTGGGCTCTGAGACATCCAGCAAGGATTATGAGGCGGGCCAGATATGCAACCAGTCCCCGGAGGCCGGGGAGACTGTCCGGGAGAGCAACCGAACCATCCGGGTGAATGTCAGCAGCGGTGAGGACGAGCTGAAGATGCCCTATGTGATCAACCAGGAGTACCGCCGCGCCGAGCAGACCCTCCGGGATATGGGCCTGGAGGTGCGGATCCAGCGGGACAATTCCGGGGATATCACCCAGGACTATGTGATCTCCTCTGATCCCGAGGAGGGGGCCGTTCTGGAGGAGGGCCAGACCGTCACTCTGGTGGTCAGCGACGGCCCCGAGCGCATCCCCGTTTCGGTGATTCCATGGGTGGGCATGAGCCTTTCGGAGGCCGAACGCCAGATCAGGGATATGGGGCTGGTGGTCACCGAGGTAAAACAGTACGCCAGCAATGAATACGCGGCCGGAATAGTGTCCTGGCAGAGCATCCAGCCGGGCGAACAGGCGTATAAGGGAGACGGGATCGTCCTGTGGGTGTCCACCGGGCCGGAACCTACCCCGACGCCCACTCCCACGCCGGAGCCCACTCCTACCCCCACGCCGACTCCGACCCCCACACCCACGGTCGAACCCACGGCGGAACCCAGTGACGAACCGACCGACGAGCCCCAGCCCAGTCAGGAGCAGCCTCCCACCGAGGCCCCTCCCGTCACTGAGGCGCCGCCCAGCGAACAGCCCCCCGTGAACGGGGAAGGACAGTGACATGACGGGAAGGATCGTCAAGGCGCTCAGCGGCTTCTATTACGTAAACACCGGGGCGGGGGAGCCCGTCCCCTGCCGGGGGCGGGGAAAGCTCCGCCATCAGAAGATCACCCCCCTGGCAGGGGATCAGGTGGAGATCACCGCGCTGGAGGACGGTACCGGCATGGTGGACGCCATCCTGCCCCGCAAAAACCAGTTCCAGCGGCCCATGGTGGCCAACATCGACCAGCTGGTGATCGTGGCCTCCGCCGCCGTCCCGGTGACCGACCCGTTCCTCATCGACCGCATGGCGGCGGTGGCGGAGTGGAAGGGCTGTGAGCCGGTCATCTGCTTCAACAAATGGGATCTGGCCCAGGCGGATGAGTTGGCGGAGCTGTATCGAAGGGCCGGGTTCACCACCCTGAAGGTCAGCGCGGAGACCGGCGAGGGCATCCCGGAGCTTGCCGCCGTCCTTGCCGAAAAGGTATCCGCCTTTACAGGGAATACCGGCGTGGGCAAGTCCAGCATCCTCAACGCCATCCAGCCGGGGTTCGCCCTGCGGACGGGTGAGATCAGCGAAAAGCTGGGCCGGGGCCGCCACACCACCCGCCATGTGGAGCTGTTCCCCGTGGGGGACGGGCTGGTGGCCGACACGCCGGGATTTTCCTCCTTTGACGTGGATCAGGCGGAGTCCATCCCCAAGGAAGAGCTGGCCGCCGCCTTCCGGGAGTTTAGGCCCTGGCCGGACCGATGCCGGTTCCAGGGCTGTGCCCATGTGAGGGAAAAGGGGTGCGCTGTCCTGGAGGCCGTCAGGGCCGGCGAGATCGCCCCCACCCGTCACAGAAGCTATGTCCGCCTCTATGAGCAAGCCGGAGAGATCAAACCCTGGGAGACAAAAAAATAATCACTGGACAGCCCTCTTTCTCATATGCTGTACTAAAGCGTTGAGAAAGGGGGCTGTTTTCATGCGGATCGTAGTGGTGAGATTCCCGAAGATGATCTGCGGGCTGCTGCGCAGGCTGTTCCACATGGACGGGGAATAACGGGCCAAGTCATATCCGGCCGCGCCCTCTCATATAGTTCTCATAGAAATCTGTACGAGGAGTGGACAGCTTATGGATATGGAATTGCAGCAGGTCACCCTGGGGGGCTACCGCCCCAGCTATCATACCGCCTTTACCCAGGAGGAGACCCTGGAGAGCATCGTGCCCGACGCCCTGCCCGACGTGTCGCGGATCGTTGGCGCCTGGGGCAGGGCCTGCCTGAAGGATCGGGAGGCGGGGGACGGGATGCTCCGCCTCACCGGCGCTGCCCAGGTCACCGTGCTGTACATCCCTGAAGGAGAGAATATCCCCAGAGCTTTGGAGGTGTCCGTGCCCTTCCAGTGCTCCAGGGACGATCCGCGGCTCCGTGACCGATGCCCCATGGCCGTGGAGGTCACCCTTTCCTCCGCCGACGCCCGGACCCTGAACCCCCGGAAGCTGCTGATCCGGTGTCAGCTGTCTGTGTGGGCGTCCGCCTATGAGGAGGAGACTCAGGAGATCGCCGCCGACGCTGCCGGGCCCGCGCTGGAAAAGCGGCTTGCGCCCCGGAAACTCTGGCGTATCCCGGAGGTGCGGGAGAAGACCTTTACCTTTTCCGATGTGCTCCGCGCCCCGGCCTCCAAGCCGGAGATGGAGGAACTGCTGAGCACCAGAGTGGAGCTCGGCGCGTCAGACGCCAAGTTCATCGGGAAAAAGCTGGTGCTGAAGGGGGAGCTGGAGCTTACCGCCCTCTATTTGAGCGGTGAGCAGATCGCTTCAGCCCGGTTCCAGCTCCCGTATTCTCAGATCATCGATATGGGCGAGGTGCCCGAGGATGCCGAACCGGAGGTGGTCACGACGCTCAAGTCCGCCGACTGCCGGCTGACCGGAGGGGAACTGGAGATCAGCGTGGAGGCGCTGGTCCAGGCGGCGATGTGGACCTGTCAGCCGGTGACCGTGCTGGAGGACGCCTTTGGCCTGGGAACGTGCGTGGAGGCGGAGCGCGCCCCTGTGACCCTTTGCACCCTGTCTGAGCGGACCGCCCGCCGGGAGATGGGCCGGAAACTGTGTGAGTCCGGCGTCTCCGCCAGGCAGGTGCTGGACTGCTCCGCGGCGGTCTCCTCGGTGCTCAGCACCCCTGTCGAAGGCGGTGTGGAGTACACCGCGCAGGTGGAGGCCACGGTGCTCTATCTCAGCGAGGACGACGCGCTCTGCGCCGAGCCGGTGACGATCCCCGTAGCCGGCCGGGTAGAACTGCCAAAGGGGGCGGAGTGCGTCTGCCGGTGCGGGATGGCGGGGGAACTCATGGCGGTTCCCGTCACCGGCGGTATCGAGGTGCGGTGTGAGGTGGAGTTTGTTTCCTGTGTGACAGGCGCGGAGCAGATATGGGCGGTGTCCGGACTGCGGGAGGGAACGGCCCCCGCGGATGTCCGGAGGCCCTCGGTGGTCATCCGCCGCATGGGAGAGAGGGAGACCCTGTGGGATGTGGCGAAAGCCTGCGGCTCCGCCATGGCGGATATCCAGGCCGTCAACGGCCTGGCCGGCCAGGAGGGGGCCGAGGGCGTCCTCCTGCTCATCCCCGCCGGAAGATAGCGCGGAAAGGGCGGCGCGGATCATCCGCGCCGCCCTTCTGTCATATTTGAGGGCTTATCCCCATACATATGGAACAAGTACGGGCAAGGAGGGTAATCACTTGGAAACAAAACTGTATGAGGATATCGCCCAGCGCACCCAAGGCGACATCTATATCGGCGTGGTGGGGCCGGTCCGCACGGGCAAGTCCACCTTTATCAAGCGGTTCATGGAGACCATGGTGCTGCCCCGCATCGAAAACGAGTACGTCCGGGACCGGGCCCGGGACGAACTGCCCCAGAGCGGTTCCGGACGGGTGGTGATGACCGCCGAACCCAAATTCGTCCCCGAGGACGCGGTGGAGATGGCCATGGAGGACGGCGGGGTGTTCTCCGTCCGGCTCATCGACTGCGTGGGGTACATGGTCCCCGGCGCGCTGGGCCAGATGGACGGGGAGCTGCCACGGATGGTCCACACCCCCTGGTTCGACCACGAGATCCCCATGGGGCAGGCGGCGGAGTATGGCACCGAGAAAGTCATCGCCGACCACTCCACCATCGGCATCGTGGTCACCACCGACGGCTCGGTCACCGACATCCCCCGGGAGGACTACCTGGAGGCGGAGGAGCGTGTCATCACCGAGTTGAAGAGCCTGGGGAAGCCCTTTCTGGTGCTGCTGAACTCCGCCCAGCCCTATGGGGAGCGGGCCCAGACCCTCCAGGCGGACATCGCTGAGCGGTATGATGTGACCTGTCTCGCCGTCAACTGCCTGACTCTGGACGAGGGGGCGGTGACCGACATCATCCGGGGGGTGCTCCACGAGTTTCCCATGAAGGAGATGGACGTGTTCCTGCCCCCCTGGGTGGATGTGCTGCCCATGGACCACCCCATCAAGAGCGGGCTGTACGCCATGCTCCGGGAGGAGACGGAGGGGCTGGAGCGCCTGCGGGACGCAGAGAAGGCGGTCCAGGCCATGGCCGTCCGGGAGGAGATCGGCTCCGCGTCCCTGACCCGGATGGACATGGGCAGCGGCGTGGTGACGGTGGAGCTGGACCTGCCCCGGAGCCTGTTCTATTCCACTGTGTCCGAGCGGTGCGGGCTGGATATCAAAGACGACGGCGACCTCATCGACCAGCTCACCCAGATGGCCGCCATGAAGAAGAAGTACCAGAAGGTGGAGGGCGCTTTGGCCCAGATGGAGGCCACCGGCTACGGCATCGTCATGCCCGACCCGGAGGAGATGACCCTGGAGGAGCCGGAGATCGTCAAGCAGGGTGGAAAGTACGGCGTCCGCCTGCGGGCCTCCGCCCCGTCCATCCACATGCTGCGGGCGGACATCAAGACGGAGATGTCCCCCATCATGGGCACCGAAAAGCAGTCGGAGGAGATGGTGGACTACCTGCTCCGGCAGTTCGAGGGGGATACTGGAAAGATTTGGGACTCCAACATCTTCGGCCGCTCCTTCCACGAACTGGTGGGGGAGGATCTGAACGGCAAGCTGAAGCGGATGCCGGAGGACGCCAGGGAGAAACTGCGGGATACCCTTCAGCGAATCATCAACGAGGGCTCCGGCGGGCTCATCTGCATTATTTTGTAAAAATCTGAAACGGCGGCGATTGCAAATTTTTCTGCTTTTATTTTCTCCCGTCCAACGCATACTGAACACCGGGGAACGTGAAAAGACGAGGGAAACGCCTTGAAAAAGGCCCCAAAGGAGGCAGAAGAATGAAAAAGCGTATGATCGCCTGGGCGGCGGCCCTGGCGCTGGCCCTGGCCCTGACGGGCTGCACCGCCGGGAGAGACAGCGGCGCCGCGGCCGATCCGAACCGCGGAGGCGCGGGGACCGGTGAAAGCGGCGTCCGGGAGAGCGCCCGCCCCACCCCTGACGTGAACGACGCCGAGGACGGCGGCGGCGCCGGCGGCACCAACGACGTGGACAACGACGGCAGGCCCGAGACCGAGGCCCAGGCCCGGGCCTATGACCGGGCCCACGGCGGAATCGACGACCAGGGCCGGATCGTGGATAACGGCGGCAGCGCCATGGACGACGCGGGCAACGCCGTGGGCGACGCGGCCCGGGGCATCGGCGACGGCCTGGGCGACATCGCCCGGGGGGCGGGCAACGCCATCCGGGACGCCGGCAACGCCATCGGCGACGCGGTCACAGGACGGTAAGCCATTCAAGCAAAAAGGAGACCGGGGATCCCCGGTCTCCTTTTCTATGTGTTCACAGCTCCAGGCCGATGTACTTCTCCATGGTGTCCAGATAGCCGGAGCCCCCCGGCTCCTCGCCCACCTTTTGAAAGCCGTGGGCCAGATAGAACTTCTGGGCGTGGTCGTTCTCAGGGGCGCAGCGCAGGCGGATGAACTGTCTGCCCAGCTTCCGATAGGAGGACACCGCCTCTCCCAGCAGCTGAGCGCCCAGCCCCTTGGCCCGGTTTCCCGGCATCAGGTAGAGGAAGGGCACCCGCCCCACCGATCGCTCCGCCTCCGCCTCAAAGTCCATTTGCAGCACGCCCACCGGGGCGCCGGCGATGCGGGCCAACAGCACGCTGTTTGGATCGAAGGCGCTGTTGCGCTCCGCCACTTTGAGGAAGCCCTCGCCGTCGAAGCCATCCATGGTCCCGTGGCTGGCCATCCAGCCGTCCCGCCTGGCGGCCAGGTAGATATCCCGGCCGGCGGGGAAGGTGAGGGGCTCGAAGTAGACGGAGCTGGCCTCCATATTGGCGAGGGGATCGCCGGACTTGCCGATGCTGTTGTGGGCGAAGGCCAGTTCCCCCAGGTGGCTGTTGTCGCCGTAATAGATCACGTTGATCCTGCCGTCTTCCACCTCCAGCCTGGCAACGGAGGTATTGTCCCCCAGGCGGACGGGGGCCTCCTGTTCCAACGAGTACCCCAGCCAGCCGCACAGGGCGTTCCGGATGGCGCTGCCGTGGGACACCACCGCCACCGTCTGGCCTTGATGGGCCGCGGCGATACAGAGGATGGCATCGTTCATCCGCCGCCGCACGGCGGGGAAGGTCTCGCCGCCGGGGACCGACCAGGACGGATCATAGCGGAGGAAGGCCGCCAGATTGTCCCGGTCCTGGTGGAGCCATTCGCCCCAGGTGTGGTCCTCCCAGATGCCGCCGCAGATCTCCCGCAGACCCGGGTCAACGCGCAGGGTGAGCCCCCGGGGCTTATAGATGGCCCCGGCGGTGGCCATGGTGCGGTAGAGGTCGCTGGAGTACACCGCGTCGATGTGGATATCCTTGAACCGCTCCTCCAGCCGCTGGATCTGCTTCCGGCCGGTGACGGTGATCATGCCGTTGTGCCAGCCGTTGCAGCGGCGGTACAGATTGCCCTCCGCCTGGGCGTGGCGAATGAGATAGATAGTCGTCATTGAAATTCCTCTTTATCGGATCATTACCAGGGTTTCACCCCGCCGGTGAGCTGGGACACGGCGGAAAGGCCCTGCTCCACGGCCAGCTCCGCCAGGCCGTTGCGCACTTTCAGGGGGGCGAAGGGGTCGGCGAAGCAGGCGGTGCCCACCGCCACGGCGGCGGCCCCGGCCAGCATGAGCTGGGCCGCGTCCTCCCCGGAGGAGACGCCCCCCATGCCCAGGATGGGCAGCTTCACGGCGTTTGCCACCTCCCAGACCATCCTTACCGCCACGGGGAGGACGGCGGGGCCGGACAGACCGCCGGTGTTCATCTTCAAAATGGGCCGCCGGGTGTTCACGTCGATCCGCATACCACGGATGGTGTTGATGAGGGAGAGGGCGTCCGCCCCGGCCCCCTCTGCCGCCTTTGCGATCTCGGTGATATCGGTGACGTTGGGGGAGAGCTTCACCATCACGGGGACCGCTCCCGCGTGGGACTTGGCCATCCGGGTGACCTCGGCGGCCAGTTCCGGCCGGGTGCCATAGGCCAGCCCCCCCGCCTTCACGTTGGGGCAGGAGATGTTCACCTCGATCATGTCCACACCGGCCCCGGCCAGTTTCTCGCACATGATGCCGTACTCCTCCGGGGTGTTCCCGGAGATGTTGGCGATGACCTTTACATCGTATTGCCGCAGGAAGGGCAACTCCTCCGCGATAAAGGCGTCCACGCCGGGGTTCTGGAGCCCCACTGAGTTGAGGATGCCCATAGGCGTCTCAGCGATACGGGGGGCGGGATTGCCCTCCCGCCGGTGGAGGGTGAGGCCCTTGGCGCAGATGCCGCCCAGCTCGCTGAGATCGTAGAACTCCCCGTATTCCCGGCCGAAGCCGAAGGTGCCGGAGGCCACCACCACCGGGTTTTTCATGGTCATCCCGGCCAGATTTACGCTCATATCGACAGCAGGCGCGGCAGGAGAGTTCTCCGGCTGCTCCGGGGCGAACAGGTTGGCCAGATCCTTTTCCAGCTGGGCCAGCGCCTTTTCCAGTTCAGGGTCGAATTCAGGCATCCCAGTCCACCTCCTCCGCGTCGAACACCGGGCCATCCTTGCAGACGTGCTTCCGGGTCCCGTCCTTCATGTCGCAGGCGCACACCAGGCACGCCCCCACGCCGCAGCCCATCCGTTCCTCCATGGAGACCTTGCAGGGCACGCCGAACTCTTTGACCGCCTTGGCCACGTTTCTCAGCATGGGCCTGGGGCCGCAGGCCAGGACGGCGTTGTAAGCTCTGTCCTGTTCCAGCTCCTGCCGCACCAGGGCGTCCACAAAACCGTGGTAGCCCATGGAGCCGTCGTCGGTGGCGATGAGGGCCTTGGCGCAGTCCTCCCGGAACAGGTCCAGCATAAGGGCCTTCTCCTTGGAGCGGAACCCCAGGATGGCGGTGGACCTGCCACTGGTGCGCTGGGCGCAGCCCCACAGGGGAGGCACGCCGATGCCGCCCCCCACCAGCAGATACCGGCCCTCGGGCTTCACGGGGAAGCCGTTGCCCAGCAGGCCCATCACGTCCAGCCGCTCGCCTAATTTCCGGTCGGCCAGCCACGCGGTGCCCGCGCCCCGGACCTCGAACACGATGGTCACCAGGTCGCTGGGGTAGTCCTCCCGGCAGGAGGCCACCGAGATGGGCCGCCGCAGCAGCAGGGAGTCCCCGCACCTGATGTGGACGAACTGGCCGGGGTTCCGATAGGAGGTGCGGACCATGTCGCCCGCCTCCAGCACCATGAACACCGCGTCCCCCGTCTGGGAGCGGTGGACGATCTTGCAGTTTCGTTCTACTTTCACGGTATTCTCCTCTCTCGTAGGGGCCGCCGCCCTCGGCGGCCCGCTTTTCAGGTCAGCGACCGTATCCTGCGGGCGGCCCAGTGGGGCCGCCCCTACAGTTTTTCTACAGAACGGTCACATATTCCCGGAGCTCATCCCGCATCTTCTCGGCGGCGGCCCGGGCGGCCTCCTGATAGTCGTGGCCGTCGCCGCCGGTCTTCTTCCAGGCGCACAGGATGGAGCGGGAGGCGTTGACGATGGCGCCCCGGCCCAGCTCATCGAAGGCGTAGCGCACGTCGGCGGCGGTGCCCCCCTGGGCTCCGTATCCGGGCACCAGGAAGAAGGTCTTGTCCAGCCGGCGGCGGAGCTCCTTCAGCACGGAGGGGTGGGTGGCCCCCACCACCGCCCCCAGGGCGGTGAAGCCGTATTTGCCCTCGGTACCCGCGCCCCAGCGCTGGATCAGATCGCCCATGACGGTGTACACCACCCGGTCCCCCGCCACCATGTCCTGGAGCTCCACAGAGGAGGGATTGGAGGTCTTGCACAGAACGAAGGCGCTCTTGTTCTGGGCGGTACAGTCGGCCAGGAAGGGCTTGATGGCGTCGGACCCCATGTAGCCGTTGAGGGTGACGCAGTCCGCGTCAAACACGGGGCAGTCGGCGGAGCCCACCTTGGTGATCCCAAGCCAGCCCTCGCTGTACGCCGTGGCGGTGGTGCCGATGTCCCCCCGCTTCACGTCGGCGATGACGTAGAGCCCCTTGGATTTGGCGTAGGCGATGAGCTCCTCCAGCACCTTCATGCCCCGCCAGCCCAGGCACTCGAAATAGGCGGCCTGGGGCTTCACGGCGGGCACCACGTCATACAGCGCGTCGATGAGGCCACGGTCAAATTCCAGGATGGCCCCGGCGGCGGCCTCCAGGGTCTCGCCGTATTTGTCGGTATACTCCTTCAGCAGATAGGGGGGCACGTACTCCACGCGGGTGTCCAGCCCCGCCACTGTGGGGTTCTTTTTTGCCCTGATCTTCTCCTGTAACACGTCAAACGACATATTCAATCCTCCTGATAGATGATCTTCCCGTTCGCGATGGTGTATCTCACTTTTCCCCTGACCGTCCGTCCGTGGAAGGGGGTGTTCCTGCCCTTGGAGGCGAACTTTTCCCGGTCGATGGTCCACTCCTCATCCGGGTCAAAGATGACCACGTCGGCGTCGTCTCCCACAGCAATACGGCCCTTGTCCAGCCCCAGCAGGGCGGCGGGGGAGCGGGACATCAGCTCCAGCACCCGCGCCAGCGGCAGCAGTCCCGAATGATACAGCCCGGTCAGGTTCAGCGCCAGGGCGGTCTCTAGCCCCACCATGCCGCTGGGGGCCTCGGGGAGGGGCTTGGCCTTTTCCTCCGCCGTGTGGGGGGCGTGGTCGGTGATGAGGGCGTCGATGGTGCCGTCCCGGAGCCCCGCCAAAATTCCCTCCACGTCGGCCTGGGTGCGGAGGGGGGGATTGACCCGGGCCAGAGAGCCCTGCTTCAGCACCTCGTCCTCGGTGAGGGTGAAATACTGGGGGCAGGTCTCGCAGGTGACGTGGACGCCCCGGGCCTTGGCCCGCCGCACCATGTCCACCCCCTTGGCGGTGGAGATGTGGCAGATGTGGACGTGGGCCCCGGTGTCCTCCGCCAGCAGGATATCCCGCATGATCTGGGCCTCCTCGGCCACGGCGGGCCGTCCGGGCAGGCCCAGCGCCTCCGACACCCTGCCCTCGTTGACGCCGTAGTTCTTCACCAGGTCCTTGTCCTCGCAGTGGTCCAGGATGGGCAGGCCCAGCCGTTTCACCTCCAACATGGCCTGCCGCAGCAGGGCCAGGTTCTGGATGGGCACCCCGTCGTCGGTAAAGGCGGGCACGCCGGCGGCTTTCAGCGCCGCAAAGTCAGTGAGCTGTTCGCCCCTCTGTCCCACGGTGACAGCGCCGGCGGGGAGGACGTTCACCCCGGTGGAGGCGGCCTTGTCCCGCACCAGAGCGACGATCTCCGGGCAGTCGGTGGCGGGCTTTGTGTTGGGCATGGCCACCAGCGTGGTGACTCCGCCCCTGGCCGCCGCCGCGCAGCCGGTACACACCGTCTCCTTGGCCTCGAACCCCGGCTCCCGGAGATGGACGTGCATATCCACCAGGCCGGGGGCCACGACGAGCCCGGAGGCGTCGATGACCAGCGCGTCCCCGCCGTCCAGCCCTCTGCCGACGGCGGCGATCTTCCCGCCGGAGATCAGCGCGTCCAGCATATCGTCCACGCCGGACGCCGGGTCGATGACCCGTCCGTTTTTGATGAGCAGGTCCATACCGCGCCCCCTCTCAAATCAGTCATAATATTATACATGATGAACGGGGGAGAGCGCAACCATAAAACGATCGAATCCCCAAAGAAATATCCCCCCGGAACACCGGGGGGATATGGTGAAAAGCGCCTACGGTTTGCAGTTCTTGCAGGGGGTGTAGCCCTTACTGATGGCCTCGGTTCTGGTGGAGAGGGTCACCTTGTTGGACGCGCTCATTTTCTTGACGGAGGAGCAGGTGGGCCGGTGGAACACCTTGGAGTTTCTGTTCCCGATGTAATAGGCGGGCGTCGGATCGGAGGGCGTGGGTGTGGGCGTGGGCTTTGGAGTCGGGGTGGGGGTGGGTTCGGGGGTAGGTGTGGGTGCAGGCGTCGGCGTGGGGGTCGGAGTGGGCGTGGGAGACGGGGTGGGGGACGGGTCCCTGTTCTGGACGATCTTTGTAAAGCGGTCCACATACTTGACATTTGGGGGATAGGTGGCGATGCTGGCGTAACCGGCTTTCAGCAGGGTCTCGTTGAACATCTCGCCGTTGACATAGACGTAAGCCAGCGTCCGCCCGTACCGGTCGGTCTCCTGCACGTCCAGTTCGATCTCCACCCGAGCGCCTGTGAGACGGGCTTTGGTGAATTCAGCGGCGGCGATGCCCGCCTCGGTGTTTTTGGAGCTGTCCGGGTGGACGCTCTCCGGGGTGTCCACGCCGATGAGCCGGATGGTCTTCTCCGTGCCGTTGTAGTCGATCACAAACGTGTCGCCGTCGATGACGCGGGTGACTTTGTATGTGACAGGCGTAGCCCCCTGGATGCTGTCCAGCAGGGTGAAGGCGTGGCCCTTGAGATTCGCGTCCAGCGCGTGGGAGGATACCAGGACCGCGTCGCCCCGGGTGAATGTGCCCGCGCCGGGGTATTCCCCGTCAGTGATGCCCAAAAAATCGGTCAGCGTCCAGGCGCTGTCCCAGGCGAAGTCCTCGCCGGAGGTATACCCCAGGGCCCGGAGGACAAAGGTCAAAAACTGTGTTGCGGTTGTCGAACTGCCACTGCCAAAGGTGGTTGAGGAGGTCCCGTTGGTATAATCGTGCGCATATGCGTATCCCACATAGGGACGTGCCCATTCAGGAACATCGATGAATGGAGTGGTCCAGTTTCCACTGAGCGCCTCATCTTCTTTTCCGAGGAGTCGGACCAGCATCGTCACCGCCTCCGCGCGGGTGGGCGCCCGGTCCAGATCATAGTTCGGAGTGCCGTCGTCATTGACACCGGCGCCTTTGAACAAGCCGAGGCTGTAGAGACGGTCGGCGGCCTCAATCTGCTCCGAGGTGGCGGCAAAGGCCGGTACGGCCACGAACAGGCACAGGATGACCGCCAAAATCAGTGACACGGTCCTCTTCATTGTGATCCCTCCTACGATGCTCCGGCTTCCAGGAACTTGGATTCCTTTGCATTATACGGCAGTTCCCGCAAAAAGTAAAGCGGATTCTGCCCAGGCAAACGACTGACACCTTTCTGGAAAAATCCCGGCGCAAGACCTTTTTTGACCTTCTTTGAGCCCCCCCGCCGCTATAATGGACAGGACGGACAAAGGGGGCGGCGGCATGACGGTGGTATATGTGGATCTGCTGTTCCTGCTGAACCTCATCGCCAACTATCTGCTCCTGCTGGGGGCGGGCCGGATGGCGGGGGCGGCGCTGGTGCGCTGGCGGATCGCCCTGGGGGCGGCCGCCGGGGCGCTGTATGCGGTGCTGATCTTCCTGCCGGGGCTGATGTGGCTGACCGCCTGGCCCTGCCGGATCGCCTGCGGGGTGGGGATGGCCGCCGTCGCCTATGGGGGAGAGCCCCATCTGCTCCGGCCCACGGTGCTGTTCTTCGGGGCCTCCGCCGGCCTGGCAGGGGCGGTGCTGGCCCTGGAGCTGTTCGGCGGCTTCTCCCTCACCCTGGAGCGGGGGGTGTTCTACTCCAGGGTGGACCTTCGGCTGCTTCTGCTGGTGTTCGTGGGGTGCTACTTCGTGCTGTCCCTGTTCTTCCGGCGGATCGGCCGGACGGGCGGGGGAGAGCGGGTGGAGCTGGAGATCGCCCTGGAGGGGGGCAGCGCCGTCCTCACCGCCCTGGTGGACACGGGGCACTCCCTCACCGACCCGGCGGACGGACGGCCTGTCATCGTGGCGGAGGCGGCCCGGCTGGCGGGACTGCTGCCTGCCTGGGCGGACCCGGCGGACCCAGTGGGCTCGGTGGAGCGGTGCCGGAGGATGGGGCAGAGGGGGGCGCGGCTCATCCCCTACCGGGCGGTGGGGGTGGACTGCGGGATGCTCCTGGCAGTGAAGGCCGCCGCCATCCACTGGAAAGGGAAAACACTTGACGGCCTTCTGGTCGCCCTGTCTCCCACGGCGCTGGGGGAAGGGTACCAGGCGCTGATCGGAGGATTCTGACATGATCTTGGAGCGTACATATATCTGGCTGTGCCGGCTGCTGGCCCGGCTGGGGATCGACCTGGGGGGCGCGGTCCACTACATCGGCGGCAGCGACACCCTTCCCCCGCCGCTGACACGGGAGGAGGAGGCCGCCTGCCTGGACGGGCTGGACCGGGAGGACACCCGGCAGGAGGCGAGGGCAAAGCTCATCGAGCACAATCTGCGGCTGGTGGTGTACATCGCCCGCCGGTTCGAGAACACCGGCGTGGGGCTGGAGGACCTGATCTCCATCGGGACCATCGGGCTTATCAAGGCGGTGGAGACCTACCAGCCCGCAAAGAACATCAAGCTGGCCACCTACGCCTCCCGGTGCATCGAGAACGAGATTCTGATGTACCTGCGCAAAAACGCCGGCCGCCGGGTGGAGGTCTCCCTGGACGAGCCGCTGAACACCGACTGGGACGGCAACGAACTGCTGCTGTCCGACGTGCTGGGCACCGAGGGGGACGCCATCGAGAAGCCCATCGAGGACGACGTGGACCGGGACCTGCTGCTCACCGCCGTAGGGAGGCTGACGGAGCGGGAGCGGTCCATCATCACCATGCGGTTCGGCCTGGACGGCAGGCGGGAGCGCACCCAGAAGGAGGTGGCCGATTTGCTGGGCATCTCACAGAGCTACATTTCCCGTCTGGAGAAACGGATCATCAACCGGCTGAAAAAGGAGATCCTGCGCATGATGTGAAGACAAAAGCAAAGTCCATCAAAAGCGCGGGCCCGCCATCTGTCAGATGGCGGGCCCGTCATTTTTTATATCAGCTTTTCGTAGTCCTGACTGCCGTGGAACAGGCGCATGATATATACGGTCTTCGCTTCCTCATCGACCTTATAGATCAGGATGTAGTTGTGGATCACCGCTTTGCGATAGCCCAATTTCTTTAGGGTATGATCCTGACAGGCTTCATACATGAACGGCATGGTCCGCAGGTTATCATAGCTTTCACTGATAGCATCCAATAAAGAGGCGGCAGCAATTCTATTTTCCAACGCGAGCGCGATATAGGCAATCGCAGAATCAAGATCACGCTGGAACGAGTCGGTTTGAATGATCTTATAGGCCATATTTTTCCCGAAGCTCCTTCAGACCTTCATAGGCGTCAGAGGTTTTCCCGCCTTTGATCTCTTTTTCAGCTGTTGCCAGCTTTTCGTAGACATCAGCCATGAACATCTTTTGCTCGTAAGTCTTCATGCTCATAATGACCATATCGCCGTAGCCGTTTTTCGTGATATACACCGGCTCGTTGGACTCGTTGCACAACTGCGAGATAGCGGTCGTATCTTTCAAATCACGGATCGGAATAATGTGCGGCATTGTGTTCAACCCCTTTCACTACGATTGTACCATAATTATCCCACAAATGCAAGCCCATTATGCAAACTCAACTATAATTGGGCGTTATCGTACCAGATAGCAAAGGCACAAAAAAGGTAAAAATAAAGAACAGTGAATGATTTAGGGGGTTCGGCAAAGTCAATCGAAAACAGTCTGAAGATAAAAAATAAACCTCCCCCCAATACCGTATGTTTACCACCCGCCCGGAAATACTGGATTTACAGTATTTACAAAACGGGGTGAAAACGGTGCAGGGAAAGGTAGAGATCTGCGGCGTGAACACGTCGAAGCTGCCGGTGCTCAAAAGCGAGGAGAGCATGGAGCTGCTGAAAAAGGCCAGAGCGGGGGACATGGCCGCCCGGGAAAAGCTGATCTCCGGCAATCTGCGGCTGGTGCTGTCGGTGATCCAGAAGTTTGCCGGCCGGGGAGAGAACGTGGACGACCTGTTCCAGGTGGGATGTATCGGACTCATCAAGGCCATCGACAATTTCAATGTGGACATGGATGTGAAGTTCTCCACCTACGGGGTGCCTATGATCGTGGGGGAGATCAGAAGATATTTACGAGACAACAGCGCCATTCGGGTGTCCCGGTCGGTGCGGGACACCGCCTACCGGGTGCTCCAGTGTAAGGAAAAATACATGGCGGAACACCAGCGGGAGCCCACGGTGGAGGAGATCGCCCAGACGCTGGGCATCAGCCGCGAGGAGGTGGTGATCGCTCTGGACGCGGTGGTGGACCCGGTGTCCCTGTTCGAGCCGGTGTACTCCGACGGTGGGGACACCGTGTGCGTCATGGACCAGGTCCGGGACAGAAAAAACACCGACGAGCGGTGGCTGGACCATATCGCCCTCAGCGACGCCATCAACAAACTGGGGGAGCGGGAGCGGAAGATCCTGGCCCTCCGGTTCTTCCAGGGCAAGACCCAGATGGAGGTGTCCGCCGAGGTGGGCATCTCCCAGGCACAGGTGTCGCGGCTGGAGAAAAACGCCCTGAATCAGATCAAAAAAGACCTGTGAGCCATAGGGGCCCCCGGAAGATACCTTCCGGGGGCCTTTGCGTGTCCTGTGATTGGATGTTGTCAACGGTTGTAAAATATGTTATCCTCAAAACAGAAACGGCCGCAGAAAACAGTGACCAGCACGGGTGTGGGCGGCCGGTCCGCGAAAGGAGATGCGCGCCGTGAAGCTTATGACATACGACGGGACGAAGCCCTATGCGTTTATCAGCTACTCCCATGCGGATACGGCCCGCGTGGAACTGCTGCTGCGTTTTCTGAAGATGTACGGACGGCGCTTCTGGTACGACGGAAATATCAAATACAGCGAAGACTGGGAGAAGACGATCAACCGCGCCCTGCAGAACAGTTCCATGTTCATCCTGTTCATGTCTAACGGCGTCGAGCAGCGCTCGGAGATCATCCGCGAGCTGCAAATGGCCTTGAAAAAGCAGGAAGAGGGAGAATACCACATCTTCGTCGTCCTGCTTGAACGCGTGCCCATCACCCGCCTGTTCCGGGACTATGACAGGATACTGTCCATGTTCCAGAAAGCGCAGTACATCGCCGCCTACGCCTTTGGAGGGGTCACCATGTCGTTTTTGGAGACCCTTACCAGCAGGGACGTCTGGCAGTACGCGTCTACGCAGGAGGAGCTCGCGCTGCCCGATGAGGAGCAGTTCGCCCTGTCCTCCATTGAGGACATCGAGACAGACACCGCCTACGTCTACAAATACGCGTGCCCTGTGCTCCGCACGGCCGGCGGCGTTGCGTTTTATATGCTGCAGGTGGGCGAGACCGACCCCCATGCCGTCTACCCGATCTGCATGGACAACCAGTGGTGTCCGCCGGAATACTATGAGGACCCGGAGTTTCAACAGCACGGGTTTCAGGACCCGGCGCTCCAGGCCCGGAGGACCCTCATACAGCAGAGAGAGGTCGTCCGCGCGCTGCTGCACAACTGGCAGGTCCTGATAAACCGCGCGTCCATCTTTAACACGACGGCGCTGGCCAGGTGGTATTCCGGCTCTCCGGAGGAGCGGGACGCGTTCTGCGAACTGCTTCGGAACGGCTCGTTCGTGGTGTATCTGATGGGCGAGAAGTCACCGGTAGAGCGGCCACGGTTCGGGGTGGACGAAGGGCAGTTCCGGGCGTGGCGCGGGATCTGCCAGAGCATCCCCGTCTACTGTATCCGCATGAGTTGGGATGACGCGGACGGCGGGGACGCGGCGAACCGCTTTGAAATATCCCAGCGGCTCTCCATCCCGATGCAGGAGCTGCTGCTTACAACGGCCAACAATCCCTACAGGCTCGAAGCGTTCCGCCGGGCCATGGGGATACCGGATGACCGGGCGCCGGATTTCCTGCGGCTCTGGCAGCGCGTCCGCCAGGCGATGATCGACCGGGATGACATCCGGTCCGGGAGCTACACCCGCAATAACGTTTATCTTGATTTTCTGACCAGACCCGGCACGCCCGTTCAGGACTGCATCCTCGATTATGGCAAGCCCTTTGTGCGGGAGCTGAAGCAGATCGTGGACTTCCGGTACGCGCTGAATCTGCCGGCGGCGCTGCAGATCCATCCGATGTCCAGCTACGAAAACAAGCTGTGGGATTACGAGATGATGGAGCGGCGCGGCTATCAGGCCATGCGGACGATCTCCGCGGAGGAACTGTACTGCGCGGTAGCCATGTTCTGGCCGGCCTTTTTGAAGAATCTGCACATCTGCGGAGGGGCGGACGTCACCCTCTCCACCGCGGCGCGTATCCGCAGGCTGCCAGAATGGACGGCCTATCTGGAAGCCCTGGACGCGGCAAGGAAGCGGGCGAACCTGAACGAAATCGACTTTCACGATGTGGAGGTCATTTTCAAACGCTTCAGGACCATGCTGGCGGTCTGCGCGCGGAAGATCCCGGATCTGTTCATGGAGGAGGTCCCAGGCTGTCTGTCCGTGATCTACCGATTTGGGGGCAGCTGCCTGATCGCCGTATACCGCCAGGGAGAGGACGAGGTCTGTATCCTGACCGACGGGCGGAATACCTTATCTGACCGCTTCCGGGAGAATGTCTCGATCGACTTCTATTTTGGCGACTGGCGGCAGCGGGCCGGCAGTTCCAACTGCCTTCTGGAGAGGCTGCGCCTGTTTGAGGGCATCCTCCAGGAGTCGCCAAGGGCGGCCTATGAGAAGGTGCTGGCCGCCCTGAAGAAGCATCCGCATACTGTAGAGGAGAACGGCGAAAATGCAAACCTGTGACAGAGAACGGTATATGCGGCTCGTCCGGGAGCGCCCGGAACTGTTCCGGAACGGGGGCGAGCTGACGGTCATCACCGACGAAACGGAGATCGACGCCTATGAGCGGGCCACCGGACGGCACATCGGCGTCGCCTATGAGAGTTCCTTTTCCCTCCTGGCGGTGGACCTCGTGCGGGATAGAGACGGGCGCCTGCTGGACTATGAACGGCTCATCCCTGCCAGGACCGGAGCGGTCGTCTGCGCGCCGCGCTGGGGGGACCGTTTTGTCTTGCTGCGGCAGTACCGGCACGCGCTGCGGGATCAGCAGCTTTCTTTCCCCCGGGGGTTCGGCGAGCCGGGCCTCTCTTCCCGTGAAAACCTGGAGAAAGAGATCCTTGAGGAATTGGGCGCCGCTGTTTCCGACGTGGCCTTCCTGGGGCAGATCGCCCCTGACAGCGGCGTCATGAGCAGCCTTGTCGACGTTTACACCTGCCGCGTCACAGAGCCGGTGCTGAAAGCGGGCTACGAGGGGATCATGGGCATTTGCGCTCTGTCCGCGGAGGAACTGCGGGGATATATTACCGGCGGAAAGATCACCGACGGGTTTACCCTGGCGGCCTGCGCCCTGCTCGGCGTCTGAGAGCGGGGGAGCCTGACAGGAAAAACGATAAAGAGGGACCGGCCCGCGGGGCCGGTCCCTCTTTTCATCTGCGGTACTTTAGAGCGGATCGGGCTCAGTTCCCGGTCTCCTTCAGCTGCTTGGCGATCTCCTCGGCCAGGTTCTCCTGCTTCTTCTCGATGCCCTCGCCCTTCTCGAAGCGGACGGCGTCGATGAGCTTCACGGAGCCGCCCAGCGCCTTGGCGGCGGAGTTCATATACTGCTCCACGGTCATGGTGTTGTCCTTCACGAACTCCTGCTGGAGCAGGCAGTTCTCGGCGTAGAACTTGTTCAGCTTGCCCAGGACGATCTTCTCCTTGACCTGGGCGGGCTTATTGGCCATCTTGGGATCATTGTCCATCTGGACCAGCATGATCTTCTTCTCTTCGTCCAGCACGTCCTGGGTGACCTGGGACTTGTCCAGGAAGCGGGGATTCAGCGCGGCGATCTGCATGGCCAGGTCCTTGCCGATGGCGGTGGCGTCGATGCCGCCGGAGACTTCCAGGTTCACCAGCACGCCGATCTTGCCGCCGGCGTGGACATAGGCCACGGAGGTGCCGGCGTCATAGAAGGAGAAGCGGCGGACGTGGATGTTCTCGCCGATGGTGAGGACCATCTCCTGCTGCTGCTGGGCCACGGTGAGGGTGCTGCCGGCGAAGCCGCACTCCATGAGGGCGTCCAGGTCGGCGGGCTTGTTCACGATGATGGTGGCGGCCACGCCCTTGACGAAGTCCACGAATTTCTCGTTGCGGGAGACGAAGTCGGTCTCGGAGTTGACCTCCACGACTACGCCGATGCCGTCCTCGACCACGGCGTAGGCCATGCCCTCGGCGGCGATGCGGCCGGCCTTCTTCACAGAGGCGGCCAGGCCCTTCTCGCGCAGCCACTCCACGGCCTTGTCCATATCTCCCTCGGAAGCGGCAAGGGCCTTCTTGCAGTCCATCATACCGCAGCCGGTCTTCTCACGCAGGGTCTTGACATCCTGAGCAGTAATAGCCATATATCGTTACCTCCAAATAATTCAGTAGTGAAAGGGGAGAGGCCCTTACTCGGCGGTCTCAGCCTCAGCGTGAGCGGCCTCTTCGGCGGCGGGAGCGGCGTCCACGCCCTGACGGCCCTCCTGCACGGCGTTGGCCATGACGGAGGAAATCAGCTTGATGGCGCGGATGGCGTCGTCGTTGCCGGGGATGACGTAGTCGATCTCATCGGGATCGCAGTTGGTGTCCACGATGGCCACGATGGGGATGTTCAGCTTGCGGGCCTCGTTGATGGCGTTGCGCTCCTTGCG
>CANRIW010000005.1 GCA_947630785.1 uncultured Oscillospiraceae bacterium | reverse complement strand
CTCGCCCGGTGCCTTGCTTTGGCACATTTCCATTCTGCCCACACCGCTTTGGCTTGCGGTTTACGGGCGCACCCAGCTCTCGTCGATGCCGAAGGGCTCGATCAGGTCGGTGAAGCGGTAGTAGATGGCGTTGATCTGCCGGGAGTACACCCCGTACCGGTCGTGATGGGGGGGCAGCAGCACCAGGTCGGGGCACTTCTGCCGGGCCTGCCAGATGGTCTCCGCCGTCTTGACCCCCATGGCCTTGGCCGGCTCGTTTTTGGCCAGGATGATTCCGTGGCGGCTCTTGGGATCGCCGCAGACGGCCACCGGGCTGTCCCGCAGCTCCGGATGGCTCAGCAGCTCCACCGAGGCGTAAAAGCTGTTGCAGTCGCAGTGGAAAATGACCCGGTCCGTGCCCATGCTCCTCCCCCCTTTCCTGTCCTGAGGGTATTATACACCGCCGCCCCCGAATTGTCAAACGTTTGTTCGATATTCAGCACGGAAAAGGAGCCCCCGCGGGGGCTCCTTCGCACTGTTTATTTCGCCCCGGTGGAGCCGAACCCGCCGGTCCCCCGGCCGGTGTCGTCCAGGTCCTCCGCCTCGGCGAACTCCGCGGTGAGATAGGGGGCGATGACCAGCTGGGCGATGCGGTCGCCGTCCTCCACCACCCGCATCTCGCCGCTGTGGTTGTGGAGGGACACCATCAGCTCCCCCCGGTAGTCCGCGTCGATGACCCCCACCTTGTTGGCCGGGGCCAGGCCCTGCTTCGTCGCCAGGCCGGAGCGGGCGTACACCAGCCCCACATACCCTCTTGGGATGGCCATGGCAAGGCCGGTGTGGATGAGGACGGTCTCGCCGGGGCGGACGGCCACAGGCTCGTCGGTGAGGGCGTACAAATCGGCGCCGGCGGCGTCGGCGGAGCCGTAGGCGGGCAGCTTGGCCCGGGGGTCCAGCTTTTTCACGGGCAGGGGCGCGGTGAGCATGACAGGTCCCTCCAAATCTATTTTGTGATGGGCCGGATGGTCATCTCCCCGTCCCACAGGATGACGGAGCCCGCTTTCAGCGACTTCCGAACATCAATGATGCGCTGGTTGGCGCTGCCCCGGAAGCGCAGGTTCAGGTCCTTCTGAGCCTCCACAAAGGGTCCGTCCACCAGAACGTCGATGCACAGCAGCATACTGTCGGTGACCTCGCACCGGGCGCGGCTGGGCACCAGCAGTTCTTTGTCCAGCAGATAGCCGGTGTAGCACCAGACGGTCTTGTCGGGATAGGTCTCCTTCACCCGCCGGAGCAGGGGGAGCAGGGCCCGCTGATTGTCCGGCTCGAAGGGCTCGCCCCCCAGCAGGGACAGGCCCTTGATGTGGGCGGGGGCCAGGGCGCGGACGATCTTGTCCGCGTCCGGCTGGGTGAAGGGCCTCCCGTAATTGAAGTCCCACGCCTCCTCGTTGAAGCAGCCCGGGCAGTGGTGGGTGCAGCCGGACACGAACAGGGACACCCGCACGCCGGGGCCGTTGGCCACGTCCACCCACTTGATGTCAGCGTAATTCATAGCGTTCTCTCCGTATCGAAAAAGGGGCGGTCTTTCGGCCGCCCCTTTTCAATTTGATTTTTACAGATGCAGGACCCGGGCCTTGATCTCCTTGGTCTTGCCCACGTTCCAGAAGTTCTCGCCCAGATAGCCGCAGGTGCGCCGCACCACGTTCATCTTGGCGTGGTCCTTGTTGCCGCAGCAGGGGCACTCCCACTCGCCGTCGTCGTTGATCTGGATCTCGCCGTCGTACCCGCACACCTGGCAGTAGTCGCTCTTGGTGTTGAACTCGGCGTACTGGATGTTGTCGTAGATGAAGCGGACCACATCCTTCAGGGCCTCCAGGTTGTGGCGCATATTGGGGATCTCCACGTAGCTGATGGCGCCGCCGGGGGACAGGCGCTGGAACTCGCTCTCGATCTGGAACTTGGAGAAGGCGTCGATCTTCTCCCGCACGTCCACGTGGTAGGAGTTGGTGTAGTAGCCCTTGTCGGTGATGTCCTTGATGGTGCCGAAGCGCTCCTTGTCGATGCGGGCGAACCGGTAGCACAGGGACTCGGCGGGGGTGCCGTACAGGGAGAAGCCGATGCCGGTCTGGTCACGCCACTTGTAGCAGGTGTCCCGCAGGTAGGTCATCAGCCGCAGGGCGAAGTCCTTGCCCTCGGGCTCGGTCTGGGAGCAGCCCTTCACCAGCTTGGTGACCTCGTAGATGCCGATGTAGCCCAGGGAGATGGTGGAGTAGTTGTTCAGCAGATACTTGTCGATGGTCTCCCCCTTTTTCAGCCGGGCGATGGCGCCGTACTGCCAGTGGATGGGGGACACGTCGGACCGGACGCCCATCAGGGCGTTGTGCCGGCACATGAGGGCCTCGTAGCACAGCTCCAGCCGCTCGTCCAGCAGCTTCCAGAACTTGTCCTCGTCCTGGCCGGAGAGGATGCCGATCTGGGGCAGGTTGATGGACACCACGCCCTGGTTGAACCGGCCCTCGTACTTGTACTCGCCGGTGTCGGGGTCGATCCAGTCGGTGAGGAAGGAGCGGCAGCCCATGGGGGAATACACGTTGCCGTTGTGGGTCTCCCGCATGATCTTGGCGGAGATGTAGTCGGGGTACATCCGCTTGGCGGAGCACTTCACCGCCAGCTCGGTGAGGTAATCGAACTCGCCGCCGGACAGGTTGTTGCACTCGTCCAGCACGTACACCAGCTTGGGGAAGGCGGGGGTGATGTACACGCCGGCCTCGTTCTTGATGCCCTCCAGCCGCTGCTCCAGGATCTCCTGGATGATGGCGGCGTTCTCCTTGATATAGGGGTCGCCCTCCCGCAGGCACAGGAACAGGGTGACGAAGGGGGACTGGCCGTTGGTGGTCATCAGGGTGTTGATCTGATACTGGATGGTCTGCACGCCGGACTTCAACTCGTCCTTGGTGCGGGCCTGGGCGATCCGCACCGCCGTCTCCTCGTCCAGCTCGGGGGCGGCCTCCCGGGTCTTGCGGAGGTACTTCTCATAGGTCAGGCGGAGGTACTTGCCCAGATGGCTCATCTCCACGGACTGGCCGCCGTACTGGTTGGAGGCCACGCAGGCGATGATCTGGGTGACGATGGTGCAGGCTACCTGGAAGCTCTTGGGAGACTCGATGAGCTTGCCGTTGATCATGGTGCCGTTGTCCAGCATGTCGCCGATGTTCACCAGGCAGCAGTTGAAGATGGGCTGGACGAAGTAGTCGGCGTCGTGGAAGTGGAGGACGCCCTCGTCGTGGGCCTTGGAGATCTTCTCCGGCAGCAGGATGCGGCGGGTCAGGTCCCGGCTCACCTCGCCGGCGATGTAGTCCCGCTGGGTGGAGGCGATGGCGGTGTTCTTGTTGGAGTTCTCCTCCGCCAGGTCCTTGTTCTGGTTGCGCAGCAGGGAGAGGATGGACTCGTCGGTGGTGTTGGCCTTGCGGACCAGGGCCCGGGTGTAGCGGTAGATGATGTATGCCTTGGCCAGCTCGTACTTGCCGGCGGCCATCAGCTTGGTCTCCACCATGTCCTGGATGTCCTCCACCAGCAGGCGGGGCTTGCGGCTGGCGGCCACCGCGTCGGCGATGGCGTCCACCGAGGCGTCGTCCAGGCGGTACTGCTCCTCCACGGCGGCGTTGGCCTTCTGGATGGCGGCCACGATCTTGCTGCGGTCAAAATCGACCACCGAATTGTCTCTCTTGATGACCTTCATTGGTAAAGCTCCCTCTCTGTATCTGAAATTCTGCGTGAACGCCACAGTCTGGAAAAAGCCGGGAACGGCCCGCGCCTATTCATCGTACTACATCTTGTGGTGGCTGTCAAGGGGTTTACGTAAAAAATATCAAAATATTGTGTGCGTGACCTTTTTATGGGACCGCCCCCCTGTGGCGGCCCGGTCCGGCGGGGCATAGACTGGAATGCACCTGTCCGGCCCTCCCGCCGGGGGGCGGGGCCCGCGCCGGGCAGGGCGTGAAAGGAGCGTGCTTCATGAACCAGACCTATCTGAACTGTCCCTCCGTGGGGGTCCCCATCTCCGCGGAGGAGTTCGCCGCCCAGAGCGGCGCTCCCGGCTGCGGCCCTGCGTCCGGCGGGCAGGGGGTCCAGAACGGCTGCGGCTGTCAGGGCGTCCCCCAGTATCCCGCGGCCCCGGCGGCCTATCCCCTGGCCCAGGGAACTCCCGGCGGCCTCTGCCAGCCCATGGTGTGCTGCTGCCAGCCCGTCCAGGCCCCCTGCCGGCCGGTGGAGGTAAACGAGGACGCCTGCTGCTGCACCCAGTCCTTCCGGGCCGCCCTGGGCCTGCTGTGCGACCCCGCGCTGGCGGGCCTTCTGGATTTCGACGCGGTGGCCTTCGTCACCGGCGGCTACGTGGCCGGCTCGGCGCCCGCCGCCCCGGCCACCCCTCAGGCCGCCCCGGGCGCCGCCCCCTCCGACAATCTGGCCGGGGAGCTGACCGGCGCCTTCCGGCGGTTCTCCCCCTGCGGCGCCGACCTGCTGGAGGTGTCCGCCCCGGTGTATCCCGCCGGGGACACCGCCGGCACCCCGGTGTTCACCGCCTCCCAGATGTCCCTCTGCGCCCTGGACGCCCTGGTCATCCAGGCGGCCGCGCCTGTGGCCGAGGGCGAGCTGACCCCCGCTCAGGTGGCCGCCCGGAACTTCCGGATCATCCAGTCCATCCTGGGCCAGTACTCCACCCAGGGGAGCTGCGCCGCCGCCCCCGCCTGCGGCTGCGGCTGCTCCGGCGGCGACGGGTGCTGCTGCTCCGGCGGGGTGCTGTCCGCCCTGTCCCAGGGCAATCTGAGCCGCCAGGTGTCCCTGGTGGCCGGGCCGCTGACCGTCAGCGGGGCCACCCTGCTGGGCAGCGTGGGCAACGTGCTGATCCTGGCCAACCCCGAGGACGACCGGATCTATTTCATCTGCGCCAACAGCGTGCAGTTCATCGCCTGAGGGCGCGCGAAACCCCGCGGGATCGCTCCCGCGGGGTTTTCTCTGTCCTCTGTGTCACACGTTGAACCGGAACAGGATGATGTCCCCGTCCTGCACCACGTAGTCTTTGCCCTCGGAGCGGATGAGCCCCTTCTCCCTTGCCGCCGCCATGGAGCCGCACTCCTTCAGCGCGTCGAAGGCGATGGTCTCCGCCCGGATGAACCCCCGCTCGAAGTCGGAATGGATCTTGCCGGCGGCCTGGGGGGCCTTCGTCCCCCGGGTGATGGTCCAGGCCCGGCACTCGTCCTCGCCGGAGGTCAGGAAGGAAATGAGCCCCAGCAGGGTGTAGCTGGCCTTGATGAGCCGGTCCAGGCCGGACTCCTGGATGCCCAGGTCCTCCAGGAACATGGCCTTCTCATCGGCGGGCAGTTCGGCGATCTCGGCCTCCAGCTTGGCGCACACGGGGATGACCTGGGCCCCCTCGGACGCGGCCCGCTCCGCCACCTGGTTGTAGTAGTCCACCGCCGCGGGGTCGGCGAAGCCGTCCTCGTCCAGGTTGGCGGCGTAGATGACGGGCTTGAGGGACAGCAGTTCGGAGGTCTTGATGAGCTCCCCGTCCTCCTCGTCCACCTCATTGAGGTAGGACCGGGCGGACTTGCCGTCGTTCATCCACGCCCGCAGGCCCTCGAACACCTCGGCCTCGTGGTTGTACTTCTTGTCCGCCTTGGCGGCCTTCCTGGCCTTGTCGATGCGCCGGTCGGCCATCTCCACATCGGCCATGATGAGCTCCAGGTCGATGATATCCATGTCCCGGACAGGGTTGGTGGAGCCCTCCACGTGGATGACGTTCTCTTCGTCGAAGCAGCGCACCACGTGGACGATGGCGGCGCACTCCCGGATGTTGGCCAAAAACTTGTTCCCCAGGCCCTCCCCCTTGGAGGCCCCCTTCACCAGCCCGGCGATGTCCACGAACTCCACCACGGCGGGGGTGGTCTTTTTGGGCTTGTAGAAGTCGGACAGCCAGTCCAGCCGGGCGTCGGGCACGGCCACCGTGCCCACGTTGGGGTCGATGGTGCAGAAGGGGTAGTTGGCGCTCTCGGCGCCCGCGTTGGTGATGGCGTTGAACAGGGTGGATTTTCCAACATTTGGAAGTCCCACGATGCCGAGTTTCATATGCTCACAGCTCCTTTATCCGCGCGGGGAAGACGCCCCCGGATCGAATTCGGATGAGATTATATCACACCGGGCGCAAAATCACAAGAGGGACCGCGGCCCCGGCAGCCGATTTTCGGGAATTTCCGCCCGGAGCCCGCCGCTCCACGGAGCGTTTGTTGCGTTTTTCCCCGCGCCGGGGTATCATGGGAGGCAAAGGAGGGGACGCCCATGGACAATCAGCGGACAGGCAGGCTCATCGCCGCGCGCCGGCAGGAGCTGGGGCTCACCCAAAAGGAGCTGGCGGACAAGCTGAACATCTCCGACCGGACGGTGAGCAAATGGGAGCGGGGCGCTGGCTTTCCCGACGTGTCCCTGCTGGAGCCCCTGGCTGACGCCCTGGAGCTGTCGGTGCTGGAGCTCATCCGGGGGGAGCGTCTGACGCCGGAGGCCGCCCCCGCCCCCGAGGCGGAACAGGCCGCCCGGGAGACCAGCCGGGAGCTGGGGGGCCGGTTCCGGGGGACGCTGGGGCGGCTGCGGACCGCCCTGTGCGTGCTGGGGGCGCTGTTTGCCCTGCTGCTGGGGGCGTCCCTGGTGCGGTACCTGGCCGATCCCCCCGCCCGGCAGACGGTCCTCTCCCAGTCCGAGGCCCTGGCGCTGTGCCCCTTCGCCCTCATCACCCAGGACGAGTACGAGCTGGCCCGCCAGCTGCTGGACGCGGCGGCCGCCGGCCCGGCGGAGGATTTCACCGTCCCCGCGTCCCTGCTGTCCATTGGCGGGGAGCCGGCCGTGCTGATCCAGCTGGACCCTTTGGCGGAAAACGTCGCCGTCACCTACGCCGACAAACCCCTGGGAAGCCGCCCCAACCGGCAGGTCATCCTCATGGCCGCCCCGGACGGCCCGGTCTACAAGACCTGCGTGGAGTACGACGGGGAGGGCCGGCTGCTCTACTGGCTGCTCAACCAGGACAATACGCTGTTCCGGCGGGCGGAGTGATGGCGGCCGCAAAAGGGCGCCGGGCCCTCATCGGGTCCGGCGTCCTCTTTTCTCACATCAGACTCACTTCTCCTCCGCCAGCTCCTTGATGGCGCCCATCAGGGCGGGATCATCTGCTTTTTGCGGCTGACCACACCCGGCAGGAGGGCCGGGGCAAGGTCTCAGGCCGCGTTGGCCCGTTTCGGCTCCAGCTCCGTCACCCGGCCGGCGGGCAGGGCGCCCGCCCTGGCGTAGGCGCGCCTCCGCACCGCCAGGAAGAAGGCCAGATGGATGAGGGCCGTGATGGCCCAGCTCACCGGATAGGAGATATACAGCGCCGTGAGGGTGTGGAACGTCCGGAACACCATGGCCACCCACACCAGCCGGAGGCCGCAGGCCCCCGCCATGGACACCGCCATGGGGATCACCGAGTAGCCGATGCCCCGCAGCACCCCCACCATAGTGTCCATCATGCCGCAGAGGCAGTACGTCCCGCTGACGATGGCCAGCCGGGCCGTCGCCTGGGCGATGACGTCCTCCTCGCCGGGGGCATAGATGGAGGCCAGCTGGCGGCCGAAGACCACCGTCAGCCCGCCCAGCGCAAGGCCGGTGACGGTGACGTACAGCTGACACAGCAGCAGGGTCCGGTCCACCCGCTTGGTCTCCCCCGCGCCGTAGTTCTGGCTGGAGAAGGTGAGGCAGGTCTGGTAAAAGGCGTTCATGGCCACGTAGACGAAGCCCTCGATGTTGGCGGAGGCGGCGGAGCCCGCCACGATGGCGGTGTCGTCAAAGGAGTTGATGGAGGACTGGATGACCACGTTGGAGATGGAGAACACCATCCCCTGGAACCCGGCGGGGAGGCCCACCCGGGCGATGCGGCCCACCACCTCCAGATCCAGGCCCAGCTTCTTCAGCTCCAGGCGCAGCAGCCCCCTGTCCCGCGCCAGACAGAGGAGCACCAGGGCGGCGGAGAGGTATTGGGAGATGATGGTGGCCAGGGCCACCCCCGCCACGCTCATCTGCCACACGATGACGAAGTACAGGTTCAGCCCCGCGTTGAGCACGCCGGCGGCGAAGAGGATATACAGGGGCCGCCGGGTGTCCCCCTGGGCCCGGAGGATGGCCGCGCCGAAGTTGTAGAGCATATTGGCGGGCATCCCCAGAAAGTAGATGCGCAGATACAGGGCGGCCAGGTCGATGACCTCCGCCGGGGAGGAGGTCCAGACCAGCATCTGCCGGGCCAGCAGGCTCCCCAGCACCGTCAGCACCGCGCCGCCGATGAGGGCCAGGGTGACGGAGGTGTGGACGTCCTTTCGGACGTCCTCTTCCCGTCCGGCCCCCAGGTCCCGGGCCACGATCACATTGGCGCCCACGGACAGGCCGATGAAGATATTCACCATCAGGTTGATGAGGGAGGAGGTGGACCCCACCGCCGCCAGGGCGGCGTCTCCGGCGTACCGGCCCACCACCACCACGTCGGCGGCGTTGAACAAAAGCTGTAATAAGCTGGACAGCATCAGCGGCACCGCGAACAGCAGCAGCTTCCCGGCCAGCGGGCCGTGGGTCATATCGATCTCATGGGCAGACCTGCGTCTCTCCATGCGCGCTCAATCTCCTATCTTTGCGACACGAACGGTCGGACTCGGCGCCGCTCCCGGAGAGCGGCAAGCAAGTTATAGCACACCTTTCGGAGAAGAACAAGCGAAAAAACCACCAAAACGCCTGGAAAAGCATGCGCTTTTTCTGACTGGTCCATCTTCATCCCCCGCGCCCGCCATCCTGAAACCGCCGGCGCCGTCCCGTTTTTTCTCCTCACAGGAATTTCAGGAAAAGCTATGTAAAAATTTCTTGCAAAAACGGTGTATCAGCGGTATACTTAAAGAAGTAACGTGCAGACGGGGCATTTTACAAGGAGGCCGTCTCTGTCCCGGCGGACCGTCCCGGACGCCCTGACCCCTGTACAGCCGTTCAAAATCTGATTTATGGGAGGAATCGCGGATGTCATTTGTTAATTATGAGCAGAAGGGCCCGGTGGCCATCCTGACTATCGACCGACAGGAGGCGCTGAACGCCCTGAACAGTCAGGTCCTCAGCGACCTGGACGAGGCCATCACCAAAGTGGAGGCGGCCGACGACGTGTTCGCCGTCATCCTCACCGGCGCGGGCCGCTCCTTCGTGGCGGGCGCCGACATCGGCGAGATGGTCAAATTCAACTCCATCGACGGCAAGCGCTTCGGCGTCCACGGCGGCGGCGTGTTCCTGCGGCTGGAGAACCTGGCCAAGCCCGTCATCGCGGCGGTCAACGGCTTCGCCCTGGGCGGCGGCTGCGAGCTGGCCATGGCCTGCGACATCCGCATCGCCTCTGAGAAGGCCAAGTTCGGCCAGCCCGAGACCGGCCTGGGCATCACCCCCGGCTTCGGCGGCACCCAGCGGCTGCCCCGCATCGTGGGCGTGTCCAAGGCCATGGAGCTGATCCTCACCGCCAAGACCATCGGCGCAGCCGAGGCCAAGGAGATCGGCCTGGTCTCCGCCGTCTATCCCCCCGAGGAGCTGATGGACAAGGCCATGGAGCTGGCAAACGCCATCTGCGCCAACGCCCCCATCGCCGTGCAGGAGTCCAAGCGCTGCATCCGCATGGGCGTGCAGACCGACATCGCCACCGGCTCCGCCTTCGAGGCCGAGGCCTTCGGCGTCACCTGCGGCACCGAGGACAAGAACGAGGGCATGGGCGCGTTCCTTGAAAAGAGGAAAGAAAAGCATTTCCAAAACAAGTAACAACCCCTAATGGGGCCCCCACAAAAACAACGGTTTTTGTGGGGAGAGGAGCCGCAGCAGAGTGAATGAGCTTTCGCCGGCAGGCGGAAGCGAACGATACGGAGCTTGCGGCGACGATAGAACAAGTGAGCAAAAACCACATTAACATATAAGGAGGAAACTACATTATGAGCAAGGTTGGTATCATCGGCGCCGGCACCATGGGCCAGGGCATCGCCAAGGCGTTCGCTCAGAGCGGCTGGACCGTCGCGCTGTGCGACATCAAGCAGGAGTGGGCGGACAACGGCAAGGCCAAGATCCAGAAGGGCTACGCCAAGCTGGTGGAAAAGGGCAAGATGGATCAGGCCAAGGTGGACGCCATCGTGGCCGCCATCACCCCGGGCCTGAAGGAGGACCTGTGCGCCGACTGCGACCTGATCGTGGAGGCCGCCTTCGAGGACATGAAGGTCAAGCAGACCACCTTCGCCGAGCTGGACAAGATCTGCAAGCCGGAGTGCAAATTCGCCTCCAACACCTCCTCCCTGTCCATCACCGAGATCGGCAAGGGCCTGAGCCGTCCCACCATCGGCATGCACTTCTTCAACCCCGCCGACCGGATGAAGCTCATCGAGGTCATCGCCGGCGCCAACACCCCCGCCGACATGGTGGCTGAGATCGTCTCCATCTCCGAAGGGCTGGGCAAGACCCCCGTGCAGGTCAACGAGGCCGCCGGCTTCGTGGTCAACCGCATCCTCATCCCCATGATCAACGAGGCCGCCTTCATCAAGATGGAGGGCGTATCCAACATCGCCGGCATCGACGCCGCCATGAAGCTGGGCGCCAACCACCCCATGGGCCCCCTGGAGCTGGGCGACTTCATCGGCCTGGACATCTGTCTGGCCATCATGGACGTGCTCTATCACGAGACCGGCGACGGCAAGTACCGCGCCTGCCCGCTGATCCGGAAGATGGTCCGCGGCGGCCAGCTGGGCGTCAAGTCCGGCAAGGGCTTCTATGTCTATAACGCCGACCGCACCAAGACCCCCGTCGACGAGCTGTAAGAGATAAGCCGCTTTAAGGAGGATCATTTATGGATTTCAAACTGACCAAGGAGCAGGAGATGCTCCGCAAGATGTACCAGGAGTTCGCGGAGAACGAGGTCAAGCCCCTGGCCGCCGACGTGGACGAGGAGGAGCGCTTCCCCGCCGAGACCGTGAAGAAGATGGCCAAGCTGGGCATGATGGGCATCTACTTCCCCAAGGAGTACGGCGGCGCGGGCGCCGACTACCTCTCCTATGTGATGGCGGTGGAGGAGATGTCCAAGGTGTGCGCCACCACCGGCGTGGTCCTGTCCGCCCACACCTCCCTGTGCTGCAACCCCATCTTTGACTACGGCACCGAGGAGCAGAAGAAGAAATATCTGCCCAAGCTGTGCTCCGGCGAGTGGCTGGGCGCCTTCGGCCTGACCGAGCCCGGCGCCGGCACCGACGCCCAGGGCGTGCAGACCACCGCCGTGAAGAACGAGAACGGCGACTGGGTGCTGAACGGCTCCAAGATCTTCATCACCAACGCCGGCTACGCCAACGTGTTCATCATCATCGCCATCACCGGCATCGTGGAGAAGCGGGGCCGCAAACAGAAGGAGCTGTCCGCCTTCATCGTGGAGCGCACCGACAAGGGCTTCTCCGTGGGCAAGCACGAGAAGAAGATGGGCATCCGCGGCTCCTCCACCTGCGAGCTGATCTTCGAGGACTGCGTCATCCCCGGCGACCGGATGCTGGGCAAGCAGGGCAAGGGCTTCAACGAGGCCATGGCCACCCTGGACGGCGGCCGTATCGGCATCGCCTCCCAGGCCCTGGGCATCGCCGAGGGCGCCATCGACGAGACCATCGCCTACACCAAGGAGCGCGTCCAGTTCGGCCGCCGCATCAGCCAGCAGCAGAACACCCAGTTCCAGCTGGCCGATATGTACGCCAGGACCCAGGCCGCCAAGCTGCTGGTCTACTCTGCCGCCATGAAGAAGCAGAACCACGAGCCCTTCGGCGTGGACGCCGCCATGGCCAAGCTGGTGGCCGCCGAGACCGCCAGCGACGTGACCCGCCGCTGCGTGCAGCTGTTCGGCGGCTACGGCTACACCCGTGACTATCCCATCGAGCGCATGATGCGCGACGCCAAGATCACCGAGATCTACGAGGGCACCTCTGAGGTCCAGCGGATGGTCATCTCCGGCGCCATCGGCGTGAAGTAAGAAGGAGGAAGAGCGCATTATGAAAATCATTGTCTGTGTGAAGCAGGTGCCCGACACCTCCGGCGTGGTGGCCGTGAAGGAAGACGGCACCATGGACCGCGCCGCCATGGCGACCATCTCCAACCCCGATGATATGAACGCCCTGGAGGCCGCCCTCCAGATCAAGGAGACCAACCCCGACGTGAAGGTCGTGCTGGTGTCCATGGGCCCGCCCCCCACGGAGTCCATGCTGCGCGAGTGCCTGGCCCGCGGCGCTGACGAGGCATATCTGGTCTCCGCCCGGGAGTTCGGCGGCGCCGACACCTGGGCCACCTCCTCCACCCTGACCGCCGCCATCGAGAAGATCGGCGTGGGCGAGGGCGACATCGTCATGTGCGGCCGGCAGGCCATCGACGGCGACACCGCCCAGGTGGGCCCCCAGATCGCCGAGAAGCTGGGCCTGCCCCAGGTCACCTACGTCACCGCCATCGACTACAAGGACGGCAAGCTCACCGTGCGCCGCGCCCTGGAGGACGGCTATATGACCATCGCCGTGGAGACCCCCTGCGTGCTCACCTGCATCAAGGAGCTGAACAACCCCCGGTACATGAGCGTCAGCGGCATCATGGAGTGCTACTCCAAGCCCTACACCGTGTGGGACTTCGAGGCGCTGAAGGAGAGCAAGTGGATCTCCGCGGTGGAGAACGTGGGCCTGAAGGGCTCCCCCACCCAGGTCTACAAGTCCTTCTCCCCGCCCGTGAAGGGCAAGGGCACCATGATGGAGGGGGCCGACAAGGCCGCCTGCGAGCAGCTGGTGTCCATCCTGGGCGAGAAGCACATCATTTAAGGGAGGAGCTTAAGCTATGGCTTTTAACAGTAAAGACACCGCCGCCTTCAAGGGCGTGTGGGTATTTTGTGAGCAGCGGGACGGCGTCATCCTGGGCACCGGCTATCAGCTGCTGAGCGAGGGCCGCAAGCTGGCCGACGACCTGGGCGTGGAGCTGTGCGGCGTGCTGCTGGGCAGCGGCGTCAACGAGCAGTTCGCCAAGGCCCTGGGCGGCTACGGCGCCGACAAGGTCTATGTGTGCGACCATCCCCTGCTGAAGGACTACACCACCGACGCCTACACCAAGGTCCTCTGCGACCTGGTGCACGAGTACAAGCCCGAGATCTTCCTCATCGGCGCGACGAACATCGGCCGCGACCTGGGCCCCCGCGTGGCCGCCCGGCTGCACACCGGCCTCACCGCCGACTGCACCCACCTGGACATCGACGTGGAGAAGTACAAGGCCTTCCTGAAGACCACCTCCACCATCGACGTGGACAACACCAAGTTCGAGGACACCAAGAACCTGAAGATGACCCGTCCGGCCTTCGGCGGCCACCTGATGGCCACCATCGTGTGCCCCGACTACCGGCCCCAGATGTCCACCGTCCGCCCCGGCGTGATGCAGACCGCCCCCTATAACGAGGAAACCGCCGCCAGGACCCAGCTGGTCAAGGTGGACGTGCAGCTCAGCGAGAGCGACATCCACGTGGACCTGATCGAGATCAAGAAGTCCGCCAAGAAGCTGGTGGACCTGATCGGCGCCGACGTGGTGGTGTCCGTGGGCCGCGGCATCAGCAAGGACCCGAAGCGGGGCATCGAGATCGCCGAGGAGCTGGCCAACGTACTGGGCGGCGTGGTAGGCGCCTCCCGCGCGGTGGTGGACGCCGGCCTCATCGGCCAGGACCACCAGGTGGGCCAGACCGGCAAGACCGTCCACCCCAAGATCTACGTGGCCCTGGGCATCTCCGGCGCCATCCAGCACCTGGCCGGTATGCAGGACTCCGAGGTCATCATCGCCGTGAACAAGAACGGCTCCGCCCCCATCTTCGACGCCGCCACCTACGGCATCGTGGGCGACCTGTTCAAGGTCGGCCCCATGCTCACCGAGGCCATCGCCAAGTACAAGGCGGCAAAAGCCTGATTTGCGCAGGACCGCCAAAGACGGCGTCCGGATCGGAAGGTCCGGACGCCTCTTTTTTCCGATTTCCCGCAAAAAAATGGTTCTTTTACACAAAATCACGCAAAAGATGGAAATTCGACCAGAACCCCGCCGCGGGCCTATGGGCGAATTGAGCAAAAAAACTATTGACAAATCCCCGTATTCGTATAAAATATTTAGTGTCTATAATTGTTTATCCTTTGTGGACAGATGTATTTCTGCTGTAAGCGAAACGGCGCAGCGGCCCGCGGCCGCGGGCCGCTTCCGTCCCGGCGGGCCGGGACGCTTTTCTGCCGCAGTGTGGTAAACAGTCCCTTTTTCGGTTTAATCTCCCGGCTGCGCGCTGCCGCGCGATCTGCCCGAAGGTTAAAGATAATTTTTAAGGAGGAAACCAATGATGAAGAGAATCCTTGCTCTGCTGCTGGCTCTGGTCATGGTCGTGGCCCTGTGCGCCTGCGGCCCCAAGGACCCCAACGTGGGCCCCGCCAGTAACCCCGGCACTGAGACCACCCCGGGCACCGAGCCCAGTGAGAACCCCGGTCCCACCTACACCGGCATCGACTGGGACGCCCTCGCCGGCATGGACGAGGACGAGGCCAGCGAGACCGTGTATGACTTCGTCCTGGGCGACTACGCCGCCGCCTACGCCGCCGCCAAGGAAGAAGAGGGCGACATGCGTATGGCCATGATGGCTCTGGCCGAGGCCAAGCTGCTGGAGTCCGGCGCGTTCCTGCCCGTCCAGACCAGGGGCGGCAACTACTCCATGAGCCGCGTGGTACCCCGTTCCAACGCCGCCACCATCCTGTGGGGCCTGGATAACTACCGCTATCACACCCTGCTGGTGTGCAACGAACTGATCAAGGCCGAGGACCGCACCGAACTGCTGGCCATGTGGGAGGCCGCCGAGTCCGCCGACGCCTACCGTCAGCAGGCCACCGAGTTCCTGACCGGCAAGGGCTACACCATGAAGGACACCTATGATGTGGCTTTCTCCGAGACCGTCAACATCTGGGACGTGATCGCCACCTCCTATACCTCCGACTCCATGTTCATTGCCGGCACCTACGACAACCTGATGGAGTACGACGCCAAGGGCGTGCAGCAGTACGGTCTGGCCGAGAGTTATGAGGTCTCCGACGACGGCACCGTCTACACCTTCCACCTCCGCCAGGGCGTGAAGTGGGTGGACCACCAGGGCACCGAGATCGGCGAAGTCACCGCTGATGACTGGGTGGCCTCCATGGCTCACGTGGCCGACAACAACGACGCTCTGGGTTACCTGATGACCTCTACCGACGGCTGCGGCATCAAGAACTATAACGAGTACATCGCCGGCGAGTGCTCCTTCGACGAGGTCGGCGTCAAGGCCATCGACGACTACACCCTGGAGTACACCCTGGCCGCCCCCTTCACCCCCTTCCCCACCATGCTGGGCTATGGCTGCTTCGCTCCCCTGAACCGGGCCTACTACAAGTCCCAGGGCGGCACCTTCTCCGCTGACGGCGACCAGTACACCCCCGGCAACTACGGCAAGACCCCCGAGAACATCGCCTACTGCGGTCCCTATCTAATCACCAGCTTCGTGGAGAAGAACTCCGTGACCTATGAGCCCAACCCCACCTACTGGAACGCCGACGCGGTGCTCATCAAGAAGATCAACTACAAGTACAACGACGGTTCTGACCCCACCCGCGCCTATAACGACGCCAAGGCCGGCATCACCGACGGCTCCGGCATCTCCAACGCCAACCTGGAGACCGCCAGGACCGACATCCTGGAAGGCGACGAGAAGTCCGTCCTGGACACCTACGCCTACGTGTCCGACGGCGACGGCACCACCTTCTGCGGCTGGATGAACGTCAACCGCGGCACCTGGGCCAACTACGACGATCCCTCCGTGGGCGTCTCCCCCAAGAACGAGGAGGAGCAGCAGCGCACCAAGGACGCCCTGGTCAACCAGCACTTCCGTCTGGCCCTGCTGATGGGTCTGGACCGCGGCGCTTACAACGGCGTCATCGTGGGCGAGGAACTGAAGTACAACCGTCTGCGCAACTCCTACGTGCCCGGCACCTTCCAGTTCCTGGCCAGCGACGTGACCGTTGACATCAACGGCACGGCCACCGAGTTCAAGGCCGGCACCTCCTTCGGTCAGATCGAGCAGGCTCAGCTGGACGCTGACGGCGTGGCAATCAAGGTTTGGGACACCGCCACCGCCAAGGGCGACGGCTTCGACGGCTGGTACAATGTGGACAACGCCAAGGCCGAGTTGGAGCAGGCCATCGCCGAACTGGCTCAGATCGGCGTGGAAGTCTCCGCTGACAAGCCCATCTACATCGACTATCCCTATGAGACCTATGAGGAACTGGCCGTCAACCAGGCCAACGTGCTGAAGCAGTCCATCGAGGCCTCCCTCGGCGGCGCTGTCATCGTGAACCTGATCGGCATGGCCACCACCGACGATATGCAGGGCGCTACCTACCGTTTCTCCAAGGGTTCCGAGGCCAACTTCGACCTGTCCACCGGCTCTGGCTGGGGCCCCGACTACGGCGACGCTCAGACCTATCTGGACACCATCCAGGCTTACGGCTACATGGCCAAGAACATCGGCCTGTTCTGATACCAGATCTGGCCCAACGCTGTGTAATGTGAATCACTGCAAGGGGGTGGGGGGTATCCCCACCCCCTTGCGCTTATCAAGAAAAGAGAAGCGAGGTCAGAGCTTATGGGAAAATACATCGTCAAGCGGCTGATCCACGGCCTGTTCTCGGTCATCTGCGTGGTGCTGATCGTGATGGTGCTGGTCTACTCCCTGCTGGATCGGAACAAGATCTTCGCCGGAGACCCCAACTACAACCACACCCAGAGCAACAACCGCGTCACCTACGAGCAGTCCCGGTTTGAGGCCTTCGGCTATCTGGACTACGTGCCCTACTCGGATTACATCATCGAGTTGGTCCGCAGCGGCGACCTCCCCGAGGCGGACCGGGCCGAAGCAGCCAAGCTCGGCAACACCCCCGACAAGGACAGCGAAACTGCCGCGAAATACATCACCCGGTTCACCGAGGAGTACCAGTCCAAGGGCTATACCGTCACCCGGCTGGACGCCGACAAAAAGCGGAACGGCCAGCTGCGGGACGGCGGCCAGCCCGCCCTGTTCGCCACCAAGGACATTCCCCTGCCGGTGCGGGCCCTCCGCTATTTCACCGGCATGTTCGACATCGACAACATCCACTATGCCCCGGAGGATGCGGAGCTGGTCGGCGAGCGGGGGCTCACCTTTACCACCCGCGACCCCGTGTATAACCCCACCGGGACGGAAAACGTCTTTGCCCCCGCCATCATGGGCAACGGCACGGAACACAGGTATCTGCTCTACTTCGACCATGTGTTCCCCTACATCCATCAGAATTTCCTGACGTTGAAGCTGGGCGAATCCTATACGGTCAACCGCGGTATCGACGTCTTTGATACCATGACGGACAGTCAGGGCAAATACATCCTCTCCACCATCACCTATCCCACCGGCGAGGTCATGGAGCGGGCGGACGACCTGCACACCGCCACCTACATCCAGGGCTCCCGGGACGCCACCTCCGCCAACAGCCAGCGGTTCGTGGACGACTACACCAATGTGACCACCTATAAGGTAGGCTTCTCCAAGCTGGGCTACTCCTTCGTCATCGGCATCATCTCCACGGTGATGGCCTATGTGCTGGGTCTGCCCATCGGCCTGCTGATGGCCCGCCACAAGGAGGGGCTGGTGGACAAGATCGGCACGATCTACATCGTGTTCATCATCGCGGTGCCCTCCCTGGCCTACATCTTCCTGTTCAAGGCCATCGGCGGCTCGGTGTTCAAATTGCCTACGGTCTTTGACATGGACTCCGCCAGCAAGCTGATGTACCTCCTGCCCATCGTCTCCCTGGCGCTGCCCTCGGTGGCCAGCCTGATGAAGTGGATGCGCCGGTACATGATCGACCAGCAGAACTCCGACTATGTGAAGTTCGCCCGGTCCGGCGGCCTGTCCGAAAGCGAGATCTTCACCAAGCACATCTGGAAGAACGCCATGATCCCCATCGTCCACGGCATTCCCGCCAGCATCATCTTCGCCATGACGGGCGCCATCATCACCGAGCGCGTGTACGTGGTCCCCGGCGCCGGCAACCTGCTGACCGAGGCCATCAACAAGTACGACAACGGCGTCATCGTGGGCGTGACCTTGTTCTACGCGGTGCTGTCGGTGGTGGCCCTGCTCCTGGGCGACGTGCTGATGGCCACCGTGGACCCGCGGATCTCCTTTACGACGAAAGACAGGTGATCGAGTATGACAGATACGAAACAGAATCATGGACTGACCGACGCCGAGCTCTTCGCCCCCGTGGACCACAGCGCCCTGGAGTCCGAGAAGATCACCGCCCCCCGGTATTCCTACTGGAAGTCGGTGTTCCGGGTGTTCTTCCGCAACAAGGTGAACATCATCATCCTGTCTCTGCTGGTGCTGGTCATCGTCTTCGCGTACATCTATCCGGTGGTGAGCCACTATGATCCCTACGCCAACCTGATGGACCCCAACTCCAAGCATCTGTCCCCCGTCAAGGCCATGAACTACTTCGGGGCCAGCATCCACTGGATCCTGGGCGCCGGCGCCTCCGGCGAGTCCACCTTCGACGCCATCTGGAACGGCTCCCGCATTTCCATCTCCCTGGCCTTCATCTGCGCCGCCATCAACATGACCATCGGCGTGGTGCTGGGCGCCATCTGGGGCTTCTCCAAGCGGGTGGACCTCATCATGACCGAGGTGTATAACATCGTCGGCAACGTGCCCACGATCCTGATCATCTCCGTGATGGCCATGCTGTTTACCCCCTCCTTCTGGACCATGGTGTTCGCCATGACGGTCATCGGGTGGATCGGCATCGCCTACTTCATCCGGACCCAGGTGGTCATCATCCGGGACCGGGAGTACAATCTGGCCTCCAAGTGCCTGGGCACCAGTACCATCAAGATCGCCATGAAGAACATCCTGCCCTTCATGACCTCCGTCATCGTGACCCAGCTGGCCACCGAGATCCCCTCCTACATCAGCTATGAGGTGTTCCTGGCCTACATCGGCCTGGGCATGAGCGATATGTCTCTGGGCCGGCTGATCTATTCCGCCGAGAGCGCCATGGTCACCCCCGGCTGGGAGTTCGAGTTCTGGAGCCCCGTGGCCATCGCCTCCATCATCACCGTGGTGCTGTACGTGGTGGGCCAGAACCTGGGCGACGCGTCCGACCCCCGGACCCACATGTAAGGAGGGACAGCTATGGAAGACAAAAAGGTATTGCTGTCCGTCAAGGACCTGCATGTGAAGTTCCGCGTCCGCGGCCGTATCCTCACCGCCATCCGGGGCATCTCCCTGGATATCTATGAAAATGAGTCCATCGCCATCGTGGGCGAGTCGGGCTCCGGCAAGTCTGTGTTCACCAAGACCTTCGCCGGCATGCTGGACTCCAACGGCTTCATCAGCCAGGGGCAGCTGATCTTCAACGACGACGAGCTGGCCGACACCGTGGTGAAGCTGAACGGCACCGCCAATTCCATGATGAACTCCGCCCGCAAAAAGCTGGACGAGTACTCCAAGCTGGAGTTCGGCGCCGAGACCTATAAGGCTATCCTCGCCCTGGAGAGCGAGAAGAAAGAACGCGGCGGCCTCAGCGCCGAGGAGGCCCAGCAGGCCGAGAACGAGGTCCGCGATCTGGCCCATGAGCGCACCGAGGCTTTCAACCTGAAGCAGACCCTGGACCCCCGCAAGGAGAAGGCCCAGATCAAGGAGCTGGCCGACAAGATCAACCGGCTGGACAAGGAGATCAAGGATCTGAAGGCCCGCAATGAGCGGCTGGCCAAGGAAAAGGCCGCCGAGGTGGCCCACGACTCCGCCTATCAGGCCCAGTACAACGAGAAGATGGCCGCCCTGAAGGCCAAGTACGCCCAGGATATCCAGGCTGAGGTCAGCCCCGAGACCCTGAAGCGCAACGAGATCCTTGCCAAGGAGATCTATCTGTCCGTGGGCCGCTATCCCCTGCCCACCCGGATCAAGCTCAGCAACAAGCTGGTGGCCGCCCTGAAAAAGGCCATGCAGATGGGCGTGGACCTGAACGATGACATCCAGCGCAGCGCCGTGTTCGACACCGTCACCTTCCGGGTGCGCTATCTGGACGAGACCCCCCAGCAGCTCCACGGCACCTGCATCCTGAACCTGGCCAACATGCATTACAGCAAGGACTGGACCCAGGTCCGCGGCCGCCGCATCGCCACCGTGTTCCAGGACCCCATGACCTCCCTGAACCCCATCATCACCATCGGCAAGCAGATCTCCTCCGTCATCATCAAGCACCAGGGCTGCTCCGAGCATGAGGCCCGCAAGCGCGCCCTGGAGCTGATGCGGAAGGTGGGCATCCCCAAGGCCGAGCAGCGGTTCGACGACTATCCCTTCCAGTACTCCGGCGGCATGCGCCAGCGCATCGTCATCGCCATCGCCCTGTCCTGCCAGCCCAAGATCCTCATCTGCGACGAGCCCACCACCGCTCTGGACGTGACCATCCAGGCCCAGATCCTTCAGCTCATCAAGGAACTGCAGAAGGAGTTCGGCTACACCATCGTGTTCATCACCCACGACCTGGGCGTGGTGGCCAACATCGCCGACCGGGTGGCGGTGCTGTACGCCGGCCAGATCATCGAGCTGGGCACTGTGGAGGATGTGTTCTACGACCCCAGGCATCCCTACACCTGGGCCCTGCTGTCCTCCCTGCCCCAGCTGGCCCAGGACGGCGGAGAGCTCTACTCCATCACCGGTACGCCGCCCTCCCTGTACAACCAGATCGTGGGCGACGCCTTCGCGCCCCGCAACCCCTTCTGCATGAAGATCGACACTCTGGAGGAGCCCCCTATGTTCCAAGTCAGCGAGACCCACTCCGCCAAGACCTGGCTGCTGGACCCCAGGGCCCCCAAGATCGACAAACCCGCGGGCATCCAGAACATCCACGAAAAGCTGATGGCAGCGTTCAACATCCAGGGAAAGGGAGGTGTCCAGGTTGGCTAACACAGCAGCGATCAAGCCCGGCAGCCTCCACGAGGCCAAAGGCCCCATCGCCGAGAACGGCAAAGAGATCCTGGTCTCCATCAAAGATATCGACATCACCTTCGGCAAGGGCGACAACGCCGTCCGCGCGGTGACCGACGCGTCCTTCGACATCTACAAGGGCGAGACCTTCTCCCTGGTGGGCGAGTCCGGCTCGGGCAAGACCACCATCGGCCGCGCGGTCATCCGGGTCAATCCCCTGGCCGCCGGCGAGATCGACTACAAGGGCATCAAGATCTCCGGCAAGATCCCCCACTCCCTGGACCGTGAGGTCATCCGCAACGTGCAGATGGTGTTCCAGGACCCCGCCGCCTCGCTGAACGAGCGCGCCACGGTGGACTACATCATCTCCGAGGGCCTCTACAACTTCCACCTGTTCGAGAACGAGGCCGACCGTGTGAAAAAGGTGGAGACCATCATCGAGGAAGTGGGCCTGCTCCCCGAGCACCTGACCCGCTATCCCCACGAGTTCTCCGGCGGCCAGCGGCAGCGCATCGGCATCGCCCGGGCCATGGTCATGGAGCCTGAGCTGGTGGTGGCCGACGAGCCCATCTCCGCTCTGGACGTGTCCATCCGCGCCCAGGTGCTGAACCTGATGAAGAAGTTCCAGCGGGAAAAGGGCCTGACCTATCTGTTCATCGCCCACGACCTGTCCGTGGTCCGCTTCATCTCCGACCGCATCGGCGTCATCTACAAGGGCCGCATCGTGGAGGTGGCCAGCTCCGACGAGCTGTTCAACTTCCCCCTGCACCCCTACACCCATTCCCTCATCTCCGCCATCCCTATCCCCGATCCCCAGCTGGAGAAGAACAAGGTGCTCTACACCTATGATCCCTCCATCCACGACTACAGCGTGGACAAACCGGAGTTCGTGTGCATCGGCCACGATCACTGGGTCTACGGCAATAAGAAGGAGATCGAGGAGTACAAGGCCATCCGGGAGAAGGGCGTGCCCATGCAGCCCATCACCATCGCCGAGCCGGGGGACACCACCGCCCGCACGGTGAACAACGCCAACGCCGTGGACACCAGCAAGGACGATGAGTTCATCGACGTGCCCGCCCACGACACCGGCTCCATCTGGTATTCCGTCCTGTCCTTTATTCTGCCCATTCTCGGCATCATCGGCGCCCTGATCTTCCGGCACTTCAACTATATCCGCAACTACAAAGCCTGCTGGAAGGGCGCCATCGCCGGACTCGTCTTCCTGGCGGTGATCCTGGTCATCTTTATCCTGCTGCTGATCCTGGCTGTGATCTGATGGGCCGCACCGCGAAAAACCGAGATCTGCCTCATCTGCCGCCGGTGGAAAGGGTCGAGCTGTCCTCCAAACACCTGGTGCTGCGGATCGCGGCCGCCGCGCTCCTGCTCCTGATCGGGGCAGGGGCGCTGGCCTATGCCTTCGGCAATTTTATGTCCGGCGAGGACGGCTGGCGGGAGATCGAGGTCAGCGCCTCCAATGAGCTGACCTGCGGGAGCGACTTCGTCTTCAGTTACAACATCGGGGCCAGCGGCGCTTCCGCCTCCGCGGAGGCCAGGGCGGTCACCGCCCTGTACACCCAGGCCGCCACCCACGCCTACCGGGTGTTCGACACCGTGCAGAGCTGGGAGGGCGTGGGCAATCTCTATGACGTGAACCATCGCCCCAACGAGATCGTGGAAGTGGACCCCGTGCTGTACGGCGCCTTCTCCCTGCTGGAGAAGTACGGCAGCCGCGCCATCTATCTGGGGCCGGTATACGCGGTCTACCAGAGCCTGTTCTTCTGCCAGGACGACGGCGCCGCCGCCGAATTCGATCCCTTTGTCAACGAGGCAATGGCCGCCTTTGTCTCTGAGGGCGCCGCCTTCGCCCGGGACCCGGCGGCGGTGGAGCTGGAACTGCTGGGGGACGACCGGGTGCGGCTCAACGTATCGGAGGACTATCTGGCCTGGGCGGAGTACAATGAGGCGGAGGACTTTCTGGACTTTTTCTGGCTGAAGAACGCCTTTGTGGCCGACTACCTGGCCGACACGCTGACCGAGGGCGGCTATACCTACGGCGCCCTGTCCAGCTACGACGGCTACATCCGCAATCTGGACGGCAGCGGCGTCTCCTATTCCCTCAATCTCTTTGACCGGGCCGATTCCCTTCTCCAGGCCGGGGTCCTGAACTACACCGGCCCCGCCGCCCTGGTCACCCTGCGGGCCTATCCCACGGGGGGCGATGGTCTCTCCCGCTACTACCAGTGGGAGAACGGCGACATCCGCACCCCCTTCGTAGACCTGTCGGACGGCCTGTGCCGGACCGCCCTGCCCCAGCTGACCTGCTGGTCAAAAACCGCCGGCTGCGCCGAGATTGCCCTAAAGATGGCCCCCCTCTATATCACGGACGGATTCGACCCCGCCCCGCTGGAGGACCTGGCCGGGGAGGGCATCTGGACGGTCTGGTGCCGGGACAGAGTCCTCCGCTCCAACAGCCCGGAGGGGGAGATCACCCACCTGTACGACGGCTATACCCTCGCAAAATGACCCAAACGGCCCCTGGAGAGCGCTCCGGGGGCCTTGATTTATGCTGAAAACAGGGGTAAAATGGAGAAAATACACATAGAGGAGCGGATCATATGACCTGGGACGACTACTATCCCCGCCCCCAGCTGCGGCGGGACAGCTTTCTCCCCCTGAACAGCGGCTGGACGCTGAACGGCCGGATCATCCGTCTGCCCTGGCCGCCCCAGGCCCTCCTGTCCGCCTACGGGGACGCGGGAGACCAGCTCCGCTACGAGACCGCCTTCACCCTGCCGGAGGGCTTCCTGCCCCCGGACCACCGGCTGCTCCTCCACTTCGGGGCGGTGGACCAGGTGGCGGAGGTGTTCGTCAACGGCGTGTCGGTCATCCGGCACGAGGGGGGCTATCTCCCCTTCTCCGCCGACATCACCGACACGCTGAAGGCCGGTGAAAACGCCCTCGTCGTGGAGGCGGTGGACACCCTCTCTCACGACTACCCCTACGGCAAGCAGACCAAAAAGCCCCACGGCATGTGGTACACCCCCGTGTCCGGCATCTGGCAGCCGGTGTGGCTGGAGGCGGTCCCCGCCAGGGACGCCATCCGGGGTTTGCGCATCACCCCCGATCTGACGGGGATCGACCTGGAGATCGACTCGGAGGCAGAGGGCTTCACCATCGTCATCGCCCAGGTGGACGGGGTCATCGCCACCTCGGGAAAGCGGGTGCGCATCGACCTGCCCCATCCCCATCTGTGGACGCCAGAGGACCCGTATCTCTACGACCTGACCGTCTATACCGGAACGGACATAGTCCGCAGTTATTTCGCCCTCCGCGCCGTGTCCACGGCGGAGTTAGGCGGCCACACCCATCTGCTGCTGAACGGGGAGCCGGTGTTCCTCCACGGGGTGCTGGACCAGGGCTATTTCGAGGACGGCCTGTTCCTCCCGGCGGAGCCGGAGGAGTATGAGCGGGACGTGCTGCGCATGAAGGAACTGGGTTTCAACACCCTCCGCAAGCACATCAAGATCGAGCCGGAGGCGTTCTATCACGCCTGCGACCGGCTGGGGATGCTGGTGCTCCAGGACATGGTGAACTCCGGCGGCTACGACTACATCCGCGACACCGCCCTGCCCAACCTGGGCTTCAAACAGCGGGGAGACACCCGCCGCCGCAGCTCCCCCTTCCGCAAGGCGTTTTTCGAGCAGCACGTCCGGGACACCCAGGCCCACCTTTACAATCACCCCTGCGTGGTGGGCTACACCATCTTCAACGAGGGCTGGGGCCAGTACGACTCCGACCGCATCTACCGGGACTGCAAGGGCCGGGACCCCTCCCGGTTCTACATCGCGACCTCCGGCTGGTTCGCCCAGAAGGAGGGGGACGCCCAGAGCGAGCACATCTATCTCCACAACGAGGTGCTGGAGGCAAAGCGACCCGGCAAGTTCCTGTTCCTCAGCGAGTGCGGGGGCTACACCCGTCAAATGAAGGCCCACGATATGCCGGGGAAGAAGGTCTACGGCTATGGGGAGGCCGACTCGGAGGAAACCCTCATGGCGAAGATCCGGGAGCTCTACGACCAGATGGTGCTGCCCTCCGTCCCCAACGGGCTGTGCGGGTGCATCTACACCCAGCTCAGCGACGTGGAGGGGGAGATCAACGGCCTCTACACCTATGACCGGGCGGAGCGCAAAGTGCCGGTGGAGCCCATGCGGGCCATCCGGGCGGACATCGAAAAGGCCCTGGCCGCGGAGGTGGCTGGAACTGGGGCCCCTTAAAGGAGACGACATGAGCTTTACCAATCAGGATATCCTGCGCATCGCCATGGCCCAATCGGCCATCGACGCCAACTGCGCCCCGGAGGACTTTACCCGGACTGAAAATGTGGTGGTCATTTCTAAACCAAACCCCGCCGCCCGCCGGTATCTGACCCTCCCCTTCGACTGTGATTTGATCTCTTACGGGAACAACATCGTGGCCTCGGTGGGAGAGGACTGCCGCGCCGCCGTGGAGGGGTACATCGACCGCTTCCCCGCCTTCCGCTGCTTCGAGACGCCCAACCTTCTCATCCTTGACGACGCGCTCCGGGCAAAGGACCTGCGGGTCTGCTTTATGGCGGAGTACTTCCTCCCGGATCTGGAGCTGCTGAAGCCCCTCCCCTGCCCCTTTGAGCTGCGGCTCCTGCGCCAGGCCGACTTTGACGGGCTGTACACGCCCCAGTGGTCCAACGCCCTGTGCGAGGCCCGCCGGGAGCTGGACGTGCTGGGCGTGGGCGCCTACGACGGCGGGGCCCTTGTGGGGCTGGCGGGCTGCTCCGCGGACTGTGAGACCATGTGGCAGATCGGCGTGGACGTGCTGCCGGCATACCGCCGCCGGGGCGTGGCCTCCGCCCTGACCAGCCGGCTCGCCCTGGAGATCCTGGACCGGGGCAGGGTCCCCTTCTACTGCGCCGCCTGGTCGAATTTGAGGTCGGTGCGCAACGCCATCAAAAGCGGCTTCCGCCCCGCCTGGGTGGAGTTGACCGCCAAACCCGCCGCCTTCGCGGCACAGTTGACCGGCGGCGAATAGCGCAAAAGAGCGGAGGGACAACCCCTCCGCTCCTTTTTTCGCGGTCACAGCTCCCGCAGCAGCTCCTCCGGCGGCACGCCGTACAGCTTGGCCAGGGCGATCAGGTTGGCGGTGGAGGGGTCGGCCGCGCCGTTCTCCCACTTGCTCACCGCCTGCCGGGTGACCCCCAGCGCCTCCGCCACGAACTCCTGCGTCATTTTGCACCGGGTGCGGTTCTCTTTCAGCCGCTCCCCCAGGGTCCCCCGGACGGCCCGCTTCTCCACCTCCCTGCCCGGGGCATCCCGGCGATACTTTTTCAGCGCCCGCACCACGGGGGACCTGATGAACAGAACCAGCATCGCGACAATGAAAACCCCGCAGATGACCGGGAGGTATGTCCCAAGGAATTTGACCGGCATATCAGGCCCTCCTTTCTGCGCCAATTATAGCACGGAACGCGCGGTTGACGCCATCACCTATGGCGCAACTTTGGGTTGCGGAGCGGTTTTTTACAAAAACGCCCGGACGTCTGACCCGTCCGGGCGTCTTTTCGCGCTTATGTTTCCAATCCGGCGGGGTCGATGATGGGCACCAGCTCTGCGGCGGCAGCCGCAATGTACTCCGCCCCGGCTGTCTCCAGCTCCTCCCGGCTGCCGTAGCCGAACAGCACCCCGGCGGCGGGGAGGCCCAAAGCGTGGGCGCCCAGGATGTCGTGCTCCCGGTCCCCCACCATCAGGGGCCGGCCTTGCGGCATATTTAACCGCTCCAGCGCCGTGCCGATGATCTCCGCCTTGCCGCAGTGGGCGCCGTTCAAATCGGCCCCGGCAATCACGGCAAAGTATTTGCTCAGATCGAAGTGGTCCAGCACCCGCCGGACGAACACCTCCGGCTTGGAGGAGGCCACCGCCAGGGTCTTTCCTCTGGCCGTCAATTCGGCAAGCAGCTCCGGGATGCCGGGGTACACCAGGTTCTCGTAGATGCCCCTGTCCCGGTAGTACTCCCGGTAAATTTCAACCGTCTTTTGCCCCTCCCCGGCGGGGAGGCCCAGGAACTTCTCAAAGCTCTCATGCAGCGGCGGCCCGATGAAGCCGTTCAGCGTGGACAGGTCGTCCACCTCCACGCCGTAGCGCTTCAGGGCGTAGGCCACCGAGTTGCGGATGCCCTCCCCCGAGTCGGTGAGGGTGCCGTCCAAATCGAACAGAATGGGGTCGTAGCCGCTCATGTCACTTCTCCAGCAGGCCGGCGCACTGCTTCAGGTGGTCGATGACCGGCAGGTGCTGGGGGCACATCTTCTCGCACTGGTGGCAGCCCACGCAGTCGGAGGCTTTGCCCCTGCCCGCTGTGGCGGCCTGATAGTCCGCCCTGGCCTCGGCGGTCTGGCCGCCCGTCAGGTGCTTGTTGGCGGCGGCGAAGATCTCGGGGATGGGGATGTGCTTGGGGCAGCCCTCCACGCAGTAGCGGCAGGCGGTGCAGGGGATGGCGGCGGACCTGCCCAATATCTCCTGGGCCTTCCGGATGATGGCCCGCTCGTCGTCGTTCAGGGGCCGGAAATCCTTCATATAAGAGAGATTGTCCTCCATCTGGGCCAGGTTGGACATGCCGGACAGCACGGTGATCACCCCGTCCAGGGAGGCGGCGAACCGGATGGCCCAGGAGGCGGGGGAGGCGTCCGGGGCATAGTCGGTGAACAGCTTCTTCACCTCCGCCGGCGGGTCGGCCAGGCGGCCCCCCTTCACCGGCTCCATGATGACGATACCCTTGTTGTGCTTCCGGGCCACCTCGTAGTTGGCCCTGGAGGTGACCTTGGGATTCTCCCAGTCGGCGTAGTTGATCTGGAGCTGGACGAACTCGGCCTCCGGGTGGTCGGTGAGCAGCTTATCCAGCAGCTCCGGCCCGTCGTGATAGGAGAAGCCGATGTGTTTGATGAGCCCCTTCTCCTTCTGCTCCTGCACAAAGTCCCACAGGCCCAGCTTCTCATACCGGTCCACGTTGCCGGAGGACATGGCGTGGAGCAGATAGTAGTCGAAATAGCCCGCCCCGGAGCGCTTCAGGCTGGTCTCGAGCTGCTTCCTGGCGGACTTCTCCGTGGGGGCCACCATCACGTTCAGTTTGGAGGCCAGAGTATAGCTCTCCCTGGGGTGGCGGTCCACCAGGGCCTTTTTGGCCGCCGCCTCGGAGCCCACGTACACAAAGGCGGTGTCGAAGTAGGTGAACCCCGCCTCCAGAAACTTGTCCACCATGGCGCTGGTCTGCTTCACGTCGATGCGCACCGTCACCTTGGGCAGACGCATGAGGCCGAAGCCCAGCTTGGGGGTCTCTTTGCCGAAATAGTCGCTCATAATCAACACTTCCCATCCATTAGTTGTCTTGTACATATATTATAGCACGGCCGTCCGCCCCTGTCCATTTGATTTTCTTCCGACAGGATTGCCTTTTCCCCGCGCATCATGTATAATCACTTTAATGTGTTCGAACATCAAACAGGGAGGTCTTTCATTATGTGTACCGCTGTCTCTTTTCTGACCGATCACCACTATTTCGGCCGCAACCTGGACCTGGAGTATTCCTATCACGAGACGGTCACCGTCACCCCCCGGAACTACCCCTTCCGCTTCCGCCGGATGGGGGACCGGCCCTCCCACTTCGCCATGATCGGGATGGCCTATGTGGCGGAGGGCTACCCCCTCTACTACGACGCAGTGAACGAGAAGGGCCTGGGCATGGCGGGGCTCAACTTCCCCGGCAACGCGGTCTATCTGCCCGAAACGGAGGGCAAGGACAACGTGGCCCCCTTTGAGTTCATCCCCTGGGTGCTGAGCCAGTGCGCCACCGTGGCGGAGGCAAAGGGCCTCCTGTCCAACCTCAATCTGGCCGCCATCGATTTCAGCGAGCAGCTGCCCGCCTCCCCCCTCCACTGGATCATCTCCGACCGGGAGGAATGCATCGTGGCGGAGCCCATGGCGGACGGCCTGCGGGTCTATGAGAACCCGGTGAAGGTGCTCACCAACAACCCGCCCTTCGACTTCCACCTGCTGAACCTGGCCAACTACATGGGCTGCACCCGGGAGGAGGCCACCGACCGCTTCTCCTCCGAACTGGGCCTGCCTCTGAGCGCGTACAGCCGGGGCATGGGCGGCATGGGCATCCCCGGCGATCTGTCCTCCGCCTCCCGGTTCGTGAAGGCCGCCTTCACCCGGGCCAACTCCGTGTGCGAAAAGGACGCCTGCTCCAGCATCAGCCAGTTCTTCCACATCCTCGGCTCGGTGGCCCAGCAGATGGGCTGCTGCCGGGTGGGGCACAAGTTCGAGTACACCATCTACTCCTCCTGCTGCGACACCGACGCCGGCGTCTACTACTACACCACCTACGAGAACAGCCAGATCACCGGCGTGGATATGCGCAAAGAGGATCTGGACGGCAAGGAACTGGTCAGCTACCCCCTGGTGACCGGCCAGCAGATCAATATGGTGAACTGAACAGGACGTGACCGCTCTATGAACAGCTCTTCTCCGGCCTCAAAGGAGACCTTTTTCACCCACGACGCCGGCTTTTACAGGACGTTTTTCGCCATGGCGGCGGCGGTGGTGCTGCAAAACCTGGTGGCGTACAGCGTCAACATGGCGGACAATATCATGCTGGGCAGTTATGACCAGGCCGCCCTGTCCGGCGCCGCCACCGTCAACCAGGTGTTCTTCATGGTCCAGCAGTTCGCCCTGTCGGTAGGCAACACCCTGGTGGCCATCTCCGCCCAGTACTGGGGCCAGCGGCGGGTGGAGCCCATCCGCACCCTCACCGGCATCGCCCTGAAGCTGTCGGCGGCCATCGGCGCGGTGCTGGTGGCCGTCTGCGTGCTGTTCCCCCGGCCCCTGCTGCGGCTGTTCACCGACTCGGAGGCGTATGTGGCCCAGGGCATGGACTACCTGTCCATCATCCAGTGGACCTTCCTGCTGTACATGATCTCCAACACCCTGTACTCCGCCCTCCGCAGCGTGGGGACGGTGAACATCTCCTTCTACATCTCCATCGTGTCCCTGGTGGTGAACGTGGGCATCAACTACACCCTGATCTTCGGCCGGTTCGACTTCCCGGAGATGGGGGTGCGGGGAGCCGCCGTCGGCACCCTGGTCGCCCGGGTGCTGGAACTGGCCATCGTGGTGTTCTATGTCCTGAAAGTGGACAAAAAGCTGCGGCTGTTCGCCGGCCCCTGGTGGAGGGGCGACGCCGCCCTGCGGAAGGACTTCACCAAGGTCTACCTGCCCAACATGTGTTCCCAGGTGCTGTGGGGGGTGTCGGTGCCCATGCAGACCGCCATCCTGGGCCATCTGTCCGACGCGGCCATCGCCGCCAACTCGGTGGCCACCACCTTCTATCAGTACCTGAAGGTCATCGTCATGGGCCTTTCCTCCACCACCGCCGTGATGATCGGCACCGCCATCGGTAAGGGCGACCTGGCCCGGGTCAAATCGGACGCCCGCTCCATGAGCGCCATCAGCCTGGGAGTGGGGGTGATCTTAGGGGCGGCCCTGGTGCTGCTCCGCCGGCCCCTGCTCTCCCTCTACAACCTGGAGGCGGACGCCACAGCCATGGCCCTGAACCTCATCGCCATCATGGGCATCGTCATGGTGGGGATGTCCTACCAGATGCCCACCAGCTTCGGGGTCATCCAGGGCGCCGGGGACGCCAAATTCACCATGAAGATGAACATGATCTCCACCTGGCTCATCGTCATGCCCCTGTCCTTCCTGTCCGCCTTCGTCCTCCACTGGCCGGTGGAGGCGGTGGTGATGGTGATCCAGTCCGATCAGATCTTCAAGGGGCTGCCCGCCTTCCTCCACTTCCGCAAATACAAGTGGATCAAGAAGCTCACCCAGTGAGGGCCGGGCGGCCCGGCGGACGCTCTCTCAGTACCCCGCCGCCAGCCCGAAGAGCAGGATGGCGCTGGTGAGCAGCAGATTGATCAGCTGGAACCCGCCGCTCCAGCGGACCCATTTCCCGTAGTTCACATCGGCCAGCCCCAGGGAGATGAGCAGCACCGGGTTGGTGGGATAGAACACGTTGGAGAAACCGTCCCCGAAGGCATAGGCCACCACGCACAGCTGGGCGGAGATCCCGAACACCTGGGCCATGGGGACGATCAGCGGCATGAGCAGGAACGCCTTGGCGGAGCCGGAGGGGATGAAGAAGTTCATCCCCAGGGCCACCAGGTAGATGAACAGGATGACCACCCACTTGGGCAGGCCGCCGGCGGCCTCCACCGCGCCGTGGAGGATGGAGTCCAGGATATGGGCCTCCTCCAGGGTGTACTTGATGGAGTTGGCCATGAGGATCATCAGCACGGCGGGGAGGACGCTGACCAGCCCGTCCAGGAAGGTGCGGCCCAGAGCGGCGGGCCTCATGCCGGAGAGCAGGGCGGCGGTCACCCCGGCGGCCAGGAACATCACCGCCACGACGATCATGGTGTAATCCCGCAGGGCGGTGATCACCACCGAGGACAGCACCAGCAGGATACCCGCCCCCAATATGCCCGCAAAGCAGCAGAGCCCCCTGTCCATCGCGGGGTTCCGGACGAAGCCGGAACCGGAGGAGACCGCCTCCAGGGGCCGCTCCACCCGCTTCGCGTGCCGCCGGAGAAAGGCCAGCAGCAGGCCGTAGATGAGGATAAAGCTCACCAGCCGCAGCCACAGCCCGGAGAACATGGGCAGCCCCGCCAGCTGCTGGGCCACCCCCACGGTAAAGGGATTGCACACGCCGGCGGCAAAGCCGCACCCGGCGGCCAGCAGGCTCATGCCCACGCCGGTGAGGGCGTCCCACCCCAGGCCGGCGGCCATGGCCACCACGATGGGCACCAGGGGCACGCACTCCTCAAAGGAGCCGATGAGGGAGCCCATGGCCATAAAGAACAGGGGCACCACCGCCAGCAGCGCGTACCGCCGCTGTCCGAACCGGTGGACGATCCGGTCCAGCATGTACTGCATCAGCCGGCACTTTTCCAGGCTGTTAAACACCCCGCCCAGCACCAGCAGGAAGGCGATGACGGCGATCAGGGCCCCGTTCCCGGACGCCCCCAGCACCAGCACCGGGGAGAGCAGCCACTTCCAGAAGGGCAGCCCGCCCTCCACCGGGGTGAAGCCCCCGGCGGTGTCGATGACGGTGTTGCCATTGGGGTCCTCCACCCGGGCGTACTGGCCGCCGGGGATGAGAAAGGTCAGGAGATAGGTCAGCACCATCAGCGCGAGGATGACCGCGATGGCGGTGACGAACGATTTGGCGCTGATATTCAGCCCTTTTTTCTCGGCGGCCACAGTCATCCCTCCCGCAGAATGAATTTGTAGAAGTCCACCGCCGGGGCCAGGGCGGACAGGTCCACGTTCTCGTCCACCCCGTGGATGCTGTCCAGCTGCTCCCCGGTGATGAGGAACGGGGCAAAGCGGATGCAGTGGTCGGACACCCGGCTGAAAAAGCGGCTGTCGCTGGCTCCGGTCATGAGATAGGGCACCGGGATGACGCCGGGGAACACCGTCTCCACCGCCCGCTCCACCAGGCGGAAGGGCCCGCCGTTGTGGTCGGTGACGGGGGACGGGAACCCGGCGTCCAGCACCTCAGTCTCCACGCCGTACCGGGCGGCCATCTTTTTGATGGCGGCGATGCTGGCCTTGCGGCCCTGGTGGTGGGAATACCGCATATTGCCGATGACCCACGCCTCCTGGGGGAGGACGTTGCGGCCCTCGGAGCCGCGGCACATGGTGAAGGCGATGGTGGTCTTCACCATGGCGCCGGCGGTGGCCGACACGGAGGGCAGCGCCCTGCACAGCACGGGAGCCAGCCTGTCCGCGTTGGAGAACAGGGCCTTCATGGGGCCCTTCATGGTGGGGGCCATGCGGGCGAACATCTCCCGGACCACCGGGGACAGCTCCGCCTTGAAGATCCCGGAGGACTCCGCCGCCGCCATGAACTTGCCCAGCCGCACCAGGGGTGTGTTTTTGCCGGGGGCGGAGGCGTGGCCCCCTTTAGACCGGGCGATGAATTTCAGATCGGCGCAGCCCTTCTCCCCCACCCCGATCATGGCGAAGGTGCCGTCCGCCCCGCCGATGGGGTCGTGGAGCATCATGCCCCCCTCGTCCAGGGTCATGGCAAAGCGGATCCCCCGCTCCTTCAGGGCCCTTGAGATGGCGTCGGCTCCGGCGCCGCTGGTCTCCTCGGTGCGGGCGGACTCGAAATACACGTCCCGGCCGGGGACGAACCCCTCCCCGATCAGCTCCTCCGCCGCCTGGAGCATGGCCCAGAGGCTGCCCTTGGTATCCAGAGTCCCCCGGCCCCACAGCTTCCCCTCCGCGATGTCGCCGGAGAAGGGGGGATGGGTCCACTGTCCCGTGGCCTCCACCACGTCGTGGTGGCTCATCAGGAGGATGGGAGGCTTTTTCGGGTCCGCCCCTCTCCAGCGGAGGAGGAGGCTGCCGTCGAAATCCTCCGTCTCCACGGCGGAGAACAGGGCGGGAAAGGTCTCCCGCAGCAGGGCGTGGAACCGGCGGAACTTCTCCGGATCGTCGTGGTCCAGGCTGGAGACGGTCTCCGCCTGAATGAGCCTGGAAAGGGCCGAGGCATAGGCGGCGGTGCGCGTATCGTCCATGTGGGCGCCCCCTTTCGTGATTTTGCTCCATGATAGCACACGGGGGGGACGCGGTCAAGCGCAGGGGCCCGTAAAACGCCCTGCGGCTGAGGGGAGCGGCCCGCCGCCCCCCATTGTTTTTCCCGCCCAAACGCGGTATAATCTTCCCACTTGAATCAAGGGAGTACGATGTATGGACTACTTTCACCTGTCCGCTCCGGCGGAGACCCTGGAACACATCAGCGCCCTGGGCCTGGCCCATCTGGGGGACGGGGTGTTCGAGCTGATGGTGCGCTCCTGGCTGTGCCTCCGCGGCAAGGCCACCAACGACCGGCTCCACAAGGCCACCGTGGCCTATGTGGCCGCCCCGGCGCAAGCGAGGATGGCCCACGCCGTCCTGCCGCTGCTCACCGAGGAAGAACAGGCGGTGTACCGCCACGGCCGCAACACCCACACCGCCGCCATCCCCAAGGGGGCCACCGCCGGCGAGTACCGGGCGGCCACGGCGCTGGAGTGCCTGTTCGGCTGGCTGTACCTTCGGGGGGAGACGGACCGGCTCAACGAGCTGTTCGAGGCCATGATGGAGGGGGAGCCCCATGCCCTTTGACGCCATTTTTATGACCGCCCTGGCGGAGGAGCTGAGGAACGCCCTCTCCGGCGGCAAGGTGGATAAGCTGTACCAGCCCGCCAAGGAGGAGGTCGTCCTCCATATGCGGGCGGGAAAGGAGAACGTCCGGCTGCTGCTCACCGCCAGCCCCGCCCATCCCAGGGCGCAGCTGACCAATATCCCCCGTGAGAACCCGGAGACGCCCCCCATGTTCTGCATGCTGCTGCGGAAATATTTCTCCGGGGCGCGGCTGCTGGACATCGCCCAGCCCTCCATGGAGCGGCTGCTGGACTTCAAGTTCGAGACCCTGGACGAGCTGGGGGACCGGGTGGAGCGGCGGCTGGTGCTGGAGTGCATCGGCCGCAAATCCAACCTCATCATGCTGGACGGCGCGGGCCGGATCACCGACTGTATGCGTCGGGCCGACGGGGACCTGTCCGCCAAACGGCCCGTGATGCCGGGGCTGTACTATCAGCTCCCCGAGCCCACCGGCAAGCTGGACCCCACCGCCATGGACCCGGAGGACCTGACCGCCCTGGTCCTCTCCCAGGCCCCGGAGACCGGCCAGGACAAGTGGCTGCTGGACACCTTCAGCGGCGTCTCCCCCCTCATCGCCCGGGAGCTGGAATTCCAGGGCGGCGGCACGAGAGAGGGGCTGGCGAAACGCCTCAACGAGCTGGTGGAGCGCATCGAAAAGCGGGACTTCACTCCCACCGTGCTGCTGCGGGAGGGGAAGCCCATCGACTTCACCTTCCAGGCGGTGGTGCAGTACGGCCCCGAGGTGGAGTTGAAACGCTATCCCTCTTTCTCCGCCCTGCTGGACGACTTCTACGAGCAGAAGGAGGCCCAGGAGCGGGTCAAGCAGCGGGGGCAGGACTTCATCCGCTCGGTGACCCAGGCCCGGAACCGCACGGCCAAGAAGATCGCCAACCAGGAGGCCGATCTGCGAAAGGCCGGGGACCGGGACAAGCTGCGGGAGTACGGGGACATCATCACCACCAACTTCTATCAGATGCGCAAGGGCCAGACCGTCCTCCGGGCCCAGAACTACTACGACCCCGAGGCCAGAGAGGTGGACATCCCCCTGGACCCGCTGCTGACCCCCCAGCAGAACGCCGCCCGGTACTACAGGGACTACAAGAAAGCCCAGAAGGCGGAGGAGATGCTCACCCTCCAGCTGGAGAAGAACCGGGCGGAGCTGGACTATCTGGACAGCGTTTTGCAGAACATCAAATTGTCCGAGGGGGACCGGGACCTCCAGGAGATCCGCCAGGAGCTCATGGACAACGGCTATTTGAAGCAGCAGAAGCGGAAACTGGCCGCCAAGGGGAAGCAGAAGCCTGTCCGCTCCAAACCCATGGAGTTCCGCTCCACGGCGGGGCTCACCATCCTGGTGGGCAAGAACAACAGCCAGAACGACCGGCTCACCCTCAAGGACGCGGACAGGCGGGACCTGTGGCTCCACGTGCAGAAGCTCCACGGCTCCCACGTCATCCTGAAAACCGGCGGGGCCGAGCCGGATGAAAAATCCCTCACCGAGGCCGCCATGCTGGCCGCCTGGTTCTCCCAGGGAGCCGAGTCCGGCCAGGTCCCGGTGGACTACACCCCCGTCCGGTATGTGAAAAAGCCCGCCGGGGCCAGGCCGGGCTATGTGATCTACAACACTTATCAGACCATGTACGTCACCCCCGACGGGGAGCTGGCCAAACAGCTCCGGACCGGGCGGAACTGACGTCAAAGGAGCGTTTTTCATGAACAAGAGCATGCCCACGGAAAAGCTGCGCCGGCTGGCGGAGGAGTTCCTGTCTGACCGGGCCCATGTGGGGAACGGGGCCGGCAGCCCCGACATCTTCGGCACCGCCCGGGTCATCGACTGCGACGGCCCCACCGGCTCCATCCTGTTCTCCTACGACACCAAACCCTGGATGGCCAACGTGCTGGGCACCGTCCACGGGGGGATCATCGCCACCCTGCTGGACAGCTGTATGGGCATCACCTGCGCCCTCCATGTGTCCGGGCCCACCCCCACCGTCAGCATGACGGTGAATTACCTGAAGCCGCTGCCGCTGAGCGGCACCGTCCATGTGCGCACCCGGCTGAACCATCTGGGCCGCACCACCGCCCAGGCCATGGGGGAGGTCTTTTTCCCCGACCGGCCGGACGACACCCTGGTCACCGCCACCGGGGTCTACTCCACCGCCGGCACGGCCCCGCGGGAGCTGTAAGCGGCGCCCCGCGGGAAGGGCTTTCCGCTCTTTTTGAAAAAGTGGCCAATTTGCCGGGAATTAATAGTGTTTTTTTGTTGCATTTTCCAAACGCATGTGATACAATACAGTCAGCGTATCCTGATTGCCCGGAGATGAGGAGGAAGAATCTGCCCCATATGAAGCGCTTTTCGGGCGTGAGGAGCGAAAAAACGGAGAGGAGAGCGCAAAACAAGTCCGGGCGGCTTTGCCGCCGGTCCTTGGAGAGGGACCCGAAAAACTACTACACTTACTTAATCAGAGGTGTTATTCATGCAGCAAAAGACCAAGCTTGGCATCAACTTTGGCTTCCGCGGCTGGATGCTGATGATCTTCGAGATCTCGGCGTTCCTGGTGTTCCAGGCGTTCACCAACTTCCCCATGAACATGCTGGCCGGCTACTACACCGGCCTGGATGACGCAGTGGCCGGTCAGCAGCTGGCCCCCATCATGACCATCGGCACCCTGGTGGGCATCGTGATCCAGCTGATTCTGTCCAACTTCCTGGGCAGGATGAAGAGCGTGAAGCCCATGGTCCTGGGCTTCGGCGTGCTCACCCTGCTGTCCGCCCTGGGCGTGGCCGCCCTGCCCTTCGGCGCCTTCTGGAAGGTCTGCTACTTCCTGGTGTCCGTGTTCGCCAACATCTACGGCATGTTCGGCATCGGCATCCTGATCGGCCAGTGGTTCCCCACCCGTAAGGGCGTGTTCATGGGCATCGCCACCTTCGCGTTCCCCGTGTGCAACGGCCTGATGGGCCCCTTCGCCGCCCTGGTGTTCCCCGCCAACGCCGCTCCCAACCCCTTCATGGGCTTCCTGCCCTTCCTGATCGTGGGCGTCATCGGCTGGGTCCTGGGCCTCATCTTCATCACTGACTATCCTGAGCAGGTCGGCTGCTTCCGCGACAACGACAAGTCCTTCACCAAGGAGAAGGCCGACGCCATGCTGGCCGCCGAGATCGAGAACAAGAAGACCACCGTTTGGAAGATCCCCAACACCCTGAAGTGCGGCCAGTTCTGGCTGATCACCATCCCCATGGGCACCCTGCTGATGTGCTCCGTGGGCATGATGACCCAGACCCAGGCCATCATCGGCGCCTATCAGCTGGACTTCGGCATGGTCATGGGCATGGTCATGATCTTCGCCCTCATCGGCTCCTATGTGCTGGGCCTGGTGGACGGCAAGTTCGGCACCAAGACCGCCATCCTGATCTCCGAGATCATCATGCTGCTCTCCGGCATCCTGGGCGGCATCGGCAACCCCACCGCCTCCATGATCTCCATCATCCTGCTGGCCATCTTCATGGGCGCCGGCTCCAACTTCACCGTGTCCGGCGCGGCCCAGTACTGGCGCCGTGAGGACTTCTCCACCGTGTTCGGCATCGTGAACCCCATCGCCAACATCCTGCAGTGCGTGGGTCCCACCGTGGTGGCCATGACCATCGCCATCGGCTCTCAGAACGGCCTGGGCGTGACCCTGCCCTTCTGGGTGACCGCCGTCATCGCCCTGATCTCCGTCATCCTGGTCGCCGCGTTCCAGCCCGGCAAGGTCAAGGCCGCTGACGACAAGTACCGTCAGGCCGCCGGCAAGCCCCTGGACGACGCTCTGGTGGGCCGCAAGTAAGCTCTGACCCATATTTGCCTGTCATCTCCAGTGGAGGGGCGCCGCCCGGCCGGGCGGCGCCTCTTTGTATCCGGAAGGCACAAAAATATCCAAACGGCAGTTGACAGGCAGGGGGCAAATTTGTATAATTATATCAGCGCTTCTATACGAAAGGAGTTTTGTATTATGGCATTTGACTATCGTCCCATGCGCAGCGTCATCTTCGTGGATGTGGTCCGCGAGGAGTACCGTCACCGCCTCCAGCACTGGCTGTATTCTGTCCATGTGCCCGACAGCATCAGCAAGTTCGCCCCCTACTGCAACAAGTACACCTTCTACAACGCCCTGCCCACTCCCCCCGAGGGCGAGCGCTTCGGCACCCGCCGGATGCAGATGACCGAGCACTACTGGATGGTCAACGAGCTGACCCCGGAGATGAGCGTCAACGCTTTCACCGAGCGGATGCCGCCCCACGTCCTCCGCTGGCAGGGCATGATCCCCGATGTGGACGGCCTGGACGACACCAACATGGACGGCGACGAGCACCGCAGGTCCGGCGGCGGCGACACCGGCATGCCTCCCTTCGTGTTCGCCCATGTGCCCATCAACTGGCAGTATGACTACAAGGGCAAGGGCCGCACCATCGACGACGGGCCCAACTACCGCTGGCAGTTCGTGGTCCGCTGGCCCGATAAGGAGGCCGGCGAGAAGTGGTTCAACGAGGTGTTCGTGCCCTGCTTCGTGGGCCGTCCCGAGGTTAACCGCTTCGTCTCCAGCGACATCTATCAGGACGTGGCCGGCTGCGCCTTCAACCGTCTGGTGGAGATGTGGTTCGACGGGCCCGACGAGTGGTATGCCGCCGCCGTGGAGGGCACCAAGGGCATGGAAAAGCCCGCCTGGGCCCAGCAGGATCAGTTCCCCTTCCTGAAGCCCAACTTCTACATCGTCAGCATGTTCCTGTCCGATATGGCCACCAGCGACAACCTGACCCAGTATCGGGGCTACCTCCAGATGCGCTGATATCCTCCCAAAACGCCTGCAAAAGGGCTGCCTGTCATACGACAGGCAGCCCTTTTATGATGCTTCCCGGCTCCCTCGCGGAGCGCGCCCGCGCAGGCGGGACCCGTTCAGAGCTTCCGCAGGATATCCAGCGTGTGGTGGGACGCCCCGATCAGATCCTGCCGCTCGCAGATCGTGAGATGATACTCCATCCACTTAGCGAAGGCGGCGTCATCCATGGCGTCGATGTATTCCCGCTTGTAATTCGTGGCCCCGTCCGACGCGATCAGTTTGACCCGCTCCACCGGGAACTCCCCGTCCAGAGCGGCGATGTCCTCCGTCCGCACCATCTCGAACAGGTCTTTCGGCTCGCTGACGCAGTGCCAGTCCGGCGTGAGCATGTTCAGCTCCATCACCTCGCGCAGGTGGTTCAGCCCAAAGACATACTGTATGACCGTCGGCTCGTTCATGCAGTAGGCCACCAGGATATGACCGCCCCGCCTGGTCACGCGCACCGCCTCGGCCAGCGCTCTCCGCTTCTCCTCCCGGGTGTACAGGTGGTACATGGGCCCCAGCAGCATGGTCAGATCATAGGCGGCGTCCGGCAGGAAGGACAGGTCCAAGGCGTTCCCCTGTATGGCCGTGATCGGCTCCGAGCCGTCCAGCTTGGCTTTGAGCTGCTCCAGATTGTGGGAGATCAGCTCCACCGCCGTCACCCGATACCCCTGCTTCGCGAGGGTCACGCTGTAACGCCCGGTCCCCGCGCCCACCTCCAGAATGGCCGGCTCCGCCAGCCCCGCGAGGCACTGGTGGATGTATTTCATCGTGGTCAGATACTCGACCTGGCCGTGCCGGGAGAGCAGCCGCCCGTCCTCGTCATAATTGTTGTAATACTCTTCAAGGTAGTTCATAACGTTCTCCCAAAGCCGCGCTCTGCCGCGGCTCCCTATATCACTTGGAACTCTTTTATCATCAACCCGCGGATATCCTCGCGCAGATCGAACACTTTCATGTAGCCGAGAAAGTCCTTTTCGAGAAGGAAAGCAGAGATTCCGAAAGTTTGCTCAAGCGCCTGCGCTGTCCGGTCAGCGCACCGTTTATAGAATTCAACGTATTTTTCCGTTCCGAAGCGTTCGATCAGGTATCCTGTAAACGCGCCCGCGAGAGGATAGGTCAACTCACAGTCATATTCACGGAAATGACTGTTTTCAAGCAGATCGACGACAGACGGATTCTTCCCCTGCTCAATATACCATTTCGTCCAGGAATAATTGTCGATCCCCCACCAGTAACGGTCAAAAAACATGGCAAGTCCTTCACTGATAAACCGCGAATCCGGTCTGCAGATCGAATAGGAAATGATATGCGCGTCCTCATGGAAACCGATGCACTTTATTGTTTCGCTGTATACGGCATAAACATGATTCGTGCCGTCCCTGCTCATAGTCTCCGGGAGGGCAAAGCCGTTGCACGGCTCGTCATCATCCTCGTCGTGGATGATCGCGTATTGCTTCCCTACCTCCTGCGGGGTGTCGAACAAATGATAGTGGATCCTGCCCTTTGCGTCGGCATGAAGGCAGCCGCTGATGAATGTGTAGCATCCCTCCTGGATATCGGCGATTTGATCGATCTCTTTTTCAGCCAGGCTGTTCTTCTTGTAGTGAAAAACATAGTGCGTTGTTGACAGTTCCATACCGGCTTCACCTCCACAAATGTGTTTTTTCACTTCACATATTCTTCCCTGAAGATCACGTTCATCTTGTCGTCCTCGATTGTTCCCATCTGCGTCTCGTACTTGCAGAACGCGTAGTGGCGGAAGCCGCACTTCTCCTGCACCCGGGCGGACTGATGATTGCGCAGAAAGTGCCCGCAGAAGATCGCGTCCAGTTTCACCTCGTCGAAAAGGTACTCCATGACCGCCCGCACCGCCTCCGGCATCAGGCCCCGGCCCCAATACGCCTTGGACAGCACGTACCCGATCTCACAGCAGCGCTTGCCGGAGAACTCCGGGAACTTTTCTTCATTATATCGTTCGATCCCCAGGGACCCGATCACCTTGCCCCCATATTCAAGGGCGAAGGTCCTTTTCCTGTCGATGAACCGGCGCAGGATCTCCAGGGACTCCTCCCTGCTCTCATGGGGTTTCCACCCCGCCATCTGTCCCACGCCGTCCACCGACGCGTACTCATAGAAGTCGTCCAAATCGGACAGCCGCCACGGCCGCAGCGTCAGCCGCTCCGTGGTCAGCACTACGTTGGTTAAATCTATCTCTACATTCATTTTCTCACTTCCAATCGTAAGTTGCGGGCCTCTATTACGCCCCCAGCACCCTGGCGGCGCTCTCCTCGGCGAACTGCCGGGAGTAGAGGTCGTGGTAGTAGCCCCGCTTTTTCAGCAGCTCCAGGTGGGTGCCCCGCTCCACGATCTTGCCGTCCCGCACCACTAAGATCAAATCGGCCTTGCGGATGGTGGACAGCCGGTGGGCGATGAGGAAGGAGGTGCGGTCCTTCAGCAGGTGGTCGATGGCGTTCTGGATATACTGCTCGGTCTGGGTGTCGATGGAGGAGGTGGCCTCGTCCAGCACGAAGATGCGGGGGTCGGCCAGCACCGCCCGGGCGAAAGAGATGAGCTGCTTCTCGCCGGTGGAGAGCCGGTCGCCCTCCTCCCCCACGTCGCTGTCCCAGCCCTGCTCCAGCTTGGCCACCACCGTGTCGGCGGAGACGGCCTTTGCCGCCGCCGCGATCTCCTCGTCGGTGGCGTCCAGCTTGCCGTAGCGGATGTTCTCCTTCACGGAGCCGGAGAACAGGTGGGGATTTTGCAGCACGTAGCCGATGTTGGAGTGGAGCCACAACTGACTGCGCTCCCGATAGTCTCGCCCGTCAATCAAAATCTGCCCCTGGGTGGGCTCGAAGAACCGGCAGGCCAGGTTCACCAGGGTGGACTTGCCCGCCCCCGTCTCCCCCACGATGGCCACGGTGGTGCCCGCGGGGATGTGGAGGTCGAAGTGCTCCAGCACGTTCTCGCCCCCGTCGGGGTAGCGGAAGGTCACGTCTTTGAACTCAATGTCGCCCTTGAGGGGCTCCCAGTTCTCCCGCTTGGGGTCGAACACGTCGCCGTATTTCTCGATGACCTCCGGCGTGTCGGTGACGGTGGGCTCCTCGGCCAGCAGGCTTGTCACCCGCTCGATGGACGCCTGGAGGGAGATGAACTCGGCGATGCTGGAGGCCACGTTCTGCACCGGCTCGAAGATGCCCACCGCGTAGGTGATGAAGGCCGACAGGGTGGCGATCTCCAGGGCACCGTCCGCCGTCATGTACCCGCCCCGCAGCAGCACGATGGCCACCGCCGCCGAGGAGAAGAACATCACCAGGGGGATGAACATGGCGTTGAGCTTGGCGGCCTTGACCCCGGCGGTGTACATCTCGCCGGTGGCGGCCTCGAAGTCCCGGACGCTCCGGTCCTCCATCACCAGAGTCTTGATGGTCTTGGCGCCGGTGATGCCCTCGTTGAAGGCGCCGGTGATCTTGGAGTTCAGCTTGCGCACCCGCCGGTTCCAGTGCAGGATGCGGGGCTGGAACCAGACGGTGAGCACGGCGATCACCGGCACGATGACGATGACCACCAGGGCCAGCCGCCAGTTCAGCAGCAGCATGGCGGCCAGCGCCCCCACCACGTAGCACGATGAGGACAGGATGTCCAGGAAGGCCCAGGCCAGCATCCCGGCGATGCGGCTGGTGTCGCTCATGACCCGGGCGATGAGATAGCCCACCGGGGTCACGTTGTAGTAGGACAGGGACAGGGTCTGAAGGTGCCGGAACATATCCCGGCGCATATCCCGGCCCAGATACATCTCGATGTACATGGTGGCCTGGCTCTCCCCGATGGACACGAAGAACTGCGTCACCAAAGCGGCGGTGTAGAACAGGAGGAAGGGCACGAAGCCGGTCAGGGTGCTCCTGCTGATGAACTCGGCGATGGCGTACCGCTGGAACAGGGGGACCATCACCTCCACCGCCGACCACACCAGCTCGGCCAGGATGAGGGCCGCGTAGATCCACTTATACTTCGCCAGGATGGGCAGCAACCGCTTCCAGATGCTCAGGTCAAATTCTTTTGTGTACTCCTGTTCGTCCATTACGGGTTCCCCCCTTCCTCGATGAGCCGGCGGTCGTCGCTGCTCATTTGAATATCATAGATGTCCTTGTAGATGCCGGGGCGGGCGATCAGCTCGGCGTGGGTGCCGATGTCCGCCACCCGCCCGTTGTCCAGCACCAGGATGCGGTCGGCCTGCATGAGGGTGGTCACCCGGTGGGAGATGAGGATGACGGTGGCGCCCTTTACCCGCTCCCGGAGGGCGGCGCGTATCTTCACGTCGGTCTCAGCGTCCACGGCGGACAGGGAGTCGTCAAAGATCATCACCGGCGCGTCCTGCACCAGCATCCGGGCCATGGCCACCCGCTGCTTCTGGCCGCCGGAGAGGGTCACCCCCCGCTCGCCCACCACCGTGTCCCAGCCGTCCTTCAGCTCGGCGATGGCCTCGTCCACGCAGGCCACGGCGGCGGCGGAGCGCAGCTCCTCCCCGGCGGCCTCCGGCCTGGTGGCGGCGATGTTCTCCCGGATGGTTTTGGAGAACAGGAAGGGCTCCTGGAGGACCAGGCCGATCTGCCGGCGGAGGTCCTCCCGTTTGATGTGCCGGATGTCCGTCCCGCCGACGGTGATGGCCCCCTGACCATCGCCCAGATCGTAGAGTCGGTCCAGCAGGTGGACCAGAGTGGATTTGCCCGACCCGGTGCCCCCCAGGATGGCGAAGGTGGACCCCCGGGGGATGGTGAAGGACACGTCCTCCAGCACCCGCTGGCCGCCGTAGCCGAAGGTCACATGGTCGAACACGATATCGCCGTTCAGGGCCACGTTTTCCGCCTCGGGTAGGTCCTGCTCCTCTTTTGCGCTGAGGATGTAGCCCACCCGGTCCAGGGAGACGCCGGCCTTGCTCATGTCGGACAGCACCCGGCCCAAAGACCGCACCGGCCAGGCCAGGGAGCTGCCGTAGGTCACCAGCACGGTGAAGGAGCCCACCGACAGGTTCCCCCGCACCGCCTCCACCGTGCCGGCGGCGATGACCGCCATCACCTGGAGAGAGGTGAGCAGGGTGCCGGAGGCCCAGTACACCGCCAGCAGCCTGCCCAGGCGCACCCACAGGTCGGAGAACCGGTCGTTCTTCTCGTTGAAGCGGTCCACCTCGAACCGCTCCCGGCCGAAGGCCCGCACCACCCGGACCCCGGTGAAGTTCTCCTGGGCGCAGGTGGTCACCTCGCCCTCCGCCTCGTCAGCCACTTTGAAGCGGCCGGAGATGCCCTTGTAGAACACCCCGGAGAACAGCCCCACCACGGGGATGAACACCAGGCACACCAGGGACACCGTCAGGTTCATGGACAGCATGATGGACACGTACAGGAAGATCAGGAACACGGTCCGGATGACCTCGGTGAGCTGGTTGCAGACGAAGGTACGGATGACCTCCACGTCGGAGGTGCAGCGCTGGATGATGTCGCCGGTGGAGTTGGCGGTGTGCCAGTCGAAGCTCAGATGTTCGATGTGGCGGTACAGGGCGTCCCGCAGGGACTTGACGAACCCCTCGGAGCCCCGGGCCAGGGTGGCCCGCCGGCCGTACACCAGAACGCCGTAGATCAGCTCCACGACCAGCACCGCCCCCGCCGCGATCCACAGCGCCCGGATGGGGTCCGCTCTCAGCCAGTCCAGGGGCATCAGGTCCAGGGCCCACTTCGGCAGGCTGGGCTGCTTGTCGTCCAGGATGGAGTCCACCGTGACGCCGATGATCTGGGGCGTCATGGCATGGAACACCATACTGGCGCAGGAGCACAGCACCGTGGCCGCGAAAAACCGGACGTTCCCCTTCAGATGGCGGGCGATCAGCGCCGTCTTCTCCCGCCACGGCAGTTTGAAATGCGATTCCATAAGTTCCTCCTCGATCCTCTTTTCCTCAAAAAGGCGCAAAAAAGGCGCCCCTCAAACCGAGGGACGCCGCGCAAAGCAAAGGAAACCGGGTGTGTCAACCCAGCCCAAAGGCGCGCAGAATCCCCCTGACGTCATTCTCATACTGCTTGACTGCCAAAGTCACATAGATGGGATTGGTCATGGTGCGCGCCTCCTTTCTTTTGAATGATTTCCTGCACAGTATATCAGCCGTACCAGGGATTGTCAAGCCTGATTTTAACTTTTGTGGATATGCGCGTGGTTGTAGATGTGGTTGATGCAGTAGCAGTAGTCTCCCTCGCACTTGGAGCAGTACCGGAACTCCATGTTGGGGTCGTCCGCGTCGGTGATGCCGCAGACGGCGCACTTGCGGGTCCAGCCCCGGCCGGTATTGGCGGCGTCAGCCCTCTGCCGGGCCTGCCGCTGGGCCCGCTTGAAGCTGATGACCTTGGGGTCGGCCTGCCGCCTGGCGATGCCCAGCTTGTAGGACCAGACGGGCCAGGTAAAGATGAAGTAGTTGACGATGGAGGGCAGGAAGGCCAGCGCCAGCGCCACGATGCCCGCCTGGAAGAAGCGGATGGCGTCGATGAGCACCAGCGCCACGTCGATGAGGGCCATCCACTTCATCTTCACCGGCACCACAAAGAACAGCAGCACCTGCATCTCCCCGTAGTAGGTGGCGATGATGAGGAAGATGGACAGGTTGACATAATACGCATTGGCAAAGGAGAACGCCGCGCCGTAGGGGGAGAGCAGTCCGGCCACCATCCCGTACAGCATGGTGAGGACCATGCCGCACAGGTAGAACAGGGTGAATTTGGCGGTGCCCCAGGTCCGCTCCAAAGTCTGGCCGATCCAGAAGTAGAAATAGCACCCCAGCAGCAGGTAGAAGGGGTTGGAGGAGTTGGGGGCGAAGATGAAGGTCACCAGCCGCCACACCTGCCCCCGGAGCACCAGCGGGGCGTACAGGGGGATAAAAAGCGCCACGGCGGGGAACAGCATCTCCAGCACAAAGACGATGACCTGGCCGATACAGACCCACAGCATCAGATTGGGGATGCCGAACCCGGGATGTCTGGCGCAGAAGCGGTCGATCCAGCCGCCGTTGCCTTGGTAATACATAGGGAGCCCTCCTTTTGGGCGTTTATGACATTCTACCCCATTTGGGGGCGGAAGTTGTCAACGAAGTGTAAATTTCCCGTCACAGGATCACCGGATCGGTGGTCCACTCCCTGCCGGGGGCGGGGATGGGGTCCAGGCACAGATCGTAGAGGTCGGTGCACCGGGCCTCCAGCCCGAACAGCCGCCGGCCGGCCCCGTCCAGCTCTTTGGCGTGGGCGGGCTTGGTGAGGATGGGGACGCGGGCGGTCCGCTTCATGGCCCTCAGCAGCTCCCGCCCCCTCTCGTTGAAGCCCAGCACCCGGAGATAGGGCGGCTTTTCCGGCACGTCCGCCGCCGTCAGGCCCAGAAAGGCCCACAGGGTCATCCGGCGGAGACGGGCGTGGGCGTAGCGCTTGGTCTTGGCCAGAGCCCACACCTCCTCCAGGGAGGCCCCCGTCCGGGCGGCCCGGTACAGGCGGCTGGCCAGGCCCTCTCCGCTGTCGGGCAGGGCCTCGAATTCGCTCAGGTCCATGGAGCGCAGACGGGCCAGCACCGCCCGCTCTGCCCGGCGCAGATCGGCAAAGCCCTCCGAAGGCGTCCGCCCTGTCCTGATCCGCTCCCGCAGATACGAGGCGGAGGGGTAGTCCGGGTGGTCCCCCCCGTCGTGTCCCGCCCCCGCTCTCGGGACGGCGGCCACCTCCAGGGCCCAGCCCAGCCGCCGGGCGGCCCTCAGGTACTCCGCCGCCAGATTGTCGTTGGGGTTTGCCAGCAGGGCGGCCCGCTCCGCCCCCACGAGGCCGGCGGCGGCTTTCTGCCGGCAGGCGGCGAAGGAAGCTCCCCCCGCCAGCTCCTCCCGGAGGGCGGCGCTGTACGCGGGGCCGTCCAGACAGGCGGCCAGTTCTCTGAGAGCGGCGGCGTCCCCGCTCTCGCTGCCGAAGGACAGCGCCTCCGCCCCGGCCGCTTTCAGGATGTTCACCGCCCCCCGGGCGAACCGCTCCGCCGAGGCGGCCGCCCACACCGTGGGCAGCTCCAGCACCAGGTCGGCGCCCCCCTCCAGGGCGGAGCGGGCCCGGCGCCACTTGTCGAAGAGGGCACAGTCCCCCCGCTGGACGAAGTTCCCGCTCATGGCGGCCACCACGGCGCAGTCCTCTCCGAAAACACGCCGCGTCTCCGCGATATGCCGGGCATGGCCGGCGTGGAACGGGTTGTACTCCGCCACGATCCCAACGGTCCTCATTCCGCCGGCCTCCCCCCGTTTGTCCAAAGTTTTTTCAGGAATTTCCGAAAAACGCTTGCGGCTCGCTCCTCCGCGTATTATAATATGAGCTATCTTCTCACAGACCGCAACATCGCTTATTACGCATTATAATACAAAGCGCCGCAGGAAGCAAACAGTTCTTGCGGGCCAAAGGAGTGTATCTCAATGAAAGTTCTGGTCATCAACGCGGGCAGCTCCTCTCTGAAATACCAGCTGCTGGACACCGACACCCAGAACGTGCTGGCCAAGGGCCTGTGCGAGCGCATCGGCATCGACGGCCGGTTCACCTACAAGGCCCCCGGAAAGGAGACCGTGGATGCGGCAAGCATCGATATGCCCACCCATGCCGAGGCCATCCAGGCGGTTCTGAACGCTCTGGTGGATCCGGCCAACGGCGTCATCTCCTCCATGAAGGAGATCGACGCGGTGGGCCACCGGGTGGTCCACGGGGGCGAGGCCTTCGCAAACTCGGTGAAGATCGACGACAAGGTGATGGCCGCCATCGAGGCGTGCGTCCCCCTGGCCCCCCTGCACAACCCCGCCAATATCACCGGCATCAGGGCCTGCATCGCCGTCATGGGTCCCGACGTGCCCCAGGTGGCCGTGTTCGACACCGCCTTCCACCAGACCATGCCCCCGGTGGCCTACACCTACGCCCTGCCCTATGAGTACTACGAGAACGACAAGGTCCGCCGCTACGGCTTCCACGGCACCTCCCACAAGTACGTGACCCAGCGGGCCGCCGATATGCTGGGCAAACCCATCGAATCCCTGAAGCTCATCTCCTGCCACCTGGGCAACGGCTCCTCCGTGGCCGCCGTGAAGTACGGCAAGAGCGTAGACACCTCCATGGGCTTCACCCCCCTGGCCGGCCTGCCCATGGGCACCCGGGCCGGCGATCTGGACGCGGGCATCCTGGAGTTCCTGATGAAGAAGTACGGCCTGGATATCGACGCCATGCTGAACATCCTCAACAAGAAGTCCGGCGTGCTGGGGGTCTCCGGCGTGTCCTCCGACTTCCGGGATCTGTCCAAGGCCGGCGAGGAGGGCAACGCCCGGGCCGCCCTGGCGCTGGATATCTTCAGCTACAGCGTGAAGAAGTACATCGGCTCCCTGGCCGCCGTCATGGGCGGGGTGGACGCCATCATCTTCACCGCCGGCGTGGGCGAGAACGACGCCGACCAGCGGATGGCCATCGCCTCGGGCCTGGAGTTCATGGGCGTGAAGATGGACCCCGACGCCAACAACGTCCGGGGCAAGGAAGCGGTCATCTCCGCCATCGACTCCAAGGTGCAGGTGCTGCTCATCCCCACCAACGAGGAGCTCATGATCGCCCTGGAGACCGCGGCTCTGGTGTGAGCCTCACAGAACATACAGGCAGACCGGCCCCGGCGGGACATCCCGCCGGGGCCGTTTTCGCGCTCGGAAAAAATATTTGCGTTTTCTGCCCCTACCCCCTTGACATTCTCGATATTCGAGTTTATACTGAGGTCGTAATCTCGATATTCGAGATTACTTCTTTTCCCATCAAGCTCGATATTCGAGAATAGGAGGGACCCCTATGCCCCGATTGAAATTCCAGACCCTCACGGAGCAGATGTTCTACGTGCTGCTGTGCCTCAAGACCGAGTGCTGCGGCATGGACATCCTGGACCGGGTGCCCGCCATGACGGGCGGGCGGGTCAGCGTGGGCTCCGGGACGCTCTACAACCTGCTGGAGCAGTTCCTGGACGCCGGCATGATCCGGGAGACCAAAGTGGAGGGCCGCCGGCGGAGCTACGTCCTCACCGAAGCGGGGGTGAAGCGGCTGGCGGAGGAGTACCGCCGCATCACCGCCCAAGGGGAGGACTACCGCCGCGTCTTCGGAGAGGAGGGGACGAAATGAGGGACACCAAACACGAGATGATCCTGTTTTCCATGTACGACCGCACCGGGCTCCAAAAACACTTTGAGAAACTGGCGGCCGAGGGCTGGATGCTGGAGGATATCGGCAACTGCTTTTTGCGCTACCGCCGGAGCGAGCCCCGGCAGGTCCATTTCTGCGTCAGCTACTACTACAAGGCGTCGGCCTTTGACCCGTACCCCACCGAGGAGGAGCAGGAGTTCCGGGACTTCTGCGCCCACACCGGCTGGGAGGTGGCCGCCTCCAACGGCAAGGTGCTGGCATTTTACAATGAGCGGGAGGACCCCACCCCCATTGAGACCGACCCCGCCCTGGAGGTGGACGCCATCCACAAGGCCATGATGCGCTCCACCATCCTGGCCTACGCCGTCTGCCTGCTGCCGTCTCTGCTGGGTCTCTGGATATCCATCGGCCAGCTTGTGAACGACCCCATCGGTTGGCTGTCCCGCCCCAGCGGCTTATTCAGCCTTCTGTGCTGGCTGGTCCTGCTCCTGCTGCTGGGCGTGGAGCTGGGCGGCTACTTCCTGTGGCGCCGCCGGGCGCTGAAGGCGGCGGAGCAGGGGGTGTTCTATCCCACCCCCAACCACTTTCCGCTCCAGGCCGTCGGTCTGGGCGTGGTCGCCGTCGCCCTTGCGGGGTATCTGATCGACGTCATTCTGCAAAGCAATCCGCTGATGAAGCTCATCACATTCGTCATGCTGGGCTGGACGGTCCTGCTGTACCTGGGGGTGAACGGCACCCGCATCCTCCTGAAGCGGAAGGGCGTCTCCCGGGGCGTCAACCGGGCGGCCACCCTGGCGGTGGACGTGGTGCTGGCTTTCGGCCTGCTGGCGGTCATCGTCTTTTTCACCATCCGGGCGGCGGGCAGCGGCCTGCTGGACGACAGCAGCTACCTGAGCGGCGGCCCGCCCCTGTCGGTGGCCGACCTGACGGACGTGGATATGGACGGCTATCGCACCTGGACGACCGGGGACGAGACCGTCCTGCTGGGGCAGTACGAGATCCATCAGCACGTGGACTGGAACCGGGACGACCCGGACCTCGCCCTGCCCTCTCTGGAGTACGCCGTCACCGAGGTCAAGCTGCCCCTCCTCTACGGCTGGTGCAGAGACAGGCTGTACCACGAGGACGACAAGTACGGGGAGCAGTTCGGCTACCGTTACGAGGTAATTGACCCCGCCCCCTGGGGCGCCAAAGAGGCGTGGGAGCGGGTGTATGACGACGGGGGCCGCACGAACCGCTTCCTGCTGTGCTATGAACACAGCATCGTGGTGATCGACTTCGGCTCCGAGTGGACCGTCCGCTTCGGCGACCACTGGACCCCCACCCCGGAGCAAAGGGCCGTCGTGGGCGAAAAACTGGGGCAATAGCGCGCAAAACTCCCCTCCCGGGCCGGGAGGGGAGCTCCTTTTACCGCTCGTTCCGCCGCTTATAGGCCAGGTAGCCCTCCAAGATCAGCGAGGCCGCCACCGCGTCCACGGTCTTTTTGTGGTCCTTCATCCGCTTGCCGCCGGCGTGGAGGATGGCGTGGGCCTCCACGGTGGTGCGCCGCTCGTCCCACAGGTGGACCTCCATCCCGGTGCGCTCCTCCAGCCTCGCGGCGAAGTCCCGGTACAGCTCCGCCCGGGGGCCCTCGGTGCCGTCCATGTTCCGGGGGAAGCCCATCACCAGCTCGTCCGCCCCCCGCTCCGCGATGAGCCTGCTGATCTCGTCCAGCACAACCTCCGGCCTCCGGCTGTGGATGACGGTGGTGAACCCCGCCAGCAGGCCGCTCCCGTCGGACACCGCTACGCCGGTGCGGGCGTCCCCGTAGTCGATGGCCATGACCCGCATGGGCCTCTCCCCCCTTCGTTTTTTCACATTATAAAGTAAAAAATCGCCCTTGACAAGCCCCCGCAAATGTGGTACGCTGTCGTCACCTGCGAGCAGGGCTTTCTTTTTGTGTCCATTTTTACGGGATGGCCGCAAAAACCCTCACCCCGAACGACGGGCCGCAGGGAGGCAATTCTGCCGCTCTCCCGTAGCCATCTTAAAGGCGCGCTGCGCCTTTCTGGCGGCGCTGGAAGCGGCAAAAGGCCGGGTCCGGCGCCTTTTTCGCGCCGCCGGTCAAATTCATCAAGGAGGTGCCGAGAATGGCGAAAGCCGGTAACCGTGTGAAGGTCGTCCTGCGCTGCTCCGAGTGCAAACAGCGCAACTACAACACCAAGAAGAACAAGCGCAATACCACCGAGCGTCTGGAGCTCAACAAGTACTGCCCCTTCTGCAGAAAGCACACTCTGCACACCGAAACGAAGTAAGGAAAGAGGGGTAACTGATGTCTGAACAGGAGAAAAACCTGGAGTCCGTAAGCTCCGACAAGAAGGCCAAGCCCGCCAAAAAGCAGGAGAAGAAGCCCAATCGGGTCCTCCGCTGGTTCAAGGACCTGAAGGGCGAGCTGAAGAAGGTCACCTGGCCCACCCTCAAGGACGTAGTCAAGAACGTGTGCATCGTCATCGTGTGCGTGCTCATCATCGGCGTGTTCATCTGGGTCTTCGACTGGCTGGCCCGCGCCGTGGTCGACGCCCTGCTGAAGCTCTTCAGCTGACGGGTGCCCCATGGCTGAGGATCTGAAGTGGTATGTGGCCCACACCTACTCCGGCTACGAGAAAAACGTGGCCATGTCCATCGAGCAGGCTGTGGAAAACCGCAATATGCACGATTTGATCGCCGAGGTGTCCATCCCCATGGAGACGGTCACCGAGATCACCGACAACGGCCCCAAGACCGTGGAGCGCAAGGTGTTCCCCGGCTATGTGCTGGTCAAGATGGTCATGACCGACGAGACCTGGCACCTGGTGCGGAACATCCGGGGCGTCACCGGATTCGTGGGCGCCGCCAACAAGGCCATCCCCCTCACCGACGAGGAGATCGCCGCCCTGGGCGTGGAAAAGCGCGAGGTGGTGGTGGCCTACGACGTGGGCGACAGCGTCAAGATCGTGGACGGCGCCCTCGCCTCCTTCATCGGCACCGTGGAAGAACTGGACAAGGAGCGCGGCAAGGTCCGCGTGGTGGTGTCCATGTTCGGCCGGGAGACGCCGGTGGAGCTGGAGCTGGATCAGGTGGAGACCATCTGAGGCTCCAAAAGCATCGAACGAAAGGGGCGCGGAGCGTCCCCATCCGTGGGAGGAGCGGTCGAAGCGCTCCGTCACCACCACATTTCATTAGGAGGTGCTGTTTCAAATGGCACAGAAAATCACTGGATATGTAAAGCTGCAGATCCCCGCCGGCCAGGCCACTCCCGCGCCCCCCGTGGGCCCCGCCCTGGGCCAGCACGGCGTCAACATCGCCATGTTCACCAAGGAGTTCAACGAGCGCACCAAGAAGGACATGGGCCTCATCATCCCCGTGGTCATCACCGTGTACGCCGACCGCTCCTTCACCTTCATCACCAAGACTCCCCCCGCCGCGGTGCTCATCAAGAAGGCCTGCAACATCGAGTCCGGCTCCGGCGTCCCCAACAAGACCAAGGTGGCCAAGATCAGCAAGGCCGACGTGCAGAAGATCGCCGAGACCAAGATGCCCGACCTGAACGCCGGCAGCCTGGAGGCGGCCATGAGCATGATCGCCGGCACCGCCCGCTCCATGGGCGTGACGGTGGAAGAGTAAGGGAAGGAGGAACGAGATATGGCTTTCAAGGGTAAAAAGTATGTGGACAGCGCCAAGCAGATCGACCGCTCCATGCAGTATGACGTGGCCGACGCCATGGCCCTGGTCATCAAGACCGCTACCGCCAAGTTCGACGAGACCGTGGAGCTCCACGTGAAGCTGGGCGTCGACTCCCGTCACGCCGACCAGCAGGTCCGCGGCGCCATCGTCCTCCCCCACGGCACCGGCAAGACCCGCAAGGTGCTGGTGTTCGCCAAGGACGCCAAGGTCCAGGAGGCCCTGGACGCCGGCGCCGACTATGCCGGCGGCATGGAACTGGTGGAGAAGATCCAGAAGGAGAACTGGTTCGACTTCGACGTGGTGGTCGCCACCCCCGATATGATGGGCACCGTGGGCCGCCTCGGTAAGATCCTGGGCCCCAAGGGCCTGATGCCCTCCCCCAAGGCCGGCACCGTCACCCCCAACGTGACCCAGGCCGTCAACGAGATCAAAGCCGGTAAGGTGGAGTACCGTCTGGACAAGACCAACATCATCCACTGCCCCATCGGCAAGGTGTCTTTCGGCCCCGAGAAGCTGAGCGACAACCTGAACGCCCTCATGGGCGCCATCGTCAAGGCCAAGCCCGCCGCCGCCAAGGGCCAGTACGTCCGCTCCTGCGTGGCCGCCGCCACCATGGGCCCCGGCGTGAAGGTCAACACCGCCAAGTTCAGCTAAAAAACCGTATATTTGCCTCCGGGGAGGGGTTGACAATCTCCCCGGAGGCTGATATAATCCCACTTGCGTTCAAAGACAGCAGGTGCATTTGATGCGTAAATCCTGCCGAGATCGCGGTATATGACGCGTTTGTCGTGCCGCGCTCTTTTCTGAGACGCGGCACTTTATTTTTCCGGAGGTGAATCCAAACAATGCCTAACGCAAAGGTTCTCAGTGAGAAGCAGGCCGTCGTGGCCGCCCTGACCGACGATTTGAAGGCCGCCTCTTCCGGTGTGGTGGTGGACTACCGGGGCATCACCGTGGCCGAGGACACCGCCCTCCGCAAGGAGCTGCGGGAGGCCGGCGTGCAGTACTCCGTGGTGAAGAACACCCTGCTCCGCCGGGCCCTGGACAGCCTGGATATGGCCGAGCTGGACGGCGTGCTGAACGGCAGCACTTCTCTGGCCATCTCCAAGGGAGATCCCATCGCCCCCATGCGCATCGTCAACAAGTACGCCAAGCAGATGGGCGACCGGTTCAACATCAAGGCCGGCTTCATGGACGGCAAGGTCCTGCCCCTGGACGACGTGCTGGCTCTGTCCGAGCTGCCCTCCAAGGACGCTCTGCTGGCTCAGGTCCTGGGTATGCTGCTCATGCCCATCACCAGTCTGGCCGCCGTCACCGCGGCCATCGCCGAGAAGCAGGGCGGCGGCTCCGCCGATGCCCCTGCCGAGGAAGCTTCCGCCGCCGAGTAAGCGGCACACATCAACAAACATAATCTATTAGGAGGTAACATCATTATGGCTAGCGAAAAGATCAACGCTCTGGTCGAGGAATACAAGAGCCTCACCGTTCTGGAGCTCAATGAGCTCGTCAAGGCCCTGGAGGAGGAGTTCGGCGTGTCCGCCGCCGCTATGGCCGCCCCCGCCGCCGGCGCCGCCGCCGCTCCTGCCGAGGAGGAGAAGACCGAGTTCGACGTGGTCCTGGCCAGCTTCGACGCCGCCACCAAGATCAAGGTCATCAAGGTCGTCCGCGAGATCACCGGCCAGGGCCTGGCCGAGGCCAAGGCCACTGTCGAAGGCGCTCCCAAGACCCTGAAGGAGGCCGTGGGCAAGGACGAGGCCGAGGAGCTGAAGAAGAAGCTGGAAGAGGCCGGCGCCAAGGTGGAGCTGAAGTAATCCCTCTTTTACAGGTACAGAGGAAGGGCCCGTGGAGCAGATCCGCGGGCCCTTCTTATGCTCTCTTTCTTTTTCCGCCAAAATCCGAAAGCTCCCCGTCTCTGTCAAACCGCCCTTCCCTTTCGCCGCAAAGTGTGCTATCATGGAGGAAACCAAATGAAAGGGGCCCTCTCCATGACCGACCGCGAGCTCGTCGATCTGGCCTTCACCATGCTGGACCGCGCCTACGTCCCCTATTCCAAATTCCCTGTTGGCGCCGCCCTGGAGACGGCGGACGGCGCGGTGTTCACCGGCTGCAATGTGGAGAACGCCGCCTACGGCTCCACCATCTGCGCCGAGCGGTGCGCCCTGCTGAAGGCGGTGAGCGAGGGCCATCGGGACCCGGCGCGGATCGCCATTGCCGGGATGAGCGAGGACTACTGCTGGCCCTGCGGTGCCTGCCGGCAGATGCTGTACGAGTTCGACCCGGATATGACCGTGCTGTGCGCCAACCGGGACCGGGATTTCGTAAAAGTCACCCTCCGGGAGCTGATGCCCCACGGTTTTGGCCCCGCTTCTCTCTGTTAAAGCAAAAAAGACTTGCATTTTTCCGCCGTCCGCTATATGCTGTGACCGGCAAAATCCATCTGGAAGGGATGTTTTACTATGGTAATCGTCATGAAGCCCGGCACCAGCCAGGCGAAGATCAGGGCCCTGGTGGCCCGTCTGGAAAAGGACCACGGGGTCAAGGTGGGCATCACCAACGGCGTGGACTGCTCCATCCTGGGTCTGGTGGGCGACACCACCCACATCGACATGGACAAGCTGTCCATGAACGAAGATGTGGAGCGGGTCATGCGGGTGCAGGAGCCCTATAAAAAGGCCAACCGCAAGTTCCACCCGGAGGACACCGTGGTGGATGTCAACGGCGTCAAGGTGGGGGGCGGCACCTTCGCCGTCATCGCCGGGCCCTGCTCGGTGGAGAGCGAGGAGCAGATCGTGGGGGTGGCCCGGGACGTGATGGCCTCCGGGGCCTCCATGCTCCGGGGCGGCGCCTTCAAGCCCCGCACCTCCCCCTACTCCTTCCAGGGCATGGGGGCCCCCGGCCTGGACCTGCTGCTGGAGGCCAAGGCGGCCACCGGCCTGCCCATCGTCACCGAGCTGATGAGCCCCAAATACTGCGAGCTGTTCGAGAACGAGGTGGACCTGGTCCAGATCGGCGCCCGGAACATGCAGAACTTCGACCTGCTGAAAGAGGTGGGCAAGATGTCCAAGCCCATCCTGCTGAAGCGGGGATTGTCCAACACCTACGAGGAGTGGATCATGTCGGCGGAGTACATCATGGCCTCCGGCAATGAGAACGTGATCCTCTGCGAGCGGGGGGTCCGCACCTTCGAGACCTACACCCGGAACACCCTGGACCTGTCCGCCATCCCGGCCATCCGCCGCATGAGCCACCTGCCCATCATCGTGGACCCCTCCCACGCCGCCGGCATGTACTGGATGGTGGAGCCCCTGGCCATGGCCGCCGCCGCCGTGGGGGCGGACGGCATCATGGTGGAGGTCCACAACGACCCGCCCCACGCCAAGTGCGACGGGCAGCAGTCCCTCACCCCCGAGTCCTTCCAGCACCTGATGGACAAGATCAAGCCGCTGGTGTCCCTGGTGGGCAAGACGTTGGTGTGAGACGATGAAAACCTTGACCGTGGCCCTGCCGGGCCGGGAATATGATATTCTCATCCAGCGGGGCCTGCTGGACGCCGCCGGCGAGCACGTCCGCGCCGTCTGCCCCAGGGCCCGCCGCCTGTTCGTGGTCACCGATGACAACGTGGCCCCCCTGTATCTGGACCGGGTTCAGGACAGCCTGAACGCCGCCGGGTTCGAGACCGCCGCCGCCGTCCTCCCCGCCGGGGAGGAGACCAAGTGCGCCGCCCAGCTCTCCGCCCTGTGGGAGCGGATGATGGACTTCGGCCTCACCCGCACCGACGGGATGGTCGCCCTGGGCGGCGGCGTGGTGGGGGACCTGGCGGGCTTCGCCGCCGCCACCATCCTCCGGGGGGTGGATTTCGTGCAGATCCCCACCACTCTGCTGGCCCAGGTGGATTCCTCCGTGGGCGGCAAGGTGGCCGTGGATTTGGACCACGGCAAGAATCTGGCCGGGGCCTTCTGGCAGCCCCGTCTGGTCCTCATGGACCCGGAGGCGCTGGACACCCTCCCCCTGCCGGTGTTCATGGCGGGGATGGCGGAAGTGCTGAAATACGGCTGCATCTGGGACGGGGACTTCTTCCACTTCCTGGCCGCCCGCCCCGGCCGGGAGGCGCTGATGGCCGATATCGAACACATCCTCTACACCTGCTGCGACATCAAGCGGCAGGTGGTCATGGAGGACGAGCGGGACACCGGCCTGCGGATGATTTTGAACTTCGGCCACACGGTGGGCCACGCCTTTGAGAAGGCGGGCAATTACGTGGAATGGAGCCACGGAGAGGCGGTGGCCGCCGGCATGTGCGTGGCGGCGAAGCTGGGCGCAGCCCTGGGCGTCACCCCCGCCGATGTTCCAGTGAAAATCGAGGCCGCCGTGGCCGCCCTGGGCCTGCCCACCCGCATCGGCTGTGACTGGGATACCATCGTGGAGGCCGTAGGTCTGGACAAAAAGAGCGCCGGCAGCCAGATCAGCCTCATTCTGCTGGACAAAATGGGCCATGCCGTGCCCGTAAAGATGGAAAAAGACGCGGTCCTCCGCACGCTGGAGGCCGTCTACAGGGGGAATTGAGACCCATGGATATCACCATCACGCCCGCAAAGCTGACGGGAACGGTCACGCCCCCGGCCTCCAAGTCCCAAGCCCACCGGGCGGTGCTGGCTCTGGCCCTGTCGGGCGGGGAGGGCATCCTGACCAACCTGTCCCCCTCTCAGGACATCGAGGCCACCCAGGGCTGCGTGGCCGCCCTGCTGGACGGTGGGGACGGCCTGCCCCTGCTGGACTGCGGGGAGAGCGGCTCCACCCTGCGGTTCCTGATCCCCGTGGCTCTGGCTCTCCGGGGCGGGGCCCGGTTCACCGGCCACGGGCGGCTGATGGAGCGGCCCCAGGGGCCCTATTTCGAGATTTTCGAGGAAAAAGGCGTCTCTTATGAGCAAGAGGACGGCGTTCTGACCGTCCGGGGGGCTCTCCCCGCCGGGGAGTACCGGCTGCGGGGGGACGTGTCCTCCCAGTTCGTCACCGGGCTGCTGTACGCCCTGCCTCTGCTGGATGGAGACAGCGAGATCGTCCTCACCACCCCGTTGGAGAGCCGGGGCTATGTGGATATGACCCTGGACGTGCTGGATCAGTTCGGCGTGGCAGTGGATAACGACGGTTACCGGCGGTTCCGCGTCCCCGGCAGCCAGAGATTTCGCCCCCGGGACTTCATCATCGAGGCCGACTGGTCCCAGGCGGGCTTCTGGTACGCCGCCTACGTCCTGGGCAATCCGGTCAAGGCCGTGGGCCTGGACCTCCGCTCCACCCAGGGCGACAAGGTGGTGGCCGCCCAGTCCGAGCTGCTGTCGAGGCCGGGGGACGTGGAGCTGGACGTGTCCCAGTGCCCCGACCTGGTGCCCCCCCTGGCGGCCATGGCCGCCGTGCGGGAGGGGACCGCGCGGATCGTCAACGCGGCCCGCCTCCGCATGAAGGAGAGCGACCGCCTCTCCGCCGTGACAGAGGTGCTCACCGCCCTGGGGGCCGGGGTGGAGGAGCACCCGGACAGCCTTACCATCGTGGGAAAGCCCGCTCTGACCGGCGGCGTCACCGTGGACAGCCACAACGACCACCGCATCGCCATGATGGCCGCCATCGCCGCCACAAGGTGCGTCAAGCCCGTCACCCTGACAGGCGCGGAGTGCGTAGCCAAGTCCTACCCAAACTTTTGGGAGGACTATGAAAAACTGGGCGGTCGGATAGTAAAGGAGTAAGCCTATGGAGCCGTGGCACAGCGTGCAAAATCAGGGAGACATCGACGCCCTGCTGACCGCCTTCGGCGGGTTCCACGACAGTTGCCTGGTCCAAGCGGACTATCAGGCAGGATGCTTTGTGGACGAAGCGAGCGCCATGGGCCGGGGCGGACCGGAGGACTACCAACTGCGGCTGGTGTTCCACAGCCAGTGGGCGAAGCCGCTGGAGCTCCAGTTCACCGGTGTCCGGGCCTTCCATATCGTGGGCTGGCAGGAGCGGTACTTCTGCGACATCTTTGACTGCTATCTGGCTATCCGCACCGACCTGGTTCCCGGCCAGGACGACCCCATTGTCGTCTGGGCCGACGGGGAGAATTTTGACCCGAAAAGCCTTCCGGCGCAGGGCCTCCTGGAGGAGGGCGGGTACAGCTATATCGCCGCCCAGAGCCTCCAATGGCGCTGGTATACGGATCAAACGGAGGAAAAACCATGAAATACACCATTTTCGGCGAGTCCCACGGCCCCGCCATCGGCGTGGTGCTGGAGGGAGTTCCCGCCGGCCTGGAGCTGGATATGGACGCCGTCCGGTTCGACCTGGCCCGCCGTGCCCCGGGCAAGAACGCCCTCTCCACCGCCCGGAAGGAGGGGGACGAGCCCCACATCCTCTCCGGCGTGTTTCAGGGCAGGACCACCGGCGCGCCCCTGTGCGCGGTCATTGAGAACACCGACACCCGTTCCGGGGACTACGAGCGCACAAAGGACCTGGCCCGACCCGGCCACGCCGACTACGCCGCCCGCGTCCGCTACGGCGGTTTCAACGACTACCGGGGCGGCGGCCACTTCTCCGGGCGGCTCACCGCGCCCCTGGTGTTCGCGGGAGCCGTGGCCAAGCAGCTCCTGGCCCGGAAGGGCGTCGCCGTGGCCGCCCATATCAGCTCTGTGTACGGGATCACCGACGACCCGCTGGAGGACCCGGACGCCCTGCTGGCCGCCCAGCGGAAGGACTTCCCCGTGCTGAACGATGAGGCGGGAGAGCGGATGCGGGAGGCCATTTTAGAGGCCAAGGGCGACCTGGACAGCGTGGGCGGAGCCATCGAATGCGGGGTGTTCGGCCTGCCCGCCGGTCTGGGCGGGCCCGACTTCGGCCAGAACGCCGAGGGCATTTTTTCGCAGTATCTGTTTGCCGTCCCCGCCGTGAAGGCGGTGGGCTTTGGGGCCGGGACGGCCTTCTCCCTCATGCGGGGGTCCGAGGCCAACGACCCCCTCTATGTGGACGATGACGGCTCGGTGAAGGCCGAGCAGAACTGCGCCGGGGGAATCAACGGCGGCATCACCAATGGGATGCCGGTGGTCTTCGAGGTCACCATGCGCCCCACCCCGTCCATCGCCCGGCCCCAGTTCACCGTGGATATGGCCAGAAACGCCAACGCCATGCTGGAACTCCAGGGCCGCCACGACCCCTGTGTGGTCCACCGGGCCGTGCCGGTCATCGAGGCCGCCGCCGCCCTGGCCGCCTGCGAATTGCTTGGAATCTGAGGTGTTCGTTATGGAACTGCGCAGAACCGATGAAAATGTGGTCATCCTCCCCGGCGCGGCGGTCACCGGGGATGTGACCTTCGGCAGGGACTGCTCCGTGTGGTTCAACGCCGTCATCCGTGGAGACACCAACTCCATCGCCTTCGGGGAGGGGTGCAACATCCAGGACAACGCCGTGGTCCATGTGAGCCCCGGCTTCCCCCTGACGGCGGGGGACTTCGTCACCGTGGGCCACGGGGCCATCCTCCACGGCTGCACGCTGGGCTCCCACGTGCTGGTGGGGATGGGTTCCATCCTCCTCAACGGGGCGGTCATCGGGGACCGCTGCCTCATCGGGGCAGGCTCCCTGGTCACCGGGAAGATGAACGCCCCCGCCGGGTCCCTCATCATGGGCAATCCCGCCACCGTCCGCCGGCCCCTGAATGAGGAAGAATTGGAGCAGGTGGAGTTTGCCGCGCAAAATTACCTCCGGGAGAAGGAGCTGTATCGCTGATGGATGAATTGCATGGCTATCGTGACCAGATCGACGCCATCGACAGAGAGCTGATCGAGCTGTTCCGCCGCCGGATGGAGGTCACCCGGCAGGTAGGCGAATACAAACGGGCCCACGGGCTGCCTGTACTGGATGAGGACCGGGAGCGGCAGGTGCTCCGGAACAAGGGGGACCTGGCGGGGCCCGCCCTGCGCCCCGCCGCCGTCACCCTGTTCCAGACCATCCTGTCCCTGTCCCGCCGGCAGCAGCGGGACCTGATGGGGGCGGAGGACTCCAACCCCGGCCTGGCCCGGTACGGAGAGGCCCGCATCCGGGTCCGCCGGCCCATCGAGAACCCCAGAGTGGTCTACCAGGGGGTCCCCGGCGCGTACAGCGAGCAGGCCGCCGTCAACTTCTTCGGCGAGGGAGTGGACGCCGCCGGCCTGGAGCAGTTCGAGGACTGCTTCGCCGCCGTGAAGGAGGGCCGGGCCGACTACGCCGTGCTGCCCATCGAGAACTCCTCCACCGGAGCCATCCGGCAGATCTACGACCTGATGACCCAGTACGAGTGCTTCATCGTGGGGGAGACCACCGTGAAGGTGGAGCACTGCCTGATGGCCCTCCCCGGGGCCACATTGGATGGCATCACCCACGTCTACTCCCACGAGCAGGGGCTGTTCCAGTGCGAGCGGTATCTGAACGCCCACCCGGACTGGAAGCAGGTCCCCCAGGCGGACACCGCCGGCTCCGCCCAGATGGTGGCCTCCAGCGGCGACCTCACCAAAGCGGCCATCTGCTCGGAGCGGGCCGCCGCCATCTACGGGCTGGAGATTTTGGCCCACGCCATCAACCACAACACCCAGAACACCACCCGCTTCGTGGTGGTGTCCCCCCGGATGGAGCTGCGCCCCGGCGCGGACAAGATCAGCACCGTGTTCGTCATCCCCCACGAGGCCGGGTCGCTGCACGAGATCCTGTCCACCTTCGCCGTCCACGGGCTGAACATGGTGAAGCTGGAGTCCCGGCCCCTGCCCGAGCGGAACTGGGAGTACATGTTCTTCCTGGAGTTCACCGGCGCGCTGGACGACCCCGAGGCCGCCGACGCCCTGCTGGAGCTGGCCCAGACCACCGGGGACTTCCGGGTGCTGGGCAATTTCAAATCCAACCTGAACTGAGGGAGGGAGTCCCCATGCCCCGCAAAAACCTGGTTTTGATCGGTATGCCCGGCTCCGGTAAGACCTCCGTCAGCGCCGCCCTGTCCGAACTGCTGTCCATGCCCGCCGTGGACACCGACGCCCTGGTGGAGGAGGCCGCCGGCCGTTCCATCCCGGACATCTTCGCCGCCGACGGGGAGGACGCCTTCCGGGCCATGGAGACCGCCGCCGCCAAACAGGCCGCCGCTCTGGACGGCGTCATCATCGCCACCGGGGGCGGCATCGTCCTCCGCCCGGAGAACATGGAGGCCCTGTCCGCCACAGGGACCGTCTTCTTCCTGGACCGGGACCCCGCCGCCATCGCGGGAGAGGACCACTCGGGCCGGCCCCTCATCGGGGTGAACAGGGAGCGGGTGTGGCGGCTGTATGAGCAGCGGCTACCCCTGTACCGGAACTACGCCCGCCACACCGTGCCCAACGCCGGGACGGTGGCGGAGGCCGCCAGAGCCATCGCGGAGCTGTACGAAAAGGAGTGCGGACAATGAGATTTCTCGTCATCAACGGGCCCAACCTGAACCTGCTGGGCAAGCGGGAGCCGGGCATCTACGGGGATCAGAGCTACGACGCCCTGTGTGCCCTCATCAAAGACTACGCCGCCGCCCACGATTCTACGGTGGATTGCTTTCAGTCCAACCACGAGGGGGCCATCATCGATACCATCCACGCCGCCGACGGGGTGTACGACGCCATCGTCATCAACCCCGGCGCGTATACCCACTACAGCTATGCCATCCTGGACGCCCTGAAGGCGGTGGACGTGCCCGCATTCGAGGTCCACATCAGCCACATCGACCAGAGGGAGCCTTTCCGGGCGGTGTCCGTCACCGCCCCCGCCTGCGTAGGGCAGATCTACGGCCTGGGGTTCGACGGGTATCTCCGGGCCATGGACTACTTCCTGGAGAGCTGCCAATGAGCGCCTTGCAGGTCATCGGCGATCCGGTGCTCCACTCCAAGTCCCCCCTGCTCCACGGCGGGATGCTGCGGGCGCTGGGGCTGGACATCCCCTACACCGCCCACGTGGTGAAAAAGGGGGAGCTGCCCGCCTACCTGGCCTGGGCAAAAGCAAACGGCGTCACCGGCTTCAACGCCACCATGCCCCACAAGGAGGACCTGCTGCCCCTGCTGGACGGACTGGACGACAGCGCCGCCCGGTGCGGGGCCGCCAACACCGTGGCCCTCCGGGATGGGAAGTGGATTGGCTTCAACACCGACGGCCCCGGCTGTCTGGAGGCTCTGAAAGAGGCCGGGATGGACCCGGCGGAAAAAACCGTACTGGTCCTGGGGGCCGGCGGGGCCGCCAGAGCGGTGGTCCCGGCGCTGGCCGCCGGCGGCGCGGCGCGGGTATTCGTGGCCAACCGGAACCTGGCCCGCGCCCAGACCCTCTGCGGCGGGGATGACCGTCTCTCCCCCGCCTCCTTCGATTTGGATACCCTGCGCCGCCTGGCGGTCCAGAGCGGCCTCATCGTCAACTGCACCAGCCTGGGCATGGCGGACACCCCCTCCCAGTTTAACGATTTCAGCTTTCTGGACGCCCTGCCCCAGGGCGCGGGGGTGTTCGACCTCATCTATCACCCGGCGGAGACCGAACTGCTGAAACAGGCCCGGTTCCGGGGGCATCCCGCCTCCAACGGCCTGGGGATGCTGGTCTGGCAGGCGGTGCTGGCGCTGGAGATCTTCCTGGGCCGGCCCCTGGACCGGCCCAGGATGGCCGCCGCCGCCCGCGCCGCCCTCAACTGACAAAGGAGGTCCCATGGAACTCTCCGCCTATGCCAAGATCAACCTGACCCTGGACATCCTCCGCAAGCGGGAGGACGGCTACCACGACCTGCAGATGGTCATGCAGACCGTCACCCTGGCCGACGCCCTCACCGTGGAACCGGTCGAGGGCCGGGAGGGGGCTATGGCCTCCGATCTGCGCTACCTCCCCGCCGACGGGCGCAATCTGGCCCAGATGGCCGCCGCCGCCTTTCGGAACGCCGTGGGAGAGGGGCCACAAGTTGACATAACAATTCAAAAGCATATCCCCGTGTGCGCCGGTCTGGCCGGAGGCAGCGCCGACGCCGCCGCCGTCCTCAAGGCCATGAACCAACTGGCCGGCGCGGGGTTGGCCGTCCGGGAGCTGGCCGCCATCGGGGAAAAGGTGGGGTCCGACGTGCCCTACTGCGTGCTGGGGGGCACCGCCCTGGCGGAGGGCCGGGGGGAACGGCTCACCCCCCTGCCCCCCCTGCCAAACTGCCATGTGGTCCTGTGCAAGCCCCCCTTCCCCATCTCCACCCCCCAGTTATTTGCCAAGGTGAATGTGCGTAAGATCGTCTGCCGGCCGGACACCCCCGGCGTGCTGGCGGCCCTGGAGGCGGGGGACCTGGCCGGGGTGGCCCGCCGCCTTTACAACGTGTTCGAGGACGTGCTGGAGCCCCGCCGCAAGAGCGAGATCGACGCCGTCAAGGCCGTCCTCATCGACTGCGGGGCCCTGGGGGCCTCCATGTCGGGCAGCGGCCCCACCGTGTTCGGCCTGTTCGACGATCTGGACGCGGCTCAGGCCGCTTATGACCGTCTGAAAGAGAGTTACCAGCAGGTTTTCCTCTGCGAAACGCTGAATTGAGGTATAAAATCCAAAAACACCGTCCATAATGTGACCAAGCGTTACATAGGACGGTGTTTTTTATGTTCAAGACATCAAACCGGCTCCACCTGTGGGAGTCCGCCCTGCTCATCGCCTTCGCCCTGACCCTGACGGCGGGCTGCTGGGCCTCCGCCGCCGGGAGCGCCCTGGCGGGCCGGGTGCTGCGGCTCCACGTGATCGCCAACTCGGACACGGAGGAGGACCAGGCCCTGAAACTCACCGTGCGGGACGCGGTGCTGGAACAGGCGGCCCCCTGGCTGGAGGGAGCGGCCAGTCAGGCGGAGGCGGAGGCCGCCCTTCTCCCCCACCTGGGCGAGCTGGCCCAGACCGCGGCCGACACCCTGACCGCTCAGGGCTGCGGCGATCCGGTGAAGGTGTCCATGGAAAGCGCCTGGTTCCCCACCAAGGTCTACGACGATTTCTCCCTTCCGGCGGGACAGTACCGGGCCCTGCGGGTGGTCATCGGGGAGGGGGCCGGCCATAACTGGTGGTGCGTGGTGTTCCCTCCCCTGTGCCTAGGATCCGTCACAGAGGAGGCCGCCGAAACCGCCCTGGAGGGCGGCCTGTCCGAGGATCAGGTGTCCCTCATCACCGGGAGAGACGGGGGCTATGTGCTGAAATTCAAGGTCGTCGAGTGGTGGGGCCAGCTGATGGAGAAGCTGGGTCTCTGAGACGGGAAAAGCCGCCCTCCCCAAATAACGGGGAGGGCGGCTTTCTATGCGGTTTCAGCTCAGAACAGGGGCACCACGGCGCCCTCGTAGGTGTTGTTGATGAACTCCTTCACCGCGTCGGAGCACAGGGCCTGATACAGGGCCTGGATGGCCGCGTCGTTCTCACGGCCCTCCTTGACGGCCAGCACGTTGCCGTAGGCCTCGGCGGCGGCGCCGTCGTTGGCCTCCACTGCCAGGGCGTCGGCCACCTTCAGGCCGGCGTCAAGGGCGTAGTTGCCGTTGATGACGCCCAGGTCGACAGACTCCAGCTGGGCGGGGATCTGGGCGGCCTCCAGCTCCACGATCTCCAGGTTCTTGGGGTTCTCCTCGATGTCCAGCCGGGTGGCGGTGATGCCGGCGCCCTCTCTCAGCTTGATGAGCCCCTCCTGCTCCAGCAGCAGCAGGGCCCGGGCCTCGTTGGTGGCGTCGTTGGGCACGGCGATCTGGGCGCCGTCGGCCAGGGCGTCGACAGAGGCGGTCTTGCCGGCGTACAGGCCGAAGGGCTCATAGTGGACCGCGCCAACGCTGGCCAGATGGGTGCCGTTGGCCTCGTTATAGTCGTTCATGTAGGTGATGTGCTGGAAGTAGTTGGCGTCCAGGGAACCGTCCTCCACCGAGTCGTTGGGGGTGTTGTAGTCGTTGAACTGGACGATCTCCAGGGTGATGTTCTGCTCGGCCAGGAGGGGCTTCACGATCTCCAGGATCTCGGCGTGGGGGGCGGGGGTGGCGCCCACCTTCAGTGTGACGGCCTCACCAGAGGGCTCCTCGGGGCCCTCGGTGGGGGCATCGGCGGGCTCAGAGGCGGGGGCATCGGTGCCGGGGTTCTCGGCGGGGCCGGGGCCGGTCTGGGTCTGGCCGCCGCAGGCGCACAGGGCCAGGATCAGGGTCAGGGCCAGCAGGAGGGCCAATGCTTTCTTTTTCATGTTCATTACTCCTTTTTTCGGGATCTGATATGTGAACCGCAGAAAACGCGGACTTCACCAAAATAAAAACGCCCTTGACGAACGTCAAGGACGAGAGCTTTCGCTTCGTGGTACCACCTTGCTTCGCCCGGACCTCGCGATCCGGACCTTACAGAGTACTGACATACTCCCGCGCTGTGACGGGCGCCCCCGGCGCGGCCTTGCGCTTCTCCCGCTCGACCCCGCGGCTCCGAGACCATGTTCAGCGCGGCCCTCCGTACCCGTTTCCAGCTGCCCGGGCTCTCTGTGCCGTACCTCCACGCCTACTCTTCTCTTCATCGCCTTTGCAAAACCTATTTACTTGATGGGTTGAGTATAGCACGGCCCGCCCCCGCTGTCAACGGGTCGTTTTTCACAAGGATGGCAAAAAAGTGGGGGCGCTCCCCGTCATTTTCCACAGGGAACGCCCCGTATGCTCAATGGATGCCGGTCTTCTCCGGTCTGGGCCTCCGGGTCTTTTTCGCGGCCCGGTTGATTCGCCGGTCCAGCCGGGCGGACAGCCAGCCGCCCAGGGACTGGAAGATCTGCACCAGGATCACCAGCAGGATCACGGCCACATAGAGGATGAAGGTCATCCGCCGCTGGTAGCCGTTGTTGATGGCCAGGCTGCCCAGTCCGCCGCCGCCGATGGCCGCCGACATGGCGCCGTAGCTCAGGATGGTGATGAAGGCGGTGGTAAAGCCGGTGATGAGGGAGGGCAGGGCCTCAGGCAGCATCACCTTGAAGATGATCTGGGCGGGGGTGCAGCCCATAGCCTGGGCGGCCTCCAGCACCCCCCGGTCGGACTCCCGCAGGGAGCCCTCTACCAGCCGGGCCACAAAGGGGAAGGCCGCCGCCACCAGCGGGATGATGGAGGCCACGGTGCCCACACTGGTGCCCAGCAGCACCCGGGACAGGGGGATGACCAGGATCATCAGGATCAGGAAGGGGATGGAGCGGAGCAGGTTGACGATGATGTTCAGCGCCTGCATCAGGGGACGGGGCAGGGGCCGCACGCCGTCCCGCTCGCCGGCCACCAGAATCACCCCCAGGGGCAGGCCGATCACATAGGCGAACAGGGTGGCGAGCACGGTGGAGTACAAGGTCTCCCAGATGTCCTTGAGCAGGTCCATCTGTAAGTACGCGATCTGCTGGGCCACGGTGGTCTTGCCGCCCCCGAACAGGGCCTCCAAAATGTTCATGATAAACTCACCCATGATAGTCCCGCACCTCCTCCATGGTCACGTCGGGCTGGCTCTTGATGTAGGCGACAGCTTTGGCCGCCTCCGCCGGGTCGGCGGGCAGGCCCAGCAGCATGGTGCCGAAGGCCCTGCCGTCGATGTTGCGGGTGTCCGCCCCCAGGATGTTTACCTTCACCCCGCAGTCGATGGCGAGAGACGCGATAAGGGGCTCGTAGGACGACCCGCCGTTGAAGGCGATGCGGATCACATTGGCGGCGGGGAGCTGGTCGATGACCACCCGGTCGGGGTATACCAGCCGCCGTCCGGCCTCGGTCTTGGGGTTGGAGAACACCTCCTCCACCGTGCCGGTCTCCATCACGTGGCCGTGGTCCAGGATGGCCACATGGGTGCAGATCTCCTCCACCACCGCCATCTCGTGGGTGATGACCACCACCGTGATCCCCAGGCGGCGGTTGATGTCCTTGATGAGCCGCAGGATGTCACGGGTGGTCTTGGGGTCCAGGGCGGAGGTGGCCTCGTCGCACAGCAGGATCTTGGGATTGGAGGCCAGGGCCCGGGCGATGGCGATGCGCTGCTTCTGTCCGCCGGAGAGCTGGGCGGGATAGGCGTCCGCCTTGTCAGGCAGGCCCACCACGTCCAGCAGCTCCAGGGCCCGCTTTCTGGCGGCCTCCCCCTTCACCCCGGCGATTTCCATGGGGAAGGTGATGTTTTTCAGGCAGGTGCGCTGCATGAGCAGATTGAACTGCTGGAAGATCATGCTGATGGACCGCCGGGTGCGGATCAGCTCCTTTTCGCCCATGGCGCAGAGGTCCGCGCCGTCGATCAATACCTGGCCGCCGGTGGGCCGCTCCAGCAGATTGATGCACCGCACCAGGGTGGACTTGCCCGCGCCGCTCATGCCCACGATGCCGTATACGTCCCCGTCGTTCACGGTCAGCGTCACGTCGGTGAGGGCGTGGAGGTCGCCGTCGGCGGTGGGGAACACCTTGGAGATGTGCTTCAGTTCGATCACGCGCCATTCCCCCTTTTTCGGGATTTGGCTCATTTTACTACCCTGCCGCTGGGTTTGTCAAGTCAGGGGGCGTACCATTTCAGCACCTCGGTGGTACCGGCCCGCCGGAGGGCGGCGGAGGACACCAGGGCGTCGCAGAGAAGCAGGATGGCCGCCGGCGGGCCCAGCGCGTCCGGGATAGCCGCCGCCATGGCGTCCATCACCGGGTGGACCCGGTACACCAGGGCCAGGGCCAGCAGCCCCCACACGGCGGCGAACTGGGGACACACCAGGCCCGCCAGGTTGCCGGGGAAGTCCGAATAGTCCCAGAACTCCACTCCCACAAGATGGCGGTAGAACAGCCCCATGAGCAGCTCCGCCCCCGTGGCCGCCAGCCCCCCGGCGAAAAACACCCACACCGGGCCGTATCCCGGCCAGGCGGTCCACAGGATCAGCAGCGCCCCCAGGCCGTACACCGGGCACAGAGGCAGCAGCAGAAAGCACTTCCTGTCCCGCTTGGGGTGGCCGATGAGGCGGGCGAAGGTGATCTCCAGCAGAAAGCCCATGGCGCTGTATAAGATGAAGTACCAAAGCCAGCGCAAAAACATCCCCCCGTTTTTCGTCCTTTCAAATAGGATGGGAAAACAGGGGGATGTCCATGCCAGACAAATTTTACATTACGCGTTCGGTTTGTTTTTTCGCTTCCGGAAGGAGATCCCCAGGCCCGTCAGGCCGGCGACCGCCAGGACCGCCCCCGCCGCCGCAAGCACGCAGCCCATGGTGAACACCCGCTTCATAAAGTTCAGCTGGGCAGCCCCCTTTAAAGCGCCGCTGTCCGGCGCGGGGACGGGCGCCGCCGGTCCCCCGGCCCCCTCCGCCGGGGCGGGGCCGGTCCCGGTGCCCAGCAGCTCGTCGGCGGACACATGGAGCAGGCCGCAGAGCTTTATCAGGTTGTTCACGTCGGGGCAGGTCTGGTCCATCTCCCACTTGCTCACCGCCTGCCGGGACACATCCAGCGCCGCCGCCAGCTCGTCCTGGGGCAGCCCGGCGATCCTCCTGGCCTGCCGCAGATTCTCACCAAATGACATGTGCGTCACTCCTTCCTATGGCCGTATCCTACCATATTTTGCGGTGGCGTTCCACCTCTTTCGGCTGGAATTTCCGCAACTCAGAGTTGCGCAAGCGGTCCAAGGCCCATTTTGAGGTTTTGTGTGAATTTCACTGTTGTCCTGTGGGAAAAAGTGTGTTACAATAGGTCGATTACAGGGGAGGGACGGCATATGCGCCATCTGATCGACTTTGGGGACCTGACCCGCCGGGAATGGGACCAGCTCTACGCCCGGGCGGACAAGATCATCGACGCGCCGGAGAAGTTCATCGACGTGTGCCGGGGCAAGGTGATGGCCTCCCTGTTCTACGAGCCATCCACCCGCACCAATTTCTCCTTCCAGACCGCCATGCTGCGGCTGGGCGGCTCGGTGTTCGGCTTCGCCGACCCCCGCTCCTCCTCGGTGGCCAAGGGCGAGACATTGAAAGACACCATCAAGATGGTCTCGGGCTACGCCGACGTGATCGTCATGCGCACTCCCTGGGAGGGGGCCGCCCGGGCCGCGTCCCTCTACTCCGACGTGCCGGTGGTCAACGCCGGAGACGGCGGCCATATGCACCCCACCCAGACCACCGCGGACCTCACCACCATCACCCGGCTGCGGGGCTCGGTAGACGGGCTCAGCATCGGCCTCTGCGGCGACCTGAAATACGGCCGCACCGTCCACTCCCTCATCAAGGCCCTGGCCAAATTCCGGGACATCCGCTTCTTCCTCATCGCCCCCCGGGACCTGGCCATCCCCGACTATCTCCGGCAGTTCATGCGGGAGAACGGCATGCCCTTTGTGGAGGTCACCGGCCTGGAGCCGGTCATCCCCCAGCTGGACGTGCTGTATATGACACGCATCCAGCGGGAGCGGTTCGTGGACCCCCTGGAGTACGAGCGGAACAAGGGCATCTATGTCCTCACCAGGCGGAAGCTGGATCGAGCCAAGGAAAACCTGCTGGTGATGCATCCTCTGCCCCGGGTGGACGAGATCGCCGTGGACGTGGACGACGACCCCCGGGCCGTCTACTTTCAGCAGGCCCGGTTCGGCATGTTCGCCCGGATGGCCCTGCTGTCCGACCTGGCCAACCAGCCCCGGATGAGCCCCGACCCGGTGGAGATCGGCAAAGGGCCTCTCTGCCGCAACCCGAATTGCATCACACAGACAGAGCACTATCTGCCCCCGCTGATCAAATACAACGGCGGGACAAAGTGCTGCGCGTTTTGTGACAGTCCTTTGTAACTATTTTGTAACTTTTTGATTTTGGGATTGCAATTCAAGGGAAAGTCTGCTATCATAGTCTATGTTTTCTATCGTTTCTCCTTCGTTCAGAGGGGGGGAACGGTCCTTTGGCGGCGCTGTGCGCCCCGTCTCCGCCCGTCTCAAGGGCGGTAATGTGACAAACGATCAAAGGAACGGTGTTTCGTTATGATGGACAAAGGCAAGCGGGAACAGCGCCGCAGCGACGAGGACGCGGTATTCAACCGAATGCTCATCTGCCTGGCGGCGGCCGTGGCGGCGGAGCTGCTGATCCTTCTGCTGCGCAGGGTATACGTTGAAATGTCCCTGGGAGCGGACGTGGCGCTGGCGCTGGCGGCGGTCTTCTCCGTACTCCGCTTTGCGGGGCTGATCCTCGTCGCCGGCGGAGTGATCTGGCTGGTATACAGTCTGCGGACCGGACGTTCGCGGCTGGGGCCTACCATTCTCATTACCGTGTCCGCGGCGGTGTGGGTCATCGCCGTGCTGCTGTACTATTTCTTCGATACCGGCGCGTCTGTCCTGATCTATCTGCCTCTGGCGGCGGCGGTGCTCGTCCTGATCTGGTTCCTCTACCAGCGCATTTTCTTCTTCAGCGCCCTTATCACCGGCTGCGCCGCCGCCGCTCTGTGGCTGTGCCGGCTGTATTACGACGGGCACCCTGTCCGGGTGCGGATCATCTTCGCGGCGGGCTTCGTCCTGCTGGGGCTGGCCATGCTACTGGCCGTCAAGGTGAGATCGGCGGGCGGAAAGCTGGGTTCCCTGCGCGTCCTGCCCTCAGACTCTCCCTACCCGATGCTCTATCTGACCTGCGCCGTCACCGCCGTGCTCATGGCGCTGGCCCTGCTCCTGGGCGCCACCGCCGCCTTCTACCTGATGTTCGGGCTGGTGGCTTGGCTGTTCGTCCAGGCGGTATACTTTACCGTAAAGCTCATGTGACCTGCCGGTCCGACAGAAAGACGGGGGTCATAACTCAGACTTGATATCATGCGGAAAATCCGCCGAAATGGAAGTGTGCGCTTTGAAATACGATTTCGCGTCCATCGAGCCCAAATGGCAGAAGAAATGGGAGGAGGCCAAGGTCTACGCCGCTGAGGACAGCAGCGTCAAGCCCAAGTTCTACGGCCTCATCGAGTTCCCCTACCCCTCCGGCCAGGGGCTCCATGTGGGCCATCCCCGGCCCTTCACCGCCATGGACATCGTCACCCGCAAAAAGCGGATGGACGGCTATAACGTGCTGTTCCCCATCGGGTTCGACGCCTTCGGCCTGCCCACGGAGAACTACGCCATCAAGAACCACATCCACCCCGCCATCGTGACAAAGCAGAACATCGCCAATTTCACCCGGCAGCTCAAAATGCTGGGCTACGGCTTCGACTGGGACCGGGTGGTGGACACCACCGACCCGGGCTACTACAAGTGGACCCAGTGGATCTTCCTCCAGCTGTACAAACACGGCCTGGCCTACAAGACCACCATGCCGGTGAACTGGTGCACCTCCTGCAAGTGCGTACTGGCAAATGAAGAAGTGGTGGAGGGCGTGTGCGAGCGGTGCGGCGCCCCCGTCATCCGCAAAGAGAAGTCCCAGTGGATGCTGAAGATCACCGAGTACGCCCAAAGACTGATCGACGATCTGGACGACGTGGACTTCATCGAGCGGGTGAAGATCCAGCAGCGCAACTGGATCGGCCGGTCCACCGGCGCGGAGGTCACCTTCAAGGCCACCACCGGGGACGACATCGTGGTCTTCACCACCCGGCCCGACACCCTGTTCGGCGCCACCTATATGGTCCTCTCCCCCGAGCACGCCCTCATCAAAAAGTGGGCCCCCGTCCTCAAGAACCTGGACGAGGTGACCGCCTACCAGAAGGCCGCCGCCTCCAAGTCCGATCTGGAGCGCACCGAGCTGAACAAGGAGAAGACCGGCGTGAAGCTGGACGGCGTGGCCGCCGTCAACCCGGTGAACGGCCGGGAGATCCCCATCTTCATCTCCGACTACGTGCTGGCCACCTACGGCACCGGCGCCATCATGGCCGTGCCCGCCCACGACGACCGCGACTGGGAGTTCGCCAAGAAGTTCGGCTGCGAGATCATCGAGGTGGTCTCCGGCGGCGAGGACGTGCAGAAGGCCGCCTTCACCGCCAAGGACGACACCGGCATCCTGGTCAACTCCGAATTCCTGAACGGCCTCACCGTGAAGCAGGCTATCCCCGTCATCACCAAGTGGCTGGAGGAGAAGGGCATCGGCTCCGCCAAGGTCAACTACAAGCTCCGGGACTGGGTGTTCTCCCGCCAGCGCTACTGGGGCGAGCCCATCCCTATGGTGTGGTGCGACAATTGCGGCTGGCAGCCCATCCCCGAGTCAGAGCTGCCCCTGCTGCTGCCCGAGGTGGAGAGCTACGAGCCCACCGACGACGGCGAGTCCCCCCTGTCCAAGATGACCGACTGGGTCAACACCACCTGCCCCTGCTGCGGCGGTCCCGCCCGGCGGGAGACCGACACCATGCCCCAGTGGGCGGGCTCCTCCTGGTACTTCCTCCGCTATATGGACCCCAAAAACGACAAGGCCCTGGCCTCCAAGGAGGCGCTGGATTACTGGTCCCCGGTGGACTGGTACAACGGCGGCATGGAGCACACCACCCTCCACCTGCTCTACTCCCGGTTCTGGCACAAGTTCCTGTACGACATCGGCGTGGTGCCCACCAAGGAGCCCTATCAGAAGCGGACCTCCCACGGCATGATCCTGGGCGAGGGCGGCGAGAAGATGTCCAAGTCCCGGGGCAATGTGGTCAATCCCGACGACGTGGTGAAAAACTACGGTGCCGACACCCTGCGGCTCTATATCATGTTCATCGGCGACTTTGAGCAGGCCGCCGTTTGGAGCGACAACGCCGTGAAGGGCTGCAAGCGTTTCCTGGACAAGGTGTGGAACCTGGCCGAGAGCTGCGATGCCAGTCCGGAGCACACCCCCGCCAACGAGGCCGGCCTCCACAAGACCATCAGGAAGGTGGCCGACGACATCGAGGGCATGAAGTTCAACACCGCCATCGCCGCCATGATGACGCTGGTGGGTGACTTCCAGAAGAACGGCTGCTCCAGGGGCGACATGAAGACCCTGCTCACCATCCTCTCCCCCTTCGCCCCCCACATCTGCGAGGAGCTGTGGGAGATGCTGGGCGGCGAGGGCTTCGTGTGCCAGCAGTCCTGGCCCGCCTACGATGAGAGCAAGACCGTGGCCGCCACCGTGCAGATGGCCGTGCAGGTCAACGGCAAGGTGAGGGCGAACATCGTTGTCCCCGCCGACGCGGACAACGACGCTATCGTGGCCGCCGCCCAGGCCGACCCCAAGGTGCAGAAGTTCACCGCCGGCATGAATCTGGTCAAGTCCATCGTGGTGCCCGGCCGTCTGGTCAACCTGATCGTCAAGCCGTAATACCCCTTGTGGGCCCCGCTTAAAAATCTACCATATTTTGAGGTTGACAACGGAGAAGTTTTTTCATATAATACTGCTGTTAGGGTCATGAGCATGACCCGGAAGCATCCTGGATTCAACCGGATGCCCTCGGAAGGAGGGAAAACATAGATGTCCGAAGTTCATGTCCGCGAGGGTGAGTCCCTGGAGAACGCTCTGAAGCGGTTCAAGCGCAGCTGCGCCAAGTCCGGCGTGCTGGCCGAGGTCCGCAAGCGCGAGTTCTACGACAGCCCCAGCGTCAAGCGGCGCAAGAAGAGCGAGGCCGCCCGCAAAAACCGCAAGAAGTTCTATTGATCCGAGCATGAAAAGGCCGGTTCAGCATAGCTGAGCCGGTCTTTTTTGTTTTCCCCGTAACCTTTTCCCCTCCCCGCCGGTCTTATGGATGTCCGGACAGAACAAAACGAGAGCGGGTGGAAGCGTGAGATCTTTACCAGCGGCGGCGCGGCAGTTCAGTCCGACCGCGGCCATCAGCCGGTTCCCCGGCGGCAGCCGGGAGGAGGCCCCCGTCCGGGGCCGGGCGGGACAGGACGCCGATCCCCGGCGGGATTGGTTCTGCGCCCAGATCGAGGCCAACAAGGCCGCCATGTTCCGGCTGGCCCGGAGCATCCTCCACAGCGACGCCGACGCGGAGGACGCGGTGGCGGAGGCGGTGCTGCGCTCCTTTGTCCATCTGGACGGACTGCGGAAGCAGGACAGCGTGAAGAGCTGGCTCATGCGGATCACGGCCAACGAGGCCTACCGCATTTTGCAGCGCCGGCGGGACACCGTCCCTCTGGAAGAGCTGGCCCGGGAGCCCGCCGCCCCCCGGCGGGACGTGGAGAACGAGATGGGCCTCTGGGACCACGTGAAGGCCCTGCCGGACAGCCTCCGGGCCCCGGTGGTGCTGTTCTATTATGAGGAGCTGCCCGTCAGCGAGATCGCCGACATCCTGGCGCTGACGCCGGGGGCGGTGAAGACCCGGCTGAGCCGGGCGCGGGTGCTGCTGCGGATGCGGCTGGAACAGGAGGATGAGCGATGAGACGCACCGATGAACAGTTCGACGAGCTCCTGCGGGATTTGGCCCGGCGGGAGGACCCCCCCCTGCCCCCCGATCTGGATGAGCGGCTGGAGCAGGTGTACGCCCGGCTGGACTTTGCGGGGCAGGTCGCAAAACAGGAGGAAAGGCCGGTGAAGCGGAAGATATCCACCCTGGCGCGGGTGGCGGCTGTCGCCGCCGTGATCGCCCTGTGCCTGGCCAGCATGACGGTGGGCGCTCTGGCCTTCTCCAGCGAGCGGGTGGTGGAGGTGCCGAAGGAGCAGGAGGCCATCGAGATTGAGGACGGCGGCTTCTCCCTGATCCTGCCCGACGAGTGGAAGGGCAAGTACGTGGCAGAAACGAGAGACGGGCTCTGCACGGTCTACGTCAAATCCATCTACGACTGGTGCATGGCCCGGGAGGGCTTCCATGACGAGAACGGCCCGATCCTGGGCCAGCTGTTCTACGTGCATCGCTGCTTCGACGAACCCATGACCAAAGAGGAGTTTTACCGCCGTATCCCCTGGCCCGCCTTTTTCCTGCTGTCCACAGAGGACGGGACCTACGGCCTGACCGAGCCCAGCGACGTGCGGACCTATCTGGCGGCCCCCATCGACTATAACTCCATAAACATGGACGATCCGGAGGTGCGGGAGTACGTGGCGCAGACCGAGGAATACGAGGAGATGGACGGACAGATTGCCGACATCCTGCTGGAGGTGGACGGCAAGATCGTGGGCGCGCTGAGGCAAAACGGCAAAGATGGGCCGGAGAGCATCGACCTGGACGGCATCGGCATCTCCCTGATTTTGCCCGATGAGTGGAAGGACAAATACGCCGTCGTCCGCGACGACGAGCGCGGAGTGTATAACGTCTTCTGCAGATCCGTCTATGACTACTGTGTGTCCGAAAATCTGTTCATAGAGGACGTCCCCGGCAAATTCCCCCTCATGGGTCTCCTGTTCACGGTGAGCTGGGCGGATGATGACGACGCGTCGTGGACCACGGTGCCCGGCTACGAACTGGCCCACACCGAGGGCGGCTCCTATGTGATGACCCTCACCAGCGATGTGGAGTATCCCTCTCAGTTCGTGGACCCGGAGACGCTGGAGCCCACAGAGTGGCGGCCGGACGACCCGGATCTTGCCGGCATCATGCGGGAATATCCCAACGCCTCTTTGGAGGAGCTTGTGGTCATGAACAGGGACTACCTTACCCTGTACCGCTCCATCAGGGACATCCGGCTGGTGCTGAACGGCGTCATGGCCCGCGCCCTGGGCAGCACGATCGAATAGCGAACCGGTTCAAAACGGAAGATACGACAAGAGGGGCGGCCTTTGGCCGCCCCTCCCCGCATATCAGGCCAGGGAATCCAGATAAGCTCCCGCATCGAAGTCCTCCAGGGGGCTGTCGCTCTTTAAGTACAGGGGGTGATGGGGGTGCCCCGCCTTGGAGCGCTTCCCGGCGGAGTACCACCGGGCCCCCCGCCGTTCGCCGATGTCGATCATATCCCGGACGCACCGGGGCAGATAGTCCCGCTTCTCGATGACCGCCCCCCAGGCGGCCCACACCGCCGGTTGGCCGCTCTTGTCCAGGGACAGAGCGTAGTCAAAGGCCTTCATGTTCTCCCCGTGGAGGACAGCGTTCCGCTCCAGATCCATGTCGTCGGGGATGGTGGCCCGCTGGGCGTAGACGTTGAACATGAGGAAGCTGTCGTAGCCGTTGAACCTGGCCACCCGCTGGACGGACTGGAGGGTACGGTCCAAAGCGTCCGGCGCGGCGGTGGAGGGGTTCACCCCCACGCAGATCAGGGGCTTCACCCCCCGGGTGCCCAGGATGTACCGGTACTCGCCGTAGGAGTTGGGCACGTACAGCCACTTGTCCACGTCGTACTCCGGGGAGGGCTCCAGCGCCTTTCGCAGCGCGTCCTCAAAGGAGACGATCTCCAGCACCCCGGTGGCGCTCTTGGGGATGTGTCTCATGGTTTTTCCTCCCTCCGGGCGGCGGCCCGCTCCGCCGCGGTCAAATCCTTGACGACCTCTCCGGCGGCGATGAGCCCCGCCGCGCCGGGCACAAAGGCCACGCTGCCGGGAACCGGCCGCCGCTGGCCCTCCGTTTCGATCTCCTCCAGAGGCTCCAGGGCCTCCTCCCGGGAGTAGACCACCTTCAGGTGGCCGATCCCCCGCTTCCGCAGTTCCTTCCGCATGATCCGGGCCAGAGGGCACATAGAGGTCCTGCTGATGTCGGCCACATCAAAGGCGGCGGCGTCCAGCTTGTTCCCGGCCCCCATGCAGCTCAGGATGGGCGTCCCGGCCTGTTTGGCCCGCTCCACTAAGGCCAGCTTGCCGGTGACAGTGTCGATGGCGTCCACCACGTAGTCGTATTGGGTGAAGTCGAACTGCCCCGCCGTCTCGGGGGTGTAAAAGATTTTGTATGTTCTCACCTCAATGGTGGGGTCGATGTCCTTAATGCGCTCGGCGGCGGCGTCCACCTTGTGCATCCCCACGGTGCTGTGGGTGGCGATGATCTGCCGGTTCAGGTTGGACAGGCTTACCGTATCACTGTCGATGAGGTCTAAACGCCCCACCCCGCTCCGGGCCAGGGCCTCCACCGCGTAGCCGCCCACGCCGCCCACGCCGAACACGGCCACTCTGGAACGACGGAGCTTGTCCAGGGCGGCCTGGCCCAGCAGCAGCCGGGTGCGGGAATATTGGTCCTCCACGGCGGAACGCCTCCTTGTTTTTTAGTTCTGCCGCAGGGCCGGCTTCAGCGGCCCCACTTTGGGCAGCACCGCCAGCAGCAGGGAGCCCAGCACATAGCAAACGATGAGTTCCCCCAGGCCCACGGTGAAGGCGTTGATGGCGTAGGCCGCCCAGAAGCCCATCCCTTCCATGGGATAGAAGAAGGCGATCTCCGCCCCCACGATGACCGCGTTGCAGATCACCGGGGGCAGGGGGGCCAGCCAGCGGTTGGGCATCCGCTGGGTCAGCAGGCAGGCGATGAGGGTAGCCAGGGTGCCGAAGATCCAGTCCACCGCCATGGGGGAGCCCAGGAAGTTGGCCAGGAAGCAGCCCACCACCAGCCCCGGCGTGGCCGCCGGGAACAGAAAGGGCAGCACCGTCATGGCCTCTGCCACCCGCAGCTGCACCCCCTGATACTGGGGGATGGGCAGGGCCAGGGTCAGAACGGCGTAGACAGCCGCGATGATGGCGGCAAAGGTCAGGTCACGGACAGAGAATTTGCGCATAAAAAAACCTCCAATTATGTTTAGAGCGCCTGCGTGGGGCGCAGCGGCGGGCGTTCCTTCCGGACAGTCTCACGCATTGACTGCCCGCGGCACTCTGCCCGCCGGTTGGACCGAAGTGGAGTCGGTCAAGGGGATTATAACATACGGGAAATAGGATGTAAAGTCCCGGTTTTCCCGGTTGTTTTTTCCCTCTCCTCGTGTTATAATAGCCCACGAATTTGAATTCAGGAGGGTCTCCCATGTAAGACAGGCTGCGCGTACACTCAACAAGTCAATTTACAGGAGGTCATCCCCTTGTCAAAATACGAATCCGAGATCCAGCGCCGGCGCACCTTCGCCATCATCTCCCACCCGGACGCCGGCAAGACCACCCTGACCGAAAAATTCCTGCTGTACGGCGGGGCTATCGCCCAGGCCGGCGTGGTCAAGGGCAAGAAGAACGCCCGGGCCGCCACCTCCGACTGGATGGAGATCGAAAAGCAGCGGGGCATCTCCGTCACGTCCTCCGTCATGCAGTTCCAGTACGAGGGGTTCTGCATCAACATCCTGGACACCCCCGGCCACCAGGACTTCTCCGAGGATACCTACCGCACCCTCATGGCCGCCGACTCCGCCGTCATGGTCATCGACGCCGCCAAGGGCGTGGAGGCCCAGACCCGCAAGCTGTTCAAGGTCTGCCGCCTGCGGGACATCCCCATCTTCACCTTCATCAACAAGATGGACCGGGAGGCCCGGGACCCCTTCGAGCTGTGCGAGGAGTTGGAGCACGAGCTGGGCATCGACACCTACGCCGTCAACTGGCCCATCGGCTGCGGCAAGGAGTTCCAGGGCGTGTACGACCGGGAGCGCCGCCGGGTCATCCACTTCACCTCCAACACCAACGCCCGGGCCGCCACCGCCACCGAGATCGAGATCGACGACCCGGAGCTGGCCAGCCTCATCGGCCAGACCAAACGGGACCAGCTGGCGGACGAGATCGAGCTGCTGGACGGCGCCTCCTGCGACTTCGACCTGGACCGGGTGCGCCACGGGCAGCTCTCCCCGGTGTTCTTCGGCTCGGCGCTCACCAACTTCGGGGTGGAGCCCTTCCTGGAGGACTTTCTCCGCATGACCACCGCCCCCCTGCCCCGCTCTGCCGGGGACCTGATCGTGGACTCCTTTGACGACGACTTCTCCGCCTTCGTGTTCAAGATCCAGGCCAACATGAACAAGGCCCACCGGGACCGCATCGCCTTCATGCGGGTGTGCTCCGGCAAATTCGAGGCGGACAAAGAGGTCTACCACGTCCAGGGGGGCAAAAAAATAAAGCTCTCCCGGCCCCAGCAGCTCATGGCCGCCGAGCGGGAGATCATCGAGGAGGCCTACGCCGGGGACATCATCGGCGTGTTCGACCCGGGCATCTTCTCCATCGGGGACACCCTCTGCGCCCCCGGCAGGAAGTTCCAATTTGACCCCATTCCCACCTTCGCCCCCGAACACTTCCAGCGCACCCGGCCCCTGGACACCATGAAGCGCAAACAGTTCCTCAAGGGCATGGAGCAGATTGCCCAGGAGGGCGCCATCCAGATCTTCAAGACTCCCTATTCCGGCATGGAGGAGGTCATCGTGGGGGTGGTGGGCACCCTGCAGTTCGATGTGCTGGAGTACCGGTTGAAAAACGAGTACGGCGTGGAGCTCTACTCCGAGGGCCTGCCCTACGAGTACCTCCGCTGGGTGGAGCACGAGGGGGACGAGCCCCTGCGGGCCGACCAGCTCACCCTGCCCAGCGACGCCATGCTGGTGGAGGACTACAAGGGCAATCAGCTGCTGCTGTTCGCCTCCCAGTGGTCCATCGGCTGGACGGCGGAGCGGAACAAGCAGCTCACCCTCCACGAGTTCGGTGGGACAAAGTTTTGATGAAAAGGCAGCGGCCCCGCGGCCGCCGCCTTTTTACGCGATGACGAGTCCTTCCCGCTCCACCGCCCCCTGCTCCCACAGCAGGGCCAGCATCTGCACGGCGCAGTCCTCCGGCAGGTCCATGCCGGGGGCGGAGACCGTCAGCCCGGCCAGGTCGGGCCGCACCCCGTAGAGCTCCAGCGCCGTGCCCCAGCGGCCTCCGCCGGGGCCGAAGGCCACCGTCACCTCCGCCCCCGCCGAGGGGGGCGACACCGGCAGGCCGTACCGCAGATGGAGCCACCGGGCGTAGTCCTGCCCCACCCCCGGCACGTCGATGACCAGCCCCTTCACCTGGGGGCACAGCCGCTCCGCCGTCTGCCGCAGTTCGGGACAGAGCCGGGGGGCGGACAGGGCCGCCCGCCCCTTTTGGGGTCTCACCCCCGCCCGCTCCAGCGCCCGGAGGGCCAGCCGGTCGGCGATGGCCCGCCAGAAGGGCAGCGGGTCCACCGGCTTCAACGCGCGGAGCATGGACGCGTAGGGGAAGCCCTCCGGCAGCAGCACCCGGCCCGCCCCCGCCTTGAGGAGAGTACCCTCCGCCCGGCGCAGCCGCCGCTCCAGCCGCCACCGGGAGAGCCCCGGCGGCTCGTACAGGGTCCAGCGGAGGACCATCATCCGGCCCAACTCCACGAACTCCGGCTTGCCTCTCCCCTTTTCCCGCCGGTAGACGATCTGCCCCACCATGTCCCATCACCTCACGGACTTGTATGCGGGGCGGGGCGGGGATATTCCGCTGCGCGCCACTTTTCATCTGACAGAGCCCCGCCGGACCGGCGGGACCGGAAAGGACTGACAGCCGTGCGTCTATCAAAAACTGAAAATCATCGGGGATTCTATATCGAGACCCACCTCCACACGGCGGAGGGCAGCGCCTGCGGTCAGGCGGACGGCGCGGCCCAGGCCAGGGCCCGCAGGGCGGAGGGATACGACGCCATCATCGTCACCGACCACTTTTTCCGGGGCAACTCCCGGCCAGACCGGTCCCTCCCCTGGGCGGACTATGTGGAGGCCTTTTGCAGCGGCTACGAGCACGCCAAAGCGGAGGGAGACCGCATCGGCCTTGCGGTGTTCTTCGGCTGGGAGGAGAACTACGGCGGCGCGGAGTTCCTGATCTACGGCCCGGACAAGGCGTGGCTGCTGGCCCACCCGGAGATGATCCGCTGGACGCCGGAGGAGCAGTACCGGGCGGTCTCCGCCGTCGGCGGCCTGGTCATCCAGGCCCACCCCTTCCGGGAGCGGCCCTACCTCAAGGGCATCCACCTCTATCCCCACGACTGCGACGGCGTGGAGGGGGTCAACCTCTCCCAGCCCTGGGAGCAGAACCGGCGGGCCCTGGACTACGCCCGCTCCTTTTCTCTGCCGGTAACAGGGGGTTCCGACATCCACTCCGCTTCCCCCCTGCTGGGCGGCATGGTCTTCTCCCGGCCCCTGCGCTCCGTCCGGGACTTCATCGGCGCCGTCCGGGGCGGGGAGGCCGCCGAACTCCTGCTGGGTCCCTCCGGGGAGACCCTGCCCTGCCGCCCCTGACCATCCGGGAGGAATACCGCAACTGCACAAATACGGCGTGGAAAAGTGCCGAACTTCCGTGAAAACACCCTATTGTATCCGCTAAATCGGGCTGATATAATGTAGCACGCTAAATCGTTTGAATGGGAGGCGTCCCCATGTCCATCAAGATCACCGCCACCAGCACCTGCGACCTGCCCGCCGAGCTTCTGGCCCGGTACGATATCGACGTCGTCCCCCTGTACGTCTCCTTCGGCGGCAAAACCTGCCGGGACGGCGTGGACGCCGGCCCCGAGGACATCTTCCGCCACGTGGAGAGCGGCGGCCAGCTCCCCTCCACCGCCGCGGTGAATATCGACGACTACCAGAAGCTGTTCGCCGAACTCTCCCCCAAGTATGAGGCGGTGCTCCATATCACCATCGGCGCGGAGTTCTCCTGCTGTTACCAGAACGCCCTGGTGGCCGCCGAGGACTACCCCAACGTGTATGTGGCGGACTCCCGGAATTTGACCGTGGGACAGGGCCTGCTGGTGCTGGAGGCCGCCGAGGCCGCCGAACGCGGCATGAGCGCCCCGGAGATCGTGAAACTCATCGAGAGCCGGGTGGACAAGGTGGACACCACCTTTGTGGTGGATAAGCTGGACTACCTGGTCAAGGGGGGCCGGGTGCCCTCTCTGGTGGCCATGGGGGCCAATCTGCTGCGGCTGAAGCCCTCCATCGTCCTGGCGGACGGCAAAATGGGGGTGGGCAAAAAGTACCGGGGCACCTTTGAAAAGGCCCTGGATGACTATGTGGGCGATCTGCTTTCCCGGGGGGACGCGGACCTGTCCCGGGTCTTTGTGGCCCACTCCCGGTGCGACAAGGCCAGCCCTGCCGCCATCATGGAGCGGCTGTGCGCCGCCGGCTTCCGCGAGGTGTACGAGACCATCGTGGGCTGCACCATCTCCTGCCACTGCGGGCCCAACACCCTGGGGGTCATCTTCATGCGGAAGTGACCCCGCAAATTCCCTCTTGACTTTTACCACTAAAAGTGTTAAAGTACCCTCAACATAGGAAGGGAGGCCCCGTCCATGGCGAACCGGCTCTACGGGTACGGCTATTACCGCTATTGCGATAGCGGCGTTTTGTCGTGCCCCTGAGCGGTCACCCGCGGCCTTCGGTGCGGTCACCCTCACGGGTGGCCGCTTTTTGTTTGTCCAAATCATCTGCACAAAGGAGCGCTTTTTATGGTCGTCATCATGAAGCAGGGGTTCACCCCCAGACAGCTGGAGGATGCCGTCCGGGCCATGGAGGCCGGCGGCGTCAAGGTCATGATCTCCAAGGGGTCCGAGACCACCATCCTGGGGGCCGAGGGCAACGCGGCGAACCTCAACCAGGAACTGCTGTCCCAGCTCCCCGGCGTGGAGCGGGTCATGCGGGTGTCCGAGCCCTACAAAAAGGCCAACCGCAAGTATCACCCCGACGACTCCGTCATCGACATCGGCGGCGGGGTGTCCGTGGGCGGCAAAAAGCTGGCGGTGATCGCGGGGCCCTGCTCGGTGGAGAGCGAAGCCCAGATCACCGCCGTGGCGGAGGCGGTGAAGGCCGCCGGGGCCTGTGCCCTCCGGGGGGGCGCCTATAAGCCCCGCACCTCCCCTTACGCCTTCCAGGGCATGGGGGTAGACGGCATCCACCTGCTGGAGGAGGCCCGCTCCGCCACCGGTCTGCCAATGGTCACCGAGCTGATGAGCCCCGACCAGCTCCCCATGTTCGAGGACACGGTGGACGTGATCCAGATCGGCGCCCGGAACATGCAGAACTTCGACCTGCTGAAAAAGGTGGGGCGCTACCACAAGCCGGTGCTGCTGAAGCGGGGCCTCTCCAACACCATCGAGGAGTGGCTCATGAGCGCGGAGTACATCATGTCGGAGGGCAACCCCAACGTGATCCTGTGTGAGCGGGGCATCCGCACCTTCGAGACCTACACCCGGAACACCCTGGACCTGTCCGCCGTGCTGGCGGTGAAGGCCCAGAGCCATCTGCCGGTGGTGGTGGACCCCTCCCACGCCTGCGGCAAGGCGTGGATGGTGGAGAAGATGGCCCTGGCCGCCGTGGCCGCCGGGGCGGACGGCCTGCTCATCGAGGTCCACAACGACCCCGCCCACGCCCTGTGCGACGGGGCACAGTCCATCACCCCGGACCAGTTCGCGGCCCTGATGGACAAACTGCGCGTCCTGGCCCCGGCGGTGGGCCGGGAGGTCTGAGAGAGAAGGCGTCCTCTATGGAAGTAAAACGCATTTTGGTGGTGGGTCTGGGACTCATCGGCGGGTCCATGGCCATGGCCTTGCAGGGGTTCGACGGCTGCGAGGTGGTGGGCGGCGTCCGCTCCCAAAAGACCTATGACAAGGCAAAGGCCCGCCACGCGGCGGACCGGCTCACCTTCCACCCGGAGGAGGAGCTGTCCGGGGCGGACGTGGTCATCCTGTGTCAGGACCCGGCGGGGATCATCTCCTTTTTGCGGGACAACCGGGACAAATTCAAGCCCGGCTCCCTGGTCATCGACGTGTGCGGCGTCAAGACCGCCATCGCCCAGGCGGCCAAATGCCTGCCCGAGGGGGTGGACTTCATCGGCTGCCACCCCATGGCGGGCAAGGAGGTCTCCGGCATCGACAACGCCGAGGCCACCCTCTTCCGCAACACCCATTTCATCATCACCCCCGGCGAGAACAGCACCGAGGAGCACATCGCCCTGCTGTACCGGATGGCGGCCTACTGCCGCTTCGGGGACGTGACCCGCACCACCCCTGAGCGCCACGACGAGCTCATCGCCTATACCAGCCAGCTCATGCACATCATCGCCGTTTCGGTGTGCGACGGGGACGACTTCTTCTCCTGTCAGGGGTTTGAGGGCGGCTCCTTCCGGGACTGCACGAGAGTGGCCTCCCTGGACGTGCCCATGTGGACCCAGCTGTTCACTCTCAACGCCTCCGCCCTGACCAAAATGGTGGCCGAGCTGGAGGCCCGGATGCGTGAATACCGCCTGGCCATCGAGGCCGGGGACACGGAAACCCTCTCCTCCATGCTGGAGGAGGCTTCCGGCCGGAAAAAGCGCATCAATCTGGAGCGGGAACGGGGCGACGACGTCCATCCCAGGTTCTGAGCGTTCTATTTCCCGGACAAACCCCATACACTGGACCATCAAGGTTTGGGAGATGGTCTTATGGCGTATGAAGGCGGGACGGGAGCCCCCCACCATGTAGTGATCGAGGAGCGGAAAAGCCTCACCGTGTCCGGGGTGGAGGACGTGGAGCGGTTCGACGAGAACACCATCGTGCTGTCCACCTCCAGGGGGGCCATGGTGGTGACGGGGGAAAACCTCCACATCGAGAAGCTGTCTCTGGACGGGGGCGACTTGAAGGTGGAGGGAGACATCGACGCGGTGTCCTACGAGGAGGACGCGGGGCCGTCCAGGGGCGGCTTCTTCTCCCGGCTGCTGCGCTGAGATGCCCGCGGACGTGGCGGCCCAGGCCGCGGTGTTCGGCCAGGGTCTTCTGCTGGGGGCGGCGCTGGGGCTGGTGTACGACCTCATGCGGGCCGTCCGCCGGAGTATTCCGCTCAAGTGGCTGGCCGCCCTGCTGGACCTGGCCTTCTGGCTGGGGACGGCGGTGTGCCTGTTCCTGCTGGCCATCCTCCGGGACACGGGGGAGCTGCGCATCTTTCACGGAGCGGCCGTCCTGCTGGGGGGCGGAGGCTATTTTCTCACCCTGAGCCGGCTGCTTTTGCCCCTGTTTTTGTGCGTTATGGAGACGCTGGGGCGGCTTTGGCGGTTTTTCACCGCCCCTTTCCGCCGTGCCTGGAATCTGCTGAAAAAATTTTTAGAAAATGAAAAAAAACTCTTCCAAAATTGGCTGGAATGGTATAGAATAAATGTAGTATACCGTTTTTCCAGCCGAAACCAGAAGGGAGAGACCGGCCATGAAGTTCAAACGGGCGGGCACAGGCGCCAAGATCCTCATTCTCGTGCTGCTGGCCGCGGTCGCAGTCACGCTGCTGTCGGTCAAGACCCGGCTGGACCAGGCAAAGGCCGACCGGGACGCGTTGGCGCAGCAGGTACAGGCCCAGCAGGAGGCAAACGCCGCCCTGGCCGACGAGATCGCCCACAGCGGCGACAAGGAGTATCTGGAGTCCATCGCCAGAGATAAGCTGGGTCTGCTGGAGCCGGACGAGATCGTGTTCGCCGATCCGTCCAAATAGGCATACATATTTCTTAGGGAGTCCTGCAAATAAAAGTCAAGCCCAAAAATGAAAAAAGGCCACAAAAATCGTGGTCTAAGAAAAAGGGCAA
>CANRIW010000004.1 GCA_947630785.1 uncultured Oscillospiraceae bacterium | reverse complement strand
CCGCGTGGCGGCCCATGCACTCGATCACGGTGATCATGCCCTTGTCGTACACGGTGGCGTCGCGGTAGACCTCCATGACGGACGTGGCAATGAACTTCGCGGCGGACGCGAAGCCCGGGCAGTGGTCGGTGCCGGCCAGGTCGTTGTCGATGGTCTTCGGGATGCCCATGCAGCGCACCTCGTAGCCGTTGCGCAGCATGAACTTGCTGATCTTGTTGCAGGTGTCCATGGAGTCGTTGCCGCCGTTGTAGAAGAAGTAGCGGATGTTGTACTTCTTGAAGATCTCCAGGATGCGCTTGTAGTCGGTGTCGTCCACGTCGGGGTCGGCGATCTTGTAGCGGCAGGAGCCCAGCTCGGAGGAGGGGGTGTTCAGCAGCAGCTTGAGCTCCTCGGCGTCCTCCTGGCCCATATCGTACAGCTTGTCGCCCAGCACGCCCTTGATGCCGTGGGCGGCGCCGTAGACGGCGGTGATGTCGGGGTTATCCAGAGCGGTGCGGATGACGCCGTAGGCGCTGGCGTTGATGACGGAGGTGGGGCCGCCGGATTGGCCGATGACGGCCGCGCCTTTCAACTGAGACATAGCGATGTTCTCCTTTTATCTGTGAGATGGGGCCTTAGGCCTTGCCGGCGCAGCCCAGCACGTTGATGAGCTTGTGCTTAACCAGCTCCTTGATGTTGGCGCGGGCGGGCTTCAGGTACTCGCGGGGGTCGAACTTGTCGGGGTGCTCGTTGAAGAACTGGCGGATGGTGCCGGTCATGGCAAGACGCAGGTCGGAGTCGATGTTGATCTTGCACACGGACAGGGTGGCCGCCTTGCGGAGCTGCTCCTCGGGGATGCCCACGGCGTCGGGCATCTTGCCGCCGTTCTCGTTGATCATCTTCACATACTCCTGGGGCACGCTGGAGGAGCCGTGGAGCACGATGGGGAAGCCGGGCAGGCGCTTGGAGACCTCCTCCAGCACGTCGAAGCGCAGGGGAGGGGGAACCAGGATGCCCTTCTCGTTGCGGGTGCACTGGGCGGCGGTGAACTTATAGGCGCCGTGGCTGGTGCCGATGGCGATAGCCAGGGAGTCGCAGCCGGTCTTGGAGACGAACTCCTCGACCTCCTCGGGGTGGGTGTAGGAGGAGTCCTCGGCGGACACCTTCACCTCGTCCTCCACGCCGGCCAGGGTGCCCAGCTCGGCCTCGACCACAACACCGTGATCGTGAGCGTACTCGACCACCTTCTTGGTGATCTCGATGTTCTCGGCAAAGGGCTTGGAGGAGGCGTCGATCATAACGGAGGTGAAGCCGCCGTCGATGCAGCTCTTGCAGGTCTCAAAATCGGGGCCGTGGTCCAGATGCAGCACGATGGGGATGTTGGGGCACTCGATGGTGGCGGCCTCCACCAGTTTCACAAGATAGGTGTGATTGGCATAGGCGCGGGCGCCCTTGGACACCTGGAGGATCAGGGGGGCGTTGACCTCCTTGGCGGCCTCGGTGATGCCCTGTACGATCTCCATGTTGTTGACATTGAACGCGCCGACGGCATAGCCGCCGTCATAGGCCTTCTTGAACATTTCGGTTGAAGTAACCAGAGGCATAATGACACAGCTCCTTTATAATTTGTTTTGAGGTATCCCCATGCGTTATGATTTTAACATCCACCGCCTGAAAAAGCAAGGGAAAGCTCCGTTTTTCCGGCGCAAAATCCGCCAAAACAGCGGTGAAAAAGGCCGCTCGCTGTCAACGTTTTGCCCATTGGCATAGGATGGACGGGGAAAGGGGAGAGGTCAATATGCTTCGATTGTTCCCATATGACCGCCGGGCGGCGGTGGCCTATGCCCACAGATGGGCCTTCGGCCGCAACCCGGCCTATTATGCCTTTGATGAACTGGGCGGAGACTGTACCAATTTCGCGTCCCAGTGCCTGTACGCCGGCGCGGGGGTGATGAACTATACGCCCACCTTCGGCTGGTATTACATCGACGCGGCCAACCGGGCTCCCGCCTGGACTGGAGTGCCGTTTTTCTGGAACTTTATGACCCGGGCCCAGTCCACCCAGGGGCCGGTAGGGGTCCAGGTGCCCATCGAACTGCTGCGCCCAGGCGACTTCGTCCAGCTCCGCTTTCAGGACAGCGGGGACGTGTTCGCCCACACGCCTGTGGTAGTGTCCACCGGCGAGATCCCAACCAGGGCCAATGTGCTGGTGGCGGCCCACTCCAACGACGCCGACTACCGACCGCTCAACACCTATGAGAACGTGACCGAGTTGCGGTATCTGCACATCATCGGAGTGCTGAAAGAGGCGGAAGAGCCGCCACAAGAGGGTGGTCAGCAGACGGGAAACGGGCCGGGAGACGCCGAAAATGACGATGCGGAGGGCATTTAGCCCTCCGCATTGCGTTATTCGTCGTCCAGAACAGGAGCTTTCCGGGGCCGCCCCCGGCGCTTTACGCCGCCTAAGGGATTGGCCTGGGCCGCGTCCCGCAGGGAGTCGCTGTCCACATGGGTGTAGATCTGGGTGGTGTTCAGGTGCTCGTGGCCCAGCACCTCCTGGAGGGTGCGCACGTCCACGCCGTTCTGGAGCATCAGGGTGGCGGCTGTGTGCCGCAGCTTGTGAGCGGAGTACTTGGAGCTGTCCAGCCCGGCGGCGGTGAACCGCTGCTTCAGCATATAGTGGACGCCGGCCTTGGTGACCCGTGTGTGCTTCCGGGTGATGAACAGGGCGTACTTGTCCGCGGAGCCCGACCTGTCCCGCACCGCCAGCCAGTCCTCGATGGCGGCCTGACAGGCCACGTTCAGGAACACGACCCGTTCCTTGTTGCCCTTGCCCAGCACCCGCAGCCGGTCGCCCCGCACGTCGGTCAGATTGAGCCCGACCAGCTCCGAAATACGGATGCCGCAGTTCAAAAACAGGGTGATGATGCAGAAATCCCGTTCCGCGTTGTCCCCGTCGATAGACTCCAGCAGTTGGACGGACTCGTCCAGGGTCAGATATCGCGGCAGCGACTGCCGCTGCTTGGGAGAATCCAGTTCCTGGATTGGATTTTCCTCCAAAAGCTTGGCTTTTGTTACCAAATACTTGTAAAATGACCGGATCGTGGCCACTTTTCGGGCCCTGGAGGACGCCATCAGCCCATAGCCCTTGTCAGGGTCTTTGGCGTTTTTCTGCCTGTCCCGGCTCAAAAAGCTGAGGTAGGCGTAGATGTCAGCCAATGTGACCGATTTGACCAGGGCCACGTCCAGATCGTCAATGGAGATTTCATCAAGCGGCGTGGAGCGCGGCACGCGGCCTTTTTCGATTTTCACGTAGCGGAAGAAATTACGCAGATCCAGGTAGTATTCGTCGACCGTTTTGCGGGAGTGTCCCTGGATGGTCTCGTGGTAAGCGAGGAAGTCACGCAGGATGGGCGGTGCGTCGGCGCGGTAGTCGATCATAAGAAACGGAGAACATAGTTAAGAGGAAGTTGGACAGACTATGTGACGGCACAGATATAAATAATAAGAACTGAGCCGTTGGAAAGGCCCAAAACGAGGCCCAGGCTGTGGGAAAACCTTAAAAACGGCTAGAGCGCCTTTAGTAAGCGTTTTCTCCTCCTCTTAACTCAACAAAATTTTTATTTTGTTGAGTTCGATGTGTCTCCGCCCACACCCCCTTCCTTTTGGAGCCTTTCCAATCTTACTGAATTGGAGTGATCACCGATGAGCCTCATTCCGTGTACTCAGAGCTGCCGCTACCAGCGGGACGGTCTCTGTACCCTTGACCAGGCGTCCGCTCCCGTGAGCCAGACCGTTCCCAACGACGCCTGTCTCAACTACACGCCCCGCCTGTCGCCCCAGGAGCTTTTGGAGCTAAACCAGCAGCGCGGCGATGGCCTCCCGGATATTGCGCACCTGAATGAGCTGTAGGCAGTCCGGCGGCGTCAGCTTGCCGGTGCCCCGGGCGGGCACCAGGCATTTGGTGAAGCCCAGCCGCCGGACCTCGCTGAGGCGCTGGTTGATGGCGTGGACCGCCCGCAGTTCCCCGGTGAGCCCCACCTCCCCGATAGCCGCCAAATCGAAGGGCACAGGCTTGTCCCTGAAACTGGAAGCCAGCGCCACGACGAGAGCCAGGTCCGCGGCGGGCTCGTCCAGGGTCAACCCGCCGATGACATTGACATAAAAATCACAATTTGACACGTTCAGGCCGCCCCGCTTTTCCAGCACCGCCAGCATCATCATGGCCCGGTTGTAGTCGAATCCGTTGGTGGACCGCCGGGAATTGCCGTAGGCCGACGGGGACAGCAGCGCCTGGACCTCCGCCAGCACCGGCCGCGCCCCCTCCATCACGCAGGTGACGCAGGAGCCGGGCATATTCTCCGGCCGGCCGGACAGCAGCGCCTCTGAGGGGTTGGGCACCTCCATGAGTCCCTTGTCCCCCATCTCGAACACGCCGATCTCGTTGGTGGCGCCGAAGCGGTTCTTGGCCGCCCGCAAAATGCGGTAGGAGTTATGCTCCTCCCCCTCGAACAGCAGCACGCAGTCCACCATGTGCTCCAGCACCTTGGGTCCCGCCAGGGAGCCCTCCTTGTTGATGTGGCCCACCACGAACACCGTCACGCCCATACCCTTGGCCAGGTGCATCAGCGCTATGGTGCACTCCTTCACCTGGGCCACGCTGCCGGGGGACGATGTGGAGTCCCCGTTGTAGATGGTCTGGATGGAGTCCACGATCAGAATGTCCGGCTTCTGCTCCTGAACGGCGGCCACGATGTCGTCCAGCTCGGTCTCGGCGTACAGATACAGCCCCCGGTCCCGGATGCCCAGCCGCTGGGCCCGCAGCTTGATCTGCCGCTCTGACTCCTCACCGGATACATATAAAACATTGGCAAAGCGGCACAAATTGTCGCAAATCTGTAACATCAAGGTGGATTTCCCGATGCCGGGGGCGCCGCCCACCAGCACCAGCGAGCCCTTCACCGCGCCGCCCCCGAGGACCCGGTCCAACTCCGCCATGCCGGTGTCGAACCGTAACTCGCCGGCGGCCTCCACCTGGGCGATGGGGCGTGGCCGGCGGAAAGCCGCACCGGAGCCGACAGCCTTAAGAGGTTTCTTCGCCTCCACGGCGGGCCGTTCCACGATGGTGTTCCACGCCCCGCAGGCGGAGCATCTTCCCTGCCATTTTGGGGTCTCATTGCCGCACTCGGTGCAGTAGAACAGCGTTTTGGCCTTTGCCATGGGTCATTCTCCTTCCCACTAGGTGGGTTCCCACACGGTGGGGATCCTCTGTAACTCGTCGAAATACGCCCCGGCCAGGGCCACGGTGATCTTCCGCTGATAGGTGTCGGTCGCCAGCAGGGACGCCTCCACCCCGTTGCTCAGGAAGCCGCACTCCACAAGGATGGCCGGGCAGTCGATGTGACTGAACAGATAGACGCTGTCGGGCACCGGCTTTGCCTTCCGGTCGTTGGAGGGGTCCAGAGCCTTGCGAAGGAGCTTCTGCGTCTCCTCGCCCCACTGGCGGCTGATGTCCCCGGGGGTATAGAACACCTGTGCCCCTGAATATCTTGGGTCTGTAAAGTAGTTTTGATGTACACTAATGAGCAAGGCGTTGTCCGTCCCGTTGATCAGCGCCACCCGGTTTTTCAGGTCGGAGACCTTCTTCTCATGGATGGTGTTGGCCGTGCTGTCGTGGATGGACACGTCCTCCTCCCGGGTCAGCAGGGGCCGGACCCCCAGAAAGGCCAACAGCGCCTCTGTCTTTTTCACGATGGCCAGGTTGATCTCGCTCTCCGACTGTCCCGAGGCGGAGCTGGCCCCGCCGTCCTCCCCGCCATGGCCCGGGTCCAGGATCAGCGTCCACCGCCCGGAGGGTACAGCGGCCTGTCCGCCGGCGGGGATGGAGCCGCCGAGGGCCCACATCCAGGCCCCAAGCCCGGCGAGGCTCAGGCACAGCGCCAACAGCAGCAGATCACGTTTCAAGGCAAGTCCCCCTCTCCCCTCCACTGTATGAGGGGCGGGGCAGCTTCATGCCATCACAGATAGGAGAACACCTCTTTGTGGCGTTTGGAGATGGTCACGGCCACCTCGGGGAACTGCTTTGACAGCCACTCCTGCAGTACCGGGCACACCACGTTCTCCGTGGGGAAATGGCCCGCATCGATGAGATTCAATCCCATTGCCTTGGCCTCCAGGAAAGCGCTGTATTTCACGTCCGCGGTGACGAAGGTATCGCAGCCCTGCGCGATAGCGTCCTCCATCATGCTGGAGCAGGAGCCGCCGCCCACGGCCACCAGATGGACGGGCTTGCCGCCGTCCACCAGCCGGATGCCGTTAGAGCCCAAAAGCTCCTTGACGGTCAGCGCAAAATCATACAGGGATTGCTGGGGCACAAAGCCGATGCGCCCGATGCCGTAGGGCCGCCCCTGATCGTCTACGCCCTCCTGCTTCAGCTGGCCGATGTCGCTGAGACCCAGCCGGAGTGCAAGCGCGTCGTTGACGCCGTCCTCCACCGCATCCAGGTTGGTGTGGGCGCAGATGGCGGCGATGCGGTTTTCCGCCAGCGCCAGCAGCTTTTGCCCGGTGACGGTCTCGTCCGTCACGGATTTCACGCTGTCCCCGAAGATCACCGGGTGATGGGACACGATCAGCTGCGCCCCCTGCATGATGGCCTCCCGGATCACTGTATCCGTGATGTCCAGCGCTACAAGGATCTTGGTGACCTCGGCGCCCTTGCGGCCCACCAGAAAACCGGAATTGTCGAAGCCCTCCTGGAGTTCAAAAGGGGCCTTTTTCTGCAAAAACGTGTAGACTTCGCCTACGGTGGTCATGCCAATTCCTCCTTCATTGCGTTCAAACCGGCAACCACTTCCTCCAGCTGAGCGATGGCGGCCTTGTCCGGCCTCTGGGCGGCACGGTGTCCCTCCAGGGCCCGTGCGACCTTCGACCGGATATCGTCCAGGTACTCCCCCCTCAGTGGGTCATCGCTCTGTTTCCCCGCCCACAGCTCAGCCGGAGTCAGCGGGGACATCTCCCCTCCCCTGACAGTCCAGATAGTGTAAAGCCTGTCCACTTCACGAGCTATCGTCTCATGCTCGATGGTATAGCCGTGCCGCTGGAGCCACAGCCGCAGCTCCGGGAAGGAGGTCATGGGCTGTAGCACCAGCGTCTTGCCCTCTATCGTCCACGGAGCGGCCTCCAGAATGGCGGCGATGGTCTCCCCTCCCATCCCGGCGATGGTGACAGTGGTCACCTCTTCGGGCCGGATATCGGAAAGCCCGTCGCACAGGCGGAACTCCATCCGCTCAGTGACGCCGTAAAACCGGGCGTTTTCCCGGGCGTTATCCAGCGGCCCCTGCCGCAGGTCGGAGGCGATGGCCCGGCGGATGCGCCAGTTCAGCAGCAGCCACACCGGCAGATAGCCGTGGTCCGTGCCTACATCGGCCAAACGAGCGCCCTGAGGCACCTGATACGCCACCGCTTTTAACCTCGGGGTCAGTTCCATAACTCTCCCTCCTGTTGTGGTTGGAGGCAAGGGACGCCCTCAACAGATAAAGGAAAAGAGCGGAGGATTTCCGCTCTTTTCATCGTTGCAAAATCAGGCGATGTCGGCGTTCAGCTTGGCCAGCAGGGCGTCCACATCCACGCCGTGGACCATGCAGGCCTCCTCCACCGTCTCGCCCCGGGAGGCGGGGCAGCCCAGGCAGTGCATGCCGATGGACAGGAAGATGGGCGCGGTCTGCGGGGCGATGTCCAAAATATCACCGATCACAGTATCTTTCGTGATTTGAGCCATTAGGGTAGACCTCCTTACGTTTTGTGGAACACCCATAGTATAACCAAGTATCCGCCATTTTGCAAGAGGTTTTCCTGTTTTTTCGCATTAACCCTTCAAAAAAGCCTCCAGCCGGTCCATCCCCTTCTGGATATTCTCCATGGAGGTGGCGTAGGACCAGCGGACAAAATTGGGAGCGCCGAAGCCGCTGCAGGGCACGGTGGCCACCAGAGCGTGCTTCAAAAAGGCGGTGCAGAAGTCGTCGGAGGAGGTGATCTTCTCCCCGCGAATCGTCTTGCCCAGCAGCTTTTCGATGTTCATCATCACATAGAACGCGCCTTCGGGCTTGATGCAGCTGACGCCATCGATGCTGTTCATCCGCTCTACGATGTAGTTGCGGCGCGCCTCAAATGCCTGCCGCATATCCTCGATGGTATCCTGGGGCCCGGTGAGGGCGGCCACGGAGGCCGCCTGGGAGATGGCGCAGGGGGAGCCGGTGGAGTGGCTCAGGAAGTTGGACATGACCTTGGCAACCTTGGGGTCGGCCATGGCAAAGCCGATGCGCCAGCCGGTCATGGCGTAGGACTTGGACACGCCGTTGATGAGGATGGTGCGTTCCTTTACGTCGTCCCCCAGGGCGGCGAGGGAGGTAAAGACAGTTCCGTCATACAGCAGACCGTAGTAGATCTCGTCGGCGATGATGTAGATGTCCTTTTCCACACACACTCGGGCAATGGCCTCCAGCTCCTCTCTGCTGTACACCATGCCGGTCGGGTTGGAGGGGTTGTTGAGGATCAGCGCCTTGGTCTTGGGGGTGATGGCGGCGGAGAGCTGATCGGCGGTCATCTTAAAGCCGGCGGACTCCTCCGCGGTGACGATGACGGGCACGCCGCCCACCATCTTGATGAGCTCCAGATAGCTGACCCAATAGGGCGCGGGCAGGATCACCTCGTCGCCGGGGTCCACCAGGGCCCGCAGGGCGATGTAGACGCAGTGCTTGGCGCCGCTAGACACCACCACCTGGCTGGGGGCATAGTCCAGATCGCAGTCCAGACGCATCCGATCACAGATGGCCTGCTTCAGGGCCACGGTGCCGGAGGCGGGGGTGTACCGGGTGAAGTTGTCGTCGATGGCCTTTTTGCCGGCCTCCTTGATAAAATCCGGGGTGTTGAAGTCGGGCTCGCCGGCCCCAAAGCCCACTACGTCGATGCCGTCCGCCTTCATCTGCTTGGCCAAGGCGTCAATGGCCATGGTGCTGGACGCCTGCACGTGGGCGGCGATGCTTGCCAGTTCTTTCACAGTGATCCCTCCAAAAGCAATTAAGCAGTAAAAAACCGTTCTTGCACATTATATGATTTAGCTTGCAGAAAGGCAAGGACTTTTTCCTGGAAATCGAAAGATTTGCAGTTTTGAATAAAACAGCTTGCAAAATCGACAATTTTTTGCCCCGCCTGCACAGCAGGCGGGGTGTTTCAGCAGCATCCCTATCTCTTCCGGGTGCGCTCAGTGTTCTTTTGATAGAGGAGATACAGCCCCTTGACCAGCAGATCGTGGTCAAATCTGATCTCCCTCCGGCAGAGGCGGTACAGCTCCGGCATGGCGGTGCCGGTGGCCACCACCGTTGCGGCGGGGGCGCCGGCGGCTTGCTCCAGCTCCCCGATGATTCGGTCAACGGCGCCGCTGTAGCCGTACAGCACACCCGCCCGCATGGCGTCCTCGGTGTTGCGGCCCAGAGGGGTCTCCACCCTGCCCAGGGCGATCTGGGGCAGCTGGGCCCCGTTGCGGGACAAGGCCTCCAGGGCGATCTCCGCCCCCGGCATGATGGAGCAGCCCTCAAAGGAGCCCTCCCTGAGATAGGAGAAGCTCACCGCCGTGCGGCAGTTGATGACGATGGCCGGCGTGGGGTACAGCTTAGAGGCCGCCACCGCCGAGGCCACGATGTCGCTGCCCAACTGGGTGTGCATGTCCGCCTTGATGTTGAGGCCGGTCCTGAGCCCTGCTCCCACCACCAGGGGGGGCTTGCCTGTCAGCCGGGCCAGGGTGCGGACGTAGGTCTGGGTGATGGGAGGCACCACGCTGGACAGGATGGAGCCCTTCACCGCTGCCAGCTCCGCCCCGTAAAGCCGGAACACGCCAGACAGGTCCATGGCGCACCGGTCGTCGGTCATTTTTACGTCGGTGTCCAGCTCAGACTGGAAAGACAGCTCTCCCCTCTCGGAGAACAGCGCGATGGTGGTGCTGATGTTGCCGATGTCGATGGCCAGGATCATACGGCCTCTCCCCTTTCCTGTCGCTCAGAGGACGGTCACGTCCCCGTTTTCGCTGATCTTTCTCATGGTTCCGTCCTCTATGACCCACGCCTCGCCCCGAATCTCATCCACACCGTCGTGGAGATAGAGGTACGTCCCGTCCGGGAACACATAGAACCGCCGCCCGAAGCTGTCCGGAAAGGCAATCTCCTCGAACACCCGCATCCCGTCCAGAAGATCGTCCTTGATCTCCTGGTAGTGGGGCAGGATCATGGCCTTCGTCAGCCCCAGGCCCGGCAGGAACCGCTGATAGGCCGGGTCCACGGCCTCCCCTGGCAGCTCCGGCTGGGCATAGACCACCTCTGCGCTGTTCATGGACCCGGCGCTGACGCCCAGAATCACCCCGTTGAAACCCGCCAGCAGTTCCCGCAGGCCGATCTCATTGAAAAACCGGTTCTGGGTGGGCACATGGCCGCCCATGAGGACGATGAAGTCCGCATTTTTCACCAGCTCCTCTGCCCTGTCCTGGTTGCGCCGGTCAAGTACATCCACCTGGGAGAAGCGATAGCCCTCCAGCTTGAAGCTGTCCAGCATACTGCCGGAGTACAGGTCGGTCTTGTCGTAGTTATCCGGCGAGGAGCAGACGATCAGCGTCCGGCAGTTTTGCGGCAACGCGTCCCGCAGGGCGGCGGCAAAGCCGTTAGCGGGGTTCAGCCTCGGCGAGTCGGGGATATTGTGTTTGCTGGTGAGGAAACAGATCATGTCAATCATACTCCAATTCGTTGCGAAGCTCCATCATCCGTAGCTCCCAATTCCGGTCGGTGATGTCCGCGGCGGCAGTACCCAGCGCCTCGATGATCTTGTCCAGATGCTCCTGGCCGCGCTCCGGGTGGATGGTCAGATCGGCGTACACCGCATTGAGGGTAATATATGCCGTGCTCCAGGCGTCGTGGTTGTAGGGCCAGGAGGCGGCCCGTTCCTCCGGCTCCGGCGCGGCTGTAAGGAACGCCTGCTGGAAGGCCCGGAACTCCGCCACGGCGAACCAGTAGTTTCGCTCAGCGCCCTGGTCCCGGTATTCCTCGAAGCAGGTCTTGGCAGCCGCAGCCTCGTTCTGGGCAAAGCGCAGGGACTCCACAAAAGCGTTTTGCCGCTCCGCCTGCCACAGGCAGAGGAACACCACAGCTATACCCGCAAAAATGATCGATAAAATGATTGGGAGCTTCTTTTTCATGGTATAACCCTCCCATGCCGCATCTGCCGATATTATACAATAAACTCCCCTGTATGTCACGCAAAAAATCAGCCCGCCGCCGGAAAACCGGCGGTGGGCTGAAACGCGCTCAGATTCAGATATTGCCGCAGATGACCTCGCCCATCTTTTTGGTGCCGATGACGTTCTCCCCTGCCTTGGCGATGTCGGCGGTGCGCCAGCCGTCGGCAAGGGCCTTGTCCACCGCCGCCTCGATGGCGTCGGCCTCGGCGGCCAGGTGGAAGGAGTAGCGGAACATCATGGCGGCGGACAAAATGGTGGCGATGGGGTTGGCCTTGTCCTGCCCCGCGATGTCGGGGGCAGAGCCGTGGATGGGCTCGTACAGCGCCGGGGCGCCGTCCCCCATGGAGGCGGAGGGGAGCAGGCCGATGGACCCGGTGACCATGGACGCCTCGTCGGACAGGATATCCCCAAACATGTTTTCGGTGACCACCACGTCGAATTGGCCGGGGTCCCGGACCAGCTGCATGGCGCAGTTGTCCACCAGCACGTCCTCGTACCGCACGTCGGGGTACTCCGCCGCCAGCCGGTGCATGGTGGCCCGCCACAGGCGGCTGGTCTCCAGCACGTTGGCCTTGTCCACGCTGGACACCTTGTGCCGGCGGAGCCGGGCCATCTCGAAGGCCCGGCGGCCGATGCGCTCGATCTCCATCTCGGAGTAGGCCATCAGGTCGGTAGCTTCCATGCCCCGGTCCTCGGTCTGATACTTGTCCCGCTTGCCGAAGTAGATGCCGCCGGTGAGCTCCCGCACCATCAGCAGGTCGATGCCCGCCTCGGCGGTCTCCTTCTTCAGCGGGCAGGCCTCGGCCAGCGCGGGCCGGAGGGCGGCAGGCCGCAGATTGGCGTAAAGGCCTAAATCCTTACGGATGGCCAGCAGCGCGGTTTCGGGCCGCTGCTCCGCGGGCTTGTCGCTGCCCCACTTGGGGCCGCCTACCGCGCCCAGCAGTACCGCGTCGCAGCTCTTGCACAGCTCGGCGGTGCCGTCGGGGTATGACTTGCCCACTGCGTCGGTGGCGCAGCCGCCCATGAGCACGTCCACATACTCAAAGGTGTGGCCGAACTTTTCCCCTACCCTGTCGATGACCTTCACGGTCTCGTTCACGATCTCGGGGCCGATGCCGTCCCCCCGGATCAGAGCAATTTTATAGTTCATAACAAACTTCCTTTCTCACACATCCGCCCAGGAATCAAACCGCTCCCCGATCTGCGGGTCGTACAGAGGACAGCCAAATTTCCCGGTCATAGCATCAAAGATCCGGTTCCTGTCCACCCCGGACATACTGTAACAGTCAAATCGGACAAACTGCGGAGTGGCGGATAGCGCAAAGCTGCCTTTTCCAGGCGGGCCTTCGCAGTTGTCCTGATCAAGCCACTTCCAATCGGAAAATACTTCGCGGATGTGCCCGCGGATGCTGTCTACCGGGAGTTCCTGAAGACCCACTACTGAATCCCCGTTGGAGAGCAGCGTATAGACCCGCTGGTCGTCATGGGCCGCCGCTTTGCTTTTGTACTTCCAAAAGCCATAGTCGGCGCTCATTTCGCCACCCCTCTCGCCTTCAGGGACTTGAGCAGGCCGCCGTTTTCGATGATGACGTTGACGAAGTCCGGGAAGGGGGCCGCCTGGAAGGACTTGCCCGTGGTCTCGTTGACGATGACGCCGGTGTTGAAGTCCACGGACGCCTTGTCCCCGGCGCTGATGCCGTCCACCGCCTCAGGGCACTCCATGATGGGGAAGCCGATGTTGATGGCGTTGCGGTAGAAGATGCGGGCGAAGCTCCTGGCGATGACGCACTTGACCCCGCATGCCTTGATGGCCAGGGGGGCGTGCTCCCGGGAAGAACCGCAGCCGAAGTTGCTGCCCCCCACCACGATGTCCCCCGCCTCCACCGTGGAGGCGAAGCTGGCGTCAATGTCCTCCATGCAGTGGGAGGCCAGGGACTTCTCGTCGGGGGCGTTCAGATAGCGGGCGGGGATGATGACGTCGGTATCCACGTTGTCGCCGTACTTGTAAATTTTCATTCCTTTACACCTCCGTCAGACAGCGGCCGGGTCGGTGATGACGCCGGTGAGGGCCGTGGCCGCCGCCACTGCGGGGCTGGCCAGGATGATCATGGAGCTGGTGGGGCCCATGCGGCCCACAAAGTTCCGGTTGGTGGTGGACACCGCCCACTCGTTGTTGCTGAGCACGCCCATGTGGCCGCCCAGGCAGGGCCCGCAGGTGGGGGTGGACACCGCCGCCCCGGCCTTGATGAAGTCGGCAATGAGCCCCTCGGCCATGGCGTCCAAGTAGATCTGCTGGGTGGCGGGGATGACGATGCACCGTACCCCATCGGCCACCTTTCTGCCCCGGAGGATGGCGGCGGCCTCCCGCAGGTCCTTCAGCCGCCCGTTGGTGCAGGAGCCGATGACCACCTGCTGGACGGGCATCCCCGCCGCCTCGTCCACCGTTTTGGTGTTCTCGGGCAGATGGGGCAGGGCCACCGTGGGCCGCAGGGCGGACAGGTCGATGGTGACCTCCCGGGCGTACACCGCGTCGGGGTCGGCCTCGAAGGCCGTCCAGGGGCGGTCCACCCTGCCCGCTAAGTAGGCTTTGGTCTTGTCGTCCACCGGGAAGATGCCGTTCTTGGCGCCCGCCTCAATGGCCATGTTGCAGATGGTAAACCGGTCGTCCATCTCCAGCGCGGCCACGCCGTCGCCGCAGAACTCCAGGGACTGATACAGCGCCCCGTCCACCCCGATCATGCCGATCAGGTGGAGCACCACGTCCTTGCCGCTGACGAACTGCGGCAGTTTCCCGGTCAGGTTCACCTTGATGGCGGAGGGCACCTTGAACCAGGCAAGGCCGGTGGCCATGCCGGCGGCCATGTCGGTGGAGCCCACGCCGGTGGAGAAGGCCCCCAACGCCCCGTAGGTGCAGGTGTGGGAGTCGGCGCCGATGATCACCTCTCCGGGGGCGGTGAGGCCCTGTTCGGGCAGGAGGGCGTGCTCCACCCCCATCTGGCCCACGTCGTAGAAGTGGGTGATCTCATGCTGTTTGGCGAAGTCCCGGCAGACGGCGCACAGCTGGGCGGACTTGATGTCCTTGCAGGGGGTGGAGTGGTCCAGCACGATGGCGATCCTGTCTCGGTCGAACACCGAGGACAGCCCCGCCTTGTTGAACTCTGTGATGGCCACCGGGGTGGTGATGTCGTTGCCCAGCACCAGGTCCAGCTTGCCCTCGATGAGTTGGCCGGCCTCCACGGAGGCCAGTCCGGCGGAACGGGCCAGGATCTTCTGGGTCATGGTCATTCCCATGGAAATATTCCTCCTTCAAAATCATGTGGCAACAGTATGTCAAAAAACTTGCACGAAGAATGTAAAGTGTGATACAATCTCAGAAAAAGCGAGGTGTTTTTTGTGGTCAGTTGGGACGCTTTGGCCGAGGGCCGCACGCCCAGGCGCTATCGTGCCGGGCAGATGGTCTATCTCCAGGGCACAAGGCCGGAGCAGTTCTACTATCTCATCTCCGGCTCGGTGCGGAGCTTCATCAGCACAGAGGACGGCGGGGAGCGGGTGCTCACCGTCCACCGATCCGGCGACCTGATGGGCGAGGCGTCCTTTTTCGACGGCTGCCCCAGGGTCACCTCCGCCATGGCGCTGGAGGACTGCCTGATCCTCCCTATCGACCGGGTGCAGCTGGACGCCGCCTTTCAGCGCCACCCGGAGTTGGCCCTGCCCATGCTCCAATACCTGGCCAGGACGGTGCGCATCCTGTCCGACCACGTGGACCGCTCCTCCCTTCCCGCCCCCCGGCGGGTGGCCCGGTGGCTGCTGGACCAGCCGGCGGACGGGGACAGCTCCATCCGCTGCACCCACGAGTCCCTGGGCCAGGCGGTGGGCCTGTCCCGGGTGACAGTGAGCCGGGTGCTGGGGCAGATGGCGGCGGACGGGGTCATAGGGCTTGGCTACCGGGCGGTGACAGTGCTGGACCGCGCCGCGCTGGAATCGCTGGCCCAAGCGGAAGAATAAATGATCTATGCGTGCAGCTCCTCAATATACCGCTGCACCCGCTCTGTGACCAAATTCTCCGTCTACCCTTCCGGCTCCCACCGGCAGCGTTCCAGGTCCACCGTACCGTCTGGCCGGAAGGGCGCTCCTTCCGCCTCCAGCAGCACCCTCTGGGTGCCCGGCGCGCAGGTGTCGAAGGCGGCCTTGGTGCCGCCGAAGCGGTCCACCACCCGGTGGCAGGGCACCCCGTTCCCCTCCGGGCAGGAGGCCATGGCGTAGCCCACCACCCGGCTGCCACGGGGCATCCCGGCCATGCGGGCGATCTGCCCATAGGTGGCAACGCTCCCCTTTGGGATTAGCCGCACGATCTCATAGATTCGCTCAAATGTGCCGCTCATGAGAAACCTCCCAAAAGACAGAGGCCCCGGAGCCTTATGGCTCCAGGGCCTCTGGTACGGCAGAAGGGACTCGAACCCCCGACCTACTGGTTCGTAGCCAGTCACTCTATCCAGCTGAGCTACTGCCGCGTGTCTCGCTTGACAGCTTATGTATCATAGCACACCTGATTTGGAAATGCAAGCTGTTTTTTTAGGGAAGGCAAAAAATTTTCCGTGAAAGAGGGCCGGACAGAATTGTCCGGCCCTCCGCAGTTGAGCGGGTCATTTCAGGTCCCGATACAGGAAGGTGACGATGTGGCCGCGGGTACAGTTGCTGTTCGGATCAAAGGTGGTGGTGGTCATGCCAGTGGTGATCCCCAGCCGCACGGCCCAGGCCACCGCATCTGTGTAGTACTGACCGGCAGGCACATCGACAAAATCGGTGGTCCCTGAAACAGGAGGCTTCCCCGCCGCGCGGTACAGGAAGGTCACGGCCTGGCCACGGGTACAGAAATCGTCGGGCGCGAATTGGGTGGGAGTTATTCCGTCGGTAATTCCCTCCCCAACCGCCCAGAGGACAGCCTTGTAGTAGTAGGTGTCCGGGTCTGCAACATCAGCGAAAGGGCTCGTTGTGGATTTGGGCTCCGGCTTCCCATAGGCCCGCCACAGGAAGGTGACGATGTCGGCCCTCCTGCAGAAGTTATCAGGCGCGAACTGCACAGCGGTAATTCCATTGGTGATTTCCTTCCCTACGGCCCAGGCCACCGCATCCTCATAAAAAGCGCCGGCCGGCACGTCCGTGAAGGAGATCACCGGCGCTCCGCCGCCCGGAAGGGCCATCCACCGCCCCTCCGCCAGCCACTGGGCCGCGGCGGTGACAGAGATCTTGGCCTCCCCGTCCGCGATATAGCGGTGCCCGGCGGTGAGGGCGCTGTTCACGGCGATTTCACGACCGGCGGTGGCGTCGATGAGTACGCCGCTGGTCAGTCTGCCGGCGCCAGACGTCCAGAACAGACCGGCCCCGGGGGCAAGGGATAAGGCGTCTCCCTCAGCGCTGTTTTGGGCGGTAAAGCCCAGCGTGGTGCGCCAGGCGCCGGGTTCACCGGTGAAATACTGATCCAGCCGGGTCATCGCCGCGCTTACCAGCGGCTGCGTCGCAAGAGCTATGCTGTCTTTGATCACGGTGGACAGGCGAGGCTTATAGGTATCCTCCAGATAGCTCCGGGAGATCAGCGTATCGCCTGAGGCGGAGGCCGGGACGAGCAGCGCCGTGGACAGCCCCAGCGCCAGTAATGCTTTGAAGATGCGTTTTTTCATGACTGATCCTCTGAGATAAAATAGTTCAAGGTAAGCAGACTGTCTGCAAAGTGTATATTTTCCACCCGGACGCCGGCCAGCTCTGCCTCCGGCAGCTCCACATTGGTAAAATTCCAGATTCCCTTCACCCCGAAGGCGGCCAGCCGTTTGGCGGTCGGCACAGCGATGCGTCCCGGCACGGTGAGAGCCCCTAAATCGGCCGGGTGACCGCGTAGGAACTCTGCCATATCGTCGGGATGATAGATGCGGACTCCGCCAAGCTTGGTGCCTACCAGCGCCGGGTCGATGTCAAAGGCGGCCTCCAGCCGGAACCCGTACTGCTGGAACGGAAAATTCTCCAGCAGCGCCTTGCCAAGGTTGCCGGCGCCAAGAATGACGACCGTGTGATGCCGGTTCATGCCCAGAATGTCCGCGATCTCCCCCCGGAGGCGCTCCACGTTGTAGCCGTAGCCCTGCTGGCCAAACTCACCGAAACAGGACAGGTCCTGGCGGATCTGTGACGCGGTAAGGCCCATATTGCCGGCCAAAGCGCTGGAAGAGATACGCACCACCCCTGCCGAAAAGAGGCCGTCCAAATGCCGGTAGTACCGGGGCAGCCGCCGGATGACCGCCGGAGATATCTTTCCTTTTCGCATGAATCGCGCCTCCTTTGCCGCTTACAAAATCCCATGTTTTTATTATTGTAACGTATTCCCACGAAAATGTCAATTTTTCAACCACGGTTTTCACAATTTCCCGCAAAGCGCATAGACTGGGGAAAACTCAGACAGGAGGAGTGTCCTATGCAAGAGACAGGCTCGCTTCGCGTCCGTGTATTCACCTCAAGAGCCCAGCTCCCCGTGGCGGGAGCCGCGGTGATCCTCTCCGGCCCGGTCACAGGCGGGCGGCGGGAGCTGGTGTCCATCCAGCGCACCGACTCCAGCGGCCTGACCGGGGCCATTGCGCTCAACGCGCCCGACGAGGTCCTGAGTCAAGGGCCCGGCAACGCCGCTCCCTTTGCCTCTTATACGCTGGTGGTAGAGCACCCGGGCTACTATATGGCGGTGTTCGACGGCGTTCAGGTATTCTCCGGCGTGGAGACCCTGCAGGACGTATCCCTGGTCCCCCTGCCGCAGCCGCAGTTCACCGGCGGAAAACCAATATCCCCTGTAGTGATCACCCCACAGCCGCTGTGAGGAGGACCTGTCATGCCGCTTACCGTGATTCCATACATCCCTCAGTATATCACTGTTCACACCGCCCCCGCCGGCCAGCCGGCGGAAAACGTCACCGTGTCTTTTTCCGACTATATCAAAAACGTGGCCTCCAGTGAGATCTATCCCACCTGGCGGGAGGCCGCCCTCCGGGCAAACATCCTGGCACAGATCTCTTTTGCCCTGAACCGGGTCTATACCGAATACTACCGCAGCAGGGGCTATGACTTCGACATCACCGGTTCTACCGTCAACGATCAGCGCTTCATCGCCGGAAGAAGTACCTTTGAGAACGTGGACCGGCTGGTGGATGAGCTGTTTACCACTTACATCCGCCGGAGCGGCTTCGTGGAGCCCCTGGCCGCCAAATTCTGCAACGGCACCACCGTCACCTGCGCTGGGCTGTCCCAGTGGGGCAGCGAGCATCTGGCTCAGCAGGGCTACTCCGCCATGCAGATCCTGCGGCGATACTATGGTGACAACATCGAACTGGTATCCAACGCCCCCATCCGGGACATCCGTTATTCCTACCCCGGCGCGCCCATCCGGCGTGGGGCGACGGGAGACTACGTCACCGTGCTTCAGAATATGCTGAACCGGATCAGCCGCAATTATCCCGCCATTCCCCGCATCCCCGAGGACGGCGTGTTCGGCGGTCAGACGGAGGAGGCGGTGCGGAAATTCCAGAGCATCTTCGATCTGGCCGTGGACGGGATCGTAGGCCAGGCCACCTGGTATAAGCTGGTGCAGCTGTACGTGGGGGTCACCCGGCTGGCGGAACTGGTCAGCGAGGGGCAGACATACACCTATATCCAGCCGCCCCAGGTGGGGGTCACTCTCCGGGAGGGCAGTGTGGGGACGGCCGTGTCCGCTCTGCAGTATCTGCTCTCCGTGGTGGGGCAGTTTGACGACCGCATCCCCGTGCTCACCATCGACGGGGTCTATGGCCCCGGCACCCGGCAGGCGGTCATCGCCGCTCAGCAGGCGTTCGGCCTTCCCGCCGACGGGATCGTGGGCGCCCGGACCTGGCTGCGCATCTATGAGGAATACCTTGGCATCGCCAATACCGCGCTGGCAGGCACAGATCTGCCTATCGGTTCTCAGGCCATCCGGGACGCGGTGATCTCCAAGCGTTTTCCCGGCTACGATCTGACTTACGGCAGCGCCGACTGAATGGAAAGGATGATGGATGTGAACGAACAACCGCGCGGCAGCGCGCCGGAGACCACCGGTCAGCCGGTCCGTTCTTTACAGGAGATGCTGGACCAGCTGGCGGTCCATAACGATGCCTATATGCGTCTGGTACCGGACGGTATCTACGGTGAGCGCACCCTGGAGGCGGTGATGATCTTTCAGCGGGAGGAAAAGCTTCCCGTTACCGGCGTGGTGAACGACCAGACCTGGAACGCCATCGTGGCGGCCTATGAGCGGATGGAATTCCTCTACGGCGCGCCCCCGCCGCTGAGCGTGCTGCCCGACGGGACATACACCTGCTGCCAGGGGGAGCGGAGCGCGCCCATGTTCATCGTCAGGGGCATGTTCAGCGCTTTGGAGCAGGTCACCACCAATTTTTCCCCGTGCGCGGGGAGCGATGTGAACGACGGCGGCACCTATGAAAACCTCCGCACCGTACAACGGCTGTCCGGCCTGCCGGTGACCGGCACTCTGGACCGCTCCACCTGGGCCTGCCTGTGTCAGCTCTATCACGCCCTGGTCACCAGGGGCTGAATAAATCCCCTCTTGCCAGCCCCCTCCCTTTTGTGTATAATATCCCCATGGATCTCGCGGGAGGTAAGGGCATGGCCGGATTCATCCACAACAAACTGGATATGAAGCTGCTGTGTCTGTATATCCTCACCCACGCGGCGGCCCCGATCGGCTTCGAAACTCTCACTGATCTGGCCATGTGCGACGACGGCGTGGATTACTTCCAGTTCGCCGAGGCGGTGTCAGAACTGGCGGCCAGCGGTCACATCGTCCTGGAGGGAGAACTGTACGCCCCCACAGAAAAGGGGCGCCGTGACTCCGCCGCCGGGGAGAGCAGCCTCTCCCCTGTCATCCGCTCCCGGTGCGACCGCCGTCTTGCTCCACTGAACGAGGCACTGAAGCGGAGGGCCCAGGTCAGAGCTGCGGTGGAGCCGGATGGAGACGGCTGGCAGGTGGTCCTATCAATGGATGACGACCGGGGTCCCCTGCTCTCCCTGACGCTGCTGGCTCCCTCGCAGGAGGATGGCCGGTACATGGCGGACCGGTTCCTGGCCCACCCCGACCGGGTATACAACAGGGTGCTGAACGCCCTGCTCACCGATGAGAAAGGAGGAGGCCCCTCTTGACACGTCTTGCTTTGCTCCGTTATGTCACCATTCTGGATTTTCCCCTGGTGGAGCTGTTCATCTACTTCGCTCTCTACTCCTTCCTTGGCTGGGTGATGGAAACCTGCTATTGCTCCATCAAGGAGCGCCGCCTGGTGCCCCGCGGCTTTCTCTACGGCCCCGTGTGCCCTATTTACGGCGGCGGCGTGGTGCTGATGCTGTTGTTTTTCACCCCGCTGAAGGGCAACCTGCTCCTCTTTTACGCGGTGTCTGTGGTGGTGATGACCACCTGGGAGTATCTGGTGGCCTGGGTGCTGGAGACCACCACCCACGTGAAATACTGGGACTACTCCAACTATAAGTTCAACATCCAGGGCAGGGTATGCCTGTGGGTGGCCCTGGTGTGGGGCCTGCTGTCCTATGTGGTCATCTTCTGGATCCAGCCCCAGGTGGACCGTCTCTACGACCTGATTCCCTATCAGGTCCACTTCGTCCTGGCAGCCGTGATCCTTGCGCTGTTCCTGGTGGACTCCGTTATGACCATCCACCACCTGGCCCTGGTGTCCAGGCTGGTGACCAGCGTTACCACGCTGGGCGAGGAGCTTCAGGTGCAGATGGCCCTGGCCAAGGCCGAACTGGGCGACAAGGTCAGCGAGCAGGTGGACGCCCTCCAGGACAAGTACCGGGAGCAGATCGCCGGCCTGGAGAAATACAGCCGCCGCTTCCGCAGCCGCTATGCCGACCTGAAGGCCGCCAAAGGCTTCAAGGTCAACCATGAGCACATCGTGGAGGCCGCGAAAAGGGCCAAAGAGGCCATCCGCAGCGCCGGCCGGTTTGCGTAATCGCGTCTTTTCAGAGGGGCTTCGTCCACGGGGCGGAGCCCCCTTTTTGCGCAAAATCGCCTGCTGCAACGGCCGGTTGTCAAATTGGATGGGATAGTTGGTTGCGCTGTCCGGCCTATTTTGCTATGATAGGACCGTCCAAAGGCGCCGGACAGATGAAACCGAGGAGGTATTTCTATGGAATTTTCCAGTCGGCTCTATGAGCTTCGCCGGAAGGCCGGCCTCTCCCAGGAGGAGCTGGCCGATCTGGTGGGGGTCACCAGGCAGGCGGTCCAGAAGTGGGAGGCGGGGACCTCCCGGCCCGACATGGACAACCTCACCGCCCTGGCCGCATACTTCAACGTGTCCCTGGACTATCTGGTGCTGGGCAAAGAGGGGGACGCTCTCCCACCTCCCGTCCAGGTGATCCACAACCACTATAACGGCGGGTACGAATTCAAGAGCAAAGCCACCCTGTTTGGCTTGCCCCTGGTCCACATCAATGTGGGTTACGGCCTCCGCGCCGCCCGGGGAATCGTCGCCATTGGAAACGCGGCGGTGGGTGTGGTGTCCGTCGGCGGGGTTGCTTTGGGCGTGTTCTCTCTGGGCGGGGTGGGGATCGGCCTGCTGTTCGCCCTGGCGGGCTTTGCCGTCGGGGCCCTGTCCCTGGGCGCGTTTGCTCTGGGCGTCATCTCCATCGGCGGTATCGCCGCGGGCTATCTGACCTTTGGCGGCATCAGCGCCGGAGTTTATTCGGCGGGTGGTTTGGCAATCGGATCAAGGGTCGCTATCGGCGGCCTGGTCTATGGAGGTATGCTGGAGATCGGTGATGAGGTATCCGGCAGGGGAGCCGCCTTTTTCACCCCTCTGTCTCCCGAAGACAGGGAGGCGGCCGTCCAAACCATCTATGCCGTTGCGCCCCAGTGGATTGCCGCATTTCTGGAGCTTATCGTCCGGGTGTTTTGAGCGCACAAAAAAGCTGCCGCTGTACTCAGCGGCAGCTTTTCTATGTCTGGATGAGATTTTACTCGGCGTCCTCGGCGGGCTTCTCCTCGGCGGCAGGGGCCTCCTCCACGGGAGCGGGCTCCTCGGCAGCAGGGGCGGCCTCGGCCTCGGCGGGAGCCTCCTCCACAGGGGCGGGCTCCTCAGCGGGAGCGGCCTCTTCCTCAGCAGGAGCGGCCTTGGGCGCGTCGTTCAGCACGGCGCGGATGGACAGGGAGACCTTCTTGTTCTCGTTGTCGATGGCGATGATCTTGGCGTCCACCACATCGCCCTCGGACACGGCGTCGGCGGGCTTCTCCACCCGGTGGTCGGACAGCTGGGAAATGTGGATCAGGCCGTCCACGCCGGGGACGATCTCGGCGAAGGCGCCGAAGGTCATCAGCTTGACGATGCGGACGGGGACCACGTCGCCCACCTCGCACTTAGAGGTGAACACGGTCCAAGGCTCCTGGCTGTGGTCCTTCATGCCCAAGGAGATCTTCTTCTTCTCCGGGTCAAAGGAGATGACATACACCTCCACGGGGTCGCCCACAGAGACCACCTCGGCGGGGTTCTTGATGCGGGACCAGGACAGCTCGGAGATATGGACCATGCCGTCCACACCGCCGATATCCACAAACGCGCCGTAAGAGGTCAGGCTCTTGACGGTGCCGTGATACCGCTTGCCGTTCTCGATGCCGTTCCAAACCTCGGCGGCGGCGGCGGCCCGGGCCTCGGCGGCCACGGCGCGGATAGAGCCCACCACGCGGCGGCGGGCCTTGTTCACTTCGGTGATGCGCATTTTGACCTTGCTCTTGATCATATCAGCCAGATCGGCGCCCCGGGGCTTGCCGGACTGAGAGGCGGGGATGAACACCCGGACGCCCTTCACATTGGCCACCAGGCCGCCCTTGTTGACCTCGGTGATGGTGCCCTCAAGAGCCTCTTTGCTCTCCACGGCGTTCTCCACGGTCTCCCAGTTCTTGTGGGCCTCCAGGCGCTTCTTGGACAGGCGAATCTCGCAGTCACGGTCGCTGTACAGCACCACCTCAGCCTCGATGGTGTCGCCCACCTTGACCACATCCTCGGGTTTCACATCGGGATCGTCGCTCAGCTCAGACAGAGGAATGGACGCGGTGAACTTGGTGCCGGTCAGATCGACCTGCACCTCGGTGGGCGTGATGGCAATCACAGTCCCGGTGACCTTATCCCCCGTATTGATAGGCTTGATCGACTCCTCCAGCATATCCGCGAAGGACTGTTCGATCTCCATGATTTCGTCGCTCATTTTGTTATAGACCTCCTTTATGATCCACTCCGGCGTGGACGCGCCGGCAGTGATTCCAAGCGTAGTGACGCCCCGGAGCTGTTCCCGGTCAAGGCCATCAGCACCCTCGATCTGCAGAGTCAGCGGGCACCTCTGCGCACAGAGCTGGGCGAGCCTTCTGGTATTGGAGCTTCTCCGATCTCCGATGACGATCATACCGTCACACCGGCCGGCCAATTCCTGAGCTTCAGATTGGCGCTTGGACGTAGCACCACATATTGTATCAAAAAATTCCGCGTTTGTACACACTTTTTTTGTGTTTTCCACGATTTTTTTCCAGCCGTCCCGAATCGCCGTGGTTTGAGACACAAAACTCAACGGTTTTTCCCTCAATTTTGGCTCTTTTTCCAAAACAGAGGACAATTCCTCCCAGTCAGATATCACAAAACCGTTTTCCGTGCAGCCCAGGATACCCACGATCTCCGGGTGGCTGGCCTCCCCAACGACGATGGGGACCCTGCCCCGCTCCTCCGCCTCCCGGACGATCTGGTGGATGCGGGTGACGTTGGGGCAGGTGGCGTCGATGACCTGACAGCCCCGGGCGGACAGCAGCTCATAGGTGCTGTCCGGTTCTCCGTGGGCCCGGATGAGGACGGCAGCGCCCTCCGGGGCCTCTTCCGGGCTGCCGATGGTGACTGCTCCCTGCTCCGCCAGTCTGCGGATAACCTGCTCATTGTGGGTGAGGTGACCCAGCATGTAGACAGGACCCCGCGCCGCGGCCTGCTCCGCCAGCTCCACCGCCCGCCTCACGCCGTAACAGAAGCCGGCGCTCTTTGCCATCAGGACATTCATTTGGCCAGATCAGCCAGGGCGCGGATGCGGTCCATCAAATCGTCCGCAATGCGCTGGAGTTCCTCCGAAGAAGGCTTGCGGCCCGCGAACTGCGGATAGAACGGCTGTCCAAAGACCACGGTAGTCTTGCGGAAAATGCGCTTTTGGGGGGTGATGTACACCGGAACCAGGGGGGCTCCGGTCCGAGTGGCAAACATGGCTGCGCCCGTATGCGCCTCCGAGGTCTCTCCCTCCCGAACACGGGTGCCCTCAGGAAAGACGAGCAGGCGCTCATCCGCCTTCAGGACCCGCAGGGCCTCCTTCACGGCGCCGATATCTGCGGTCCCCCGCTTTACGCCGAAGATGCCGGCCTTTTTCAGGATCCAGCCGATCACCGGCCAGCGCATGATCTCCTCTTTCGCCATTACATGGATCTGCCGTCTCCGCCCCAGGGCGCACACTACATACAAAGGGTCCCCGGCGGTGGTATGGTTGCCGCAAATGACGGCGGCTCCCTCCGGGATGTTCTCCGCACCGATCACCCGCCAGGGATGAAAAATGCGCATAAACAACCAGACAAGGGGGTAAATAACAGCGTACATCTTATTCATTTGGGGTCCCTCCCAAACGCTCTTGGATGATGCCCAGCAGCAGCCGGAAACTGCCCTCAAAATCCAATTCCGTGGTATCTGCCAAAACAGCGTCCTCCGCCTGTCTCAGCGGGGCCGTGGCCCGACCGGAGTCCCGGGCATCCCGCTCCATGACCTCTTGCAGGATCTGCACCTTGTCAGCCTGCTGGCCGCGCTCCAGGAGTTCCCTCCAACGGCGCTCCGCCCGGGCCTCCGGGGAGGCGGTGAGGAATATCTTCACATCCGCGTCGGGCAGCACCACGGTGCCGATGTCCCGCCCGTCCATGATCACGTCGAAGTTCCGGGCCAGCCCCCGCTGGGTCTCCAACAGGAAGTCCCGGACGGCGGGGATGGCCGCCGCCTTGGACGCCCCGGCGGACACTTCATTTTGCCGGATGGCGGCCGTCACGTCCTCCCCGTTCAGATACATATGCTGGAGGCCGTCTCCGTCGTAGTCCATCGTCACGTTGACGCCCGGCAGCAGGGCGGCCACGCCGTTGCTGTCGGCGGGGTCCACCCCCGTCCGCAAGGCCGCCAGCGCCACGGTCCGGTAGATGGCCCCGGTATCCACATAGTGGTACCCCAGCTCCTTGGCCAGCCGTTTCGCCAGGGTGGACTTCCCCGCCCCGGAGGGCCCGTCGATGGCGATGCTCCTGTGCTCCTTCAAATCCATCCGCTCCATTTACCTGATATAGTTCGCGGCACTCTCCCCCGCCGCATGGCCAGTGGCCCAGGCGATCTGGAGGTTGAATCCGCCGGTGTAGGCGTCCACGTCCAGCACCTCTCCGGCGAAGAACAGGCCGGGGACCAGCCTGGACATCATGGTTTTTGGGTCCACCTCCGACACCTTGACCCCACCGGAGGTGATGATGGCCTCCTCCACGGGCCTGGGGCCAGACACGGCCACCGAAAAACCCTTGAGAATCTCAAGCAGCCGGCGGCGCTCTCTCTTTGTGACGTCGTGGGCTTTTTTCTCTGCCAGGATGCCGGCCCGCTCCAGCAGGACGGGGATCAGCAGCCGTGGGGCCAGCGCGCCCATCAGGTTGGCCATGTCCCGGTTGGCCCCTGCGGTCAGCTCCCGGACCAGGCGGGCGTCCAGAGTGGCCTCTTCCAGAGCGGGCTTCAGGTCGATGACGCAGGTGTAGCTATCACGGCCAAAGTCCCGCATGTGGGCGCTGGCGCTGAGCACCAGCGGCCCGGACAGGCCGAAGTGGGTGAACAGCAGCTCCCCCTGCTCCTGATAGACGACCTTCCCCTTCTGATTTTTCACCCGGAGGGACACGTTTTTCAGGGACAGGCCCTGCATCCGGGCGCAGCAGGGATCCGGGGACTCCAGCGGCACCAGAGAGGGCGCGGGCTGCACGATGGTGTGCCCCACACTTTTTGCTAATTCATACCCGTCCCCGGTGGAGCCGGTGGCGGGATAGGACAGCCCACCTGTGGCAAGGACAAATGCTTTATAGCCCTTGATAATATTGCTATTTTCCGTGGAAATATCCAGCGTCCCCGCGGCGTTTCGCGCGAGATTTGTTACGCGGTCATGCCGCAGCTCCACTCTCAGCCGCTTCAGCTCAAAGAACAGGGCGTCCACGATGTCGGCAGCCTTATCGGACCTGGGGAACACCCGGTTCCCCCGCTCCACCTTCAGCGGCACACCCAGATCGGTAAAAAATCTCTCCGTGTCGGCGGGAGAAAACCGGCTCATGGCGCTGTACAGGAACCGGCCGTTCCGGGGCGTGGAGGCCAATACCTCCTCTACCGCACAGTGGTTGGTGAGGTTGCACCGGCCCTTGCCTGTGATATACAGCTTGCGGCCCACCTTCTCATTGGGCTCCAGCAGGAGCACGGAGGCCCCCGCCCTGGCGGCGGTGATGGCCGCCATCATGCCCGCGGGCCCGGCCCCCGCGATGACGATTTCCCGGCTCACTTGTCGGTGTACTCCACCTTCTCATACACCTGGTATTCGTCCCAGATGCGCTCCAGCTTCTCAAAGGTGGCGGTAACGTCGCCCGGCATCTTGCGGCCCACCGCCACGATCAGCGCGTTGATGACCGACAGAGGCGCCACCAGGGAGTCCACGAAGGAGGCCATGTCGCTCTTGGCCAGCAGCCGATAGTCGGAGGTGTCATACAAAGGGGACATATTGCTGTCGGTGATGGCCACCACCGTGGCCCCCTGGTCCCGGGCGAACTCCATGGCACGGACGCACCGGGTGGAGTACCGCGGGAAGCTGATGCCGATGACCACGTCCTCCGGCCCCACCCGGAGCATCTGCTCGAACATCTCGCTGGCTAGGGAGGTCTGTACCTGCCACACGTTATCGAAGATCAGCTTGAAGTAGAAGGACAGGAAATCGGACAGGGCCGCCGAAGAGCGCACCCCCAGGATATAGATGCGGCGTGCCTTGACGATGGCGTCCACAATGGCGGAAAAGTCCGCGCGGTCCACCTCGGCCAGGGACAGGCGGAGTTTTTCCATGTCGGACTGGATCACCTTCTCCAGCACGTCCTGGGTGCCCAGCCGGTCATAGGACACCTCAATTCGCTGAACGGTGGTCAGTTTTCCCCGAATCAACTCCTGAAGGGCCTTCTGCATGGCGGGATAGCCGTCATACCCCAATTCGGCGGCGAAACGCACCACCGTGGACTCACTGGTCTTGACCGTCTGGCCAAGCCTGGCGGCAGTCATAAAAGCTGCCTTGTCATAACTGTCCAGAATATAGCGCCCGATGCGCTTTTGACTCTTGGAAAAGGTGTCCATCCTGTTTTGGATGGCGGCGAGGATGTCACGGCTCATGTCGGACCACTCCGTTCTTTCTTTCATAGTGAAGCGGAAGCACTCCAGCTTCCGCCCACATCTATCATACTATTTTGCAGGATAAATTGCAAGCGGTTTTGCAGGAAAATTTCCTCTCACTTGCAGATCAACCCAGCAGGTCCCGGACTTCCGCCTCTGTGAGGGTCCTCCACCGGCCAGACCTGAGGTCTCCCAGTTCCAGGCGGCCCTCCCGCACCCGTTTCAGCCGGGTGACGGTGAGGCCGGCGGCGGCGCACATCCGCCGCACCTGCCGGTTCTTCCCCTCGTGGATGACTACGGAGAGGAGGCCGCCGTCTGCCTCCGCTTTTATGACCTTCACGGCGGGCCGGCGGATGGGCTCCCCCTCCAGGAAGTCCATAGTCCGCAGGGCCTCCGCCCCGGCGGGCACCTCTCCCCTCACCCACACCAGATACTCCTTCTCCACCTCATGGGAGGGATGGGTCAGGCGGTTCGTCAGCTCTCCGTCGTCTGTGAGGAGCAGCAGCCCCTCCGAGTCCAGGTCCAGCCGCCCCACCGGCCACACCCGCACCGGACAGCCCTCCAGCAGATCGGCAACTGTTTTGCGGCCCTTCTCGTCGGACAGGGTAGTGACATACCCTCTGGGCTTGTTCAGCAGGAGATATGTATGGGCGGCGGGGGCGGACAGCGGTACGCCGTCTACCTCCACCCGGTCCCGGGCCGGGTCCGCCTTGTCCCCCACAGAGGCGACAAGGCTGTTCACCGTCACCCGCCCGGCGGCCAGGTATTCCTCCGCCTTCCGCCGGGAGCACACCCCCGCGGCGGACAGCAGCTTTTGCAGGCGTTCCTCCAAGGCGTTCACCGCCCTTTCATTTCAATATGCGCCGAACAGGGCGCGAAGCCTGTCCCAAAAGGACACCGGCTCAAAAATGTCCAATCCCGCCGTCTGGCCGCAGACCAGGTCCACCCGGGCCACCGGCTGGCCGTCCAGCCACCAGACCGCCTCACCCAGCTTATCCCCGGCGTGAACAGGTGCCTCCGCGCGGTCGGCCAGATCCACATGGAGGGTCAACTTCTCCCCGTCCCGGATGGGATAGCCCACGTCGGAGGCCGCCACCGCGTTGACCACGGGCAGCAGACTGCCGCTCACCGGTACCGCACCGAACCCGTCCCCGGCGGCGTACAGCTTCTCTCTGGGGAACATCTCAAAGCCGTAGTCCAGCAGCTTCGCGTGGTCGTTCCAGTCGTCCCCGTCGTTGAGGGTGACGCAGATCAGCGTCTGGCCGTCCCGTGTGGCGGCGGACACCAGGGTCCGCCCCGCCTTTTCGGTGAAGCCGGTCTTCATCCCCACGCAGCCCTCGTACCGGGTGAGCAGCTTGTTGTGGTTCACGAAGGTCCGTGTCCCAATGGTGACCGTCTTAGTGGCGCAGATGGCGGCCACCGTCTCGTTTTTTAGGCAGACCCGGGCCAGCAGGGCCATATCGTAAGCGGTGGAATAGTGGTTTTCGTGGTCAAGGCCGCAGGCGTTGGCAAAGGAGGTGTCGGCCATGCCAAGCTCCGCCGCCCTTTGGTTCATCAGCGCCACGAAGTCTCCCTCGCTGCCGGCGATGTGGCAGGCGATGGCGGTGGCCGAGTCATTCCCTGACTGGAGCAGCAGGCCGTACAGCAGCCCCCGGACGGTGATCTTCTCCCCCGCCTTCAGGTAGATGGAGGAGCCCTCCGCCCCCAGCCACTCCGGCCTGATCTCCACCTCTCCGTCCAGGTCGGCGCAGTTCTCCACCGCCACCAGGGCGGTCATCAGCTTGGTGGTGCTGGCGATGAGCCGTTTTTCATGGGGATTCTGCTCATACAGCACCCGGCCGCTCTCGGCGTCCATCAAAATGGCGCTGGATGCGTGGGTGGAAACGGCGTAAACAGGCACGAACAGCGCAAAAAGGGCGGCGATCGCGGCCAGATAAGCGGCAAAACGTCTCAAAAAAGGTCACTCCCATCCGAACAGTCAGATGGGAGTAGTATGACCTCTCTGCGGTTTGGTATGCGCAGGACTTACTCGGCCTCCTCTGCCGCCTCCACGGGGGAAACGACGGGATCGCCGGTCTTCCGGTCGATGTAACCGGTGACCTTGTCGAACATGTCGGGCACCATGTCCACCACCCGGCCCAGGGTGTCCGCCGGCGGGGGCATGACGGGCAGCACCCGCACCGCTCCGTCCTTCACCACCAGAAAGGACACCGGGGTGATGTTCACGCCGGCCCCAGCGCCGCCGCCGAAGTTCTTGGCCACGCCCTGGGTCTTGCCGAAGTCGGACCCGCCGCTGGCAAAGCCGAAGGACAGCCGGGACACAGGGATCAGGGTGACACCGTCCTGGGTGACGATGGGTTTGCCGATGACGGTGTTGGCGTCCACCATCTCGTGGATCTTGTCCATGGTGGTCTGGAGCACCTCGTTGATGGGATGGTTGTTCTCGCTCATGCTTTAGCCTCCTGTCTTCTATCTTTCGCGCTGGGCCTGGCAGCGGGCCTGCCGCTGCGCACCCACTGGATCAGCACCCGGCCGCCGTGCCACAGGGCCAGGGTTAGTATCTGTCCCAACGTGATGGTGAACGCCGCCGTGACCTCCACCGCCGGCTCGGTCCGGCCATAGTCCATCTGGATGTCGAAGCTGCGGCGCTTCACCATGAAATTGTTCTCCACCAGCGGCCAGAGGGCGCCCAGGGCGGCGTTGGCCCGGCCGTAGCCGATGGCGATGGAGGCGGGGTCGGACCCGCCCCAGATAAGGGTCAGATCGATGTCGTCGATGCGTATCCTGCGCCTGAGGGCGCCCACAGCATCCAGAATGCGGGGCAGTACCGACATCACCCGTTGGAGCGTCCCGGGCTGGCCCTCGGGCTTGGGCTTTTTGGGCTTCTCAGGTTTCGATTTTTTCTCCTTTTTGGGCTTTTGTTTCTCAGGCTTTTTGGGCGGCGCGGGCAGCACCTGTATCTTTGCCGGCCCCGCCAGGATGTAGACGAAAAAGCCCGCCTCACCGTACTTCAGCCGCCCGCCCAGGCGGATCATGCCGATGAGCCAAAAGACGGCCAGGATGATGAGGATGACGATGAGCGCGGTCAATCCTGCTCACCTCCGCCCTCCTGTTCCTGCTCCTCGGCGGTCTTCAGCCGCTGGATGGCGGACTCCAGCTCCATAGTGAGCTGGTCCCCTTCCTGTCCGGCCCCCGGCAGTTCTGGCAGATCCTCCAGGGAGGTGAGACCGAAGGAGCGCAGGAAGGTCTTTGTGGTGCGGAACTGCATGGGCCGGCCTGGGACGTTGAGCCGCCCCGCCTCGCAGATCAGCTCCCGCTCCAGCAGCAGCCCCACGGTGTAGGAGCTGTCCACCCCCCGCACCTGTTCGATGTAGGCCCTCGTCACCGGCTGGAAGTAGGCGATGATGGACAGCACCTCCAGGGCGGGCTGGGACAGCTTGGCGGGCTTGCGGCCCTCCAGCGCCTTACGGATATAGGGGGCCTGCTCCGGCGCGGAGCACATCTGCCAGCTGGTATCCAGCTTGACGATGCGGACCCCCCGCCGCTCATAGCTGTACTTGTCGGCCAGGCTCTGGCACACGCTGTCCACCGTCTCTCTGTCCTGGTCCAGCGTGAGGCAGAGCCGTTCGGTGGGCACCGGGTCCCCTGCGGCAAACAGGATGCCCTCGATGGCGGATTCCAACTCTTTCAGCTCCACGCGGGGACCTCCCTTCGTCAGTTAATAGCTCTCCACCGTCACGTTCAGCTCCTCGCCGGCGTCCTCCCCGGTGCTGGCGACGGTACAGTCCTCCGCCGTGCCTGCCAGGTGGATTCGCTTGGCCCGGCACAGCTCCAGAATGGCCAAAAAGGTGGCCACCACCTCGGACCGGCTGCGGCTGGTGCGAAACAGGGCACGGAACCTGGTCACCCCGAACTGGATGAGCCTGTCCAGGATGGACCGGGCCTTGTCCGCCACCGGATAGGGCTCCCGGCCCACGATCCCCTCGAAGGCCCGCACGGGGGGCGGCATCTGGTTCCCCACCCGGGACAGCACCGACAGCAGCGCCCCCCGGATGTCCTCCCTGTCGTGGAGGTAGCGGTAAATGCGGTCCGCCTGAACGGGCTCCGGCTGCTTGGTCAGATAGTCCCGGCCAAACTCATACCGCCGGCCCAAAGGCTCAGCCGCCGCCTTGATCTTCAGGTAGGTCTCCTGGCTCTTGTGCTCCTCCAGGGCGGCCATCAGCTCCTCCATCTCGCTGAGGGCCACCTCGTCCTCGATGGACAGCAGCATCCGGGTCTTGATATACACCAGGTGGGCGGCCATGGTGACGAACTCGCTGGCCACCTCCAGATTCAGTTCCTCACGCCGGTCCATCCATTCCATGTACTGGTCCAGCAGTACGGAGATCTGGATGTCACGAATCTCGATCTTGTTTTTGCTCAGCAGATGGAGGATCAGGTCCAGAGGCCCGTCGAAGTCCTCCATGTCCTCCTGCCTGGCCTTTACCACCTTGTCCAGGTGATAGACGGGGGCATCCACGGGCATCCCTCCCTCCACGAATCCACAAATTTAGAATAGTATATCAAATCTTTTTACAAAATACAAGAGCGGTCCGGCAAAATTCACCGGCCGCTCTCAGTATCTATCCATCATATTCAGCCGGACAGCTTTTCCAGCGCTGCCTTCGCGGCCTGCTGCTCCGCCTCTTTTTTCGTGCGTCCCCTTCCCTGTCCGGCAGGGATGCCGTCCACTGACACCTCGGTGACAAACACGCGGCAGTGATCCGGGCCGCTCTCTCCGACCAGCCTGTACATGATGGCGCTGCCCGGCGTGCGCTGGACCAACTCCTGGAGGGCGGTCTTGTAGTCCCGGCCAGAGGACTGTTCTCCCTCCCGGTCCAGGATCAGAGCCTCGATGATGGGACGCACCGCCTCCATGCCGCCGTCAAGATAGACGGCCGCCAGCACAGCCTCTGTTGCGTCCGCCAGGATGGAGGGCCGCTCCCGTCCCCCGCCTGCGTCCTCTCCCCGGCCAAGCCTGAGATATCTGCCCAGGTCCAGAGACAGAGCTACCTGATGGAGAGCAGTCTCGCATACCAAAGCGGCCCTGGTACGGGTCAGTTCTCCCTCGGGCATATTGGGATGCTCCCGGAAAAGCCGCTCCGCCGCCACCATGCCCAGGACCGAGTCCCCCAAAAACTCCAGTCTCTCATTGCTGGTGAGCCCCAGGCCCCGATGCTCATTGGCGTAGGAGCTGTGGGTCAGGGCGTGCTCAAGCAGCCTCCGGTCCATGAACTGATAGCCCAGTCTTTTTTCCAGCGCGTCCATCGTATCCCTCCCACGGAAAAAGTCCCGCCAAAGCGGGACTTTTTCAAAGTCAGCCGTTAAATGTCAGCCCTTGGGCTGATGCTCCTGGATGTACTGAAACAAATCGCCCACCGTCTTGATCCGGTTGATTTCCTCAGACTCCATCTCGCCGATACCGAACTGGTCCTCCAGCGCCATGGCCAGGTCCACCAGGTCCAGAGAGTCGGCGTTCAGGTCTTCCACGAACGTGGTCTCCATGGTGATGGACTCCGAGTCGTAATCAAACTGCTGGGCAATGATCTCTTTCAAATCTTCAAACATGACAGTAACTCCTCCGTGACAGCGATGCCGAACTTTCATAACTTCATCGGCTTGGCAACATCATAGGAGGTTTACGGCCGCCTGTCAATAGTCTTTTTGACGGTTTTCGAATTTTTTATTCCCCAGGATTTGGAAAAGTTTGGTCTCGCTTTTCCCCCCTGCCGGGCTGAGGGGCCAGACGCATATAGGACACGTTCTCGGTGATGTCGTCGATGAGGCCGGAGCGGGTAAACGCAATGGCCTGCCGGATGGCGTTCTTCATGGCATAGCCGTTGGAGGAACCGTGGGCCTTGATCACCGGCCTGGCGATGCCCAGCAGGGCGGTGCCGCCCACCTCGTTGGAGTCCAGGATCTTTTTGAAGTCGGCCACGCCGTCCTTCACCAGCAGATAGCCCAGCTTGCTCTTCAGGTTTTTCTTGAACATCTTCTTGATCTCATGGGAAAGAAAAATGGCGGTGCCCTCCAGGGCCTTGAGGAATATGTTACCGGAGTAGCCGTCGGCCACGATCACGTCCACCACGCCTTCCACGGCCTCCCGGGCCTCCACATTGCCTACGAAGTTGATGCGGCCCTCCTCCTTGGCCTTCTGCAGCAGGGCGTATGCCTCCCGTTGGAGGTCGGTGCCTTTGGATGGCTCCGCGCCGATGTTCAGCAGGCCCACCTTGGGCTCCGGGCGGCCAAGTACCCGCTCCGCGTAGTAGCTGCCCATGAAGGCGAACTGGAGCAGGAATTCCGGCGTGCCCTCGGCGGTGGCGCCGCAGTCGATGAGGACGGTGCCCCCGTTGCCGGTGGGTACCACCGGGGCCATGGCCGCCCGCCGGATGCCCTTGATGCGCTTGGTGAGCAGAGTGGCAGCCGTCAGCAGCGCGCCGGTGGAGCCGGCGGACACGAAGGCGTCCCCTTCCCCGTTTTTAACCAGCTCCAGGCCCACGGTCAGGGAGGAGTCCTTCTTCTCCCGGAAGGCGGTGGCCGGATTGTCGCACATCTCCACCACCTCCGAGGCGTGGATGATCTCCAGCCCTTTGGGCAGGTCGTCCCTGCCGGCGGCCTTCAGGGCCTTCAAGATGTCCTCTCCCCGGCCCACCAGGGCCACGTCCACCCCATACTCCTGGACGGCCGCCAGCGCGCCCTCCACAGGGGCCTGGGGGGCGTTGTCGCCGCCCATGGCGTCTACGATGATCCGCATAAACTCGCTCCTTTTCTCTCTTGTCACAGATCTTCGCGCAGCCCGTCCACGATGGCCAGCGCCCGCCGGGACAGTTCCGCGTTTTTGTTCCGCTTGCCCTTGACCCTGTGGTCCAGGGGCGGCATGATACCGAAATTCACGTTCATGGGCTGGAAGTCGGCGACGCTCCCGTTGCTGACGTACAGCGCCAGCGCCCCTATGGCCGTCTCCCGGGGAAAATCGACAGGCTTCTTCCCCGCCAGCCGCCTTGCCAGCTCCACCCCGGCCAGGAAGCCGGAAGCGGTGGACTCCACGTACCCCTCCACCCCGGTGATCTGCCCGGCGAAGGCGATCCGCTCCTTCCCCCGCACCCGGTAGTACCGGTCCAGCAGCCGGGGGGAGTCCAGATAGGTGTTCCGGTGCATGACCCCGTAGCGCACGTACTCGGCGTTTTTCAGCGCCGGGATCATGGAGAACACCCGCTTCTGCTCGCCCCACTTGAGATGGGTCTGGAAGCCCACGATGTTGTAGAGGGTGCCCTCGGCGTTGTCCCGCCGGAGCTGGACCACCGCGTAGGGCTCCTTTCCCGTCCTGGGGTCGGGCAGGCCCCTGGGCTTCAGCGGCCCGAAGCACAGGGTCTGCACCCCCCGCCGGGCCATGACCTCCACGGGCATACAGCCCTCGAACACGTTCTTGTCCTCAAAGCCGTGGACCTCCGCCTCCTCCGCAGCGCACAGCTCCCGCCAAAAGGCCAGATACTCCTCCTCGGTCATGGCGCAGTTGATATAGTCCGCCGTGCCCCGGTCGTACCGGGAGGCGAACCAGGCCCGGTCCATGTCCACGCTGTCGAAGGTGACGATGGGGGCCGCCGCATCGAAAAAGTTGAGGTATTTATTTTCCGGGAACAGCCCGGCGATGGTCTGGGACAGGGCGTCCGAGGTCAGCGGGCCGGTGGCGATGATGACCTCCCCGTCGGGGATGGCGGTGACCTCTCCCTCCACGACAGTGATGCTGGGGTGGGATCGAACCGCCTCGGTGACGGCCCGGGAGAAGCCCTCCCGGTCCACGGCCAGAGCCCCGCCGGCCTCCACCCGGGTGGCGTCGGCGCATTTGAGGATGAGGGAGCCGCACCGGCGGAGCTCCTCTTTCAGCAGGCCCACCGCGTTCTCCAACTGGTCGGAGCGCAGGGAGTTGGAGCACACCAGCTCCGCGAATCCGCCGCTGTGGTGGGCGGGGGACATCTTCTCCGGCTTCATCTCCCGGAGCGTGACGCCGATCCCCCGCTCCGCCAGCTGCCAGGCGGCCTCGCACCCGGCCAGCCCCGCCCCGATGACGGTGACCTGGCCGCTCATTTCGCACTCTTTTTGGCGGACCGCCTGGCGGCGGTCTTTTTCGCCGTGGTCTTGGAGGCCGTCTTCTTGGCGGCAGATTTGGCCGCAGTCTTTTTCGTGGCGGCCTTTGCCGCGGACTTCTTCTCCGCCGGCTTTTCCGCGCCGTCGGAGGAGGCCGCCGCCGTCCGGCGGTAGCCCCGCTTGTCCTCGGGGGTGAAGTTGGAGCACTCGGGGTTGGCGCAGAAGGGCCGCTTGAACCCCCGGCCGGACAGCTTGAACATGGTCTGGCCGCAGATGGGGCAGTTGTCTTTGACAGGCACGTCCCAGGTCATGAAGTCGCATTTTTTGCGCTCGTCCTTGGAGTTCAGGTGCTCGCAGCAGTAATAGGTGTACTGTTTTTTCGCCTTTTTGCTGACCCCGGTGCGCTTCACCAGCCGGCCGCCGCACTTGGGGCAGCGGCCCGGCATCTCCACCACCAGCGGCTTGGTGAAGGTACACTCCGGATAGCCGGGGCAGGCCAGGAACCGCCCGAACCGCCCGGATTTGACCACCATCTTCCGGCCGCACAGATCGCACACCTCGTCGGACTCCTCGTCGGGCACCTTGATGCGCTCCCCGTCCAGGTCTGCCTCCGCCTGCTTCAACTCCCTGTCAAAATTCCCGTAGAAGTCAGCAAGCACCTGCTTCCACTGGGCCTCGCCAGACTCCACCTTGTCCAACTCGCCCTCCATCTGGGCGGTGAAGGCGGTGTCCACGATATCGGGGAATTTTTCCCGCATGAGGCCGGTGACCACCTCGCCCAGGGGGGTGGCCCGGAGGTACTTCCCCTCCTTGACCACATACTCACGGTCGGTGATGGTGGACACAGTGGGAGCGTAGGTGGAGGGCCGCCCGATGCCCTTCTCCTCCAGCGCCTTGATGAGGGTGGCCTCGGTGTACCGGGCCGGGGGCTGGGTGAAATGCTGGTCGGGGGTCAGCTTTTTCAGATCCAGCTTCTCTCCCACCTTCAGATCGGGCAGTGGGGACTGAGGGGCCTCCTCGTCGTCGTCCCGGCCCTCCTCGTACACGGCGGTGAAGCCGCTGAACTTGATGGAGGAGTGGCTGGCCCGGAACTGATAGCCGGCGGACTCCACCTCGATGGACACGCTGTCGTACACGGCGGAGGCCATCTGGCAGGCCAGAAAGCGGCTCCAGATCAGTTTATAGAGCCGGTACTGCTCCAGGGTCAGGCTCTTGCGGATGGCCTCCGGCTCCAGGGTCACGTCGGAGGGGCGGATGGCCTCGTGGGCGTCCTGGGCGCCGCTGTTGGACTTATACCGCCGGGTCTTCTCCGGGTAATACTCTTTGCCGTACCGGGCGGTGATGAACCGCCTGGCGGCGGCCAGCGCCTCCTCGGACAAGCGGAGGGAGTCGGTACGCATATAGGTGATGAGGCCCACGGTGCCCACGCCCTCCACGTCCACGCCCTCATAGAGCTGCTGGGCCACCGACATAGTGCGCCGGGGAGTCATGTTCAGCTTCCGGGACGCCTCCTGCTGGAGTGAGGAGGTGATGAAGGGCGGAGCGGGAGCGCGGTGCTTGTCCTGCCGCTTCACAGAGATGACCGTAAAGGGAGAATCCTTCACGGCATCCAGCACCTTCTGGGCCTGCTCCTGGGAGGTCAGCTCCATCTTTTTGCCCCTGCCGTAGAACTCGGCCTGGAAGCCGCCCAGGTTGGGGGCGATTCGGGCGAGGTCGGCGGTGATGGACCAGTACTCCCTGGGCACGAAGGCGCGGATCTCCTCCTCCCGCTCCACCGCCATGCGGGTGGCCACGGATTGCACCCGCCCGGCGGACAGGCCCCGGCGGATCTTCTTCCACAGCAGGGGCGAGAGCTGATAGCCCACGATCCGGTCCAGCACCCGCCGGGCCTGCTGAGCGTCCACCAGGTTCTGGTCGATGTCCCGGGGGGCGGCGATGGACTCGGTGACCACCTTGCGAGTGATCTCGTTGAAGGTGACCCGGCAGGTCTTGTCCGCCGGCACCCCCAGCGCGGAGCGCAGATGCCAGGAGATGGCCTCCCCCTCCCGGTCAGGGTCGGTGGCCAGATAGACTCGCTGGCTGGCCTTGGCGGCCTTGCTCAGCTCGGCGATGGTCTCCTTCTTGCCCGCGATGTTCTCATACTCCGGCTCAAAGGTGGTCACGTCCACCCCCATCCTGCTCTTGGGCAGGTCCCGGACGTGGCCCATGGAGGCCTTCACCTCGTAGTCGGGGCCCAGATATTTGCCGATGGTCTTCGCCTTTGCCGGCGACTCCACGATTACCAGATTCTTCTTTGCCATAGATCGCACTTACTCCATTTTCAATTTGACGGCGGCCCTGAACCGCTTGCCGCTCTCCTCGGTCACGTACCCCTGGATCTGCAGGAGGGTCATGGCGGACAGCACCCGCCGGGTGGGGATCTGGGTCTTTTCCACCACGTCGTCGGTCTTGAGAGCCCCACCCTCCAGCGCCAGCAGGATAGCCCGCTGATCGTCGGTCAGTTTCCCCTCGGTCTCCTCCGCGGTGAGCACGGGGAGCTTCGGCTTCTTCTCAAATCTGATCTTCGCCGGCTCTTCCCCGTCGGACTTGGCCTCTTTGGACTTTTTGGGCTCCGTGGGCTCCGGGACCACCGCGGCTCCCTCCAGACGCTGGGCCTCCGCCTCCGGGTCCAGGGGGTCCGCCGCCCGCAGCTTGTTCGGAAAGCGGTCGGCAAACTCGCACAGCACGTCGTCCGCGCTGAGGATCAGCTTGGCGGCCCCCTCCTGGATGAGCAGATTGGTGCCCACGCTGGCCGGCGCGCCGATGGGCCCCGGCACGGCGAAGACCTCCCGGTCCTGGTCCAGAGCGTGGTTCACGGTGAGGAGGGTGCCGCCGGTGCGCTCACTCTCCACGGCGACGACGCCCACCGACAGGCCGCTCAGGATGCGGTTCCGCACCGGAAAATGGTCGCCCTTGGGCTCAGTGCCCGGCGGGTACTCGGAAATCAGGGTGCCCGCCACAGCCACATCCTCGTAGAGGGAACCGTGGCCGCGGGGATAGACCACGTCGATGCCGTTGCCCAGCACCGACACCACCGGCCCGCCCGCCTTCAGCGCGCCTCGCACGGCGGAGGCGTCGATGCCCTGGGCCATGCCGGTGAGCACCATGGCCCCGCTCCGGGTCAGGTCGGCGGCCAGCTTGGATGCCGTCTGGACACCGTAGGGGGTGGCCTTCCGGGTGCCCACGATGGCAATAGCCGCCTCCTCGTCAAAGGCTACGGGCCGGCCCTTCATGTAGAGCACCAGCGGCGGCTGGGCGATGGCAGCCAGCCGCTCCGGATAAATAGCGTCCTGGCGGGTCATCAGCCGGATGCCCAGCCGGTCGCAGTCCCCTAAAATTTTGTCCGCCGGGTCCAGAGACTTGTCCTCCAGGGAGGCAAGGGCCTCCGGCGTCAACTCTTCGATGAGCTTGTATTCCGCCAGGTCGGCGAAATAGGCCCCTTCCGGGGAGCCGAAGTGCTCCAGCACCCGCTCCGCCGTCTGGCAGGTGAGGCCGTGCCGCTCCGCCAGCCAGATCCAGTATTTCAGGTTGGACATGACCGCTCCCCCTCTCTCACGTTATCGCGCCATCTCCCACAGGAGGACGGCGGCGGCTACCGCCGCATTCAGGGACTCGCATCGCTCCCGCATGGGGATCCTGATGGTCTTGTCGCACAATTCCAGCGCCCGCCGGGAAACGCCCCGGCCCTCGCTGCCGATGATGACGGCGGAGCGCTTCAAGTCGACTGCGCGGGCGTCGGCGGTGTCCTCCCGGAGGGCGGCGGCGTACAGGGGCAGACCTGCCTCTTTCAGCCGAGCGGCCGCCCCGTCCAGACCGGCCTCGTACACGGGCAGGCGGAACACCGCCCCCATGGTGGCCCTCACCGTCTTGGGATTGTACGGGTCGGCGCAGCCGTTGCAGAGGATCAGCCCGTCCGCCCCAAAGGCGTCCGCCGTCCGCCAGACGGTGCCCACATTGCCGGGGTCCTGCACCCCGTCCAGCACTAGATACCGGCCTCCCTCCAGCTTTTCGGGGAGGTCAAGGGGCTTCGTCCGGCACAGGAACACCACCCCCTGTGGGGTCTCGGTGTCCGCGACGGAGGAAAGCAGGCTGTCGCCTACCTCCACCACCCGGACGGCTTCCGGCAGCTCCGGCAGGGTCACGCCGGGGGCCCGGATGACGGTCTCCACTCCCCCGTTCCATCGGAGGGCCTCACACAGCAGCTTTGGCCCCTCGGCGGCGAACAGGCCAGCCCCCCGGCGGGCGGCACGGCGGGCGTTCAGCTTGCGGACCAGGGTCAAGAGAGGATTGCTTTTGCTGGTGATAGTCTCGACTGCCAAAGCATTTCCCTCCCGTCGTCGGTTATGCGCAAAAGCATACCGGCGGGGCCGGTATGCCTTGCTTGGTTCTTAATCTAAGGGCCGCATGGTGGGGAACAACAGCACTTCCCGGATGGAATCCTGGCCGGTAAGCAGCATCACGCACCGGTCGATGCCCATGCCCATGCCGCCGGTGGGGGGCATGCCGTACTCCAGGGCGGTGAGAAAGTCCTCGTCCAGCATCTCGGTCTCGTCGTCGCCCCGGTCGCGGAGCTCGATCTGCTTCTCGAACCGCTGGCGCTGGTCGATGGGATCGTTGAGCTCGGAGTAGGCGTTGGCCATCTCGCTGCGGCAGATGAACAGTTCGAACCGCTCGGTGAGGCGGGGGTCAGCGGGGCTCCGCTTGGTCAGCGGGGACACCTCCACCGGGTACATGGTGATAAAGGTGGGCTGGATCAGATTCTCCTCCACCTTCTGGTCGAAGCAGGCGTACAGGGCGTTGCCCCAGGTCTTGTCGGCGGTGTCGGCCAGCTCCACGCCGATGGCGCCCGCCGCGGCGACGGCTTCGGCGTCATCGGTGATGGCGCCGAAGTCCACCCCGGCGTACTCTTTCACGGCGTCCACCATGGTGAGCCTGCGCCAGCCGGGGGTCAGGTCGATGTTCTCCCCCTGCCACTGGATGTGATAGTCCCCCAGGATGTCTTGCGCCGCGCCGGCCAGGATGCCCTCGGCGATGTCCATCATGTCGTGGAAGTCGGCGTAGGCCTCGTACAGCTCGATGGTGGTGAACTCCGGGTTGTGCCGGTTGTCCATGCCCTCGTTGCGGAAGATGCGGCCAATCTCGTACACCCGCTCCAGGCCGCCCACGATGAGCCGCTTCAGGGGCAGTTCGGTGGCGATGCGCATGTACATGTCGATGTCCAGCGTGTTGTGGTGGGTGATGAAGGGCCGAGCGGCGGCGCCGCCGGCCAGGGTGTTTAGAACGGGGGTCTCCACCTCCATGTAGCCCCGGTCGTCCATGAACTTCCGGACGTACTGGATGAACCTGGAACGAATCTGGAAGTTGCGCTTGACCTCCGGGTTGACGATCAGATCCACATACCGCTGACGGCAGCGGGTCTCTACGTCAGTAAGACCGTGGAACTTCTCAGGCAGGGGCAGCAGGGACTTAGAGAGCAGTGTAACGGTTTTAGCCTTTACAGAAATCTCTCCCCGCTGGGTGCGGAACACCTCTCCCTCGACGCCCACGATGTCGCCGATATCGTACTTCTTGAAGGCGGCCAGCTGCTCCTCCCCCACGTCGTCGATGCGGACGTAGAGCTGGATGCGGCCCTCCCTGTCCTGGAGGTCGGCGAACACCGCCTTGCCCATGCCCCGCTTGGACATGAGACGGCCCGCCAGACGGACGGTCTGGCCCTCCAGCGCGTCGAAATCGTCCTTGACCTCAACGCTGTGGTGGGTCACGTCGAACCTGGTGATGGTAAAGGGGTCCTTCCCCTCGGCCTGGAGAGCGGCCAGCTTGTCCCGCCGGACCCGGAGCAGTTCGGACAGGGGCTGCTCCTCCTGGGGGACCTGACGGTTGTTCTTCTGCTCGGACATACGCGTTTTCTCCTTTGTGACGGCCGCTCAGCGCTGGATGGCGACCACCTTGTACTCGATATTGCCCACGGGGGCCTCCACCACGGCGATCTCGCCGATGGCCTTGCCCAGCAGGGCCTTGCCAAAGGGGGACTCCTCGGAGATGCGGCCGTTCATGGGGTCTGCCTCCTGGGAGCCCACCACCTGATAGGTCTCCTCGTCGCCGGTGGCCACATCTGCCACGGTGATCTTACTGCCGATGCGCACTGTGTTGGGATCGACTTCGTTCTCCTCAATCACCGTGTAGTTGGACAGGATCTCTTCCAGCTCGGCGATGCGGGAGTACAGCTTGCCCTGGACGTTTTTGGCCTCGTCGTACTCGCTGTTCTCGCTCAGGTCGCCGAAGGAACGGGCCTCCTTGATCTGGTCGGCGACCTCCTTCTCGCGGACGGTTTTCAGGTAATTCAGTTCGGTCTTTAGCTCTTCCAGCCGCTCCGCGCTCAGCTTATACTCTTTCGCCATGACGATCATCCTTTCTTTTGTTGGGCAAATGATTCAGGGGAATTATAGTGATTTTGTTCTCTCTTGTCAAGAGCCAACCATAATATATAGTCTGAAAGTTTTCCCTATTTATTCCTGGCCTTTGAGCGGCGTCTCCCTTTCCAACCGCCGCACAGCACGCCGGCCACAGCCCCGCCGCAGAGACAGCCCGCCAACTCGATGAGCGCCTGGAGCCCCAGGGAGAACTCGTCGCCGGACAGCAGACCCACCGCCAGGATCAGCAAGAAGCACACCAGTCCCGCCGCCAGCCCGCCGGGCAGGAACCGTGCTCTCCACCGCAGGCAGGTCAAAACCCCGCCGCAGAGTCCGCCTAGCAGGCAGGCCAGCGCCGTGATCTGCGGCGTCACATCCTGCTTCAATATCCCATTGGACACCGCCACCGCCCCGATCAGCAGCACCACCATTGCTACCCCCAGGGCCAGCAGCCCTCCCAGCACAGCCGCCGCCGTCATCTCCACAGCGCTGACCTCTCGCAAGTCGGTCTTTCGCATCAAAAAGCACCCCTTTTCATATGGATTGTGCTACACCATATGAAAAGGGGCCGCCATTCATGCTGACAGTGGGCAAAACTCTCTCACTTGTCCTTTTTAGAATCCTTTCCGTCTTTTTCCGGCTCTTTTGCCTTGTCCTTGCCGTCCTTATTATCCTTGGCCTTGTTCTTATTCTTATCCTTGTCTTTCTTGTCTTCGGTGTTGGGCACGTCCTCGGTCGTCTGGGTGCCCTTACTGGAGACGGCCCACTTGGTGAATTCGATACGAACCCGGTCCGCACCGGTCTCGATGACGATGGTCTTGTCCTTTACCGCGCAAATGGTGCCGGTGATGCCGCCGATGGTGGTGATGTCATCCCCTACCGACAGACTGTTCCGCATATTTTCGGCTTCCTTTTTGCGCTTGTTTTCGGGGCGGATCATCAGGAAATAGAAAACCGCGATCATCGCCACGATCATAATGATCGAGGGGAGCATAGAACCGGCTCCGGGATCGGCGGCGGTGGCTGCCAGGGGCAGCAGTTTCAAAGAAAACGGCATAAGATGTTGTCCTCCATTTACATAGTTGAGAATTTGCGAACGTAAGAGTATTATAGCGTGATTGCCGGTCAAAGACAAGCCCTAATTTTCCAACCGGAGAACTTTTTACCGGGAGCTCACTCCGCCCTGCCCGCCAGACGCTCCGAATGGTCTGTCCGGAACTGCGCGAAGCATCCCCCGTCCAGGGCCTCCCGGATGCGGCGGGTCAGCTCGTTATAGAAGTACAGATTGTGCATGACCGCCAGACGCATGGCCAGCATCTCCCCCGCCACAAACAGGTGCCGCAGATAGGCCCGTGAGAAATTGCGGCACACCGGACAGCCGCAGTCCGGGTCGATGGGCCGGGGGTCGTCTTTGTACTTCTCGTTCTTGATGTTCAGCGTCCCGCCCAAGGTGAACAGCTTGCCGTGGCGGGCGTTCCGGGCGGGCATGACGCAGTCGAAGAAATCGATGCCCCGCCACACCCCCTCAATGATGTTGGAGGGGGTCCCCACGCCCATGAGATACCGGGGCCGGTCCGCCGGCAGATGGGGCTCCACCGCCTCGATGATCTGATACATCACCTCGGTGGGCTCTCCCACCGCCAGGCCGCCGATGGCGTAGCCGTCGCAGTCGATCTTTGCGATCTCTTTAGCGTGCCACACCCGCAGATCCTCGTAGGTGGCTCCCTGGTTGATGGCGAACAGCATCTGCCCGGGGTTGACACAGTCCGGCTGGGCATTCAGCCGGTCATGCTCCGCCTTGCAGCGCTCCAGCCAGCGGAGGGTTCGCTCACAGGATGCCTTGGCGTAGTCGTAGGGGGCGGGGTTCTCCACGCACTCGTCGAAGGCCATGGCCACGTCGCTGCCCAGATTGGACTGGATACGCATGGACTCCTCCGGGCCCATAAACACCCGGTGCCCGTCGATGTGGGAGGCAAACGTGACCCCCTCCTCGGTGATCTTCCGCATCCCCGCCAGGGAGAACACCTGGAAGCCGCCGGAGTCGGTGAGCATGGGGCCGTCCCAGCGCATGAATCTGTGAAGGCCGCCCATCTCCTTCACCAGCTCGTCTCCGGGGCGGAGATGGAGGTGATAGGTATTGGACAGCTCGATCTGACAGCCGATGTTCTTCAGGTCAACGGCGGACAGCCCGCCCTTGATGGCCCCCTGGGTGCCCACGTTCATGAACACCGGGGTCTGGACCGTGCCGTGGGGGCAGGTGAACTCCCCCCGGCGGGCGCGGCCCTCGGTTTTCAAAACTCGAAACATAGATCAATCCCTCATGAAATGAACATGGCGTCGCCGAAGGAGAAGAATCGATACCGCTCACGCACCGCCTCCGCGTAGGCCGCCAGCACGTGCTCCCGGCCCGCCAGGGCGGACACCAGCATGATCAGAGTGGACTGGGGCAGGTGAAAGTTGGTGATGAGGGCGTCCAGCACTTTGAACCGGTAGCCGGGGTAGATGAAGATGCTGGTCCACCCCGCCGACGCCTTCAGCGTGCCGTCCTCCGCCGCCCAGCTCTCGATGGTGCGGCAGGAGGTGGTGCCCACGCATATGACCCGGCCCCCGTTTTTCTTCGTCTCGTTGACGGCGTCGGCGGTCTCCTGGGGGATGATACAGTATTCTGCGTGCATCTCGTGGTCCTGGATGTCCTCCGCCTTCACCGGACGGAAGGTGCCGAGGCCCACGTGAAGTGTCACGTAGCAGACCTTTACACCCATTGACTGAACCTGGTTCAGCAGCTCTTTGGTGAAGTGGAGGCCCGCCGTGGGTGCGGCGGCGGAACCGGTGACCCGGGAGTACACTGTCTGGTAGCGCTCCTGGTCCTCCAGTTCCGCCTTGATGTAGGGCGGCAGGGGCATTTTGCCCAGCCGCTCCAGCACCTCCAGGAAGATGCCCTCGTAGTCGAAGCGGACCAGGCGGTTGCCGCCCTCCACCTCGCCCACGATCTCAGCGGACAGCTCCCCATCGCCGAAGGTGACCCTCGCGCCGGGGCGGAGCTTTTTCCCGGGGCGCACCAGGCACTCCCAAACTTTGTTCCCCCGGTCGATGAGCAGCAGCACCTCGCAGGCGCCGCCGCCGGAGCGCCTGCCGATGAGCCGGGCGGGCAGCACCCGGCTGTCGTTGAGCACCAGGCAGTCCCCCGGCCGGAGCAGGGAGGGCAAGTCGTAGAAGTGCAGATGCCGGGTCTCTCCCGTCAGCTTGTCCAGGACCATCAGCCGGGAGGAGTCCCGCCGCTCCAGAGGGGTCTGGGCGATGAGCTCCTGGGGCAGCTCGAAATCAAAATCCGATGTTTTCAAGAATTATCCCACCGTGACGCCAGTATAGTAGAATTCCAGGATCTGCTTGTAGGTAAAGCCCTGTTTGGCCATGGCCCAGGCCCCCCACTGGCTCATGCCCACGTTGTGGCCGGAGCCCCGCCCGGAGATGACGAAGGAGCCGTTGGTGCCGTGATACAGCCCGTCGTCCCCGGCGCCGCCGGACCAGTTTTCCACCGTGGAGGTCCTGCCGTCTCCGGTGATAACGTAAGCGCCGCCGGGGACCGGGGCGACATTGCCGCTGCCATCCACGGCGTACATACCGCCCACGCTGCCGGATACCGCGGTCCCGTTGACTACGAGCCCGCCGGAGGGACCAGTGACGGTGCCGTCCGTCTTATTGCCGCCGTTGGGGCCGAAGTCATAGCGGTAGGAGCTGAGACCCAGCGCCCGCACCAGCTGATAGGTGGTCATGGTATAGGTCTTGCCGTTCTGGGTGTAGAACACGATGGACAGCGGGTTGCCGTAGTCGGTGTACCTGGTGATCTTGGCAGCGGTGATCGTGCTGGCGTACCCCAGCTTGGAGGTCAGCTCGCTAAAGGAATAGGATCTGCTCCAGGCGTTATTGATCCCAGCCGCGGCCTCATAGGGGTCGGCCTTGCCCTGGAGGTAGGGATAGTCGCGGCCCCACACGTCCTTGGCGCTCATGGTGGCTCCGCCATTGGAGGAATAATAGTTGCAGGAGGCGTATGTACCGTTGTATTTTACGGTGACGCCGGCGGTCTCGTCCACCGCCCGGTCGGAGTTGGCCGCGGCCCGGGACAGGCCGGAGTAGGCCTGACAGTCGGTGCTTGGGCAAAGATCGAAGTGGGAACTTTTGTGTGCGTTTAAATTTGCCAGTGCGTAAGTCCGGGCGGCCACCGCCTGGGCTTTCTGGGCCTCGATAGGCCAGGAGCTGCTGACCTCGATGGGCACTACTCCCTTCAGATAGTCCCCGAGCCGGACCATGTTCACCACGGTCAGATTTCCGCCGTTGACGCGCTCGTACCGGAAACCGCCGTACCAGCGGTTGTTGGGCCGGCCAAAGGCGCTGGTGTTGAACAGGGTGACGAAGTCCTCGTCTCCGCCGGCGGCGTTGGGCATGATCCCCAGGCCGGTGCCCTTCCCCAGATCGTCGTATTGGAACAGGATGGTGTTGGTGCCGGTAATCACCACGCTGACCCCGTAAGCGGAGGTGCCCACGATGGTGGTCTCTACCCCATCGGCGGCAAACAGCTCCTGGACAGCCAAAGCCTCCGCGCGGCTGGCACAGTTGGCGATACGTGCGTAGAACACATCGCCGATACAGGCGGGAAAACCGCCTTCGTAGGCGCTTGCGGCCGCTTGGGCTTCCTCAAAAGCAGCGTAACTGCCGGGAAGCTGCAAATGATACTCCCCCACCACTACCTGGGCGGTACCGGCCAGAGACGCGTGGTAGCTGGTATAGCCGCCGGAGGTCCCGTAGCCCGCGTTCACGGTCTCCACCACGGAGACTGCGGTCTCCTCCGTGGCGCCCAGCTGGACGAACTGGTTGGAGGCGTCAAAATAGCCCAGGCGAAAACCGGAGCCGGTCTCATTGGCCAGGTTGGCCCCGTCCAGGGTCTTGCTCTGGTAGCCGTTATAGGCAAGCCCCACTCGGATGATCTGGTCGTCCAGGGATGTGTCGGAGGCATTCGCATGGGTGGCTTCTATCCCGGTAAGAAGGCCCAAAGCCAGGAAAAGGGCCGCAATTTGCACGAATTTCCGTCTCATTGGTCCGCTCCATTTCTCTATCAGGGACGTCAAAATAAATTGACACTTTACCATGATGATGTTATAGTTTAAGAAGTTATACACCGCGCCGGCCCAGACCGGCCGCCGCATTTAGGTCATTATAACCCATTTACCCGCCCGGTTTCAACACCATCTTTCAATTTTTTCGCCGGACGGTCCAGGAGGTCATGCGATATGGCAGCAGAAAAGTACAAAGTGGGCGTCATCGGCGCCACCGGCATGGTGGGCCAGCGCTTCGTCACCCTCATGGAGAACCACCCCTGGTTCCAGCTCGCCGTGGTGGCCGCCAGCCCCCGCTCCACCGGCAAGCGGTATGAGGACGCGGTGGCCGGCCGCTGGGCCATGGACACCCCCATCCCGGAGGAGGCCAGGGACCTGGTGATGATGAGCGCCCAGGACGACGTGGAGAAGATCGCAGGAATGGTGGACTTCGTGTTCTCCGCCGTGGACATGAAGAAGGATGAGATCCGCGCCCTGGAGGAGCAGTACGCGAAATTCGAGTGCCCTGTGGTGTCCAACAACTCCGCCCACCGCTGGACCCCCGACGTGCCCATGGTCATCCCCGAGATCAATCCGGACCACATCGAGGTCATCAAGGACCAGCGGGAGCGTCTGGGCACCAAGCGGGGCTTCATCGCCGTCAAGTCCAACTGCTCCATCCAGAGCTACGTCCCCGCCCTGTCCCCCCTGCGCTCCTTCGGCATCGAAAAGATCCTGGTCTGCACCTATCAGGCCATCTCCGGCGCGGGCAAGACCTTCCAGACCTGGCCCGAGATGGTGGATAACCTGATCCCCTACATCGGCGGCGAGGAGGAGAAATCCGAGCAGGAGCCCCTGAAGGTGTGGGGCCGGGTGGAGAACGGCGTCATCGTCAACGCGGAGGACGTGTCCATCACCGCACAGTGCCTGCGGGTGCCCGTGTCCAACGGCCACACCGCCGCCGCCTTTGTCACCTTCAAAAACAAGCCCACCATGGAGCAGATGAAGGAGGCCTGGGCGACCTTCAAGGGCCGGCCCCAGGAGCTGGGCCTGCCCACCGCCCCCAGGCAGTTCCTCCGCTACTTTGAGGAGCCCGACCGGCCCCAGGCCAAACTTGACCGGGACCTGGAGGGCGGCATGGCCGTGACCATCGGCCGGCTTCGCCCCGACACCCAGTACGACTACAAATTCGTCTCTCTGTCCCACAACACCCTCCGGGGCGCCGCCGGCGGCGGGGTCCTGCTGGCTGAGCTGCTGTGCGCCGAGGGGTATATCGACCGCAAGTGAGCGGAATCTTGTTTGAAAGGGCTGTATCGATATGAGGACTCCTGTATTCACCGGCTCCTGCCCCGCCCTGGTCACCCCCTTCGGGCCCAACAACGCCATTGATTACGAGGCTTTCGGCAAACTCATCGACGACCAGATCGCCGCCGGCGTGGACGCGGTGTGCGTGTGCGGCACCACCGGCGAGTCCGCCACCATGTCCATCCGGGAGCACATCGCCGCGGTGGAGTTCTGTGTTGAGCGGGTAAATCACCGGGTCAAGGTCATCGCCGGCACGGGCAGCAACGACACCACCGCCGCCGTCTACCTGACCCAGCACGCCCAGGACTGCGGTGCCGACGCCGCTCTGCTCGTCACCCCCTACTACAACAAGGCCAGCCAAACCGGCCTTATCAAGCACTACGAGTACATCGCCGAACGGGCGGACATCCCCATGATCCTCTACAACGTGCCCTCCCGCACCGGCATCACCTTCACCGCCGAGACCTATAAGGTCCTGTCCCAGAACCCCAAGATCAACGGCGTCAAGGAGGCCAGCGGCAACTTCTCCCTGCTGGCCCACACCCGGTTCCTCTGCCCCGACGACTTCTACATCTGGTCCGGCAACGACGACCAGGTGGTGCCCATGATGGCCCTGGGGGCCAAGGGCGTCATCTCGGTGGCCTCCAACATCATCCCCGAGGTGATGGTGAAGATGTCCCACCTGTGCCTGGAGAACGACTTCGCCGCCGCCTCCAAACTCCAGATCCAGTACATGGACCTGATCGACGCCCTGTTCATCGAGGTCAACCCCATCCCCATCAAGGCGGCCATGAACCTGATGGGCATGAACGCCGGCGCCCTGCGGCTGCCCCTGTGCGAGATCTCCGAGAAGAACCTGGAGACCCTCCGGGGCGCCATGACCCGCATGGGCTTGCTGTAAGGAGCGTTTCCCATGCAAAAGATCATCATCTCCGGCTGCTGCGGCCACATGGGCCGGGTGGTGGCCGATATCTGCGCCGCCGACCCCGACGTGGAGGTCTCCGCCGGCATCGACCTGCTATCCCAGCCCATGGATGGCTTCCCGGTGTTCCCCTCCCCCGCCGCCTGCACAGCCGGGGCCGACACGGTCATCGACTTCTCCCACCACTCCGCCCTTGAGCCCCTGCTGGACTTCTGCGTGGAGCGGAAGCTGCCCGTGGTGCTGGCCACCACCGGCTATTCCCAGGAGCAGCTGGCCCTCATCGACAGGGCGGCGGAGTCCATCCCCGTGTTCCGCTCCGCCAACATGTCCCTGGGGATCAACGTGCTGGTGGACCTGGTACGCCGGGCCGCCTCCCTGCTGGGGAGCGACTACGACGTGGAGATCGTGGAGCGGCACCACCGCCGCAAGCTGGACGCCCCCAGCGGCACCGCCCTCATGCTGGCGGACGCGGCAGCTCAGGGGCTTCCCTATGAGCCGGAGTACGTCTACGACCGGCACTCCGTCCGCAAGGCACGGGACGGCCGGGAGATCGGCGTGTCCTCCGTGCGGGGCGGCACCATCGTGGGGGACCACACCGTCATCTTCGCCGGCCGGGATGAGGTCATCGAGATCAGCCACCACGCCGCCTCCCGTGAAATTTTCGCCAACGGGGCGGTGCAGGCCGCCAAGTTCCTGACGACGGTGGATAAGCCGGGGCTGTACAATATGGCCGACGTGATCAAATAAAATGAGCGCAAGAAACCGGACGCCTCTCGGCGTCCGGTTTCTTATACGATCAGTTGACGAAGGAATCCAGCACCCGGAAGAACACGCCCTCGTAGTCGACGTGGGGATCTTCCAGGTCGAACACGCGTCCCTCTGTCAGCTCGTTATTCGCGTCGAGCCTGTCGATCTGGGTATCGGTGACCTCCAGATAATACGACACGCCATCGTGAACGAAGCTGGCCCGATACTCCTTCACCGGATATCCCCATGTGTCATACTCATTTTCCCCGTAATAGACCACAGTACCATCAGGAAGCGTGTACGGGTGGTTCAGCGATTCGTCCAAGGTGCGCGTCACGGAACTCACCGCACCTTCTCCCTCCTCCGCCATTTCAACTGCGGCGGACAGGCTTACCGTCACCCCGTCCACAATATGCGCTCTGTAAAAGTTCATGCCGTCCCAATAATAGGTCGCGTTATAGCATTGCAGGGGCCAGTAGTTAGCAGGCTCCGCGGTGTCCAGCAGATCGCTGTCAATCAGGTCTACTCCGATGTGCTCCTGGATCTCTTTCCAACTGCCCATGCCCTCCTGCCGCGTCTCTCCCTTGGGGAGGCTGTTCATGATCTTCAACGCCTCGTCAGACACCTCATCGGGACCAAACTGCTTCACATTGAAGGTCATGGTCATCCGTCCATCCCCATGGCTCTCAGCGAACACGCCGGGGTCCGTTGTATTCAGATGGAACGGCCAATTGCCACCGGTGAGCGCACTGGCTGCGAACGCCGTCCCCACCAGCGCCAGACAGGCGCAGGCCGCGATCAGCGCCGTTTTCAAAATCGAACCTTTCTTCATGTGTTTCTCCTTTCTTCCCACTGTGCCGGCGGCCCGGACGATGAAGTCGTCATCCAGCAGTCCGGCCAGTTCTGTCAATTTCCTGTCGTTCATACAATCACATCCCTTTCCTGCAAATACCGCTTCAGCCGCCCTTTCAGCTTGTAGAGGGTATCCGACACCCGCAGCGGGCTGACGCCCAGGTCTTTGGCGATGTCCCCCGGCTCGTCCCCCATGAAATACCGGCGGGTGAACATGATCTGCTCCCGCTCCGGGCGGGCGCGGAGGAAGTCGTTGATGAGCCGGGCGGTCTCGGCGGCCTCCAGCCGGTCGGCGGCGTTGTCCGGGACGGAGGGCTCCGTCTCAGGCGGGGCGGCCTCCCCCGTCCGTTTGTCCCTGGTGTTGTCCCGCAGGCGGGTGACGGCCCTGTTGCGGGCGATGCGGAGGGTATAGGCCAGCAGGCTCTGGGGCACCTGGGGCGGCACGGTGCGCCACACAGCGAAGATGGCGTCACTGGCCACCTCCTCCGCATCCTCCTGATTTCTCAGGATGTTCCCGGCCACCCGGCGGCACAGGCCGCCGTACTTGGCTTCCAGCTCCGCCGCCGCCCGCTGGTCCCTGTCCAGGAACAGCTGAATGATCTCCCGGTCCTCCATGCCCCACCTCCTCTCGCGTTCGAGCGCTCTCACTGAGTAAGACGCTCTTTTGACCTCAATCTCGCCGCCGGGCGCAAAAAATCGGACGCTTTTTCAGCGTCCGATTTTTAATGTCCGGTTTTAAGCCAGCACCGCCCGGTGGAACACCTTTTTCCCCTTCTTGATGACCAGCCCGCCCTCAAAGGCGGCCTTGTCGTAGTAGAGGTTGGGGTCGGTGACCTTGCCGTCGTTGACGGACACGCCCCCCTGCTGGATCAGCCGCCGGGCCTCGCCGTTGGAGGCGGCCAGGCCGCACTTGACCATCAGTGCCAGCACGCCGATCCTACCGTCGTTGAAGTCGCCGTCGGCGAGGGCGGTGGAGGGCATATTGGAGTCGTCCCCGCCGCCGGAGAACAGGGCCTTGGCGGCGGCCTGGGCCTTATCGGCCTCTTCCCTGCCGTGGACCATCTGGGTCAGCTCCCAGGCCAGGATCTCCTTGGCCCGGTTCAACTCGCTGCCCTGCCAGTGGTCCATCTCGTCGATCTGGTTCAAGGGCAGGAAGGTGAGCATACGGATGCACTTCATCACATCGGCGTCGTCCACGTTGCGCCAGTACTGGTAGAAGTCGTAAGGGCTGGTCTTGTTGGGGTCCAGCCAGACGGCGTTGCCGGCGGTCTTGCCCATCTTCTTGCCCTGGGAGTCGGTGAGCAGGGTGATGGTCATGGCGTGGGCGTCCTTGCCCAGCTTCCGGCGGATGAGCTCGGTGCCGCCCAGCATATTGGACCACTGGTCGTCGCCGCCGAACTGCATATTGCAGCCGTAGTGCTGGAACAGATAGTAGAAGTCGTAAGACTGCATGATCATATAGTTGAACTCCAGGAAGGACAGGCCCTTCTCCATCCGCTGCTTGTAGCACTCGGCCCGGAGCATGTTGTTGACGGAGAAGCAGGCGCCCACCTCCCGGAGCAGCTCCACGTAGTTGAGGCTCAGCAGCCAGTCGGCGTTGTTGATCATCATGGCCTTGCCCTCGCCGAAGTCGATGAACCGCTCCATCTGCCGCTTGAAACACTCGGCGTTGTGGGCGATGTCCTCCTTGGTGAGCATCTTGCGCATATCGGTGCGGCCGGAGGGGTCGCCGATCATGGTGGTACCGCCGCCGATGAGGGCGATGGGCTTGTTGCCCGCCTGCTGGAGGCGCTTCATCAGGGTCAGAGCCATGAAGTGGCCGGCGGTGAGGCTGTCGGCGGTGCAGTCAAAGCCGATGTAGAAGGAGGCCTTGCCCTGGTTGATCATGCTGCGGATCTCGTCTTCGTTGGTGACCTGGGCGATGAGGCCGCGGGCCACCAGTTCTTCATAGAGCTGCATAGTATCTTCTCTCCTTTAGCGTAATCAGCCGTTTTGTGGGGTGAGGACCAGCACCTGTTTAGGTGTGTCCTCCGTTAATGCGAGGACGTCTCCGCCATGCTCCACCGCCGGAAACAGCTTCGTGAAGTCGTCCAGGGGCGCGATGACGTCGAACCCGCCGTGTACCGAGCGGTAGTGCATGGGGACGGTGACCCTGGGCTGCACCCGGTCCACGATTTCCTTGGCCGTCGCCGCGTCGATGGTGAAGAACCCGCCCACGGGGATCAGCAGGCAGTCCACCCCGGCCAGTCTGGCGTATTCCGCCTCCGTGGGCAGCCGGCCCAGATCCCCCAGATGGGCCACCCGGAGCGCGCCGAACCGGAAAATGCGCACGGTGTTCTTCCCCCGCTGCGTTCCGCCAATGTCGTCGTGGTCTGTGTCCAGCTCCTCCACCTCGAAGGCCGGGACGGCTGGATGGAGTTTCACGCCGCCGGTGAAGCCGTGGTCATAGTGGAAGTGGCTGCAATAGACGAACTCCGCCTCCAGCCGAACGTTTTTGAGCCCCGGCACAGAGCCGTCCTCGTAGGGGTCAAGCACGATCCGCTGGCCTTGATACTCCAGCACAAAGCAGGAGTGGCCGATATAGGTGATGTTTACCTGTTCCATGACGCTCCCTCCAAAAATAAATCCCCCGCTCCACCAGGAGCAGAGGACCCGGCGGCTGTCCGCTTCACCGCGTTTGGAGAATCATAACACAGGAAACTGCCCGTTGTCAAACCTTTTTTGAATGTCAGCATGGTGTGGCCACACCTGGAGCGGGACAGCACAAAAACAGGGGCAGCCGCCTGGCCGCCCCTGTCTTTTTCGCCGCTAATAAAAATTTTTTAAGACTTTTTATAATTTAGTCTTGACATTTGGGATGTCAGCATGGTGTCCAACCGCCTTAGGTGAAAATAGAGTGCCTGCGAAAAATGTATTTGCAAAAAAAGGGTAATCATGCTATCATAAGAGAAACAGAGGCCGTCTGCGCGGCCAAGAGATTTGGAGGTTCCCTGCTATGAGCGACTACGTCATCATCACCGACTCGTCCGCCGATCTGCCCGATTCCATCGTGAAGGAACTTGGGGTGGAGGTCCTTCCCCTGGCCTTCACCATCGACGGCAAGACCTACCTCAACTATCCCGACAACCGGGAGATGACCCCCGACGAACTGACCCGCCGGCAGAAGGCGGGCTCCATGGCCACCACCAACGCCGTCAACGTAGGCCAGGCCACCGAGGCGTTCGAGCCCTTTCTAAAAGAAGGAAAGGACGTGCTGGTGCTGGGCTTCTCCTCCGGACTGTCCACCACCTGCAACTCCTATATGATTGCGGCGGAGGCCCTGCGGGAGCAGTATCCCGACCGTAAGCTGTACGTGGTGGACACCCTCTGCGCCTCCATGGGCCAGGGTCTTCTGGTCTATCTTGCCGCCAAGCAGAAGGCTGCCGGCAAGTCCATCGAGGAGGTCCGGGACTGGACGGAGCAGAACAAGCTCCATATGTGCCACTGGTTCACCGTCAACGACCTGTTCTTCCTGAAAAAGGGCGGGCGGGTGTCCGCCGCCACCGCCGTGGTGGGCACCATGCTCCAGATCAAGCCTATCCTCCATGTGGACGATGAGGGCCACCTGATCAAGGTGACCACTGCCCGTGGCCGCAAGGCGTCCCTCAAGGGCCTGGCCGACAAGATGGCAGAGCTGGCTGACCCGGACCCCGCCAGTCAGGTGGTGTTCATCAGCCACACCGACTCCTATGAGGAGGCGGACCAGCTGGCCGCCGACGTGAAGGCCCGCTTCGGGGTCAAAGAGGTCGTCATCAACCACATCGGCCCGGTCATCGCCGCCCACACCGGCCCCGGCTGTATGGCCCTGTTCTTCCTGGGCAAGCACCGTTAAATCAGCACCGATCATTTTTACAAAGGAGGCGTTCCCATGAAAGCTCTGCGCGCAAATCTCGGGTTTATCGTCCTGTGCCTGGTGGAGTTGGCCGTCGGCGTCGTCCTGCTGATCGACCCGGACCGGTTCACCAGAGCTGTGCTGTTCGTCGTGGGCGCTGTGCTGCTGATCGCCGGCATCGTCTGCGTCATCCGCTACTTCGTCTCCTCCCCTGAGTTGGCCGCCGCCGAGAAAAACCTGGCCATCGGTCTGCTGTGTCTCCTTGTCGGCGCCCTGTTCGTATTCCGCAACAGCCTCTTTCCCTCGCTCACCCACATCTACGGCATCGTTCTGCTGATCGTGGGGGCGATGAAGTTCCAACAAGGCATCGACCGGCTCCGCTTCCACATGCCCTACTGGTATCTCACGGTGGTCAACGCCCTGATCGCCCTGGTCATCAGCGTGCTGATTCTGATCGACCCCTTCAAGGCTCTGGAGATGCTGTGGCGCATCGTTGGCATCGCCCTGATCGTGGAGGCCGTCCTGGACCTGGCCGCCATCATCACCGGCCTCAAGGCCGGACCCTCCCCCGTCAGCGGCCCGCCTTTGGGGCAGGTGCCTGAGCGGTTCACCAAGGGCGGCGCGGCCGCCGCCGTGGACAGGACCGACTTCCAGCCGGTCTCCGATGGCAGCGCCAAGCCCGCCGCTCCCGCCCCCTATACCCCGGAGGATATGAAGCCGGTGGAGCCCGACGAGCAGAAATAAGCAGACGACAAAGCCCCGCCGGCCGGCGGGGCTTTCTCTTGTGTTCGATTCAGTCCAGGATGCCAAAGTGCCGCAGGGCCTGACAGACCCCGTCCTCCCAGACGGAGCCGGTCACGTAGTCGGCCATAGCCTTGATCCGCTCCACACCGTTTCCCATGCACACGCTGAGTCCCGCCATGTCCAGCACCACATCGTCGTTCTCCCCGTCGCCGAAAGCCATGATCTCCTCCTGCTCCAGGCCGAACCGCTCCATGGTCGCCCTGACGCCGTCGGCCTTGCGGCCCCCTCTGGGCATGATGTCCACCCCCTCCGGGTGCCAGCGGGTGTGGTCACAGTGAGGCATGGCGGAGAAAAACAGCTCCTCCTCGCTCTCGTCCACCAGGGGTACGAACTGATAGACGTTCCGCTCCAGCATCCACTCCGGGTCCGCCGCAGGGTAGATCTTCGTGTGGAGGAACCGGAACACCCGCTCCACCCTGTCGTCCACCAGATTGATCCGGCTGGCCCCGTCGCTCTCCATCAGCGCGGCGATGTGGGGGTTGTCCCGGAGGACCCGGATGGCATTTTTCAAGTCCTCCGCCGGGATGGGGATGTCCCGGTAGATCGCCCTGTCATCAAAGCAGCACTGGCCGTTAAGGGTGATGTAAGCGTCGAATAACACGTCCCGGAGCATCCCAGTGCTGATCAGGTCCTGCCTGGCCCGGCCGGTGCAGATAAAGATTTTGATTCCCCGCTCCCGCAGGGCCAGCAGGTCCGCCCGCAGTAGGTCGGAAATGGCCTTGCCGTGGGGCGGGACCAGGGTCCCGTCCACGTCGAAAAAGATGCCTTTGATCATGTCAGCGCGCGTCCTCCGTCTTAAATGTTTCCGCGGAGGACAGCAGTTCCTCTGCGCCGCTCAGCATGGTCTCCGTGACGTCGCCGCCGCTGAGGCGGGCAAGCTCTTCCTTGCGGCCCTCCCGATCAAGACGGGTCACCTGCGTGTAGGTGCGGCCGCCCCGCTCCCCCTTCTCCACCGAGAAGTGGATGTCCCCCATGGCGGCGATCTGGGGCAGATGGGTGACACACAGCACCTGTTTGGTCCTGGAGACCTGGTACAGCTTTCGGGCCACCTTGGCCGCCGCCCGGCCGGACACGCCGGCGTCCACCTCGTCAAAGATCAGGGTGGACACCTCCTCCGTCTCCGCCAGCACGTTTTTCAGCGCCAGCATGATCCGGGACAGCTCGCCGCCGGAGGCGATCCTGTCGATGGGCTTCAGGTCCTCCCCCACGTTGGCGGACATAAGGAACCGCACCGTGTCCATGCCGGTGGCGTCCATGCCGTCAGGGGCATCTTTGGGGGCGAACTCCACTTGAAAGCGCACCTTGGGCATATCCAATTCCTTCAATTCAGGCTGGATGCGGGCAGCCAAAACCTCCGCCGCCTTCTGCCGGTCAGTGGAAAGGAGTTTTCCTTGCTCCCTGGCCAAATCCAGAGCTTTGGACAGATCTCCCTCCAGCTTGGCGATACGTTCCTCGGAAAACTGGATGGCGTCCAGCTCGGTCTTACACCTCGCCAGATAGTCCAGCATCTCCTCCGTAGTGCCGCCGTATTTCTTCTTCAGCCGGTAGAGCCGGTCCAGCCGGGCCTCCACCTCGTCCAGCTCCCCGGGGTAGAAGTCGAAGGCGTCCCGGGCGTCCCGCACCCGCTCCGCCAGGTCGTCCAGGTCGCACCGGAGCCGGGTGGCTGTCTGGGCCAGCTCCCGCAGGTCGGCGCTGTGCTTGCCGCCGGAGGTCAGGTGGCCTTCCGCCTCCATCAGCAGGGACAGAGCGCCGTCCCCGTCTTCCCCACCGGTGAGGGCCGCCCAGGCCCCGTCCACAGCGGAGGTAAGCCGCTCCGCGTTGCGGAGGACCTCACGCCGGTCGGACAGCTCCTCGCCCTCGCCGGGGCGGAGATTTGCCGCCTCCAGCTCGTCGATCTGATATTGCAGGGTGTCGATCCGCCGGGCCTTCTCCGCGTCGTCCATCTGGAGGGCGGAGAGGGTCTTTCTAATCTCCCTTACCCGCTCATAGGCGGTTTGAAACGCGGCCTTCCGCTCATCTGTTGCACCGAAGCTGTCCAGATAGTCCAGGTGGCAGTCCTCGTCCAGCAGCCGCTGCCCGTCGTGCTGACCGTGGATGTTCAACAGCCGCAGCCCCAGCTCCCGGAGCTGGCCCACCAGCAGGGGCACGCCGTTTGCCCGACAGACGTTTTTGCCGTCGGTCTGGATGACCCGCTCCAGCAGCAGCTCGCCGTTCTCGTCGGGGGAAAAGCCGTTCTCGTCGAACCAAGACAGTGGAGGCAAATTCCGAAAAACAGCGGTTACCCTGGCGGACTTTGCCCCGGTGCGGATCAGATCGCGGCTGGTACGCTCCCCCATGATGGCGCCGATGGCGTCTATCACGATGGATTTGCCCGCGCCTGTCTCGCCTGTGAGGACGTTAAAGCCATTTTCGAAGGAGATATCCGCCCGGTCGATGACCGCGATGTTCTCAATGTGCAGCAGGGACAGCATTTTTCCTCACCCTCGCTCCAGCATGGAGGCCAGCTCCTTGCAGAGCCGCTCGGCGGCCTGATTGGTGCGCATGATGAGCAGCACCGTGTCGTCCCCGGCCAGGGACCCCACCAGTCCGTCCAGCTCCATCCCGTCCAGCGCCGCCCCGGCCGCTGGGGCCAGCCCCGGCATAGTCCGGACTACTACCAGGTTCTGGGCGCTGTCACAGGAGGTAACCCCTTCCTTGAAGATGTTCTGCATCCGCCCGGCGGCCGCCCTCCGCACCGGCAACCCATCGGAGGGAGTATAGCGATAGCGACCGTCTTCCGCCGGCTGCTTGATCAGATTCAATTCCTTGATATCCCTGGAAATGGTGGCCTGAGTCGCCCGAATGCCAACGCATTTCAGCAGTTCCCGCATTTGCTCCTGGGTCTCCACATCCTGCTCCGAGATAAGGTGCAGGATCGCCCTCTGTCTGTTGGCCTTCATGCTTTCACACCTTTCCAAGCTTTTGATTGATGCGCTCATAGAAGCTCCTTCCAGTGAGCTTCACCAGTCTTGTGGTCTGCTGAGAGCGCCGGCACTCCACCCAGTCCCCCGGCTGGATACGGAAAGCCTTTCCCCCGTCTACCGACAGGTAGGCGGATTTTTTTCCTCCTGAGGTCATCCGCGCCCCAATGAGGCGGTCCCGGTTGAGGACAAAGGGCTTGGCATGCAGAGAGTGGGCGCAGATAGGGGTGATGATGATATTCTCCGCCGTAGGCTCCACAATGGGTCCCCCCGCCGCCATGGAATAGGCCGTAGAACCGGTAGGTGTGGCGATGACCACGCCGTCCCCGGAAAAAGAAGCGATCGTCACGCGGTCCCCTGTGACCTCCAGGTCCAGTACCCGGGCCACCGCCCCCTTGGTGAGGACCGCGTCATTGAGGGCCACCTCAGAAAATACGCGCTGTCCCTCCCGGCGGACACAGACGTCCAGCATCATCCGCCGCTCGATACCGTATTTTCCGGCGGCCAGCCGGGACAGCAGGGACAGCTCCCCCTGCTCCAGCTCGGCCATAAACCCGACGCTTCCCAGATTCACGCCCAGCACGGGGATATTCCGGGGATTGGCCTCCCTGGCGGCGTGGAGGATGGTGCCGTCCCCCCCAAAGCACACCAGGATATCGGCATGGCTCAGTTCCTGCCCGATGGGCCGAAGGTCCGCTTCCGCCGGCAGCTCCAGGTGGCTGTTCTCGTCCAGCTCAAAGGGCAGGCAGATCACCGCCTGGACCCCGCACTTTTCCAATATGCTCCGGGCGGTCATGGCCGCCTTGAGGCCCCGGTCCCGATAAGGATTGGGGCTGAGCACCACTTTCATAGCATTATACCTCCAAAACAGCGTGCGACCGCTCCACCAGGTCTTTCAGGTCCACGGCGGCGGCGCCTCCGCCGCCGGTGACCAAAAAGCCCAGATATTCGATATTTCCCTCCGGCCCACGGATGGGTGAAAAATCAATCCCCTTCACGGAGAAGTCCGCCTCCGAGGCGTGACGGAGGAACCCCTCCAGCACCTCCAGATGGACCGCAGGGTCCCGGACGACCCCCTTTTTGCCCACCTTGTCCTTCCCCGCCTCGAACTGGGGCTTGATGAGGGCGGCCACCTGGCCTTCCTCCTTCATCAGGGGGCGCAGGGCCGGCAAAATCAGCCCCAGGGAGATGAAAGACACATCGATGGAGGCGAAGTCCAGGGGCTCGGGGATCTGTTCTTTCGTGAGGTACCGGGCGTTGGTGCGCTCCAGGCACACCACCCGGGGGTCCTCCCGGAGGGACCAGGCCAGCTGCCCGTAGCCCACGTCCACGGCATACACCTTCGCCGCCCCGTTTTGGAGCATACAGTCGGTGAAGCCGCCGGTGGAGGCGCCGATGTCCGCCGCCACCTTGCCCTCCAACGTGATGGGGAAGCACTTCATGGCCTTTTCCAGCTTCAGCCCGCCCCGGCTCACATATTTCAGGCTCTGCCCCCTGATCTCCAGGGGCGCGTCCTCATCCAGGGCCATACCGGCCTTGTCGCAGCGGCGTCCGCCGGTATAAACCTGCCCCGCCATGATGACGGCCTGGGCCCTCTGCCGACTGTCGATGAGCCCCCGCTCCACCAACAATACGTCCACCCGCTTTTTAGCCATGGGAGATCACCTCCGCGGCCTTTTTCGCGATGGACGCCCCGTCGATGCCATAGAGCTGCCGCAACTCTGCCACCGATCCGTGCTGGATGAACCGGTCCCCCAGGTTCACCAGCGCCACGGACAGGCCGGCCAGGCCCCTCAGAGTCAGCTCGGAGGCGATACGGCGGCCGACGCAGCCGGCGTCCACGCACTCCTCCGCCACGATCAACCGCCCGGTCCGCCTGACGCAGTCCTTCAGGTCGTCCACATCCAGCGGAGAAATGCTGTTCAGCTTCAGCACCTGGGCCGAGACACCCTGATCCTCCAGCAGGCGGGCGGCGGTCAGCGCCTCGTTGACCATCGTTCCATAGGCGGCGATGGTCACGTCCCTGCCCTCCCGAAGGATCGACACCCCCTCGATGCCGCTCATGCTGGTATAAGCGCCCTCTCCCCCCCTGGGATAGCGCACCGCCACGGGGCCCCGGCATTTGGTCACCGCATAGCGCAGCATGGCGCGGAGCTCCTCGAAACTGGCGGGGCAGTAGATCTTCATGCCGGGGATAGAGGTCAAGTAGGCCACGTCGAACACGCCCTGATGGGTCTCGCTGTCCTCCCCCACCAGCCCGGCCCGGTCCACCGCCAGCACCACATGCAGGTTCTGGATGGCCACGTCGTGGAGGAGCATGTCGTAAGACCGCTGCAAAAAGGTGGAGTAGATGGCCGCCACCGGGATGGCCCGCTGTTTTGCCATGCCTGCGGCCATGGAGACGGCGTGACCCTCGGCGATGCCCACGTCGAAAAAGCGCTCCGGATACTGTCTGGCAAACTCCGTCAGGCCCACCCCGTCGGGCATGGCGGCGGTGATGGCGCACACGTCCTCCCGCTCCGAGGCCAGCTGGCACATGGTCTCCCCAAACACCGAGGAGAAGGTGGGATGGTCATTGGAAGTCACCGGGCTGCCGTCCTCCACATGGAAGGGGCCGACCCCGTGGAACCGGTCGGGCTCCTTCTCTGCCGGTGTGTAGCCTTTTCCCTTTACGGTCTTGATATGGAGCAGGACAGGGCCGTTCAGCTCTTTGGCATATCTCAGCAGCCGGGTGAGGTAGGCCACGTCATGGCCGTCCACCGGACCCAGGTAGGTGAAACCCATGTCCTCAAACATGCTGCAGTGGAGCACAGCGCTCTTGATGCCCTGCTTTACCTTGTGGGTAAAGCGGTACAGCGCCCGCCCCACGGGATTGCCCCCGGTGATGCGGCGGTAGAACTTCTTGAACTGGAGGTACTGTGGCTTCAGCCGCTGCTTGGCCAAATGGCTGGCCACTCCGCCCACATTCTTGGTGATGGACATGCCGTTATCATTGAGGATGACGATGATCCGCTCCCCGCTCTGCCCCGCGTCGGACAGACCCTCGTAGGACAGTCCGCCGGTCATGGCGCCGTCCCCAATAAGGGCCAGGACGCTGTAGTCCTCCCGGTTCAAAGTGCGGGCCCGGGCCATTCCCAGAGCCACTGACACTGAATTGGAGGCGTGGCCGGCGATAAACGCGTCGGCCCGGTGCTCCTTTGGCTTGGGGAAGCCGGACAGGCCCCCCAGTTTCCGCAGGGAAGCCATCTCCTTCCCCCGGCCGGTGAGGAATTTGTGAGCGTAGCACTGGTGCCCCACGTCGAACACCAGCCGGTCGGAATCCAGATCAAACACCCGGTGGATGGCCATGGTGATCTCCACCGCCCCCAGGCTCGAAGCCAGATGGCCGCCGGTCTTTGCCACGCTGTTTACAATGTCCGCCCGTAGCTGGTCACACAGCAGCTTTGCCTGCGCGTCGGTGATCTGATCCAGGTGTTCCGGGTACATAGGCCGTTCTCCTCTCTTTTGCGATGATATTCAGTTGGGCGGAGAACTCAAAACCCATATGCAAGAAAGCCGCCGATCAGGCCAACAGCCACGCCCAGGACCGCCCCCACCAGCACCTGAAGGGGGGTATGGCCCAGTAGTTCCTTAAGCTCTCTGTCCATGATCTCCGGAGGGATATTGTCCCAGTCCTTCATGATGTAGTTCAATATTTTGGACTGCTTGCCTGTCTCCCGGCGGACATTGGCGGCGTCGTACATGACGATGAAGGAGAACAGCACCACGATGGCGAACAGGGGCGAGTCAAGCCCCGCCGCGAAGGCCGTTCCGGCGGAACAAGCGCACACCAGCGCCGAGTGAGAGCTTGGCATCCCGCCGCCGGTATACAGATACTTGATGTCAACCTTTCGAAACACGATGATGGAGATGATGAACTTCAGGACCTGGGCCAACGCCCACGCGCAGACGCCCATGATAAGGATGGGACTGACGATCACGTTCGCTCACTCCTTTGTGATTTGATAAACTCAGCGATTCCGCATAGCCAGGCGGTCGGCCAACTCACATAAAAATGCCCCGTCGGGCAGCTCCCTCGCCGCCGCTTTGGCCCCTTCGGTGAGGCGCTCCACGATGATGGCGCACTTCTCCGCCCCGTAGAGGGTCATAAAAGTGGTCTTGCCTTCGGCCTTATCAGAGCCGATGGGCTTGCCCAGCTCCGCCTCTGTGGACAGCTCGTCCAGCATATCATCCCGGATCTGGAAGGCGGCGCCCAGGAAAGCGCCGTATCGCATGGCGGCGTCCTCCTGCTCCTCAGTGCCGCCGGCGGCAAGGACGCCCATCCGGCAGGCGGCGGTGAGCAGGCTTCCAGTCTTGCGGCTCTGGAGCTCAGTGACCTCGTCCTCGGACATAGCCCGCGCCTCACTGTCCATATCCATGTACTGCCCGCCGCAGATGCCGTCGACACCGGCGGCGTCGGCCAATGCCTCCGCGCAGGCGGCCTTTCGATCTGCCGGGAGGTTTGCGCGCAGAATGGTCCCGAATGCCTCAGCCTGGAGCGCGTCCCCCGCCAGCACGGCGGTGCACTCGCCGAACACCTTGTGGTTGGTGGGCCTTCCCCGGCGGAGGTCGTCGTCATCCATGCAGGGCAGATCGTCGTGGATCAGGGAGTAGGTGTGGAGCATCTCAATGCCGCAGGCCACCGGCAGGGCGGCGTCCACGTCGCCGCCGCAGGAGCGGCAGAACTCCAGCACCAGCACCGGCCGGATGCGCTTTCCGCCGGCCATCAGGCTGTAGTCCATGGCCTCCATGAGCCCGTCGAACCGGAAGCCCCGCCTGTCCGCCCCGAAATATTGAGACAGCGCGCCCTCCACCTTCTCCCGGAGGGCGTCGTACTCCTTCTGAAAGTCCATGGCTCAGTCCTCCCCGGCCTCGAATGGGACCTCGTCCCCGTTCTCCAGCAGGAGATTCACCTTCTGCTCGGCTTTATCCAGCTGTTCCTCGCACTGGGCGGCCAGTTTGGCCCCCTCCTCGAACAGCTTCAACGACTGATCCAGGTCGCAGTCCCCCTGCTCCAGCTTGTTCACGATCTCCTCCAGGCGGCCCATGGCCTGCTCAAAGGTCTGCTTTTTTACCGCCATGACCTCTCCTCCTTGTCCTTCACTTCACATTGGATGACGCCGTCGGAGACGGCCACGTCCAGCCTGTCCCCTTGTTCCGTCTGCCCGACGGAGGACACCACAACGCTCCCCTTCCGTGCGATGGCGTAGCCCCGCCCCAGCACCTTCAGGGGGCTCAGGGCGTCCAGCCCGGCGGCGCATTTTGCCAGGGCGGCCCGCCGGTCCTTCATCTGGCCGGCAAGGGCAGCCGCCAGACGGCGGCGCAGGCTGTCACACAGCATCCGCCGCTCCTGGATGGGGGCGGCCATGGACCGCAGCACCCGGCTGCCCTTCAGCCGGTCCAGTTGCCGGCGGGCATCCTCCAGTCTGTCCCGAATGGACATACAGAGCCGGTATTTCAGGTCGGCCAGCCGCTCCCCCTGCTCCGCACGGTCGGGCACCGCCAGCTCGGCGGCGTTGGATGGGGTAGACGCCCGCAGGTCCGCCGCGTAGTCGGCGATGGTCACGTCGGGCTCGTGGCCCACGGCGGAGATCACCGGGATGTTGGACACGTAGATGGCCCGTGCCACGACCTCCTCGTTGAAGGCCCACAGGTCCTCCATGGAGCCGCCGCCCCGGCCGGTGATGATGAGGTCGATGTCCGCCCGGTTGTTGAGGCCGTAGATGGCGGCGGCGATCTCCTCCGCCGCCCCATCCCCCTGCACCCGGACGGGGACCACCAGTACCTCCGTCAAGGGCCAGCGGGCGCCCAAGATGCGGATCATGTCCCGCACGGCGGCCCCCGCCGGGGAGGTCACCAGGGCGATCTTATGGGGGTACTCCGGCAGAGGGGTCTTATGGGCCTCGTCAAAGAGGCCCTCCGCCTCCAGCCGGACCCGGAGCCGCTCGAACGCCTCGTCCAGGGCCCCCCTGCCGTCGGGGAGCAGGTCGGCGCAATAGAGCTGATAGGCCCCGTCCCGGGGAAACACGGAGATGTGCCCAAAAGCCACCACCCGCATGCCGTTCTCCGGCCGGAAGCGGAGATGGATCGCCTCTCCCCGGAACATGACACACCGCAGAACGCCGCTCTCGTCCTTCAACGAGAAGTAGTGGTGGCCCGACGGATAGCGCTTGTAGTTGGAGAGCTCCCCCCGGACCAGGATGCTCTGGAGCAGCAGGTCGTCGTCCATGAGCTCCTTCACATACTCGTTCACCTGGGTGACGGTGTAGGTGGGCAGATTGGAAAGATTCAAACTCATGGCGTCACTCCCCTCTCCAAGGCCCGGTGGGCCAGGATGGCCACTCCCAGGGCGTTGTCGGTGGAGTACCGGGGCTGGGCGAACACCGCGCCGCAGGCCCGCTCCAAGGCGGCTCTCAATTGGCGGTTAGAGGCCACCCCGCCGGAGCACAGCACCGGCAGGCCGGGCCAGCGCTTCATGGCCTCCTCAGTGGCCCGGAGAACCACACCGGTCACCGTGTCCAGGGTAAATCTCGCGATGTCGGCGGAGCTGTTCCCCCGCTGGGCCCGCTGCCTCACCTGGTTCTCCATGCCGGACAGGGAAAAGTCCAGCCCGTTCAGCTTCACCCGGAAATGCCCGACCGAGGCGTCTCCTTGGGGGTATAACTCGTCCAGGGCCTTGCCCGCCGGGAAGGGCAGGCCCAACAGCACGCCGGCCCGGTCGATGAGCTGGCCGGCGGAGATGTCGCTGGTGCCGCCGATGACCTCGGCGCGGACGGTGTGGCCCTGGGGCTCCACATGTAACAGTTCGGTGGTGCCGCCGGACAGGTGCCAGGCCAGATGGGGCCTGTCCAGCAGGTCCTCCCGGCCGGCGGACCAGGCCGCGGCGGCGATGTGCCCCTGCTGGTGGGAACAGGGATAGAAGGGCACCCCCAGCGCGGCGGCCAGGGACCGGCCCTGGCCCTCCCCCACCAGGAAACAGGGCATATAGCTGCCCTCCACCTCCCGGGGCCGGGTGGAGGCCCCCACGGCGGCGATCTGCCCCAGCAGCCCGTCGGCGCGGAGCTGTTCCACCATCAGGTGGAGCCGCTTCACGTGCTGGAACAGGGCGTCGCTCTGGCGGAGGCCCAGGGCCCCCTCCGGCACGGTGAGCAGCCTGCCCCGGTTCTCCCCCGTCTTTCCGTCGAACACGGCGGCGGAGGTGGTGTAGTTGCTGGTGTCTAGGCCCAGGCACAGCCCGCCCATGTCAGCCCTCACCCTGGGTCTCGGGGAACCGGTCCCGGACAAAGGAGCCCAAGATGCCGTTGATGAATTTCACCACGTCGTCGTCCACATAGCCCTTGGCGATCTCCACCGCCTCGTTGATGGCGGCGCCGTTGGGCACGTCGGGCAGATACAGGATCTCATATACGCACACCCGCAGGATGGCGGCGGCCACCCGGTCGATTCGCTTCAGCCGCCAGCCTCTGGCATACTGGCTGATGATCTCTTCCAGCTCGGCGCTGTGTTCCGCCACGCCGGCGACCACTTGGGTGATGTATTCCAGAGACCCTTTGTCGGGGAACTCACCATACAAAGGCTCCGTCTCGGCGCGCAGGGCAAAGTTCTCTTGGTCCAGCTCCCGCTCCAGCAGCTCTCCGGCAGGTGTGCCGGTAAATGTCATTTCAAACACCAAATGCATGGCAATCTCACGGGCTGTAGTCCTGTTCATGATCTTCACCCTTTCCCGGCAAGGCCGCCGGTCGCTCTGCATGGGCATGACTACCCATTTTGAATATCCAATTTATTATACACGGGCCAGGCCAAAAAGAAAAGCTTTTTTTACCCGCAGACGCAAAAAAGAGCCGGGCGCCTGCCCGGCTCTTTTATCCGCTGGAGCTTACTTCTGGAAGGTCACGCCGCTCACTGTTACATTGACAGCGGTCACGCTGAGCCCGCTGGTGCTCTCCACGGCGTTGAACACATTTTCCTGCACCGCCTTGGCCACATCGGTGACGCCATAGCCGTATTTCACCAGAATAGTCACATCAACAGCAACGCTCTCGCCCTCCACGGCCAAACGGATGCCTTTGGCCAGACTCTTACGGTTGTTCACCACGGACGCCGCGTCGCCGTTCAGTGTGGAGCCCAGCGCGCCCACGCCCTCCACATCCAGCGCAGCCGCCCCGGCGATGACAGCCAGGACCTCCTCCGAGATGCTGATACTGCCCAGATCTTCCCCATGGGAGATGTATTCCTTGTTGTCGGCCATACCGCCTCACGCTCCTTCTCCTGTCCGGAATTTGAAGCTATTATAACACCGGCAAACAGAAAATACAATCCTTTTTTCTCAGGGCTCCGTCTCAATAATATGGATCGTCTCGGCGGTCAGCCCCGTCTCCTGCTTGACGATCTCCAGTATCTTGGCGATATCCCCCTCGGCGAGCCCATCGGCTGTGGATGACACCACCACGCTGGCGCTGTCCTGATTGATGAAGCAGACGCAGTCCCCATAGCCTTTGGCGGTGACCATGTTCTCCACATTTGCCTCTGACATGGTGCAGGCAGCCATGGCCTGAATGGACGCGTTGGCGTCATCGATGACCTCCTGAGCGGCGTTGGCGTCAGCCGCGGCCTGCTGGAGCAGCTGCAGCGCGCTGTCACGGGCCTGCTGCCGGTTGAGCCGGGCAGCGGCAAAGTATCCTGTGGCGCCGGTCTTCTCTCCATCTACGGCCTCGGCAGAAGGCGCAGGGCTTTCCGGCGCCCCGCTTTGGACTGCGCCGGGCTCCGCACCGGGATCTGCGCTGGCATCTACGCCGCTCACCAGACCCGCCTGCCCCAGCACCTTGCCCGTCTCGCTGGCGGCAGGATCGTCTGCCGTCTGCTGGTGGGTATAGGACCAGTTCAGATACACAGCCGCCCCCACGAACAGGACGATAGCCACCACCACCGCGTTGCGTTTCCATACACTCATTCTGTTTCCCTCCGTCATTGATTTGATTGCCTGGGGCTCTCCCCCCTGCATACCGTGATACGGTCGGCCCCCAGTCCCGTGAGAGACGATACCGCCTGGGTCAGCAGCAGCCGCACGTTGGGGTCGCCAGCCCCCTGGCACACCACCACCGCCCCCTGGAAGGTGGGGTAGTTCTGGGTGAGCTGCACCGTCTCCTCCCCGCTGTTCCCGTCCAGGATGACCGTCTCGGTGGTCCAGGAGCTGCGGCCGCCCGGGTCGGTGACGGTCTCCCGGTCGGCGGCCAGCACCCGCTCCATACCGCTTTTCAGGGTGAGGGCCACCGTCACCTGTCCCGCCCCCTCCACCTGGGAGAGGACGCCCGACAGCTTCTCCTCCAGCGCATCCAGATCGAAGCTCTCCTGAGACGGGGTGGGGCGCTCCGCCGCCTCCTCTGTCCGGTCGGTCTTCTGTCCTCCGTTGGGCCACAGCAGGAGCAGCACCCCCGCCGCGATCACAAGAAGGATATACTGATACCGCCTGAAAAAATCCTTAAGCCTGGCCCTGTCCGGCCATGTGAGCTTCTTCATGGTAGATTCTCCTCAAAATGCTGCCGTTCTGCCGGTACCCCAAGGTCCTCGGCCATTATCCGGCTGAGCGCGTCCCGCTGGTCCGGCGTCCATTCTCCCCAGGCGGTGATCTCCCGGGGGCAAGGCAGTTTGTTATCATCATAGTCGACGGTCACCTCCACCCGGCAGGAGAACCCCATCTCCGCCGCCTTGTCCACAATATATGCGGCTGTCCGCTCCGCTATGATGGTTTTGTACCGCTCCTCGCTCTGCTCCGCCAGGGCCTGCTCATAGGAGTCCAGCTCCCCCCGGTAGTCCGCCAGGGAGCCGGCGATCTCCCCCGGGTCCAGCCTGGCGACAGGGCCTACCGCGACCAGCAGCAGGGCCAGTCCCCCCGCCAGGCGGCACACCTTCTTCCCCGCCCCGTCGGGGACGAGCCCCTCCAGCAGCGCTAGGGCCATGGCGGCACAGGTGACCGCCATGATCCAGTCCCGCAGCCAGCCCATCACAGGGACACCGCCGAAAGGGAGGACACCAGCGCGATGAGCAGCAGCAGGCAGCAGGCCCCGGTCATACCCAGAATGAGGCCGAAAGCGCTGCCCAGCTGCTCCACCAGGGCGTGGACCCTCCCCTGGCCCACCGCGGAGGCCAGCGCCGCCACCACCTTATAGGCCAGATAGTGGACCGCCAGCTCCAGCGTGGGCAGCAGACAGATTGCCAGCACCGTGATCATTCCGAACACCCCCACCGTTCCCTTCAGTACCCCCGCCGAGGCCAGCACCGTTTCCGCCGCCTCGGACAAAATGCCCCCCACCACCGGGATGGCCCCGGAGATGGCGAATTTGGCTGCCTTGACGGAGGCGGTATCCGCCGTCCCGGCGATGACCCCGCCGGCGGTGAGATACCCCACAAAGGCCAGCATCACGGCGGTCAGCACCGTGGTGACCACCCATTTCAAAAGGGCCGCCAGCCGTTTCAGGCCCTCGTTGCCCACCGCCGCCCATGCCACCGACGCGGCGATGTACCCATACAGCACTGGCACCAGCAGCCCGTCGATGAGATTCATCAGCACGTCGGAGAACAGCACCGCCGCCATCTGCCGGGCCGCCGCCCCGGTGATGGCCCCGGTAGCCGCCGTCACCGCCGCCACGGCGGGCAGAAGCACGTTGGCGAAGGAGCGCATGTCGTCCAGCGCCCCGGCCCCCATGCCCATCAGGGAGTTGACGTCCGCCACCGCCACCGCTGTCACCGCCAGAGCGCCGGCTAGGGTCACGGCGAGGCCGCCTCGCTGGCCCACCCCCTCCCGGACCGCGTCCGCCAGACCCACCAGCAGCAGGATGGCCAGCAGCAGCACCCCGGACCGCGCTGCCCGTCGGACGATTCCGTGGATCTCCCGGCTGCCGGTGTCCAGCAGGGCTTCAATCCCCTCGTCCAGGCCGATGCCGTAGTCCACGTCGGAGCCGCTGTCCTCCGCCGCCCGCTCCAGCTCGTCAATGTCGATGATGGGCTCCTCAGGCGCGCCGTCCTCCTCCGCCGCCCGGACGGGCACCACCAGCAGAGACAGGCACAGAAGGGCCAAGATCAGCATAATGATCCGATCACTTTTCATCGGCCCGCCCTCACAGCAGCTGGGTCAGCAGCTCCAGCACCGCCGACATCAGCGGCAGGGCCGCCGCCAGGGCCAGAGCCGTCCCGGCCAGCTCTACCGCCGCGGCCAGGGCCCCCTCCTGAGCGTCCCTGCAGAAGGCCGCCGCCAGATGGGTGACCACGGCGATCCCCACCGTCTTGACCACCGGCTCCAGCACCGCCGGCGACAGGCTCCCCGTCTCGGCCAGCCTGTCCAGAAAGGCCACCGCCGAGGACAGCGCCCCGGTGCAGAAAAGCACCACCAGCGCCCCGGCGCACAAACCCAGGGCCAGGGCCATCTCCGGGACCTGCCTGCGGATCACTACAGCGCAGATGGCCGCGATGACCGCCGCCGCCCCCACCCGTACCGCGTCGTTCACAGCCCGAACAGGTCCTTGACCAGGTCGAACAGGTCGCTGATCTGCTGGACCACCAGCATCAGCACCACCACCAGTCCCACCAGCGTGGTCATGGTGGCCATCTCCTCCCGGCCGGAGCGGGACAGCACCTGGTTGAGCACCGACACCAGGATGCCGATGGCCGCGATGCGGAAAATCAAGTCCACGTTCAAAGAAACGTCCCCTCTCTTATGTAATGCGTTCTTACTTTATATAATTATAGCAGCAGAATCACCAGCAGCAGGCCGCCGCTGACCCCCAGGATGCCGTACAACCTGCCCAGCCGCTCCCGGCGCTCCCGGGCCAGCTCCAGCTGCGACCCCAGGCGGGCCGCCGTCCGCTCCAGCGCCTGCCGCTGGCTGTCCCCGTCGTACCGGCCAAGGACCCCGCCCAGCTCCTCCAAAACAGCGGCGTCCTCCCGTCGCAGGCACAGCTGAGCGGCGCTTATGCACTCCACCCAGACCTCCCGAAAGGGCCGCCCGCGAGTTGACACCGCCTCCCCCGCACATAGCCGAAAGAACCGCGCCACGCGGCCCGACGCCCCCTCCGCCGCCCGCTCCAGCGCCTCGGGCAGAGGGGCCAGACGCCAGCCCAGCTCCCGCTCCAGGGTCTCCACGGCGCGCTCCAGCTCCCGCAGATCGTTCACCCGGCCGGTCAGGCGTTCCACCGCCGCCAGGCCCAGGCCCAGCCCGCCCAGAGCCAGCAGCGCCGCCCCCGCCAATCGGATCATGACAGCACCTCTACCCGCACGCTGCGCGTACAACTCACCCGTTCGATGATCAGCAGCCGGCGGAACACATGAGCCCTCAGCAGCGCTCGGTAGACCGGCCTCTGCTGTAAAGCTTTAATACTTGCTCCATGGGCCGTGCCGATCAGCTCCACCCCGCACCCCGCCGCCCGGATGATGGACCGGACGTCCTCGGGATCGGTGATCTCGTCGGCGGCCAGCACCTGGGGGTTCATCCCCCGGAGCAGGATGGACAGCCCCTCCGCCTTGGGGCAGCCGTCCATCACGTCGGTGTGGCGGCCCACGTCCAACTGGGGCTCCCCCCGCCACAGGGCGGCGATCTCCCCCCGCTCGTCGGCCACCCCAACCCGGTGGGGGGCGATGCCCTCCCCGTCGGACAGGGCGCGGATCAGATCCCGCAGGAGAGTGGTCTTTCCCGCCCCCGGTGGGGCCAGGATCAGGGTGCTGACGAACCGGCCTTCCTCCGTCAGTTCCGGTAGCAGCGGGACGGCCTGTCCCCTGATCTGACGGGCCACACGGATGTTCAGGGACGACAACTCCCGCAGGGTGACGATCTCCCCGTCCCGGCACACCGCCGTACCGCAGAGGCCGATTCGGTGCCCGCCCCGCAGGGTCACGAATCCCTTCCGCACCTTGTCCAGGGCCGTGTGGGCCGACGCCTGGGTGGCGTTCTCCAGGGTCTGGCGCAGGTGGTCCTCGGTGACGAACGGACCCCTCGTCTCCGCCTCTCCCTCCGGCAGCAGGACGGTCATGGAAAAGCCCCGGCGGAGACGGAATTCCTCCGCGCCCTCCAGCCGCCGCTCCCCCAGTCCGGCCAGTCCGTCCAGCAGAGGCCGGGGCAGCGGGGCCGCCGCCTGCCTCCAGGGCGCTTGCTTGTCCAAATCCGCCGCCCCCTTTCTGCAATGACTATATGAGGGCCCGTCCCCCTTTATGACTGTGCCCGGCGTTTGCAGTTTCGTTACAACTCCTTGCTGACACCGATACAATTTCGTGCTATACTGATGGGAAAAAGACAGAAGGGGGACGAGCGCCGTGGCCCACATTCTCATCGTGGAGGACGAACAGCACATCGCCAAGATGGTCGAGGCCACTCTGGCTCTGGGCAGCCACACCAGCCGGTGGTGTGACAACGGCGCCGACGCGCCCGCCCTCATCGAACAGGGCGGCTTCGATCTGGTACTGCTGGACGTGATGCTCCCCGGCCTGGACGGCTTCGCCGTCATGGAACAGGTCCGGGGGCTGAACATCCCGGTGATCTTCCTGTCCGCTATGCAGGAGGTGGCCGACAAGGTCAGGGGCCTGCGGCTGGGGGCGGAGGACTACATTTCCAAGCCCTTCGAGCCGCTGGAGCTGCTGGCGAGGGTGGACGTGGTCCTCCGCCGCCGGGGACGGGGCACCGATGTGCTGGAGTACGGCGCCATCCGGCAGGATCTGGGCAGCCACACCGTCACATTGACCGGAGAGCCGGTGGCCCTCTCCCCCAAGGAGTTCGATCTGCTCAAGGTGTTCCTCCAGCACCAGAACCTGGCCCTCAGCCGGGACAGGCTGCTGTCCATGGTGTGGGGGTATGAGTTCGCCGGGGAGAGCCGCACGGTGGACCTCCACGTCCAGCGGCTCCGCCAAAAGCTGAACCTGGCCGACCGGCTGGTCACCCTGCCACGGGTGGGCTACCGGCTGGAGAAATACCGATGAGGTTGTGGCAGAAGATCTTCCTCACCACCCTGGCCCTGATGGTGCTGTCTACCACCCTGGTGTCCGCCCTGCTGCTGAAAACCAGCCGGGACGCCCTGTGGCAGCGGGAGTACCAGCGGGCGGTGAGCCAGCAGCAATATCTGGCCGGGATGCTCCGGGCGGGGGTGGTGAGCCACCGGCTCCAGCTGGGCCTGGTGCAGTTGGAGGAGGAGGACACCCGCCAGGCCGTCGCCCAGATCCTCGCCCGGCAGGCCATGGACGACTATCTGATCGAGCTGGTCCTGCTGGACCCCGGCGGAGAGGCCGTCTACCGCTCCGAGGGGGCGGAAGACGCCGCCGTCTCATCGGACTTCAGCGCCTCTGACACGGTGTACCGGCTCCGACCGGGGCAGACGGAGGGGCAATACTTCCTGGACGTGTCCATGCCGCTGACGCTGGAGTCCCTGCAGTGCCGGTTAGACGCAGTGTACGATGTCAGCGACCTTCAGCGGCAGCTCACCGCCCAGGCGGAGCGCACCGTGCTGCTGTGCCTGGCCTTCAGCCTCGTGGGGGCGGGGGCACTGCTGGGGCTGGTGTGGTTCCTGCTCCGGCCCCTGGCCGCCTTGGACCGCAGTGCCCGCCGGGTGGCGGAGGGCCGGTACGACGAGCGGCTGGACGACGCCGGCTCCGACGAGCTGGCCGGCCTTGCCAAAGATATGAACGCCATGGCCCAGGCGGTGCAGGACCGGGTGGAGCAGTTGGAGCGGGTGGCCGAGGACCGAAAAGTCTTCATCGGCAACCTGGCCCACGAGATGAAGACCCCCCTGACCAGCATTCTGGGCTTCGCCGACCTGCTGTATCTGCCCAAGGAGCTGGAGGAGAGCGACCGGGTGGAGTACGCCCGGGTCATCTCCGAGGAGGCCAAACGGCTCAAGTCCCTCTCCGGCAAACTGCTGGAGCTCATCACCCTGGGCAGTACCAACATCGAGTTGGCCCCCGCCCCTCTCCGGGAGGTGGTGGATGAGGTAGCCATCAGCCTCCGGCCCGTCATGGAGCAGAGCGGCCTTGGCCTCACCTGCACCTGTCCCGACGCGACGGTGGACATGGACCGGGAGCTGTTCAAGTCCCTGCTGTACAATCTGCTGGACAACGGCCGCAAGGCCAGCGAAAGGGGCGGGAAACTGGACCTGGCCGCCAAAGCGGAGGACGGAGCCGTCACCATCCTGGTGCGGGACTACGGCCGGGGCATCCCCCAGAGCGAGATCGACAAAATCACCCAGCCCTTCTACATGGTGGACAAGAGCCGGGCTCGGAAGGCCGGCGGCGCGGGGCTGGGGCTGGCCCTGTGCCGGGAGATCGTGGAGGTCCACAGCGGGACTATGGAAATCCAGAGCATCGTGGGAGAGGGCACCCTGATCCGGTTGACCTTTCCCTTGAGCGCGGGCGCGGAGGGAGGCGAGGGCCATGCGTAACGTGAAATTCATCCTGGCCGCCGCCGCCATCCTGCTCACCGGAGCCATCGCCGCCGGGCTGGCGGCCCGGGCCGTCACCGCCCCCGACGGGGAACAGGTACAGTCCGCCGGGACGGTCTCCATCCCCACCGTGCTGGGGCAGACCGCCGAGGAGGTGCTGTTCTACCCCTGGTCCCTGTATGACACCGAGACCCTCTCCCCCATCCCGGAAAACTATCTGGCCGATCTTTTGCAGGTGTCCCCGGATGAGCTGCCCCTTTCGGACTTTCAAACCATCGGGGAGCTGCGGGATCTTTATGTCACGACCAGCACCGACATGGGCGTGGCCATGTTCCTGTTCCCCTTTGAACTGCCCGACGGGCCCGTGCGCTGCGACATCCCCGCCCTGCTCCGGGCGCTGGAGTGGAACCGGGGCGCGGATGGCCGCACCCCCGCCGGGGGCGAGCACTATTATCTGGCGGACTTCCCCGCCGCTCTCCCGGAGGGCGACATCCCCGTCACCCTGAGCATGGCCCTGAGCGTCGCCGGCTCAAGAACGGACTACAGCTTTCTCATCCGCCCCGCGAAACCGGCGGAGCTCACCGAGGCGGAGCGGCAGGCCGCCCTGGCCCGGGTAAAGGAGGAGCTGCTGGACCTGCTGCTGAACGGCTCCTACCTCGATTATGGGTTCACCGACGACGAGCTGTACACCGGCCTGCTGATGAGCCCGGGCGAGCTCACGCTGGAGTACGACCCGGCGGATATCGGCGAGGCGCCCGCCGGCTCCGGCGGGACCGGCACAGCGGTCCCCCGGCCGGGCGGCGAGGGAAGCGCCCTGGGCCGGCTGCTGCGGGACTATCTGCGCCCGAACGAGGACTATTGCGCGTCCAAGGTCTCCCAGCGCTTGACGGATCTCTTTTATCCCGTGGTCTACAACGGCGAATATCTCTGGGACCGGTTTTACGAGGACCCCACCCTGGACGGTCTGTTGGACCTGACGGCGGATATGGGCCTGTCCGTGCAGATCATCACCACCCAGGATCAGGTCGTGGTGCTGTTCAGCCAGTCCGGGGGGAGCATCCTTGGCGTATACTACGACATCCAGCTGGGCTGCTGGTCGGGCATCGGCTGGCGGACCGAGCTGTAACGGGCCGGATGAGAACATTTACAGCTTCGATACAACTTCATGCGTGATTTTGAGCTCCTTTCCGGGCGAGAATGGGTCCAGTCCCCACCCCGGAAAGGAGCCTTTTTATGCGCCTCAGACCAGCATTGGCGGCGGCGCTGGCCGTTCTGCTGCTGCTCGGCGGCTGTGCCCACAGCGCCGTCATCGACCCGCGCGTGCCCGAGCACATCCTCCCCGCCCCCGCCGCCGGAACGGTTGGGGAGACCGAGCCCCCCGGCCTGTTCCCCGGCGGCTTTCCCCTCCTCCTCCAAAAGCCGGAGCTGCCCAACGGGTGCGAGATCACCTGTCTGGCCATGCTGCTGTGCCACGCCGGGTTCGACGCCGACAAGGTGGAGCTGGCGGAGAACTATCTGCCGCGAGGGGACTTTACCAAAGGTGACAACGTCACCTTTGGGCCCGATCCGGCCACCGACAAGGGCTGGTACTGCTTCGAGGGGCCCATCCTGGAGGCCGCGAAGGGATACCTGGCCCGTCACGGCGGCGGCTGGCGGGCGGCCAAAGTCAGCGGGCTTGACCTGGATGGCATCACCGCCTGTCTGGACGGCGGGCCCCCGCTGATGGTATGGGTGACCATCGACTACGAGGAGCCCAGGCTGGGGCCAATCCCCTGGCGGCTGCCCGACGGCGGCGACTACACGCCCTATACCAACCTCCACTGCGTGGTGCTGGCCGGGAGGGACGGCGGCGACTTTCTGGTGGCCGACCCCATGAACGGCTGGCGGCGGGTGCCGGCACACCTGCTCATGGACAGCTACGAGGCCATGGGCAGCCGGGCGGTAGCCCTGCTCCGGGCTGATTAGACACATACAGCATAGAAAGAGAGACGATCCTCATGCCGCAGCTTTATGACCAGTTCCATGACGGCGAGAGCACCCCGCCCCGCCGGATCCGCCGGTCCGCGCCTCCCAGCCAGGGCTACCCCATGACCCCTTCCCCCATGGGGCGGCGGTCCTGCCGGCGGCGGAGCAGGACGCCGCCGCCCGTTATCCCCATCCTGCTGTCCCTGGCGGTGATCGTGACGGCGCTGATCATTGTGCTGACCCATCTGCGGCCCTCCGCCACGGCCCCCGACAACGATCCCAGCGCCCCGCCGCCGGCCTCCGACGCGCTCACGGCATCCCCCGAGCCCACACCAACCTCCAACAACCAGCGGGACATCGCCATCCCGGAATGGATCGACCAGGACCTTCTACCGTTGAATGAGTGGTCCCAGCCGGGGGACCCCCTCCTCCAGGTCAACGGCGTGGTGGTCCACTACGTAGGCAATCCGGGGACCACCGCGGAGCAGAACCGCAGCTACTTTAAAAACCTGGCCGAGACTCACGAGACCTACGCCAGCAGCCACTTTCTCATCGGCATGGATGGGAAGATCATCCAATGCGTGCCATTGAACGAGATCTCCTACTGCTCCACCGTCCGCAATGTGGACACCATCGCCATCGAGTGCTGCCACCCGGATGCGGAGGGCAAATTCACCGACGAGACCATGGCCTCCCTCGTCAAACTGGTGGACTGGCTCATCGAGACATATGACCTCCAACGGGAGGACATCATCCGTCACTACGACGTGGCGGGCAAGGAGTGCCCCATCTACTACGTCCGCAACCCGGATGCCTGGGAGGGTTTCCTGGACGAGCTGACTTTCCCGATCACTTAATGCGTGCCATCGAAAAGAACATCAAAAAATGCCCCCTGACGCGGGAACGAAAGCACTGCGTCAGGGGGCAATTATCGAGTTGTAAAATTTCGGTCAGAAGGCCATCTGTTGAGCGGTCCCCGCTATATGTGGCTCCGGCAGGGCACCCGGAACAGCGAGTTATATCTCTGATTTGCCGAGCAGGGCCAGGATGGCCCCCTCGTCGCCCTCTTTTTCCCCGATCAGGGTGAGGAACTGGTCCTCGTCCAGTACGGGGACGCCCAGCTCCTGGGCCTTGCGGAGCTTGGAGCCGGCGGCCTCCCCGGCGATGACGCAGCCGGTCTTTTTGGACACGGAGCCGGACACCTTGGCCCCCAGCGCGGCCAGCTTGTCCCCCGCCTCCTTCCGGGAATAGGCGGACAGCTCCCCGGTGAGCACGAAGGTGATCCCCGCCAGCTTGTCCCCCACCGGCTGGGCATGGCTCTCCATGTTCACCCCGGCCTCCTTCAGCGCGGTGATCAGGTGCCGGCTCTGGGGGGAGTCGAACCAGTCGGTAAGGTACTGGGCGGTGACGCCCCCCACGTCGGGGATGGCGGTCAGCTCCTCCACCGAGGCGGCGGCCAGGGCGTCCAGGGTGCCGAAGTGGGCGGCCAGGTCCTTCCCCGCCCGCTGGCCCACCTGCCGGATGCCGAAGGCGAACAGCAGTTTGGACAGGTCGTTCTGTTTGGACTTCTCGATGGCGGCCAGCAGGTTGTCGGCGGACTTCTTGCCCATCCGGTCCAGCTTCGCTACTTGGTCCCTATCCAAATGGTACAGGTCGGCGGGGGTCTTGACCATGCCGGCCTCCACCAGGGCCTTCACCGCCGCGGGGCCCAGGCCCTCGATGTCCATGGCGTCCCGGCTGGCGAAGTGGGTCAGGTTGCGGAGCAGCTGGGCGGGGCACTCGGCCCCGGTGCAGCGGATGTGGGCGCCGTCCTCGTCCCGCACCACGGGGGCGCCGCACACCGGGCACACCGTGGGCAGATGATAGGGCTCCGTCCCCTCCGGCCGCTTCTCTTTCACCACGGAGACGATCTCCGGGATGATCTCTCCGGCCTTTTGAACAATAACTGTGTCGCCGATGCGGATGTCCTTCTCGGTGATAAAGTCCTGGTTGTGGAGGGTGGCGTTGGTGACGGTGGTCCCCGCCAGCCGCACCGGGGCCACCACCGCTTTGGGGGTAAGGACCCCCGTCCGGCCCACTTGGACCACGATGTCTTTGACCACGCTCTCCTTCCGCTCCGGCGGGTATTTATAGGCCGCCGCCCACTTGGGGAACTTGGAGGTCTCCCCAAGCGTAACGCGGTCTGACAGGCTGTTTACCTTTACGACCGCCCCGTCAATGTCAAAGGGGTACTGCTCCCGGTCGTCCCCCAGCCGGAAGATGCACTTCTGGATCTCCTCCATATCGGAGGACAGCTGATAGTCGATGACCTTGAACCGCAGGGACTTGAGCCAATCCAGGCTGGCGCTGTCGGTTGCAAAGGCGGCACTGTCGGCGTACTGGATGTTGAACAGGACCATGTCCAGCCCACGGGCGGCGGCTATTTTGGGGTCCAGCTGCCGCAGAGACCCGGCGGCGGCGTTGCGGGGGTTGGCGAACAGGTTCTCCCCGTTCAGCTCCCGCTCCTCGTTGAGCCGCTCGAAGGTCTTCCGGGGCATATAGACCTCCCCCCGGACGATGAGGGCCCCGGAGACGCCCTCCAGTTTCATGGGAATGGAGCGGATGGTGCGGATGTTCTCGGTGACGTCCTCTCCCACCTGGCCGTCGCCACGGGTGGCACCCCGGACAAACACACCGTCCTGGTACTCCAGCGCCACCGACAGGCCGTCCACCTTGGGCTCCAGCAGGTACTCCACCCGGTCAGCGCTCTCCTCTACCCGGTGGCCGAAGTCGGCCAGCTCCTCCGGGGAAAACACGTCCTGGAGGCTTTGCAGGGGCACCCGGTGGACCACCTGCTGGAAGGAGGTCAGCGCCTGCCCCCCCACCCGCTGGGTGGGAGAGTCGGGGGTGATGAACTCCGGGTGAGCCGCCTCCAGGTCCTCCAGCTCCCGCAAAAGGTGGTCGTACTCGTAGTCGGAGATCTTGGGATCGTCCAGCACGTAGTAGTTGTAGTTGTGCTCGTTGAGGGTGCGGCGAAGCTCGTCGATTTGCGCCTGAATGTCCATGGCAACACGTCCTCTCCCCGGCTATCCCGCCGGGCTCTGGTTCAACTCTAAATAGGTGTCCGGGGTCTCCCCCACGATGACGGTCTCCGCCACGCACACCGTGCTGTGGATTTTCACCGGCAACACCTCTCCCGGCAGGAACAGGTCCACGGCGGCGTCCACCACCAGGTCGATCTGGTGGTGGGTCTGGTTGACCCCGGCGGCGGTGAAGGAGTTGGCATACTCCGCCGTGACGCTGCCCACCGACCACACCCGCACCCGCACCGAGGGCCCCACCCCGGACAGCAGCAGCTGCCCGGTGAGGTTGCCCAGGGGCACCCCCAGGTCCTTCTCGTCCAGGCCACGAATGGCCTCGATGACCGCCTCGGTCACCTGGCGGCGGAAGCGGCTGGCCGCCGCCGTGTTGCCGGTAAGGGAGGTGATCCTGCCGGCGTCGTCCTTCACCACCGAGACGAAATCGTCGTAGCCCATGCCGCTCTCGGTGAGGCAGTTGTCCACGGCGGCGTCGATGGCCCGGGTCATCAGGTTGGTGGCCTGGCTGACGGCCACCGTCTCCAGGATGGGCCGGAGCTGGCCGTTGACCAGGTGGATGACCAGCCCCGCCAGCAGCAGCGCCGCGGCGATGGGTAGCAGGACGGGCAGAGGCCCGTCACAATTCAAACGCGCCAGCCGGCGGCGCAGTTCCAAAAGCACATCCTCACCCCCTTGCGTGAGAATATGCCCGGAAACGCTTGGCCTATTCGCCTTTCAGCAGCTCGTCGGCGGCCAGCATGAGCCCCGCCTTGCCCGACTCATAGGTCAGCCCGCCCTGAAGGTACACGGTGTAGGGCTCCCGCATGGGGGCGTCGGCGGACAGCTCGATGGAGGCCCCCTGGATGAAGGCCCCGGCGGCCATGATGACCGGGCAGTCGTACCCCGGCATATCCCAGGGCTCCGGGGTCACATAGGAGTCCACCGGCGCGCCGGACTGGATGCCCTTGCAGAAGCGTTTGACCCGCTCCGGGTCTTTCAGGTGGATCATCTGGATGATGTCGTGGCGGACGGCGTCGGACCGGGGTTCCGTCTCAAAGCCCAGCAGCTCCATCAGCTTCGCGCCGAACACGGCGGTTTTCAGCGCCTGGGCCACCGTGTGGGGGGCCAGGAACAGGCCCTGATACAGCAGGCGGTTGTTCCCCAGGGTGGAGCCGCACTCCCGGCCGATGCCGGGGCAGGTCAGCCGCATGGCGGCCCCCTCCACCAAATCGTGCCGGCCGGCGATGTATGCCCCCGTGGGGGCCAGCCCGCCGCCGGGGTTCTTGATGAGGGAACCCACCACCAGGTCGGCCCCCACATGGGTGGGCTCCCGGGTCTCCACGAACTCGCCGTAGCAGTTGTCCACCAGGATCGCCGCGCCAGGATTGTGTTCCCGCACCACGGCGCACAGCTCCCCGATCTCCGCCACCGACAGGGACGACCGGGTGGCGTACCCCTTGGAGCGCTGGATCAGCACCGCCTTCACCCTGGGGTCGGACACGGCGAGGGCCAGCACCTCTTTATCCGGGGCGTTGTCTTTCAGCTCCACCTGGCGGTACTCCACTCCGTAGTCTCGCAGGGACCCATGGCCCTTGTCCACCGCCCCCACCACGCCCAGAAGGGTGTCGTAAGGCGCGCCCACAGCGGACACCAGCACGTCCCCGGCCCTCAGCGCCCCGAACAGGGCGCAGGTGATGGCGTGAGTGCCGTTGACGAACTGGATGCGCACCAGGGCGTCCTCGGTACCGAACAGGTCGGCGTAGATCTCGTCCAGCTTGTCCCGGCCCAGATCGTCGTACCCGTAGCCGGTGGTGCCGGCGAAGTAACTCTCCGCCACCCGGTGCTTCTGGAACGCGGCCAGCACCCGGTTGGTGTTTTCCCCGGAAATGGCGTCGATGCGGGCGAACTGCTCCGCAAGCTCCCTCTCCGCCTGTGCCGCCAGGGCTTTGATTTGCTCGCTTATCTGTAAAGACATTCTGCTTAACACTCTTTCTCCAGCTTGCTCTCCGCAAAGGCGGCTGCCAGCTCGGCGCAGGCTTTTACGTCATTCAGGTCCACCAGGGCGGCGGGGCTGTGGGCGTAACGGCAGGGGATGGAGATGCCGCCGGTGTATACCCCGCCGCGGCTCAGGTGGATGGGGCCGCCGTCAGAGCCGCCCCGGCGGATCACGTCCCGCTGGGCCCGGATGGACTTCTCCCCTGCCAGACACATGAGCTTTTCCACCATCTGAGGCTGGCAGATGACCGTGCTGTCCATCACCTTCACCGCCGCGCCGCCGCCGCAGACGCTGGTCACCCGGTGTTTTGCGCCGGGCTCGTCGTCGGTGGGGGTCACGTCCACGGCGATGCCGTAATCCGGGTCCACGGTCCAGGCGGCCGTCCTGGCCCCTCTGGTGCCCACCTCTTCCTGGGCGGTGAACACGAAGTACAGGTCGTTGTCGGTCTGCCCGATCCGCTCCATGGCCAGCAGCAGCACCAGGCAACCCGCCCGGTTGTCCAGATAGGGGGAGATGACCCTGTCACCCGCCCGGGCGGCGGGGAGGTCAAAGACGGCGGCATCCCCCACCCGGACCAGCTTCTCCGCCTCCTCTCTGGAGGAGGCGCCCAGGTCGATGAGCAAGTCGGCGCTTTTCAGCTTGGACACATCCGCCTCCGCGTCGGCGCAGATGACGCCCTTCGCGCCGTTTTTAAACCGAACGGGGGTGTGCAGCGCCTCCGCGGGCCTGATCCCGCCCAGGGGCCCCACGTGGACATAGCCGTCCTCCCCGATGTGGGTGACCACCAGCCCGATGGTGTCCATATGGGCGGCGAACATCACTTTGGGGCCCGTCCCCCTCTTATGGCAGATCAGGTTGCCCATCACGTCACGGCTGATCTCGTCCACGTAAGGGGCGGCCAGCTTCTCGATGACCCGGCTCACCTCCCCCTCGTCCCCGGCGGGGCCGAAGGCGGAAACCAGTTCGGTCAGGGTTTTCATCAGTTCCATGTCATTTTCCTCCTCAGGCTTCCGCCGCCACCGACCGGATGAACAGCCGGGCCAGGTCCAGGATATGCTCTGCGTCGTCCAGGCTGCACACACTGCTGGGGGCATGGAGATACCGCACAGCGGCGGAGATGCCGGCCACCCGGACGCCGGCCTTGGTGCGCTGGATGGTGCGGCCGTCGGTGCCGCCGGCCACATAGTGCTTCATCTGCCAGGGGATGTCGTGTTCCTCCGCCAGGTCACGGAGCCGCTCGAACAGCCCCCGGTCGTAGATGGTCCCGTTGTCCATCCAGGACAGCACCGGTCCCCTTCCGGGGGCGCACACCTGCCGGCTGGGGTCAAGGGCGGGGGTGTCGGCGGCGGTGGTGCCCTCCAGCACCAGGGCGATCTCCGGGGTGACGGAGAAGGCCGCGCCGAAGGCCCCACGGGTCCCCACCTCCTCCTGGACGGTGAAGGCGAAGGTGCAGTCCATGGGCAGGTCCTCCTCCAGCAGCTTGAGCAGGACGGCGCAGCCCACCCGGTCGTCGATGGCCTTGGCCTTGAGCATACGGTCGCCGAATTCCACCACATCGCCGGCGAACACGCAGCAGTCGCCGATCTCCACCTGGGAGAGGGCCTCCTCTTTGTCCTTCGCGCCGATGTCGATGTAGTAGTCCTTCAGCGGGGGCACTTTTTTCCGCTCCTCGGCGGTGGTCAAGTGGATGGGTTTCAGGCCGATGACACCGGGGACGCGGTTCTCCCCGACGATCACCCGCTTGCCCAGCAGCACCCGCCGGTCGATGCCGCCCACGCAGCCGAATTTCAGGCAGCCCTCCTCGGTGACAGACTTGACGATGAGCCCCACCTCGTCCATGTGGGCACAGAGCATCAGCCTGTTTCCGGTTGGCTTGACGCCCTTTTTGAACACGATCAGGCTGCCCATAGCGTCCACCCGGATGCTGTCGGCATAGGGGCGGGCCCGTTGGATCAGGTAATTTCTCACCTCGTCCTCGAAGGAGGACACGCCGGAGAGGGCGCACAGCGTTTTCAGGGTATTTACCATTTAGGACCGCCCTCCTTCCCAAGGTCCAGCACAAAGGCGGCCAGCAGCCGGGCCGTGGACTCGATGTCGCTGAGCTTCACCACCTCCACGGGGGTGTGCATGTACTTTTCCGGGATGGACAGGATAGCGGTGGCGACCCCCTCGTTGGTCACCTGTATGTCCCAGCCGTTGGTGCCGGAGCTGCCCTCCATGACCTCCTTCTGGACCTGGATGCCGGCCTCCTTCGCCTTGTCCAGCAGGCGTCTGACCATCCAGCGGGCGCAGTTGGGGCCCATGCCCACACAGGGGCCGCCCCCCATGACAAAGCTCTCGGTCCTGGGGCTGTCGGGGGTGCGGCCGAAGGTCACATCCACCGCCACGCAGTAGTCCGGCCGCAGGACCTGGGCCGCCACCTGGGCCCCCTCGCCGCCGGTCTCCTCCCGGGTGCTGCCCAGGACGTAGAGGTCCACGTCCAGCTCTTTGTCCTTCAGCAGCTCCAGGGTGCGGAGCAGGGCCGCAAAGCAGGCCCGGTCGTCCATGGCCTTGCCGCACATCTGCCGCTCCCCCAGGCGGAAGGTCTCCGCCCGAAAGACGATAGGGGTGCCGATGGGCACCCGCCGCTCCGCCTCCTCCTGGGTGAGGCCCACGTCCAGATAGACGTCGTCCAGATCCGGGGCCTTGTCCCTGTCCTCCGGGGGGAGCACATGGGGCGGCAGGCAGGCCACCACGCCCAGCAGGGGCGGGTCGGTGAGCACTGTCAGCTCCCGGTCCGGGAGCATCCTCTGGTCCACCCCGCCAAGGGTGTTGAAGTGCAGAAATCCGTCCTTGATACCGGTGACCACCAGGCCCACCTCGTCCAGGTGGGCGTCCAGCAACAGGCGCTTCGCGTCCGGCTTCCCGCACCGGCGCACACCGATGAGGTTTCCCAGCCGGTCGGTGTACACCTCATCCGCCAGCGGCTCCAGCAGCTCTCTGGCCGCCTCCACGGCGGGCCGCTCAAAGCCGGCGGGGGCCCCGAGGTCACAGAGCCGCTTCAATATGGCTTCGGTCTCCAAATAATCCACTCTCCTGTATCTCGTTTAGCGCAGCTCGTTCACGAACCGCTTGAAGGTGTCGCCCCGCTCCATGAAATTCTTGAACTGGTCGAAGGAGGCGCTGGCCGGGGACAGGATCACCACGTCCCCCGCTCGGGCGATCTCACGGGCACGGTCCACCGCCGCTTTCAGATCGGCGCACTCATGGATGGGCAGCGCCTCGGCGTCGTAGCCGGGGGCGTTCACCGTCGCCTCCCTGATCTTGGCGGAGGTGGCTCCTGTCAGGATCAGCGCCTTTACATGCTCTGTGATCTCCGGGCCGATGGGGCCATAATCCAGGTGTTTGTCATAGCCGCCGGCGATGAGGATCAGCTTTTGCTTAAAGGAGCGCAGCCCGGCGATGGTCCGGGTGGGGCTGGAGGCGATGGAGTCGTTGTAATACTTGACCCCGTCCAGTTCCCGGACGAACTCGATGCGGTGCTCCACCCCGCCGAAGGTGCGGGCGTACTCCCGGATCATCTCGTCGGGCACCATGGCGTCCACCGCGGCGATAGCGGCCATATAGTTCTCCAGGTTGTGGAGGCCGGGCAGCCTGATCTCCTCGGCGGAGAGCACCGGCCGGCCGCCGTGCATCACCATGCCGTTTTTCAGATATACCCCCCGCTCCAGGGGCTTCTGCCGGCTGAACAGGGTCACCTCTCCCCTGGCCTCATTGGCAAAGGCGGCGGTGATGTCGTTGTCGGCGTTGAACACCGCCTGGTCTCCCTGCTCCTGCCACGCGAAGACATTCCGCTTGGCGGCGATATACTCCTCCATGTCCTTGTGGACATCCAGATGGTTGGGGGACACATTGGTGACCACCGCGATGTTGGGGCTCTGCCGCATGGTGAGCAGCTGGAAGGAGGACAGCTCCAGCACCACTATGTCGTCGGGGCGGATGTCGTCCACCTCGCACAGCAGCGGGTGGCCGATGTTGCCCCCCACGAACACCCGGTACCCCGCCGCCTTCAGCAGGCCGGCGATGATGGTGGTGGTGGTGGTCTTGCCGTCAGAGCCCGTTACCGCAATGGTCCTGCAGGGGCAAAGGGCCATAAAGGTCTCCATCTCCGAGGTGGGCTCCGCTCCCTCAGCGACCGCCCGTGCGATCTGAGGCACATCAGGGCGCAGTCCCGGGGTGCGGAAGATCACATCAGCGCCCTCAAGATGATCCAGATAATCCGGGCCAAGGGCGGTTTTGAGTCCTCTCCCCTCCAGCCTCTCGATGAGACCGTTGAAATCCGCCCGCTGCCGCTTATCGCAGGCCAGCACCTCCACGCCGCCCTCCAGCAGCTTTTCGATCAGAGGAGTGTTCGACACGCCGATACCGATGACCGCCACGCGCCTGCCCCGCAGGGATTCAATGTACTCCCGCAAATTTGAATTCAAAATGGATGACCTCCTGTCATTACACATACAAAATATTATACCCCACCAATCTTCATTTGACAATCACAGAAAATTGAAGTATCATCTTTTTTGCAAGTAAGCTGGACAGCCGCGCTGGCGGGGCGAAAGGCCCGCCTGTGAGGAAAGTCCGGGCTCCGCAGGGCAAGGATAACGGGTAACACCCGCCGGGGGCGACCCCAGGAAAAGTGCAACAGAAATAGACTACCGGCGAACAGCCGGCCCTTCGGGACCGGTATGCGCCGGGAAAGGTGGAAAGGCGAGGTAAGAGCTCACCCGATGGCGTGGAAGCGCCCATCGCTGTAAACTCTATCCGGAGCAACGCCGTGGAGGGACACAAGGCCGGCCCGGCCGTCCCGGGGAGGCGGCTTGAGCGTGCCGGCAACGGTACGTCGAGATAGATGGCTGTCTTAAAGGACAGAACCCGGCTTACAGGCTTGCTTGCGCCATACGCGCCCGTCGGGCGCAAAAGGAGACCCCGGTTTATGCGGGTGCTCATAAGACAGTAATTGAAATCTACTGAATTATAGCATCTGTCAGTCGGGAACGGTCAACGAAAGAAAAGGCGTCGGATTCGGCTTACTGCCGTGTCCGGCGTCTTTTCACTCTTTCTTTGGGACACTTTGGACCTGTTGACAAACTCCTTTCCCATTTACCCCCTCGTCCGAACTTACAGAAAAAAAGACGCCCTGCGGCGTCGT